>JAFIFZ010000035.1 GCA_020831775.1 Phycisphaerales bacterium
GGCGCCCGGCTTTGGGGGGCTCGTGGTGGCGTTAGTCGCGCTGGCCCGCTGGTCACCCGGGCGACGGGCGTTGCCGGTCGACAACAGGAGAGGGTCGAGCAGGCGAGCAGGTGAGCCGGGCGACCGGCGTTGCCGGTCGAGAACAGGAGAGGGTCGAGTAGGCGAGCAGGTGAGCCGGAGAGGGTGTAGATGGGGTAGGGACTGCAGCGGATTTGGGTTGTCTTTGGGCACAAGATTCCGGAGAGCACCGACCTCGCCCGAGCCGAGGTCGGTGGCACGGCGCGCGGTTGTTTTAGATGGGCTTGCGGCGGAACGGGAAGCCCGGGCCGCCGGGTAGGGCGAGTCTTGCGCCGAGGATGATGAGCAGGCCCGGGATCAGCAGCAGTTCGACACGCTGGATGTAGCCGACGAAGTAGAGCGGGATCGCGACGCCGACGGCGAAGGACCAGACGCGGATCTTCTTTCGCGTGGGCCCGTCGCGGCCGTCTTTGGTGGGGACCATGCAGAGCCAGGCGTAGGCGGGGAAGACGAGGCCGTAGAAGGAGATGAAGACGCGGTAGAGCAGCTCGCCGGCGGGCAGGCCGAAGCGGTCGGGGAGCGACGGGGCGACCATGCCCAGTGCGCCAAAGGCGCCGAGGATGGCGAGCACCATCACCAGGCGGCGGATCGGGAATGGGCCGTTCTGCTGCGGCATGACTTCGCGCCCGTGCAGGCCGATGGTCAGGCCGAGCTGGGCGGAGACATGCAGTGCGAGTGCGGTGGCGAGGGCGAGCGAGGCGTAGGCGCCCCAGAGGGAGGCGATGTCGCGCGAGGCGAAGGTGAGCAGGATCATCGCCGGGAAGAGGACGAGGTAGCCGACTGTAAAGGCGAGTCGGCGCTGCGTGCCTTCGGTCGCAAAGCGGGCGCGGAGGAGGGTCAGGTCCATCCATGGGCAGGCGAGGAAGCCGAAGATGACGACGGGGGCGAGGGGGAGGAGGCCGGCGAGCAGTGTGCGCGTCGGGTCGTCGCCCGCGAGCCATGGTGCGGACCAGTCCAGACCGCCGCCGACCTGGAGGCGGATCAGGACGATGATCGAGAGGGCGTAAACGCCGAGGGCGATGAGGCGTGCGGCGGCGTCGCGCGAGGGCCAGGCCGCGGCGATCGTGACGAGGAGGAGGACGGGCGCGAGAATCGCCGCGGTCTGCGGGCCGAAGCCCGAGAGCATCCATCCTGCGAAGAAGGCCTGGAAGGCCATGGTGACGAAGCTGAATGCGCGGAGGGCGCCGGCGTGGCGGTCCATCCATGCCCGGGAGGGGTGTGCGAACCAGCCGACGGCCGCGGCGCCGAGGCAGTTTGGGATGGCGAAGACGAGGAAGCCGAGAGCGCCGTAGTCGCGGACCATGAGCACGGGCAGGAACATGCCGATGCACCAAGTCCAGGAGGCGGCGAGGAAGACGGACCAGAGCAGGGCGGCGCCTGTGCTGGTTCTGAGGTCGGGGTTTGCGGGGCGCTCGGGCACGGGCCGAGTTTACTCGCCGTTCTCGGCGGCGCGGGCCTGCTCGATGCGCTGGGCGTCCTTGGGGTCGAAGGTTCGGCCCTTCTGCCAGCGGCCCTTCTGCTTGAGGTGCTCTTTGGGCGTGACATGGAAGGTCACGGTGACGCGGCCGACGCGCTTGTCTTTGAGGCGGGGGAGGAGCGTCTGGGGCTCGCCCTGTTCGTTGACGGGCTTTTCGGGGAGGGGGAGCTGCTGGACGACATCCATGCGGAGGGTGACATTGAACTCGCCGCCCTGGGCGACGAGGGCTTCGATGTCGTCGAGGGGCTTGATGCGGTAGATGGCGGGGCCGAAGCAGGGTCGGAGGAACTTGTAGTCGAGGTGCTTGCAGACGACGGTGTACTCGCCGCCGCAGGCGCCGAAGACATACATGCCGCCGGCGATCTCGGAGTTGCCCAGGAGCGCGGCGCCGGCCATGGCGTTGTAGAAATTCCGATTGAACTTTTTGAAGGGGAGGACGGCGGTGAAGGCCTTCTCGTCGACGCGCTTCATGCGGATGCCGCTGCGGAAGGCGTAGGGGAGCCAGAAGAGCGAGCAGATGCGGTGCCAGAAGTTGTTCTTGGTGGAGAGGCGGCTCATGAACGCCTCGAAACGGTCGACGAAGGATCGCTTGGAGGGCTTTGCGTCGTTGCGCGTGGCCAGAGCGCCGGGCTTGGGCGTCTGGGCGCCTTCTGCGGCGTCTTTGGCGTCAGCGCCTGCGGCGCCGGCCTCGTCCGGGGTTGTCTAGACATCCGCTGTCGTGGTCGATTCACGCACGATGGATGGTATCCGCGCGGCGGGGTCCGCTCTTGATGGGGCCGGGGTGGACGCTCAGGCGTCGGTGAGGCGGTACCAGCCCTTGCTGTCGGACTCGACGCGGCGGAAGGGGTCGCCCGGCTCATGGTCGAGGGCGAGGACCCAGCCCCGGTCGGCGGCTTCCTTGAGCAGCCAGTGTTTGGTGAGCATGCTGGTGTAGGGCTCGATGTCGTAGGAGAGGCTGAAGGCCTGTCCGGCGTGCCAGGCGGTGGGGAGGACATCGGGGGTGAAGACGATGGTCCTGCCGCGATCGTCGGTGAACTTGACGGCTTGCTGGCCCCAGGTGTGGCCGGGGACGAGGAAGACGCTGATGCCGGGGAGGACTGTGGTCTCGCGGTCGGGCAGCGGGGTGTCGGGGAGTGCGTCGCGGCGGGGGATGACGCTGGCGGGGAAGGGGGCGGGGGACTCGACCATGCGGAGGCGGGGGCGGCCGCTGGGCAGGGGGATCTGGAGCGGGAGGAGATGGTCGCGGTAGTAGGTGCGGGTCATGACGGCGTCGTTGGCGAGGGCGTTGTTCCACTCGGCCCGCTGGGTGATGACCTCCGCGTTTGGAAAGGTGAGCTTCACGCGGGGCTCGTCGCCCGAGGCGTCGTCGCCCATGGCGGTCCAGTCCGGCGTTTCGCCCTCGCGGCAGCGGCGGCTGAGGCCGCCGGCGTGGTCGAAGTGCAGGTGGCTGATGATGGCGGCTTCGATTTCTTCGGGTTTGTGGCCAGCGTCGGTGAGGGCGGTTTCGACGGTTGTGGCGTCGAGGCCGAAGATGGACTGCATTTTGGCGTCGAGCTTGTCGCCGGTGCCGGACTCGATGAGGACGAGCTTGGGGCCTTCGCCCTCGCCGACGCGCTGGAGCAGCAGGCAGTTGTGGGCGATCTCGATGCGGTTCTTGTCGTCGGGCTGGACCTGGCGAGTCCAGACAACTTTGGGGATGACGCCGAACATGCCGCCGCCGTCGAGGAGGAGGCGGCCTGCGCGGAGGAGAGTGACGCGGTAGCGGGTGTCTTGGCTCATCTGGCCATGGTACGGGGGGTGTCGCGGCGGATGGTCAGTCCGCGGGATCTTCCCTGACGACCTCGAAGGCCTGCAGCCCACGCTCGGAGGCGAGAACGAGCAACGGCGAGTCTCCGTTTCGGGCCAGCCAGTCGAACTCCGCCCCGAACACGGTCTGAATGGTCGCGACTGTTTCCCCGTCCGCCAGGTCGAGGATGGTCAGTTGTCCGTTGGTGGTTACGCCCGCGGCGAGCGATCCGCAGGGGCTGACCGATGAGCAGCGGATGTGCTGTCCATTCGGTTCGAGTCGGGCCGTCCAGCGAACTTCGCCGTCGGGGGCGATGCGAGCGGCGATCGGCTGGAGGGAGGCGTCGGCGGCCGAGCCGAGCAGCAGCAGTTCGTCGTTGGCGCCGGTGGGTATCGCGTGGACGAGTGTGGCGTAGAGCGGGGGGCGCAGCAGGTTGGTCTGATTCCCGCTTTCGTCGAAGATGTGCACCGTTCCCCCGGCGGAGGTGGAGACGGGGCGGCGGACACCGTCGCCACTGATGTCGGCCGCGGTCACTGACCAGACATTGCCGATGTGGCGGGTGCGCCAGAGCTGGTTGCCTTGGTGGTCAAAGAGCCTGAGCCCGCCGTTGCCGTTGTAACCCACGAGCAGCTCGTCGACGCCGTCGCCGGTGATGTCTGCGGCGATCACATCGTTGACGCCGTCGAGTTCGGGCACTCGGAATCTGACAGCGCCGTCGGCGCCGAACACGACGGGAGCAACGCCCCATTGCCTGAAGGTGACGATGCTCGGGGCTTCGGCGTCGTTGAAACGGGCGATGCGGAGGGTTTGCCCCTCGCTGACGAGTTGGATCTCGCCGAGCGGCTCGCCGGTGGGGCTGACGCGTGTGACGCCGCGGCGGCTGATGGCGTAGACCTCGCCCGCGTTGTTGTCTGCCGCGACGCCGCCCCATCGGCCCTGCAAGGCCCAGACTTCGTGGAGATTCTCTGTGCGCGAAACGGGCTGGGCGGGGCCGACTTGATCGAGAGGTCGGCCTTCGACGGCGTCGTCGATGTCCCGGCGGATGTCGTCTTTCATGTTCATCGCGAAGCCGACATGCACGCTGCGGACCGTGCCGTCGGCGCCGATGATGACGGTCTGGGGGATGCCCGAGACGCTGTAGTCGCGTGAGACCGAGCCGTCGGTGTCCATGGCGACGGTGAGTTCGAGGCCCTGGCGGTCGAGGAAGCGTCGGATGGTCGCTTCGTCTTCGCGGACATTGATGGCGATGAAGGCGACATCGCCATCATGCGCGTCGGTCAGTTCCTTGAGCACGGGGAGTCCGGCGACGCAGGGCGGGCACCACGAGGCCCAGAAGTCGATGACGACGGCTTTGTGGTCCTTGATGGCGTCGGAGAGGCGGATCTCGCCGCCGTCGAAGCGGTGCAGCGCGAAGTCGGGGGCGCGTGCGCCGATGAGATGCGCGAACTCGTCGCGGTCGTCGGCCATTGCGTGGTCGTCGAAGTCTTCGTCGAAATCGAAGCCGAAGTCGCCCCAGAAGGCCGTGACGATGCTTTGTGCGGATTCAGCGTCGTCGGGCGGTACGAATGCGAACGCGTTCTCGGGGAAGCTGTTGATGCGCTGCCAGTTGGAGAAATCGGTGATTGCCGTCGTGGCGATGTCCGGGTACCAGGCTGTGTATGACTCGTCGGGCTCCTGCTCGTACAAGGTCCGCAGCAGCCAGGCGGAGTCGCCTGCGTCGACCCAGATCTCCAGCTTCCGTCCGCCGAGCGATGTGCGGATGCGGTGGGCTTCGGTCCCGTTGACTTCTTCCAGGCCGATGTACTCCGCGTCGCCCTTGATCCGCTGGATCGAGCGGTGCGGCTCGTGCGAGAGAATGGCGAGCAGCCCGGGCGGGACCATCATGTCGGCAAAGCCGCCGAGCGCCGACGGATCCTCGCTGAACAGCCTGACATCCTCGGTGTTGGCGGGTTCTTTCACGAATCTGTTGGTCGGGCGGACATAGATGTAACGCTGCTCGCCGTCGCTGTAGAAGTCCGCCGATCGCGTGCCGCCGGTGCGGCGGAGCGCGTACTTGCCGGGCAGCTCGCGCGACGCTTCGAGATCGATCGTGTAGACAATGAGCATCCCCTCGGCGGTGGTCCGCCACTCGATGCTGTAGTTGAAGCTGAGGCGGGGGGAGGACTCGAGATTGCTCGCCATGTCCCTCAGCACCTGCGCGGCTTTCTCGCGGGCGTCGTTGGCGTATGAGGGTGTCGAGCAGGGCAGGAGCGTTGCGCCGGCGGCCAGAACGATCGCGAGTGTCCGAGTCATGGCTGTCCCTTCAGATTGAATCAACCGGATCCACCAGCGCCGCTCTGAAGGTCGGCGCACATCGACCAAGATACACGCTTTGCTGGAGAACGGGAAGCGCGGTTTTCAGACCGGCGGCGAGGGCGGGCGATGTTCGGGATCTGGAGGTGCGGTATCCTCGCGCCATGAAGTACGAACGCTTCGAGGAGCTGCCGGTTTGGAAGGATTCGGCGAGGCTGTATGTCTCGGTGGAGGAGGTGGCCCGCGACGGTTCGCTCGATCGGCATGGGGTCTGCGCGATCAACTGTTGCGGGCGTCGCTCTCGGTGTCGAACAACATCGCCGAGGGGTTCCGGCTAATCAACGTGATCGCACATTCATCAGTCGAGGGAACGGGCTGTGATTGCGCTTGCGCCCGCACGACGAAATCTCGTGGTGGCGAATCTTTGTCCCCGCCTTGTTCAGTAAGTCGAACCCAAGAGACAGCGAATGCTCGATGTAAGCTCGCTCAACGATGTCCAGCACTTTCTTGATCTGCTGGCCTCGCTTCGTGATTACAGTCGCATAGAGCAAGCGGCGGCTGCCTCTCCTGAAGTGATCTTCCAGCCCCTTCATGAGGCGGAGATTGTTCGTCTGCTGGCGAACTCTCTTTTGTAGGTTGTCGGCTCGCCCGACATAGAACGGGGTGGTCTTGTCACCCCAATGTCGCGAGAAAACATAGATGCCAGGGGAAGGAGGCAACAAGTCCCAGTCGAGCTCGTAGATTAGCCCATCTCCGCCCGGGTACAGGTCGAGTGGCCTATGCCACTCCACTTCAATGTTCAAGGCCACAATACGCTCTCCTGACTACACCAACTGCTCGGGCTCCTGCAGCAGTCTGACGATCTCGGCGAGGCAGAGGGCTGCAGTGGCGCCGTCGACGACTCGGTGGTCGCAGGCGAGGCTGAGGGGCATGAGTTTGGCGACCATCGGCTGGCCGTCGCGGACGACGACGCCGTCGTAGGCCTTGCCGACTGCGATGATGCCGACCTCGGGGTAGTTGATCACGGGGGTGGCGAAGCGGCCGGCGTGGCTGCCGACATTGCTGATGGTGAAGGTCGAGCCGGTGAGCTGTTCGCGCGGGATCGAGCGGTCGCGGGCGGTCGCGGCCAGCGTCGCGATCTGATCGGACAGCGTGAAGACATCGGCGCGGTCGGCGTCGCGGAGGACGGGGACCATGAGGCCGCTGTCGGTGTCGGTCGCGATGCCGAGGTGCACGGCCTCGTGCTGGACGATCTCGTCGCGCTCGTCGTCGACGCGGGCGTTGAGGGCGCCGTAGGAGCCCGAGAGTGCGCGGCAGACGGCCGAGGCGATGAAGGGCAGGAAGCTGAGCTTGCGCCCGGACTCTGCCGCGAGGCGCCGGCGGAGGTCGTCGAGGGCGGTGACATCGGCTTCGTCCATGACGGTGAAGTGGACGGCGGTATCGACGGACTGGCGGAGCTTGCCGGCGATGACACGGCGCACGCCCTTGAACGGCACGCTGGCGGTGCCTGCGCCGGGCTCGACGGAAGAGACCTGGGCGGGCGGGGGGACGGGGCGGCCGGACTGGAAGGGGGTGAAGCCGGGGGCGGTCGGGATGCCGCCGGGCTGCATGCCCGGGTGCATGCCGGGCATCTGGGGCATGGGCATCTGGGGCATGTAGCCCCAGGGCATCGGCATCATGTAGGGCGGGTACGGCGCGTAGCCGGGCATCATCATCGGGTGCTGCGGGTAGGGCTGGGGATACGGCTGCGGGTATGGCTGGGCATAGCCCTGCTGTGGGTAACCCTGCTGGGGATAGGGCTGTTGGTAGGGCTGGGGCTGCTGGTAGTTGGGTTGCTGGGGCTGCGAGGCGGGGCGCTGGGCCTGCGGCTGGGCCGGCTGGCTGGGGAGCGGGCGGCGGGAGGTGCCGCGCTCGGGAGCCTCGGGTCTCGGCGTTGTGGTTCCGGCGGCGCGGGACTGCGTGCCTGCGCCGGACTTTGCGTTCTCGACATCGCGCTTGGTGACGCGCCCGCCGATGCCTGTGCCCTTGACGCTGTCGATGTCGACGCCGAGGTCGCGGGCGAGGCGTCGGACGGCGGGGGTCGCGAGGGCCTTGCCTTCGGCGCGGCTGACGCCGGCGAGGTCGCCGGACATCTGGCCGACGACGGTGCCCGCGTCTTCGCGTTCTTCTTCCTGCGCGGCGCTCTTGGCGGGCGGGGCCTTGGGCTCGGCTGCCGCGCCGCCGGCGCCGACATACGAGACGAACGGCGCGCCGACTTTCATGACCTCGCCGTCGGCGCCGTGGAGCTTGGCGATCTTGCCGGCGCGGGGGCTTGGGATCTCGGTGAGGGCTTTGTCGGTCTGGACCTCTGCGAGGGCCTGGTTTTCCTCGACCTCGTCGCCTTCAGAGACGAGCCACTTGATGACCTCGGCCTCCTGGAGGCCTTCGCCGATGTCGGGGAGGAGGAAGACATTGGGGTCTGAAGAGACTTTGCCGGCCATCGTTGTCCTCGTGTCTTGCTGTCGTGCGGGGGGAGGCGTCGATGGCGCTGCCCCCGTTCGGTTTTGATTCTTTCGCGTCCGGTACGCTCGGGCGAGTCGGCGTCAGTACGCCAGGCACTCGCGCACGGCCTGGACGATGCGGGGCGACTCGGGCAGGTAGTCCAGCTCGAGCTTGTAGTAGGGCATGACGGTGTCGAAGCCGGTGACACGCTGCACCGGGGCTTCCAGGTGCAGGAAGCAGGCTTCCTGGATGACCGTTGCGATCTCGGCGCCCATGCCCGCGGTGCGCGGGGCCTCGTGAACGACGACGCAGCGCCCGGTCTTGCGGACGCTCTCGATGATCGTGTCGGTGTCCATCGGATAGATGGTGCGGAGGTCGATGAGCTCGACGGAGACATCGTCGGGCAGTTCGTCCATGGCCGCGAGGCACTGGAAGACGGGCGCGCCCCAAGTGACGACGGTGATGTCGTCGCCCTCGGAGACGACCTTGGCCTGGCCGATGGGGACCTCGTAGTCGCCCTCGGGGACTTCTTCCTTGAAGGAGCGGTAGACGCGCTTGGGCTCGAAGAAGATGCAGGGATCGGGGTCGCGGATGGCGGCGAGCAGCATGCCCTTGGCGTCGTAGGGGGTCGAGGGCATCAGCACCTTCAGGCCCGGGCTGTGCGAGTAGATGGCCTCGGGCGAGTCGGAGTGGAGCTCGGGGGCGTGGATGCCGCCGCCGACGGGCACGCGGACGGTCATCGGGATGGTGATGGCGCCGCGGGTTCTTGTTCTGAAGCGTGCGGCGTGGTTGACGAGCTGGTCGTACGCCGGGCCGAGGAAGCCCTCGAACTGGATCTCGGGGACGGGGCGCATGTCGGCCATCGCCAGGCCGATCGAGGCGCCGATGATGCCCGATTCGGCGAGCGGGGTGTCGACGACGCGCTCGCGTCCGAACTTGGCCTGCAGGCCTTCTGTGACGCGGAAGACGCCGCCGTTGAGGCCGACATCCTCGCCGAGGACGACGACGCGTTCGTCGCGTTCCATCTCCTGCGCGAGGGCCTGGTTGATCGCCTGGACGAGGTTGAGTTCGGGCATCTCGGTGGTGCTCCGGTTTCGGTTGCTCGGGCTTGCTTGCCCGCGTGTGCTTGGTGTCTCTGTCAGCCGATGAAGGCGGCGCCTGCGCCCCCGGTGTGGTCGTCGTCGGACTGCTGCTCGTCGAGGGCCGGCGTGTAGGCGCCCAGGTCGGCGGGCATCGCGGCGTTGAGGCGGTCGATGATTTCGTGCAGCTCGCCCGTCGCACGCATGGTGGGGGCGCCCCAGTTCGCGGTTACGGCCATGAAGAGTTCGACGACGCCGGGCTTCTTCTGGCGGACCATTTTGATATGGACCGGGTTGATCCAGACCTCGTTGCCTTTGTGATCTGTGAGCTGGACAAGCATGGTCGCCTCCGCGTGCCTTCGGGGCCGATCAGCGAGTGTGCGCGTGCTCGGTTTTCAGGCCAGTCTGCGACGGGTCCTGGCCCAGCGAGTTGGTCCGCATCGTGTCGCGCTGGACCCTGAGCTGCTCGGGGATCTCGGCGAAGGTGTAGTTGAAGATGTCCGCGGGGGAGGGCTTCTCGATGCCCTCTGCGGTCTTGATGATCTCGTCGACGATCTTCTTGGCCTTGGCCTCGACCTCCGCGTGCTTCTTGTCCGACCAGAGGCCCTTGGACTCGAGGAACTTGCGGTGGCGGATGATCGGGTCTTTCTTCGTCCAAGCCTCGACCTCTTTGACATCGCGGTAGCGCTTCGCGTCGTCTGCGGTGGTGTGGTCGGCGAGGCGGTAGGTGACGGCTTCGATGAAGGTGGGGCCGCCGCCCTTGCGGGCGCGGTCGAGCGCGTCGCGCGTGGCCTTGAAGACGGCGAACATGTCGTTGCCGTCGACCTGCATGCCGGGCATGCCGTAGGCGAGGGCCTTCTGCGCGACGGTCTCTGAGGCCATCTGGACCTCACGGGGGACGGAGATGGCCCACTGGTTGTTCTGGCAGAAGAAGACGCAGGGGACTTCGAGCGTGGAGGCGAAGTTCATCGCCTCGTGGAAGTCGCCCTCGCTGGTGGCACCGTCGCCGAAGTAGGTGACAACGCAGCGGGGCTCCTTGCGGATCTTGTAGGCCCAGGCGATGCCCGTGGCGTGGAGCATCTGGGTGCCGATGGGGATGGAGATGGGCGTGCAGTTGACATTGTCGGGGATCTGGTTGCCCCGCTCGTCGCCCATCCAGTGCAGGAGGATCATGTGGGGCGCCAGCCCGTGCAGGAAGAGCGCCGCGTTCTCGCGGTAGCAGGGCACCAGGAAGTCCGTGCCCTTCTTTGCGGCGAAGCCTGAGCCGAGGGCCGCGGCCTCCTGCCCCTTGTTCTGCGGGTAGGTGCCCATGCGCCCCGAACGCTGGAGCTTGAAGGCGACCTCGTCGAAGTGGCGCCAGATGACCATCTGCTCGAAGAGGAAGGCGACCTCCTCGTCGGTCAGCGTATTTTTGGCGAGCGAGGCGTCGAGCTTGCCGTCCTCGTTGAGGATCTGGAGGTGCTCGATCGTCGCCTTATAGACGGTTTTCTTCGGCATGGATCACTCCGTGGCTGGAGGGCGCGGACCGACATCGTCGGTCCCGCGTCGCGCCCAGTGTAGGTCGGTTCGCGGCGGCGGGGATCGCGCGGGCGTTTGGGCGTCCGTCGTCGGGTCCTGGGGTCGCCGCCAGAGGCTCGGGCGTCGGATTTCAGGCGTCTGTTTTCAGGCGTCTGGGCTCTGCTGCGCCTCGACGGCGCTGCCTCCGGGGAACTGCTTGACACCCTCGTTGCGCGGCTCTCGTCCTTCGCCCTTTGCGACGGGGGAGCGTTCGGGGATGATGAACAGGTCGTTGGGAAGGGAGTCGTTGTAGGCGATCGCCTTGTCGGCGGCCTTGAGCATGGTCTCGTCGGTGTTGCGATAGAGCTCGCTGAAGACCTTGTCGATCTCGGTCTCTGCGATGGCGAAGAAGTGCTCTGCTGCGGCGCGGTCGCGCTCGAACTCGGTGCCGTCGGCGCCGGCTTTGAGCTGCGCGTCGAGCCTGGAGAGGGTGCATGCCCAGGCGTGGAGGTAGATGGCGCTGTCGGCGAGGCGGGCCTGGACGATCTGGCGGGCGAGGAGCTTCTCTTCGTAGCGGGCGCTGGTGCGCTTGAACTCGTGGGCGTGGTCGCGCACATAGCGGGCGAGCCTGGAGGCGACCTTGCGCAGCGAGGGATCGACCTTGGTGATGCTGGGGGCCTTGGGGCGGACGCGGAGGAAGATCTCGATGCCCAGGGGGATCGCGGCCTTGCGGATGGTCTTGCTGCGCATGCCGGTGCTGATGCGCTTGAAGTTCTGGCCGAAGCCCTCGTCCTTGTCCCAGCCGACGGCGTCTTTGACGCCGACCATCTTCTCGGCGAGCTGCTTGCCGCCGTAGCCGAAGACGAAGGACTGCATGACCTCGTTTGCGCCCTCGACAATGATGTTGATGCGGCTGTCGCGGAAGATTCGTTCGATCTCGTTCTCTGTCATGTAGGACTCGCCGCCCATGATCTGCATGGCGTCGTTGACGACGCGCCAGCCCATCTCTGAGCAGAAGACCTTGCAGATGGCGGTTTCGAGCATGATGTCTTCGTCGCCCCGGTCGAGGAAGCCGGTGGTGGCGTAGAGGACGGATTCCATGGCGTAGTTGAGGGCCGCCATGTTGGCGATCTTGGAGCGGACGAGCTCGAAGTCGCTGAGTGGGCGCTGGAACTGGTAGCGGGTCTGTCCCCACTTTGCGCCCTGTTCGGCGGCACGCTTGGCGCCGCCGAGCATGCCGGCCGAGAGCGTGCAGCGCCCGTAGTTCAGGCAGGTGAGTGCGACATTGAGGCCCTTGCCTTCCTTGTGGAGGAGGTTGGCCTTGGGCACGCGGACATCCTTGAAGCTGATGCGCGCCTGCCAGGTGCCCCGGATGCCGCACTTGGAGCGGTTCTTCTGGAAGATGTCCACGCCCTCCATGTCGGGCGTGCAGACGAGGGCGGAGACTTTCTCTGAGCCGTCTGGCATTTTCTGCTTGGCCATGACGGTGAAGATGCTCGAGAGCGCGCCGCTGGTGGCCCACTTCTTCTCGCCGTTGAGGATGTAGTGCTCGCCGTCTTCAGAGAGCTCGCAGCGGGTCTCCTGCCCGCCGGCGTCGCAGCCGACATTGGGCTCTGAAAGGCAGAACGCGCTGAGCCACTCGGTCGCGAGCTTGGGCAGCCAGCGGACCTTCTGCTCGTCGGTGCCGAAGAGCATGATGGCCTTGCAGCCGATGGACTGGTGGGCGCTGACGACGACGGCGGTGGAGCCGCAGTACTTGCCGATCATCTCCAGCACGCGGTTGTAGCTGGTGATGCCCATGCCCAGCCCGCCCTGCTCCTTGGGGATGGTCATGCCGAGCACGCCGAGCTCGAAGAGCTTGCGGATCACCCAGTCGGGGATCTCCTGGTCCTGGTCGATGAGGGTGGCGGGGTGCTCGTGGCGGAGGTATTCCTCGAGCTTGGCGAGGAGTTGGTCGCACTCTGCCGTTTCCTGCGCGCGCTCCTGGCTCATGTCCGGGTATGGGAAGTAGAGGTCTTCGCGGAAGCGGCCCCAGAACATGTTCTTGACCGCGCCCATGTTGGTGGGCTCTGCGCCGAGGAGGGACTCGGCGTCTTCCAGCAGACGGCGGTCTTTCTCGGAGACGCCTTTCAGGTTCTTCAGGTCCGCCATCGGAATCGCTCCTTCCGCGTTTCGTCCGCCTTGGGCTCTGTGTCGCCCGCGGACGCTTGATTGTGTTGACCCACGGCATCACCTTAGCGGAGATGCTTCCCTGTGAGAAACCGCTTCGCACCGTGTCCGCGATCGGATCGGGTGCTGTCGGGTGTCGGCCGGAGCCGAGCCTAGGCCCGCTTGCCCGAAGCTTCCTTCGCGGCGGGCTTTGCGCCGGACTTGGCGAAGAAGGCGGCGATCGCCTCCCGACCTGCCGGTTCGTTGCGCAGCCGGATCAGACTCGCGCGTTCTGAGGCCAGGGCGGCCTGCCAGCCCTCGTCGAGGCCCGCTCCGACCGCTTTGAGGACCTCCTGGGCGGGGTCGCCCGAGAGTTCTGACTGCAGCCCCTCAAGGGCCTTGCGGACGCCGGCCTTCAGATCGTCGCGGCCGATCCAGCGGGTCGGGGCGTTGTCTCGCTTGGGCTTGGGCTGGGCGAGCACCCACTCGCGGGCGGTGGCGACAAGGTTCTCGGGCTTCTCCACAACGGTGTCGAAGAGCGTCGCTTCGACCGCCTCGGGGAAGGTCATCGGCTTGCCTGTCGCGGTGCGCGTGATCGCTTCGGAAGCGTCCATCCGCGCCGGGAGCAGGTTGGTCCCGCCCCAGCCGGGGCAGATCGAGAGCCCCGCCTCGGGCAGGCCGACTGGGTAGGGCTTCCCGGAGGGAGAAGGGGCGGCGACGAGCCCGTCGCAGTGCATCGCGATCTCCAGTCCGCCCCCGAGGGCGGCGCCGTTGATCGCCGCGGCGGTCGGGCAGGGCATCGACGAGAGCATCGCGAAGACCTTCGAGCCGTAGGAGAGGTAACGATCGAGCGAGGCGTCGTCGAGGCCTGAGATCGACTTGAGGTCAGCGCCCGCGACGAAGACCCGCTCGCTCGCCGAGGCGAGCACGACGCCCGCGAGGCCTTCGGGCAGGCCGGAGAGGGTCGCCTCGAGTCGCTGGATCAGGCGGCGGTCGAGCACGACCACCGGCGAGTCGGGCTGTTCGAGGTAGACAACGGCGCACCCGCCCCCCGCCGGATCGATCTCTGTTCGCAGCGGTTCGGTTGTCATAGGAATCTCCTCGGTCTTGATTCAATACTTTTGGGTGTGTTTGCGATAAATCTCTGTTGCGGACATTGTATCAGTCTTCCGACGAGTCGGCGGCGGCAAGAGATGTCAGCCAAAGCGGGCCTTGAGCCGGGCCTGCGCTTCGGGCTCTGAGACCATCTGGGCCGAGAGGCGGGCGCCTTCGGTGATGAGGTCGCGGTCGTCGGAGCCGTCGATCCTGTTGAGGAGCCCTTTGGTCGCGGCCATCGCTTCTGGGCCGCCCGATGCGAGGCGTTCGGCGAGGGCGTCGGTCTCTTCGTCGAGGTCGTCGGTGGTTGGTGTGAGGATGTCGACGAGCCCGGCCTCTGCGGCCCGCGCCCCGTCCATCACCCCGCCCAGCAGCAGCACCCGGCGGGCGCGTCCCGGGCCGACCTTTCTGACCACCCAGGGCGCGACGACGGCGGGGCAGAGGCCGAGCTCGACCTCGGGGAAGCCGAGCTTGGCGTTCTCGTGGGTCAGCGCGATGTCGCAGACGCAGACGAGCCCGCACCCGCCGCCGATTGCGGCGCCGTTGACCTTCGCGACGACGACTGATGGGAGCGAGCGGAGCCTGAGGGTCAGGGCGCCCAGTGAGGAGAGGAGTTCGTAGGCGGTGTCGTACCCGCCGAGGACCTGCTTGAGATCCATGCCGGCGCAGAAGGCCCGGCCCTCGCCGGTGAGCACGGTGACGGGGGTCGGGGTTCGCTCGAGCTCGTCGAGGCGGTCGTGCAGCGCAGCGAGCAGGTCGATCGAGAGCGCGTTGCGAGCGTCGGGGCGGTTGATCGTCAGCGTTGCGACGGGGCCGTTGCGGCTGAGATTGGCGAGGTTGCTCATCGGCTCATGGTATGGGTCGTTGTGCGCTTTGGGCGTGGGTAAAGAAAACGCCCCGGCGCGGGCCGGGGCGGGTGCGTTGCGTTCGGGATAGAAGTGTCGCGTGCTTACTCGCTCGCGGGGATCGGGATGGGCAGGCCGAGGGGCGTGCCCAGTGTGCCGAAGCCGCCGGGGAAGAACGAATCGAAGTGCGACATGTAGGCGACGATCGGGACGGAGGACTTGACGGTGATGCTGAAGAAGAGACGGCCGTCTCCGCGCTCGGGGAGGATGAGCTCGTCGATGATGTTGAACTCGCGGACGCGGTTGCCCTCGATGGAGCGCCGGACGACATCGGAGGTGCCGTCGGTGTAGATGAGGGCGATCTCGACGGTTGCGGTCTCGTCGGTGGGGTTGAAGAGGCGGAGGAACTCGAAGACGGGGTTGTTGTTCTGCTGCTGCTGGCCCGGGCGGAAGCCCTCGCCGAAGCCCCAGAAGGTGTGCGCCGCGGCGCCGTAGGCGGCGGCGAACTCGTCGCCCCGGGCCTGGGTCAGCAGGGAGATGGCGACGGGGGTCGGGGACTGGAAGGAGATGCCGTAGGGCTCATCAGCGGGGAAGTTGGGCAGCGAACCGACATCGAGTGTCTGTCGCCCGAAGGCGGGGACATTGACGGTTGTTCTGTAGCTGGTGCCGCTCTGGAACTGGAACTTGAGCAGAACAGTGGCGGCGGTGGAGTTGGGGTTGGTGAGGCCGAGCTTCTCGCTGTCGCCCTCCAGGCCGATCTGGCCCTCGGGGATGACGCCCGTGGTCGAGCCGCGGCCGGGCGTTCCGGCGACGCCGGAGGTGGCGCGGTTGTTGGCGTCGTAGTGGCTGAGCGCTGCAACGACGAGGCCTTCGGCCTCGATGAGGAAGCCGTAGTTGCCGTTGGGGAGCTGCTGGTTGAACTGGCCGGTGTTGAGGTTTGTGAAGTTGCTGGCGTCGCGGATGTCGATGCCGCCGCGGGCGTAGGGCTGGAGCGTGATGGTGAGCTCGTAGCGTTGGCCGCCCTCGCCCAGAGCGGTCGCGGTGACCTTGACAGGCTGGGCGGTGGGGTTCTGGAAGAGCATGAAGTCGCGGACGCCCGGGCCCTTGGTGACATCGCCGAAGATCCAGTCGCTGCTGACATTCGAGAGGAATGACTCTCCGAGGCCGCCGGACTGGCCGCCGGCGAAGAAGAACTCGTCGTAGTGGCTGAAGGTCGCGGCGACGGGGAGCTCCGAGCGGATCTCGATGGCGTAGGGCGTGTCCCGCTCGACCAGAATGGTGTCGTTCTGGTACATGTCGGGGGTGGTGACGGTGATGCCGCCGCGTGCGCCGGGCTGGAGGAGCTGGTCGGCCAGCACGACATCGCGGACGGGGTTGCCCTGCGCGTCTGTGACGAAGCCAGTCTCGTAGCGGGCGATGACGATGACGCGGACGGGCTCTGTGTTGGGATTGCTGATGGGGATGAAGGTGCTGGTGGCGGGGCCGGCGAAGCCCTCGGGGTAGAAGAGGCGGTAGGGGAGTGTGGGCGCTGTGTCGGCGATGCTTCTTCCGCCGGGGTCGACCTGGAGAGGCTCGACGGCCGGGGTGGCGCGGTTCACCGTCAGGTGGCCCGTGCCGACGCCCATGTTGAGGTCTTCGTAGACGGCGCGGACATCGGCGAGTGAGTCGCCGAGGAAGATGAAGTATCGCATGTTGACGGCCTGGCCCGCCTCGACATCGCCGAGGTCGAAGGCGAGGCCCATCGCCTGGTTGCTGCCCGAGGCGGCGAGGATGGCGCCGATGTCGCTGGTGCCCGGGGTCGGGTCGTTGATCGGGCGGTTGAGCAGGAACGACGGGTCGCGCATGACCTCCGTCGGGCTGAAGAAGGTCGCGATGGCGCGCGAGTCGTTGGCCGGGGCGGCCAGGGCGATGGACAGGCCCTGGTTGAAGCCGCCGGCGGTGACCGAAGCGCTGGCGAAGGGGAGGAAGCCCGAGCCGTTGCTGAGGACATCGTTGAGTGTGTTTGCGCTGCCGCCGGTGAGACCGAGGCCGTGGAGGGGGTTGAACGCCTCCATCCACGAGACGCCCGGGACCTTCGTGGTGGTGTTGTTGCGGAGTGTGACATCGATCGCGAGGAACGAGTCGCCGTTCGCGAACGCGACGGCGCGAGTGAAGTCCATGCCGCGGAAGACGCCGTCGCCGATGATGCGGCTGTTGAACGCGTCGGACTGATCGGTGAGTGTGACGGGGATGCCGGTCTCTCCGGCGGGGCCGTCGTTTCGGAAGGTGCCGCCGTCGACGCGTGCGCCGAAGAAGTGGATGGGGTTGCCCGTGGTCTGCGCGCCAGCGGGGAGGAGGAAGTCCAGGCCGTTGTAGCGGAGGCCGGTGGTCACGCCGCCCTGAGTGAAGCGGAATGTGCCGTCGGCGTTGGCGCCGATGGCGAGCTGGTCGCCGGCGAGGGAGCGTGCGGGGTCTGAGACGCCCCGTGCGAGGGTGACGGCGAGCGTGTAGTCGCCGATGGTGGCGCTGGGCGTGCCGCTGGTGACCGCGTTGGGGTCGTACTGGACATTGGCCGCTTCGGAAACTGCGAGGAAGTAGGTGCCGCTCTCGGTGAAGACGAAACGGTCGATCCGGGAGTTGAGCGAGTCGGCGCTGGTGACGCTGAAGATCTCTGTGCCGGCGCTGTTGAACAGACGCATGGCTGTGTTAAGCGTTCCGGCACTGGTGAGGACGGCGCGGAGCGTCTCGCCTCTGAGTGCCTCGAAGCGGTAGAGGTCGCGGTCGAGGAGACCGAAGCCGCCGTCGCCGATACGGGCGTTGATGGTGACGCCGCCGGAGTTGCGGAGCGGGCTCTGGATGTCCGCGGCGTTGCTGAGCGTGTCGTTGGGCTCGAAGGGGCCGGAGACCTGATTCTCGAGTGTGAAGTCGAGGCTCCAGTCGAGGAGGAAGCCGTTGTCGCCGGCTTTGAGATCGTCGACGCGGAGGACCCAGTTGCCCGCGGCGCTCTTGCTGTTGAAGGCGTTGAGCGACTGCTCGGGCTTGTAGCCTCCGGCGCGGTCGAAGGGGGCGACGCCGTTGCCGATCTCGACGGCGGCCTCGTCGTTGAAGACGGTGCCGACGAGGTCCTGGCCGGTGCCGCCGCGACGCTCGAAAAGCACAACGGAGGTTCCGTCGGGCGCAAAGAGCGTGAGGCGCAAATCGCTGACGAAGCTGTGCTGGATGTTGACGCGGACATTGAGATCGAGGATCGGCCTGGTCTCGTCGACGGTGAGGGTCGAGATGGTGGAGCCGGTGGGCGGCTGGGTGACGCCGTCGCCCTGGGGGATGCGGAGCGGGTCGTCGGAGTGGTCTCTTGTGAAGGTGCGTCGGTCCTCGAAGACGAGGTCGACGCCGATGGAGAGGTCGTAGACGCCTGTGCTCTGCGACTGCACGCCGCTGGCGGAGGTATTGGGGTTGTAATCGATGTTGGGGAAGGCGCTGACGGCGAGGTAGTAGGTGCCGTTGGTGGTGACGAAGTAGTTGATGAGCGAGTCGGAGCCTTCGTACTGGTCGTTGGCGGCGATCTCGTTGCCCGACGCGTCGAAGAGGCGGAGGTAGGAATCGAGGTTGGAGCCGCCGAGCCTGCGCTGGGCGAAGACCTCTGCGCGGATCTGTCCGGCGCGTTCGAGTTCGAGGCGGAAGATGTCGACATCGCGGGTGCCGCCGGTGCCGTCGCCGATGACCAGGCCCTGGATGTAGGCCTCGCCCGAGACGGTGAATGGGACGAGGGTCGCGTTTGCGAGCGTGTCGTTGGGCTCGAAGCTGGAGGTGGCGCCGAGGACGCGGAAGTCGTAGACCTTTTCGTCGCCCCCGAACTCGTCGCCATTGAGGAAGTTGCCCGCGGTGTCCTTGAAGGCGCCCGGGAGAAGGGTGAGGCGGTACTGATCGACGGGGAGTCGCCTGGGCGTGAACGGGTTGAGGTTCAGGCCGATGGTGACTTCGCGCGGATCGTCGGGGTTGAGCTCGATCGAGGTGATGCCGATGGGCTGGTCGTCGCCGGTGCCGAGCTGGCCGTCCTGCCCGGCGCGGAAGAGCGAGATTGCGCCGGCGAAGCCCGAAGAGCTGATGACATCTTCGAGCACGCCCGCGTCGATGTCGTTGCTGAAGCGGACCGTGATGCTGTCGACCGCCTGACCGGTCACGCGGTCGAGCTGGGTCGTCAGCGGGCCGGGGCTGATCGCGATGGCTTCCGGGCCCTCGACGAAGAGCGCCTCGAGGGCGGCGGCGATGTTGATCACCCCGCCCGAGGTGACGCGGCCCGTGAGGTTCTCGACGGGGCGCGAGGTCTCGATGAGCAACTCGCGGACTCGGTCGGCGGAGATGTCCGGGCGGACCGAGCGGATGAGGGCGACTGCGCCGGCGACGATCGGGGCGGCGAAAGAGGTGCCGCTGGTGTACTCGTAGAGCGCGGTGCCCGG
Organism: Phycisphaerales bacterium; assembly: GCA_020831775.1. Classification (GTDB taxonomy): domain Bacteria; phylum Planctomycetota; class Phycisphaerae; order Phycisphaerales; family UBA1924; genus SLFH01. Next base: position 19,215 of record JAFIFZ010000035.1, read on the forward strand.
GAGGTTGGACGCTCTGGTGGTGAAGATGTCCTCGCCCGGGGCGGCGACCTGGACGCGCTCTGCGCCGAAGTTGCTGAAGCTGGCGAGCTCGTCCAGGTTGTTTGTGGCGGCGACGGAGATGATGCCGGGGATGTTGTAGGAGGCGGGGAAGGCGGTGAAGATGGAGTCGTTGTCGTTGGCGTCGTTGCCGGAGGCGGCGATGAAGATGCCGCCCGCGTTGATGTAGCGCTCGATGGCGGCGCGTTCGCTGGCGATTCCGTCCTCGAAGTCGGCGAAGAAGTCGGACCCGAAAGCGCCGTAGCTGTTGTTGCTGGCGACGATGTTGATGCCTCGCTGGCGCATCATGGTGACATAGTCGTGTGCGCCGAGGATTGCGGACTCGAGGAGGCTGCCGTCGTTGTCGGCGATCTTGATCGCCATGAGCTTGACATCCCAGGCGACGCCGGTGACGCCGATGCCGTTGTTCCCGACGGCGCCGATCATGCCCGCGACGCCTGTGCCGTGGCCTTCGAGGTCTTGGGGGTTGTTGTTTCCGATGCCGCCGTTGGCGCCGAAGTCCCAGCCGTTGATGTCGTCGATGAAGCCGTTGCCGCTGGTGTCGGTGCCGTCGGCGACCTCGAGGGGGTTGACCCAGATGTTGTCGCGGAGATCGGGGTGGTTGAGGTCGATGCCGGTGTCGATTACGGCGACGACGATGTCCTCAGAACCGGTGGTGGTGGCCCAGGCGGCGATGCTGTTGATGTCGGCGCCCGTGACGCCTGTCGGCCCGCTGGGGGGTGGGACAACCTGGCCGATGTTCTGGTGGTGCCACTGATCGTTGAAGCGGGGGTCGTTGGGCACATTCTGGGGGGCGCGCCGGGCGAAGTCGGGGTAGAACTCCAGCAGCCAGTCGTGCTGGGCGACGACCGCGTCGACCGCCGCGGGGCTGGGCATCTGCCCCGAGATGTTGATGACGGCGTTGTGCCCTCGTGCGATCGAGCGGACATTCTCGACCGAGAGGCCGAGCTCGGCCGCGACGGCAAGGGCCTTGGTCTCGGCGAGCTCGTGGCCCATCATGTCGGTGAACGAGGCGATCCATTGGTTCTGAACAGCGCGGACATCGAAACCGCGCCACTCGAACTCAACGATGTGCGAGGCGTTGGCCGAACCGTTCGCGCCGCCATGGTCGGGCGGGAAGGGGCCCATTGGCACGAACGAGAGCAGCACGCGAGGCTCGAGGGCCTCGAAGCCGCCGCCTGGCACAAAGTCCGAACGACCAGACCGAACATTCCTGCGGTTCGTCGGCATCACACACACTCCGTCTCGTTGGGCACGGGTCGTCCGGCCCTGGTTTCCGGTTGTGGCTGGGGTGCGTCGGCGGGCCCGGTCGGGCCGCTCACCATGGACGCACCGGGGCGACCCTCGCGGGGGTCGCAGGCGGGCTTCGGCCAGTATATCCGATTTTCGGCCACCGTTGGTTCCTCAGCCCGAAAAGATACCCCTGCCCGGCGTGGCGCCGGGCGTCGCGGCGATACCTTAGCGTTTTTTGAGCCCGGCGATGCGGGACCGCTCCTCCGCCCCGCCCGCCAGCGACAGGGAAGCCTCCAGTGCGGGCTCGCGGAGGCTTCCAGACCCCGTGATCCGGTCCAGCCATCGCCTGGTGGCCGCCGCCGCATCTGGGGGGAGGGCCGCGAGCCGGTCGGCGGCCGCCCGGGCCGCGGGCTCGACAGAATCCGGCTCCGAGACCAGTTCATCGACCAGCCCGATGCCCAGGGCGTGGGGGGCGTCGAAGAGCTCGGGTTCGAGCAGGTGGCGCCGGCACGAGCCTGTTCCAACGGATTCTGTGAGGTATGGGGCGGTGACCGCCGGCGAGACCCCCAGCCGGAGGACGGGGTACCCGAAGCGGGCGGCGTTGTCGGATACGACGAAGTCGGCCCCACCCAGGAGGGCGCAGCCCCCGGCGACCGCAGCGCCCTGCACGCCGATGACCGTGGGAAAAGGTGCGGCCCGGAGAGCGCGGATCGTTTCCGACAGGCCGCTGAGCAGGGCCCGCATGGTGTCGCCATCGGGATCGGCGGCGCAGAGGTCCAGGTCGAAGCCGGCGCAGAAGACCTTGCCCTCGCCCAGGAGGAGGAGGGCGCGGGGCGGGTCGGGGGCGGCCGCGGCGTCGTCGATGGCGCGGGCCAGCGAGGCGAGCATCCGCGGCGTCATGGCGTTGCGTCGCTCGGGGCGGTTGAGCCGGACGGTCAGGACTTGCCCGTCTCTGGCGGAGGTGAGTTCGTTGGGCGGGCTCACGCCTGGCGTCCCCCGGCGTGCTTGCCGGCCGGTCTGCCGTGCTTGTCGGCGGTCATGGCCGAGGCAAGGCTCGTTGCCTTGGCCAGGGCGTCGTCGTCGATGTCGGTTGCGAGGCCGGGCAGGTAGCCCGCGTCGCGGATGGTTCGGACGAGCAGGCCGGTGTCGATGTTGCCTGGCGCGCGCTTGTCGGCTGTCGAGGCGAAGGGGCAGCCCCCGAGGCCGGCGACGGCGCTGTCGAAAGAGCGGACGCCCCGGTCGAGGGCGGCGCGGACGCAGTCGGCGGCGCGTCCGTGGGTGTCGTGCAGATGGAGGGTGAGGTGTTCGAGGTAGTGCTCTCCGACGGCTTCGAGCACCGCGTCGAGCATCTGGGTGATCTGCTCGGGCGTGGCGACGCCGATGGTGTCGGCGACATCGAGCTCGTCGACACCCAGGGCGACGAGCTTGGAGGCGACCTCGGCGGCTTTGGCGGGGGCGATCGGGCCCTCGAAGGGGCAGGCGATCGCGCAGGAGAGGTAGGCCCGCACACGCATGGCGCCCGCCCCGGCGAGCTGCAGGACGGGGATGAACCGCTCCAGCGTCTCGTCGATGGTGGCGTTGGTGTTCTTCTTACAGAATGTTTCGCTGGCTGCGGTGAAGACCGAGACCTTGGAGATCAGGCGCCAGCCGGCGGCTTCGTTGGCGTCGATCGCGCCCTGCACGCCCTTCTCGTTGGGCACGAGGGCGGAGATCATGGGGGCATCGGCGCTGTGGAGGGTTTCTTCCTGGCCGAGCAGGTCGAAGAGGAGGGGTGCGTCGCCGAGCTGGGGGACCCACTTGGGCGAGACGAAGCTCGAAGCCTCGATCTCGTCGACGCCCGATCTGGCCAGCGACATGACAAGCTCCGCCTTGTCGGCGGTCTGCACGATGCCGGGCTCGTTCTGGAGCCCGTCCCTTGGGGAAACATCCGTGATACGCACGCGCTGCGGCATGTTGGGCAGATGGTACCACGCCGGGCGGGATTGTGCCCGGGTTATTTCACGCTGGGGAGCTTGGCGATGTCTTCGTCCTTGCCCATGAGGACGAGGACATCGTCGGCGTCGATGGGTTCGGTGGGGCCTGGGACCTCGATGCGGAGTTCGGTGGCGCCGCCGCCCTGGGCGGGGCGGTCGCGTTTGCAGGCGACGACATGGAGCCCGTAGCGGGCCCGGACCTCGAGCTGGGCGAGGCTTTTGCCGACCCAGTCCTCGGGGGCGCGGATCTCGACGATCGAGTAGCCCTCGTGGAACTCGATCTGGTTGAGGACCGAGGGGCCGATCAAGCGGTTTGCCCAGCGGTCGGCGGCCTCGTCTTCGGGCATGACGACGGCGTCGGCCCCGACCCTGCGGAGCACGCGGGCGCTGATGCGGGTGCGGGCGCGGGCGATCACCCGCTGGACGCCGAGCTGCTTGAGGGTGACGGTGGCGAGGACGGTCGCTTCGAAGTCGGTGCCGATGCCGATGACCGCCGCGTCGCACTTCTGGACGCCCTTGGAGCGGAGGGCTGCCTCGTCGGTCCCGTCCATCGCCAGGGCGAGGGCGGCGTAGTCGGCGATCTGCTCGATGCGGTCTCGGTCGCGGTCGATGGCGATGACATCCTGCCCCGCGTTGGCGAGGTTGCGGACGAGGCGTGTGCCGAATCGTCCCAGACCGATGACTGCGATGGAAGCCATGAGTTCGTCTCCGATCCGCTCAGCCGAGCGAGACCGTTTCGTGAGGGTACGAGTACCGGCCCCCGTGGGCCTTGCCCTGGAGGAGGGCGGCGAAGAGGGCCAGGGCGCCGACGCGCCCGAGGAACATGGTGAAGATGAGCACGACCTTGCTCGCGGAACTCAGTTCTTCGGTGATGCCCAGCGAGAGGCCGGTGGTGGTGCCGGCGCTGATGCACTCGAAGAAAATCCGCTCGAAGTCGAAGGGTTCGAGGATGCACAGGAGCAGGGTGGCGGCGAGGATCAGGGCGAGCAGGCTGAAGGCGATGGTCGCGGCCTTCTTTACCAGCGCGTCGGGGATCGCCCGCCCGAAGGCCTCGGTCTCGTTCCGCTGGCGGAGCGTGGCGATGACCGAGAGGGCGAGGAGTGCGACCGCGACGGTCTTGACCCCGCCCGCGGCCGAGCCGGGCGAGCCCCCGATGAGCATCAGCACCATCAGCGAGAAGCGGCTGCCTGGCGCCAAATCCTCCATCGGCAGGGTGTTGAAGCCGCTGGTCCGGCCCGCGAGCGCCATGAACTGGGCGTCGGCCATGGTCTGCCCGAGCCCGGCGAAACCGGCGTAGGCGAGCTGCGAGCTGAGGATCGCGACGAATCCGAAGAGGTAGACGATCAGCGTCGTCGAGATCACCAGCTTGGAGTGGAGGGTGAGCCTCGGGGGCTTGTGCCCCTTCCGCCTTGCTCTCTTGCGGGCCGGCGGCCAGATCACGCGTCCGATGTCCTGGAGCACGAAGTAGCCCGTGCTGCCGATGACAACCAGCGTGAGCACGAGCAACTGCGCGAGCATCGCGGTGCGGTAGGGGACCATGCTCTCGCCGGTGAGGTCGAACCCGGCGTTGCAGAAGGCGCTGACGGAGTGGAAGAGGCTCAGGCCGACGCGCTGGATCGTGCCGATCTCCGAGCCGTCGACGGAGCGCCAGAGGGGGAACATCGCCGCGGCGAGGGCGAGTTCGATGATGATCGTTGCGATGACGATGAAGCGGATAAACGAGGTGATCTTGTGGGCGGGGTACTGCTCCATCGCGCCCGACAGGGTGATGTTCTGTCGGAACGAGAGCCTGCCGCCCAGGAGCAGGGCGAGCGTCGAGCCGAAGATGATCAGGCCCAGCCCCCCGAGCTGGATGAAGACGCCGATGATCGTGTGCCCGACGGGCGTGAAGTCGCTCAGTGTCTCGCGGACGGTCAGCCCGGTGACGCAGACCGCGGAAGTCATGGTGAAGAGGGCGTCGACCCAATTGATGGGGTTGTCTTCGGGCGTGGCGACGGGGAGTTTGATCAGCAGCGTGCCGCTGGCGATCAGGAAGATGAACGAGAGCGGGAAGAGCAGCGAAGGGTTGACGAGGCGGCTGGAGAGGAAGGCGTTGAGCCTCCAGAGCTCTCGCAGCAGCAGGAACACCATCGCGCCGTGGGCTGTGAGGGACCCAGGGCCGTAAACCGCACCGGCGATGATCCCCAGGACGACGAGCACGCCCAGCGAGACATCGAGCAGGCGGGCCGGCGCATCGGGCAGCTTGCGGGCCCGCATCCGGATCAGGACGACCAGGGTCGCGGCGGCCAGCGCCTGCACCACCTGCGGCAGGGCGGGGTGCAGCGGGGGCTCTCTGAAGCCGAGCTGGATGGCGGTCATCCCGACGCCGAGCGTGGCCAGGGCGGTGCCGATGGCGTAGAGCCCGAGCCCCGGCTCGGAGGGCTTTCGGATGCGCTTGATCAGTGGGCGTGGTTCGGTGCTCATGGCGTCGGCGTCGAGTCGAGCCGCAAGGGTAAGGGGTGTGCGGGGGCGTAGGGGTCGGGAGTGGCGGCGTGCGCCGATTGTCGGTAGATTTCGGACCGAACACGGGGCATCCATGAAACAGACACGCCTGCTCAGACTCCTGAAACTGCTCACCCTGATTCAGGGTGGCTCAAGATGGACGCCGACGAAGCTCGCCGAGGCCTGCGGCGTCAAGGAGCGGACGATCTTCCGCGACCTCTCGGATCTGCGGGCGACGGGGATCCCGATCCGGTTCGACAACGCGAGCAAGGAGTACCGGGTCGACCCGGACTTCTTTCTGCCTCCGGTGCAGTTGACGCGGGACGAGGCGCTGGCGCTCTCGGTGCTGTGCGAGCATGTGGCGGGGTCGGAGCAGATCGCGTTTACGGGCCCGGCGTGGCGGGCGATGCAGAAGGTGCGTGCCGCGATGCCTGCGGAGGTGCGCGAAGAGGTCGAGAAGCTGGGCGGCGCGCTGAGCGTGCGGGTGGGGGCGTCGAGCCCGCCCGACGGGTACGCGGATGTGTTCGAGCGATTGCAGGAGGCGGTGGGGAATCGGCGGGCGCTGGTCTGCCGCTACGAGTCGCTAAGCGGATCTGGAGAGGGCGAGGCGTTCGACTTCGAGCCCTACGCGCTGTTTTTCTCGGTGCGGGCGTGGTACGCGGTGGGGTTCCACGCCGGTCGGGGCGAGGTGCGGACGCTGAAGCTTTCGCGCTTCACGCAGGCGAAGCCGACGGAGCGTCCGTATGAGATCCCCAAGGACTTCAGCCTTGATGCGCACATCGGCAACGCGTGGCGGATGATCCCGGGCGAGCCGGAGTACGAGGTCGAGATCGTCTTCGAGCCGTCGTTTTCTGAGACGGTCGCCGACACGCTCTGGCACAAGACGCAGACGGTCGAGGAGCACGAGGACGGTCGGGTGACCTTCCGGTGCACGGTCGCGGGGCTGGACGAGATCGTGTGGTGGGTGCTGTCGATGGGGCCGCACTGCCGCGTGGTCAAGCCCGAGGCGCTGGCGTCGCGCGTGCGGGAGCTTTCCGAGCGGACGGCGGCGAGGTACCGGGCGTCTGGTTCGCGGGCGGGGCTGTAGCGGAACAGGGATCGGGAGGGAATCACCGACCACGGGCCGGGGTTGTCGACGCGTACGCTGTCTTGAGCGATGGCGGCGGGCTGGTTAGCGCGCCGGGCAAGAACAGCGGACCGGAAGGTGATTCGATGGCGTCGGGCGGAGAGCCAGAACAGCGGGCGCGCCCCGAGCGGCGTGTGGGCGGTGCGGTCCGGATCGGCCGGCTCTTCGGGATCGGTGTCTTTATCCACTGGTCGTTCTGGCTGCTGATCGCGTTTGTGATCTACCTGCACGCGGCGCAGGGGGCGACGGTCTGGCAGATCGCCGAGGGCGTGGCGCTGATCTTTTCGATCTTCGCGTGCGTGGTGCTGCACGAGTGCGGGCACGCGCTGGCGGCGAGGCGGTACGGGATCGGGACGCGGAGCATCACGCTGATGGTGATCGGCGGGATCGCGAGTTTGGAGAGGATGCCGCGCAAGCCTTCGCAGGAGCTTGTTGTGGCGGTGGCGGGGCCGATGGTCAATGTGGTGATCGCGGGTGTGCTGTTTGTCGGGCTGCTGCTGGTGCGGGGCCATGTGCGTCAGGACGAGGCGCTCCTGCAGGCTGGCGGGGCGTACTTCGACAAGCTGATGTGGATCAATGTGATCCTCGTGGTGTTCAACATGATCCCCGCGATGCCGATGGACGGGGGGCGGGTGCTGCGGGCGTTGCTCGCGATGCGCTTTGGGTACGAGCGGGCGACTCGGGCGTCGGCGAGGCTTGCGCAGACGCTGGCGATCGGGTTCGCGATCGTGGGGATCTTTGAGTGGCAGCCGCTGCTGATCATCATCGGGGTGTTTGTCTTCTTCGGGGCCGCCGCGGAGGCGCAGATGGCGATCGCCCGCAGCGCGATCGAGAGTCTGAAGGTTGCGCGGGCGATGATGCCCGACTACCTGGTGATCGAGCCGGGCGCGAGGATCTCCGACGCGATCGAGGCGTTGGTGACTTCGCGACAGAGCGCGTTCCCGGTGATGGAGGGGAACGAGGTGATCGCGATGCTCACGCGCGAGCACATCCACAAGGCTGCCGAGGCGGGCGAGCAGGATGTGCCGGTGATGGACTACGCCGACCGGGACTTCCTCAGGCTCTCGCCCGACGAGCCGCTGGTCGACGCGGTCGACCGGCTGCAGCAGGCGGAGAAGAGCGCGGCCCTGGTCGAAGACGACAGCGGCCCTGTCGGCATCCTGACCCGAGAGGGTGTGGGGGAGCTGATCTCGCTGCGGGCGTCGTTCAAGGGGCGCCGGGGCTGAGCAGGGCATGACGGCTGGGGATCGGGGTTGCGGGGCGATACGCTGGGGGCATGATCGCACGAACGAGATTGTTGTGGGCGCCGGCCCTGGCCGGGATCGGCGTGGTGTTGGGTCTGCTGTCGGGCGGCTGCGCGAGGGACATGACCCACCTAAATGTGACTCCTGCCCAGCCGAAGCACGCCGCGAGTTTCTCGAACGGGGCCGTCGCGGCCGACCACCGTGCCGCGTCGGAGGCCGGGGCGGAGATGCTCAGGCAGGGAGGCAACGCGGTCGACGCGGCGGTGGCGGCGAGCTTCTGCCTGTCGGTCGTGCGCCCGCACTCGTGCGGGATCGGGGGCGGGGGGTTCATGGTGATCTTCGTCCCCGCCGATGAGCGCGGGGTCGAGCGGCGGGTGGTGATCAACTACCGCGAGGTTGCGCCCGGGGCTGTCGGGCCGGAGTACTACACCGGGCTGGATGTCGCCGATGGGAGCACTTTCGGCGTCCACGCCTCGGGCGTGCCCGGGACGGTCGCGGGGCTGCTGCACGCGCTCGAACACTTCGGGACGATGGATCGGCGCGAAGTGCTGGCCCCGGCGATCCGTGCGGCCGAAGAGGGCTTCATCGCCGACGCGAACCACATCGAGGCGATGGAGAACATCCGGGGCAAGATCGAGGACGATCCGGCCCGCCTGGCGATGCTCGGGGATCTCTGGGAGAGGCTGTACAAGAGCGGCGAGATGCGGATCGGTGATCGCGTGCAGAACCCGGAGCAGGCGCGGGCGCTGCGGCTGATCGCCGAGCGGGGGGCGGGGGCGTTTTATCGCGGCGATATCGCCGACGCGATCGTGGGGGTGATGGAGGAGGGGGGCGGGCCGATCACGCGTGAGGATCTGGCGTCGTACCGGGTGCGTCGGGGCGAGCCGTTGCGCGGGTCGTTCATGGGGCATGAGCTGCTGACGATGCCGCCGCCATCGAGCGGTGGGATCGCGATGATCCAGATCTTCGGGATCCTTGAGCGAACGCTCGACGGGGTGGAGTTGCCGGCCCGGGGCTCGCCCCTGTACACGCACCTATTAACCGAGGCGATGAAGCACGCGTTTGCGGATCGGGCCGAGTGGCTGGCCGACGATGCGTTTGTGGAGGTGCCGGTCGCGAGGCTGACCTCGCCTGCGTACATCGCCGAACTCGCGTCACGCGTCGACCCGGAGCGGACGCTGGACGACTTGTTCGCGTACGGGTCTGTGACGCCGGAGAACGCCCAGGAGAACGCGGGCGGTGGGACGAGCCATCTGTCGGTGGTGGATTCGAGCGGGATGGCGGTGGCGTGCACCGAGACGATCAACCTTATCGGCGGGTCGCTGGTGGCGGTGCCGGGGTTCGGCTTCCTGATGAACAACGAGATGGATGATTTTACGACCGTGCCCGGAGCGCCCAACGCGTTCGGGCTGCGCCAGTCGGACCGCAACCTGCCCGAGCCGGGCAAAAGGCCCTTGAGCAGCATGTCGCCGACGATCGTGCTGATGGACGGGCGGGTGGTCATGGTGGCGGGGGCGAGCGGGGGGCCCAGGATCATCAGCGGGACGTCGCAGGTGGTGCTGAACGCGTTGCTGTTTGGGATGCGGGCCCAGCGCGGCGTGGAGGCGCCGCGCGTGCATCACCAGTGGACTCCGGACCGCCTCCAGTTCGAGCCGGGCTCCGAGACCCGGGCCCTGCGTCGGGCGATGCGCGGGTTCGGGCACTCGACGGACGAGACGGGGACGGTCGGCGTGGTGCAGGCGATCTATGTTGACAAGCACGGATGGAAGCACGCGGCGAGCGATCCGCGCAAGGGCGGGCGTCCGGCCGGGCACTGAGGCGCGATCGCAGGAGTCGGGTGTGCGTGTCGAAGAGACAACCTATTTCTACGAGATGACCGACCGGTCGCTGCTGCGGCCGGGGCGCAAGCCGCCCGATGGAGCGAAGCTCTGGAGGGCGGAGGAGCCCTGCCCGCACCTGAACCGGTATCTGTATGTCGCGGTGGGGCACGGGTGGTGGTGGGTCGACCGGCTCGGGTGGACGCCCGAGCGGTGGCTGGAGGTGATCGGGCGAGAGGGGTATCAGACCTGGGTCGCCTCGATGCGGGGCACGCCCTGCGGGTACTTCGAGCTGGATCATCGGGAAGCTGAGGGCGGCGGGCGGGAGACCAGCATCGAGCAGTTCGGCCTGCTGCCCGCGTTTGTCGGGCGGGGGCTGGGCGGGTGGCTGCTGACCGAGTGCCTGAAACGGGCGTGGGAGGGCGAGCCGGACCGTGTCGTGCTGCACACCTCGTCGCTGGACCACCCGGCGGCGAGGGCCAACTACGAGGCGCGGGGGTTCACGCTCGTGCGCACAGAGACGCAAGAGAAAGACCTGCCGGACCCGCCTCCGGGCCCGTGGGGCTGCCTCCAGAGGGGCTGAGAAGGGGGCTGAAAGCGTCTCTTCGGTATCGGCGGGCTGGCGGGGGGCCGTATCATCGCGGCGATGGCCAAACTCCAAGACGCTTCATCTCAGGGCGGCAAGACCGATGTGCTGCTGATCGGCGGCGGGGGGCGCGAGCACGCGCTGGCCCGCGCGCTGGCCGCCTCGCCATCGCTGGGCACGCTCTATGCGACGCACATGTCCAACCCGGGCATCGCGCAGCTCGCCCAGCCCTGCGACCAGCCGACCGAGGTCCGCGAGTCGTACCGGCTGGTGCAGTGGTGCGAGAAGCGGGGGATCGGGCTGGTCGTCGTCGGGCCGGAAGACCCGCTGGCCGAGGGGATCGCCGACAAGCTCGCGGCGCCCGACCGGCTGGTCTTCGGCCCCACGCGCGACGGGGCTCGCCTCGAAGGCGACAAGGCGTGGGCGAAGCAGCTCATGCGTGCGGCCGCGATCCCGACGGCGGAGTCGCGGACCTTCACCGACCCCGACTCGGCCCTCTCGTATGTCCGCTCGCGCGAGCAGGCGCCGGTGGTCAAGGCGGCGGGGCTGGCCAAGGGCAAGGGTGTCGTCGTCGCCAAGGACACCGAAGAGGCCTCCAAGGCGATCGTCTCGTTCATGATCGACCGGATCCACGGCGACGCGGGCCGGGCGGTGGTGATCGAGGAGAAGCTCGAAGGCCCGGAGGTTTCGGTCTTGGCGCTGGTCGACGGGCGGAACATCATGGTGCTGCCGCCCTGCCGCGATCACAAGAGGCTCGGCGACGGGGACAGGGGCCCGAACACGGGCGGGATGGGGGCGTTCTGCCCGACGGTGGACCTTGACGATCGGATGCTCCAGCGGATCGAGCGGGAGATCCTCGTGCCGACGGTCGACGCCCTGACGCGCGAGGAGATCGCGTATCGGGGGGTGCTGTACGCGGGGATCATGCTCACGCACGCGGGGCCGAAGGTGCTGGAGTTCAATGTGCGCTTCGGCGACCCGGAGTGTCAGCCGCTGATGGCGAGGTTCCGTGGCGATCTGGTGCGGCTGCTCAAGCTCACGGCCCAGGGGCACCTGGACCGGGCGGACTTTTCTTGGGACCCCAGGCACGCGTGCTGCGTCGTGCTCGCCAGCGGGGGTTACCCGGAGAAGCCCAAGACCGGCGCGGCGATCACAGGGCTGGCTGCGGCGGAGAAGCTCGAAGGCGTGGTGATCGACCACGCGGGGACGAAGCGACAGAATGACGGGACGATCGTGACCGCCGGCGGTCGTGTGCTGGGGGTGACCGGGCTTGGCGAAACACTGGAGGCGGCGCGGGCGAAGGCGTACGAGGCGTGCCGCCTGATCCGCTTCGACGGGATGCAGATGCGGTCCGATATCGGCGTGGTGCGCGAACCTGCGCCGCGTGTCTTCCGAGGAACCCGCTGATGGACCCTTCCGAGCAGCCAGAACTGACGAACCTGATCAACGACGCCAGCGCCGGCGACCGCGAGTCGCAGGAGAAGCTGTGGACGATCCTGTACGCGGATGTCAGGCGCCAGGCCGCGGCGCTCGTGCGGCGCAAGAGCGACGACATCGAGCCGACGGAGGTGGTCAGCGCGGTGTTCCTGCGTCTGCAGAGCGACAAGCCCCAGAAGTGGGACAACCGTCGGCACTACTTCGGCGCCGTGGCGCGCGCGATGCAGCAGTACCTGATCGACGAGGCGCGGGGGCGGAATAGGCTCAAGCGGGGCGGGGGTCGCGCGCGGATCCCGCTGACGATCGCCGAGGGCGAACTCTCCGACCCCGAGCCGTTCGACGAGGGGATGCTCGCCGATGTGTTCAAGGCGCTCGACGGGCTGGAGGCTGAGAAGCCGGAGTTCGCCGAGGTGGTCCGTCTGCGCTTCCTGATGGGGATGAAGGTGGACGAGGCCGCCGCGATCACGGGGATGGCGCCTCGGACGGTCAAGAAGTACTGGCGTCTCGCTCGCGCCAAGCTGCTGGTGGCGCTGGAGGAGATGGGCCACCAGGTCGGCGCCGACGACGCCGAGCCCGAGCCAGAGGACGGACCCTGAGCGATGCCTTCCGACCGCGCCGATCGACTGGCCGACGCGTTCGAGGCTGTCGTGTCGGCCGAGGGCGATGAGCGGGCACGCGTGCTCGACGAGTGCTGCCGCGCTGATCCGGAGATTGCTGACGAACTGCGGAAGCTCGTCGCGGCGGATCTGGCCAACCCCGAGCCCGAGGACGAATCGCCCGTGCTGCCCGTCGCCTCGGCGCTGGTCAGCGATGAGCCGTTCAAGCCGGGCGACCGCGTCGGGTCTTGCGTGATCCGGCGCCGGATCGCCAAGGGCGGGATGTCGGTCGTGTACGAGGCGGTGCAGGAAGGGCCGAACCGGCGTGTGGCGCTCAAGGTGCTGCGGCAAGGGCTCAGCGAGGCGGACGCGAAGCGGTTCCAGCTCGAGATGCGCGTGCTGGCGAGGCTCAAGCACGAGGCGGTGGCGCAGATCTACGAGGTCGGCGTCCACCGAGGTCCCGAGGGGGAGATCCCGTTCTTTGTGATGGAGTTGGTGCACCGGGGCCGGTCGATCACCGACGCGGCGAGGGACATGCCGCTGCGCCAGCGGCTGCTGCTCTTCTCGACGGTCTGCCGCGCAATCCATCACGCGCACCAGCGTGCGGTGATCCACCGGGACATCAAGCCTGCGAACATCCTCGTCGACGACGAGGACCGTCCGAAGGTGCTCGATTTCGGGATCGCCTCGACGCTGGACAACCAGCTTGCGGGGACGGTGGACCCGACCGAGCGGGTGGGCTTTGTCGCGGGCACATGGGAGTACATGAGCCCCGAGCAGTGCGATGTCGACCGGGCGGACATCGACACGAGGGCGGATGTGTACGCGCTGGGGGTGCTGCTGTACGAGCTGCTGGCGAACAAACGCCCGCTGCGTTTCAACCCCGACGAGCAGACGCCGATCGAATCGGCGAGGATCGTGCGTGAAGATCCGCGGACGCCGATCGGGGAGGTCGTGCCCGGGCTGCACGCGGATCTGCGGGCGATCGTGTCCAAGGCGATCGCGATCGACCGCGACGAGCGGTACCAGCAGGCGTCGGAGTTCGCAGACGACATCGACCGGTACCTGCGGCGAGAGCCGGTCTCGGCGCGCCGGGCGGGGGCGACGCGCCGGCTGGTGATGTTTGTTCGGCGCAATCCGGTGCCTTCGGGGTCGCTGATGCTGCTGGGCGTCGTGCTGCTGGCCTTTGCGCTGGTGTCGACGGTGCTGTGGCGGCGGGCGCAGGCCAATTTCGCCTTCGCGGAGGAGCAGCGGGTGATCCTCGATCGCGAGCGTGCTGAGTTGCAGGAGGCGAATGAAGCCCTCGACGAGCAGCGCCGGACGGCCAACGCGATCCGCGAGATCCTGGTCGACATCCTTGAAGAGGGCAACCAGCCCCGGGCGGGCAGCCTGAACCCGCCGACGGTCGTCGAGGCGGTCGAGGACTACCTCGCCAGGCGGACGGGGCGGGTTTCGGAGTTTCCCGCGGCCGAGGCGGTGGTGCGGGTCGCGCTGGCGCGGGCGTACCGAAACCAGGCGAAGTACGAGGCCGCGGCGAGGGAGTACCGGCGGGCGGTGGGGCTGTGGTCGGACGCGGGTCCCCGCTTCCTGGATTCGGCGCAGTGGGCGAGGCTGGGTCTGGTGGATGTCCATCTGGACGCGGGGGACGACGAGGAGGCAGAGGCCCTGGCCCGAGTCGTCATCACGATCGACGGGCAGAACAGCGGGGGCTCGGGCGTTGGCGTTCGCCTGGCTCGCGCGCAGATCGGCCTGGCGCAGGCGCAGCTCGGGCTGGGTCGTCCGGAGGCGGCGTGGCGGTCGATCGAGGAGGCGGGGACCCTCATCGGGGGGATGGAACAGGGGGCCGCCGAGGCGCTGCGCTGGCGGTACCAGCAGGTTCGCGAGCAACTGGAATCGGCGCAGGGCCGGGGCTGATCTCGGCGGCCGGTCGGGCGCACGCGTCGCGTGGTTGCTGCTGCGCCGCGATCGCCCCTGGCGCGTGCGGGGCGGGGGTTGGAACGCTGTTCTGGGCCTGATTCAAGGTGGGCGGCCCGTTCGCGGCGCATGCCCGAAGCGGGGCCCCTGGACACGCGAGTGGTTGTCGCAGACCGACCGCCGGGCGCGGCGGATTCGTCAACTCCAGAGGAACGCGTGCAAAGTCGCCACTCGGATTCGTCGACAAACCCGTTGCAACCGGAACGCGATCGGTGTTCGCGACCGGCACCCCCAAGCTTGCCGCCTATGAAGCCGGCGGCCGACCCCTGGAGCAACGGTGATGAACCTCAAGCGACGCCTCTTTGCCGATGGCCAGTTTCCGCGGCGTGTGGCGCAGGGCGCCGCAGCCCTCGCGCTGTTCGCCGGCGCCCCGATCGCGCTCGCCCAGAGCGGTGTCGAGGACGCTGCGGACTCGAACGATGTCTTTGTCAGCGAGTTCGATCTCGTGAACCTCACGGTCCGGGACGAAGACCTGACAACGGTGCTGCAGATGCTCTCGATGCAGAGCCAGCGGAGCATCGTGGCGACCCAGAATGTCTCTGGACGCGTGACCGCGAACCTGTACTCTGTCACCTTCGGCGAGGCGCTGGACGCGATCTTGCTGTACAACGGATTCGGGTACTACGAAGAGGGGAACACCATCTTCGTGATGCCGATCGAGGAGATCCAGGCCCGCGAGGCGGCGCGGATGCGCCGCGTCAGCCGAGTGATCGCCCTGAACTACCTCAACGCGGTCGACGCGGCCCAGTTCGCCTCGCCGCTGCTCTCTGACGGGGGCACGATCACAACGATCGGCGCGACGCCCGACTTCTCGATGGGCAGCGACCTGCCGACGGGCAAGGACAACTACGCCTCCGAGGCGCGCCTGGTCATCAACGACTTCGATGACAACATCGAGGTCATCAGGGAACTGCTCTCCTCGCTGGACACCCGTCCCGCGCAGGTGCTCGTCGAGGCGACGATCCTCCAGAGCTCGATCAGCGAAGCCAACGCCTTCGGCATCGACTTCTCGATCCTGGGCGGTCTCGACTTCGTCGACTTCACCGACATCGGCGGACCCCTCCGCGTGGTCGACGGGCTGATCACCGGCGGCGCCGGCGCGGGCAACGGTGACGGTGAGCCCGGTACCGGCGGCAGCGCCATCCCCGACGACGGTCGCGGCGTCGCCATCGGCAGCACGGTCGGCAACACACTCGGCAATGCGGGCTTCAAGGTCGGCGTCGTCAACGACTCGTTCGCCGTCTTCATGCGTCTGCTCGACGAGGTCGGCGACACGACGATCATCAGCAACCCCAAGGTGCTGACGCTCAACCGCCAGCCCGCCAGCGTGCAGGTCGGGCGTCGCGTGGGCTACCTCAGCACCACCACGACCGACACCGCTACGAGCCAGACCGTCGAGTTCCTCGATACCGGCACGCAGCTCTACTTCCGTCCGTTCGTGACCAACGAGGGCTTCATCCGCATGGAGCTGCGCCCGAAGGTCAGCCAGCCGATCATCCGGACCGTCAGCGACACCGCCGGCCGGACCCTGACCATCCCCGACGAGGACACCAGCCAGCTCGTGACCAATGTCTTGGTGCGTGACGGGCAGACGATCGTGCTCGGCGGCCTGTTCACCGAGCGCACCGCCTCGACCCGCCGCCAGGTGCCGTTCGTTGGCGACCTGCCGCTGGTCGGCGCCGCCTTCAGGGGCCACAGCGATTCGACGGACCGTGCCGAGATCATCTTCATGATCACGCCGACGATCCTGAACGACCAGATCCTGCTCGAGCAGGGCGAGCGTGCGAAGGAGTTGGTGCACAACTCCCGCGCCGGGGCCAGAGAGGGCCTGCTGCCCTGGAGCCGCGAGCGTCAGTCGTCGCAGCTCCTGATCGAGGCGGAGCGTCTGGCTTCGCAGGGCCGGACCGAGCAGGCGCTCAACCGCGTCCAGCGCTCGCTGTCCCTGCACCCCAACCAGCCCGAGGCGATCGGGCTCCGCACCCGCCTGATGAACGAGCAGACCCACTGGCCGACCCGCAGCCTCCTCAACGAGATCATCAACGAAGAGGCCTCGCATCGTGCGACCACCTACGGCTTCAGCGACGAGGCCGACGACTTCGAGGTCGCGTCCGACGAGCAGACCGAGAAGGTCGCCGGCGGAGTCGCCAAGACCTCGACCGCCAAGGCCGAGTCGATCGACCCGCCCCTGACCCCGCTGACCGACGAGGGCGACGACACCTACCCCGTGCCCCCGTCGCAACGGTTCGGACCCGCGGACTTCTCGTGGGTTGGTGACGAGCTTCGGGTGCCCCCGTCGCGTGAGTTCGTGGTCTCCACCGAGGACGACGCGCCCTCGACGGACGGCCGGGTCGCCCCGACCGAGACTGTCGACGCGGGCGAGCCGAGCCGCGAACTGCCCGAGAACTTCCGCGAGATGGCCCGCGAGGCCTCCGAGCGGTACGAGCGTGAGCGTGCCGAGGAGCGTCGGGCCCAGCCCCGCCGGACCTCGACGACGCGCAGCAACGAGGACTTCATCGATCAGTACCTGACGATGACAGGCCGCGGGGCGCAGCCGACCGAGGCGCAGACCCCGTCGAGCGATTCGCCCACGCAGATCGCCGACGCAGATACCGCGGCCGAGGAGAGCTTCGACCGCGACGCCAGCTCGATCGACGCTGACACCTTCACCTTCTTCAACATCTTCGACCGCGAGCTGGCCAACAGCTTCAGGCGGGCGGCGCTCCGGGCGTACCGCGAGATGCGGGACACCGGGACCGAGGTCACCGGGGTGCCTGAGAGCGACGGTAACGACTGAATCGAGCGGCCCGGGCCTTCACCCGGGCCGTTTTCGGACCGATACCCCGCCAGTGATCTGATAGAAACGCAACCTCCAACCGGAGACAAAGACCCATGTCCCGCAAGAACGCAAGGATGCTGCTGGTTTCCCTGGTCTGCTCGGCCGGCCTCCTCACCGGCTGCACGCAGAGCAACCGGAACAAGGAGTATGTCAGCACCGCCAAGGCCAAGGCCGACGCGATGAAGGCCGGCACCGAGTTCCAGATGGCCCACCAGGCCTTCCTCGCCGGCGACCTCTCCAAGGCACGCACCAAGGTCGAGCAGTCGCTGTCGCTGAACCCGAATGTGGCGCGCTCGCATGTGCTCCGCGGCCGGATCCTGATGGAGCAGTCGCAGCTCGGCCCGGCCCTTGAAGCGATGGAGATGGCCAAGGCCGTCAACGAAGAGTTCCCCGAGGCGTGGTACTACGAAGGCATCGTCTTCGAGCGCCTTACCCAGCGTGAGCGGGCTCTGAACAGCTTCGTGACCGCCGCCCGCCTGGACAACACCAACGCCGGTTACCACATCGCCGCTGCCGAGGTGTTCGTCGACCTCGGCCGCTACGACGACGCCGAAGAGTACCTGCTCAACGCGGGCTCGCAGTTCGAGCACAACTCGGGCGTGCGTCACACGCTCGGGCAGATCGCGATGCTGCAGGGCGACTTCGAGCACGCCGCGGTGCTCTTCAACGAGGCACGGCTGCTCGCCCCCGACGAGCTGGCGATCGTCGAAGACCTGGTCGACGCGCAGATCCGCTCGAACCGCTTCAACGACGCGGAGAGCAACCTCTCGCGTCTGCTCAGCCGCACCGACTACAAGAACCGTCGCGACCTGCAGCACCTGCGGGCCAACTGCCTGATCGAGCTGGACCGCTTCAGCGAGGCTCGCCAGGTGCTCATGGAGCTGACCAGCGACAGCGAGGGCGCCAACGACATCGACGCGTGGATCAAGCTCGGACGCGTGAGCGTCGCGATGCGTGACGAGCGTCAGCTCCGCCGGTGCGCGCAGCGAGCCATTGCGATCGCGCCCAACCGGGCCGACGGGCACATGCTCATGGCCGTCTCGCTCCGCCTGCAGAACCGCAACGAGGACGCGCTCCGCAGCGTCGACCGCGCGATCAGCGCGGAGTCCACCAACATCAACGCCCACACCATGCGGGGCATGATCCTCCAGGACCTCGGACGCACCGTCCACGCCCGCGAGGCCTTCCGCAACGCACTGGCCCTCGATCCCAACAACCAGACCGTCCGGGCGCTCGCCCGCGGCGGCTCGGCCAGCCCCGTCGCCACCGTCCCGACCGACGGCAACGACTGAGTCCTCCCCGCAAGAGCGCTTCAGGCTGGCCGAAGGTCCACCAGAAGCGGCTCGACGCGGCACAATCCGTTCCACCGGTTGAGCCCCGGCGTGACGATCGCTTCGATCCTCGCGCCGGGGCTTATCCCTTGCACCCGCTCGGCCCAGCGCCAGCCCAGGAGCTGGACGGTCTGGCGTCCGTCGGTGACGGTCAGGCGGGCGTGGTCGCCCGCGGATCCGAAGTAGCGGGGGAGAGCGCTCACGCGAAGCCCGCGCAGGCGCACCTGCACCGGCGGGTTGTCTCGCCCGAACGGCTCCATGCGGGCGAGCTCGTTGATCGAGTCGATCGTCAGCTCGCCGAGCGTGGCGTCGGTGTCGTAGCGTGTGGTGCGCACGAGGTCGTGCGGCCCGAGCTCGGCGTTGGTCCGCTCGATGAAGCGGTCTGTGAAGTTTTCGAGGTTCGAGGTCTTCAGGCGGAGGCCCGCGGCCATGTCGTGCCCGCCGTAGTTGGTGAGCAAGTCGGCGCAGTTGGTCAGGGCCGCGTGGAGGCTGAAACCGTCGATCGAGCGTCCCGAGCCCCCGGTGAGTTCGGCCGCCCGCTGCATCAGGATCACCGGTCGCGCGAAGCGTTCGACGAGCCTCGAACAGACGATGCCGACGACGCCCGGGTGCCAGTCCTCGTGGGCCAGCACGATCGCCCGGCGGTCGTCGCCGGTCATGCCCGAGGCCTCGGCGAGCTCGCAGGCCTGGTCGAAGATCGCCTTCTCAACCCGTCGGCGCTGGTCGTTCTGTCTCGCGAGCTGGGCGGCGAGCTCTTCGGCCCGTTCGCCCGTGGCCGTGGTCAGCAGCTCGACGGTGTCGCGCGCATGCCCGAGTCGGCCGCAGGCGTTGATCCTCGGGGCCAGACGGAACGCCACATCCTCGGACCGCACTTTCTCATTCCCAAGATCGCACGCCTCGACCAACGCCCGCAGCCCGCCCAGGGGCGAGCCCTTGATCCGCCCGAGCCCGAATTTGGCGATCGCTCGGTTCTCGTCCGTCAGCGGCACCACATCCGCGACCGACCCCAGCGCCGCGAGGGCCAGAAGCTCGATCAGCAGCGCCCGCAGCGACGGCTCGACCTTGGCCGAGCCGGATTTCATCGTGCACATCCGCCAGGCGAGCTTGTACGCCACGCCCGCCCCGCACAACCCCTCGAACGGATACGCCGAGCCCGGGGCTCGCGGGTGGACGATCGCGAAGGCGTCGGGCAGGTCGGCCTCGTTGGCCGGGGGATTGTGGTGGTCGGTGATGATCAGGTCGACGCCGAGCTTTCGGGCGACCGCCGCGGGGCCAACGGCCGTGATCCCGCAATCGACCGAGACGATCAGCGTGCAGCCGTCTTCGGCGAGCGAGGCGATCGCGTCTTCGTGCAGGCCGTAACCCTCGTCGATGCGGTGGGGGACATAGCAGACGATCTGCCCCTCGCCCTCGGCGTCGGGCGCGGCCTGCGGACGGATCGCGGTCATGGTGTGGTAGAGGATGGCTGTGGCGGTGGCGCCGTCGGCGTCGTAATCGCCGTAGATCGCGATGCGTTCGCCCCGCTCCAAGGCGGCGAGGATCCGTTCTGCGGCCCGGTCGAGCCCGGGCATCAGCGATGGGTCGTGGAGATGGCCGAGGCTGGGGTGCAGGTACGCCCCCGCGGCCTTTTCACCGACGATCCCTCTGGCCAGGAGCACCCGGTCCAGCAGCGAGACGCCCGGCGCGGGGGCCTCGGGGGCGCGGGGCGACCAGCGAAAGAGCATGCCCCGGTCGTCTTGGGCGGGGTGATCTCCCGGAAGGGCGGGCTGTGGCGTGGCGGTCGTCCGGGTTGTACTGTCGGCGGGGCTCGGCATCCGTGCCTGTCTCTCCTGCCCTTCCCGAAAGGACGGCGTTGATGGTCAAGCTCAACAAGATATACACCCGCACCGGTGACGACGGCACAACCGGCCTGGTGACCGGCGGGAGGGTGTCGAAAGCCTGCCCGAGGGTCGAGGCGTACGGCGCGGTCGACGAGGCGAACGCCACGATCGGCCTGGCGATCGTCGAGGCATGCCGCCCGACGGCCAACGCACCGACCGACCGGGCCATTGCAGATCTGCTCCGATCGATCCAGCACGACCTGTTCGACCTCGGGGCGGATCTTGCGACCCCGATCACGCCCGACCCCGAGCACCCGCCCCTCCGCATCGTCGAGAGCCAGACCAAGAGGCTGGAGGAGGCGATCGACGGGTACAACGAGAAGCTCGAACCGCTCCAGAGCTTCGTGCTGCCCGGGGGCTCGCCGATCGCCGCGGCGCTGCACCTGGCCCGGACGGTGGTGCGCCGGGCCGAGCGCCACGCGGTCCTGCTGCGTGAAGGAGGCGGGGCGGAGGCGGCCCACGACGAGGCGATCCGCTATCTCAATCGCCTGAGCGACCTGCTGTTTGTGCTCTGTCGTGTCGCCAACGACAACGGGAGCACGGATGTGCTCTGGAAGCCGGGGAAGAACAGGGGGTAGGGCGCTGGGAGCGGGGGACCGCTTGGATCGATTTTGACAGATCGACCCGACCCTTCGCTTTGCTCAGGGATCGGCGTCCAGGTTGCGGGCGTCCTCTCAGTCCTTCGTCCCCTTGACCCTTTCGGGGTCGGTGTACTTGACCAGGGCGTCGGCCATTCGGATGCCGTTGATGTTGGCGAGGGTGATCAGCCACGCGAGGACATCGGCGAACTCTTCTTCGAGGTTCTTGAGTTGTTCGGGTGTGGGGGTCTGGCCGGGGCCGCACTCGTGGAGGCTGGTGGCGAGCTCTCCGACCTCCTCGATGAGCCACATGAAGGTGCCGGGGGTGCCGCGGGCGCTGTCGGTGGCGTAGTACCGCTCGCGGATGAGCTCCTGGAAGCGGTCGATGGTGAGGTCGGCGTTGGGCGGGTCGGCCGGTCGTTCGCTGGTCATGGGCGGAGGGTAGCGGACGGGGGATCTTGAAGGCGCTTGTTTGCTCGGGGGCTTGCCGGGCCCCTGTTGGCGGGTACCATTGTCCCCTTACAGAAATACCCACGGCGTTGGTGCGCCGGGGACGGAGCAGGACAGTACATGCCGACGATCAATCAGCTCATCCGCAACCCGAGGCGTACGCCCAAGGCCAAATCCAAGGTCCGCGATCTCGAAGCGTGCCCCCAGCGCCGCGGCGTCTGCCTCAATGTCCGCACCGTCACGCCCAAGAAGCCCAACTCCGCCCTCCGCAAGGTCGCCCGCGTCCGCCTCTCCAACGGCAAGGAAGTGACGGCCTACATCGGCGGCGAAGGCCACAACCTCCAGGAGCACTCGATCGTACTCGTCAGAGGCGGCCGAGTCCGCGACCTCCCGGGTGTCCGCTACCACATCGTCCGCGGCACGCGCGACTGCCTCGGCGTCGACGGACGCAAGCAGGCCCGCTCCAAGTACGGCGCCAAGCGCTCGGGCAAGTAAGACAATCCGATTTTTCAGGGCGGCCGCAGTGGTCGCCCGGGCAAGTAATCGCCCCGGTCTTCCGACCCGCGGGGCGGTGAACAGTGCCGGCAGACGCCGGCGGATGAGCCGAAAGGAAGGCAGCCCATGGCTGGCCGCATCACCAAAAGCGAAGAGCAGCTCCGCCCAGACCCGCGTTACAACGACAAGGTCTTGGCGAAGTTCATCAACTGCATCATGTACGGCGGCAAGAAGTCCGTCGCCCAGCGCGTGATGTACGACTGCCTGGACATCATCCAGGAGAAGCTCAAGACCGAGACGGACCCGAACGCCCCGCAGGAGGCGATCGAGGTCTTCCAGATGGCGATCAACAATGTCAAGCCGGCGGTCGAGGTGCGTTCCAAGCGCATCGGCGGCGCCAACTACCAGGTGCCGATGCAGGTGAACCGCAAGCGTCAGCAGTCGCTGGCGTTCCGCTGGATCATCCAGTCCGCCCGCTCTGAGCGCGGGCGCCCGATTTCCGCCAGCCTGGCCGAAGAGATCTACAACGCCGCCAAGGGCGAGGGCAAGGCGATGACCACCCGCGACCAGACCCACCGCATGGCCGACGCCAACAAGGCGTTCGCGCACTTTGCGTGACGAGAGGTGTAGGGCGACCGCCTTCGGCGGTCGACAGGGGCGAGCGGTAGAGCAGGCGATCAGGCGAGCGGAGCACAAACGCCCGCAGCCTTGACGCCGAGCCCTGAGCGGAGCGAAGGGTCGGGTCCGGACCGGCCTCGACGGACAAGCAGAGCAAGATCGACCGCCGCCGGCACATGCCGGCGGCGGTGTTTGTATGCTCTCATCGGGACAGTCTTGTGCGGAGAACCCCATGCACGACATCGAACAAAAGCACGGCGACCTCGCCGAACTCATAGGCGGGTACTCGTTTGTCACACCCAACGGCGCGGTCACGCTCGCCGAACTGTTCGCGGGTAAACGCGACTTACTCATCATCCACAACATGGGCAGGCGCTGCGCGTACTGCACCATGTGGGCCGACGGGTTCAACGGGCTGCTGCGACACCTCGAAGACCGGGCCGCGTTTGTCCTCGCCTCGCCCGACGAGCCGGGTGTGCAGCGCGAGTTCGCCGAGAGCCGCGGCTGGGGCTTCAGGATGGTCTCGACGAAGGGGTCGAGCTTCAACGCCGATCTCGGCTTCGAGCCCGAGCCGGGCAAGGTCGCGCCGGGCGTGAGCGCCCTTTACAAACAAGACGACGGCACGATCGTCCGCACCGGCAAAGCCGTGTTCGGCCCGGGCGATCCGTTCAACGGCGCGTGGCACCTGTTTGCGTTGCTGAAGGACGGGGCGAACGGGTGGGGGCCGAAGTAGCCGAGTGCGCGGCACTGTCTCGGCTCGCAGACGAAAGCGCGAAGCGACCCGACCCTTCGCTTTGCTCAGGGCTCGGCGTCCAGGTTGCGGGCGTCCGCGCCCTACACAATGTAATCCGTCTCGCCAAGCGTCTCGTCCACCCTCGCCTGGAACTTCTCGAACCCCTCGCGTCCCATCAGGCCAAAGGTGGCCTTCTTTCCGAGTTCGACGGCGGGCTGGTCGAAGGCGTCGATGCCGAGCATGAGCCCGGCGTACGCCGTGGTGATCTGCCAGAGGTTGATGAACTGGCCGATGTGGCGGGCGTTGATCTCGGGGAATCTGATGGTGAAGTTCGGGCGCTGGCTCTCGACGAGGGCGTACTCGGTCGCCCGCTTCTCGGCGTTGAGCAGGCGTGACATGGTGGTGTCTTCGAGGTATTGCAGTTCGGGCACGCCGAAGCCGCCGGGGATCTCCGCATCCGACGAGAACTTCTGGACTTCCAGGAAGCAGATCACCTTGTCGTTGGGGCCTTCGCGGTAGAGCTGGACCTGCGAGTGCTGGTCGGTTGCGCCCAAGGCCTTGACGGGCGTGAAGCCGGCGTAGACCTCGTCGCCCCCGGTCGAGAACTGCTTGCCCAGGCTCTCGGCCCAGAGCTGGCGGAACCAGTCGGCCATGAGGTAGAGCTGGTTGCTGTAGGGCATCATCACATGGTTGGTCTTGCCCTTGCGAGCGCCGAGCTCGACGAGCAGCGTCGCGAGGAGTGCAGCGGGGTTTTTCGTCAGCTGCGGGCGCGAGCAGACCTCGTCCATCTCCGCGGCCCCCGTCAGCAGGGCCTCGATATCGATCCCCGCCATCGCGGCCGAGAAGAGGCCGACGGGCGAGAGCACGCTGAAGCGGCCGCCGACCCCCTCTGGCACCGGGAGTGTCTCGTAGCCGGCTTCGTCGCAGATGCGGCGCATCGTCCCCTTCTCGGGATCGGTGATGGCGACGACATGCTCGCGGGCCCGATCGCCGAGGCGCGACTCGAGCAGTCGCCGCACGATCATGAACTGGGCGGCGGTCTCTGCCGTCTCGCCGGATTTGCTCACCACATTGAAGAGCGTGCCTTCGAGGCCCCCGAGCCCCTCGATGGCGTGCAGGACGCTGTTGAAATTGACGGGGTCGACATTGTCGATGACGAAGATCCGCGGGCCGGGGCGGTCGGCGTCGTCGAGCAGGTTGTAGGTGGGGGTGTTCAGGGCGGATTGCAGGGCGATGTTGCCCAGGGCCGAGCCCCCGATGCCCAGAACGACGAGGTTCTCGAACTTGCCGCGGCAGCGGTCGGCGACCTCGTGGACGGCCGCGAGGTGGGCGCGTCGCATGTCGCCGAAGGGCAGCTCGCGCCAGCGTTCCCACCCGGTGCCCCGGGAGTCGTCGAGGCGTTCTGTGAGGCGTTCGGCGGCCTTGTCGAGCTCCGAGCCGCGGGCGAGGCGGTCGGGGTCGAGCCCGTGGGATCCGACGCGTCCGGCCAGACAGTTGGCGTAATCGATCTTGAGCATGGCATCAGGGTAGCGGAATCCGGTCCGATCGTGGAGGAATCGTGCTCCCCCCGGCTACGCTGAGCGTCCCGGAGGCTCCGCCCCGGCACGCCCCCGCCCCTCCGATGAACCCCCAGGACGCATCCCGATGACCAACCCCTGGCACGATGTCACGCCCGCGACCGACAAGCATGCCCTGCCCGAGCATGTCAAGGCGATCATCGAGATCCCCAAAGGCTCGAGCAACAAGTACGAGCTGGACAAGAAGTCCGGCATGCTCAAGCTCGACCGGGTGCTCTCCTCGGCGGTGTACTACCCGGCTAACTACGGGTTTGTCCCCCAGACAATGGCCGAGGACGACGACCCGCTGGACATCCTGGTCTTCTGCGCCGAGAAGATCCCGGGCATGTGCGTCTGCGAGGCGCGGGTGGTCGGCCTGATGACGATGGTCGACGACGGGCAGCCGGACCACAAGATCATCTCCGTGCTCGTCAACGACCCCGAGTACGCCGACTACAGCAAGGCGAGCAACTTCCCCGTCCACACCTTCAAGATGCTCAAGCGGTTCTTCGAGGACTACAAGCAGCTCGAAGAGAAGCAGGTCGAGGTCGACGAGATCATGCCGGCCCAGGCGGCCTACGCCGTGATCGAGGACGCGCTGGCCCGCTACTGGCAGCTCCGCCAGCGGGGGGAGCTGGCGGGGCTGTGACAGGGACCGCCCGTGGGCCGGGGTGGTCTGTGCCGCCCTACGCTCGCCCCATGTTCCGGGATATCGACCGGGTGCTGATCGATCGCGAGCGGATCGCAAGCCGTGTGCACGACATGGCGGCCGATCTCGCCGACGATCTCGTGCGCGACATGGGGCCGGCTGGGCCTGACGGCGAGCCGGGGCAGGTGGTCTTCATCCCGATCCTGACCGGAGCGATCGTCTTCGTGGCCGACCTGATCCGGCACCTGCCCTTCAAGCTGAGGCTGGAGCTCGTGGCGATCTCCAGCTACCCCGGGCGTTCGATGACCTCGCGCGGGGCGGCGATGCGGTCGGCCCTGCCCGACAACCTCGGCGGGCGCCATGTGGTCATCGTCGACGACATCCTCGACTCGGGGCGGACGCTCGCGCTGATCACCTCGCTGGTGCGTGAGCAGTCGCCCGCGAGCGTGCGGACCTGCGTGCTTCTGGACAAGAAAGTCCGCAGAGCTGAGGCGATCACCCCGGACTACGCGGGCTTCGAGATCCCCGACGAGTTCGTTGTCGGATACGGGCTCGACTACGACGGGTACTACCGCAACCACCCCGACATCGCGGTGCTCAGGCCCGACGCGATCTCGCCCAAAGGCGCCGGGGGCGGGGCGTGACGCCCGTCATCGGCCTGGCCGGGGGGATCGGCAGCGGCAAGAGCACCGTGGCGCGTGCGTTCGCCGAGCTCGGGTGCCTCGTACTCGATTCCGACGCGGAGGCGAAGCAAGCCCTGCAGCGGCCCGAGGTCCGCGACGAGCTTGTCGGTTGGTGGGGGCCGGGCGTGCTCGATGAGTCGGGCGCGATCGATCGGAGGCGTGTGGCGCAGATCGTCTTCGCCGATGCCGCCGAACGCCGGCGCTTGGAGGGGCTGATCCATCCCCTGGTCAAGAAGAGCCGCCAGGAGGCGATCGGGTTGGCCCGGGGGAAACCCGGGGTGGTGATCGACGCGCCGCTGCTATTCGAGGCGGGGCTGGAGGGCGAGTGCGACGAGGTCGTCTTTGTCGAGGCGTCGCGGGCGACGAGGCTGGAGCGGGTGCTCCGGACGCGGGGGTGGGACGAAGAGGAGTTCGACCGGCGCGAGGCGGCCCAGATGCCGCTGGAAGAAAAGCGCCGCAGGTGCCGTTTTGTGATCCAGAACGAGGACGACGGGCCGCGGGTCGAGGAGGCCCGGGCGGTCCTCGAAGCGATCCGAGAGGGATCAGCGGGCGGGTCGGGGGCGTAGGGCGAACCCGTGCCTGTCGGCTGGGTTGGGCCCGGGGTTGTTTGACCGGGCGTGGGCGGGGTACAATGCAGCGTCGAAGCCGTGGGGCCTCCATGCCCCGCGGGTGACCCTCGCCATAGTTTTCCTCCCCGAGCGTGTTTGTGACCTGAATGCAGGTCATCCGGTTCGTCTGCAAGGCTGTCCGGGTCCGCGCGTGCGGAGGGCACGATCTCCGGCCATTTCAGCGGCAGCGTTTTCAGTCGCACGGTCGGGAGGATCCGAATCTGAGCCGCAGAACGGGCCAAGGCCGGCCCGGTGCGCCCCTGTTTTCAGTTCAGAACAAGCAAAGAGAAGAGCGACCGGCACATGGCCAGATCGAGCAAAGCCGTTGATGAAGAGCGCCGTGACGAGGACGGCGGCGGGACGAAAGCGCCCGCGAAACGCAAGACGCGTTCGCGCAAGGCCCCGGCCCAATCGGAGGGATCGACCGTGAGCACCGGCGAACAGCAGGCCAAGTCCGAGCCCCGCAACGAGCCCAAGGCCCCCGACGCGCCCAAGGAGGCGAAAGCGCCCGAGCAGCCCAGGGAGCAGAAGCCCTCCGGCGACGACTCCCGCGGCTCGGGCAACGGCTCCGGCCAGAACAACGACCACAAGCGCCAGGACCAGAACCAGCGCAGCAACCAGCAGGACCAGAACGATCGCGGCGGCCGCCGCAAGCGCAAGAAGCGCAAGGGTGGCAGCGGCGGAGGTGGCGGCGGGGGACAGGGCGGCCACCGTCCCTCCGACAGGCCCGACCACCACCTGCCCAGCGACGAGGAGTTGGAGCGCGAAGCCGCGGAACTCGAGCGCATCGTCGCCAAGAGCGGGTACCAGGAGGCCAAGGACGCGCTGACGATCACGCAACTGCAGCGGATGGAGATGGAGGAGGTCTTCAAGGTTGCCGAGAGCGAGGGCCTCGAAGAGTTCCACCAGATCCCTAAGCAGGACCTGATCTTCAAAATCCTCAAGGCCCGCGCCGCCAAGCAGGGCCTGATGTTCGGCGAGGGCACGCTCGAGGTAATGCCCGACGGCTTCGGCTTCCTGCGTTCGCCCGAGCAGAGCTATCTCCCCGGCCCCGACGACATCTATGTCAGCCCGAGCCAGATCCGGCGCTTCGGCCTGCGCAAGGGGATGATCGTCCGCGGCGCGGTCCGCCCGCCCAAGGAGAGCGAGCGGTACTTCGCGCTGCTCCGTGTCGAGAAGGTCAACGGGCGCGAGCCGTCGGCGATCAACAGCCTGATCAACTTCGAGGACCTGACTCCGCTGCACCCCGAGGAGCGGTTCGTTCTCGAGACGACGCCCGAGCGGTTCGAGTCGCGCGTGATCGACCTGGTCACGCCGGTCGGCAAGGGTCAGCGTGCGTTGATCGTCGCCCCGCCCCGAACCGGCAAGACTGTCATCCTCCAGCAGATGACCCAGGCGATCAACAAGAACTACCCCGAGGTCAAGATCTTCGTCTTGCTCGTCGACGAGCGCCCCGAGGAGGTGACCGACTTCCGTCGCAACAGCGGCAAGGATGTCGAGGTCGTCGCCAGCACCTTCGACGAGCAGTCGTCCCGCCATGTGCAGATCGCCGATGTGATCATCGAGAAGGCCAAGCGGATGGTCGAGTTCGGCGACGATGTGGTCATCTTCCTCGACTCGATCACGCGTCTGGCCCGGGCCTACAACTCCGAGATGCCCCACTCGGGCAAGATCATGACCGGCGGCATCGACGCCAACGCCCTGCAGAAGCCCAAGAAGTTCTTCGGCGCCGCACGCGCCATCGAGAACGGCGGCAGCCTCACCATCATCGGCACGGCGCTGGTCGACACCGGCTCGAAGATGGACGAGGTCATCTTCGAGGAGTTCAAGGGCACCGGCAACAGCGAGCTGCACCTTGACCGGCGTCTGAGCGACAAGCGCATCTACCCCGCGATCGACATCGCCTCCAGCGGCACCCGGCGCGAGGAGCTCCTGCTGGATCCCAAGGAGCTCGAGTTGGTCTACCGCCTGCGCAAGATTCTGTCGGACATGAACCCGGTCGAGGCGATGGAACTGCTCAAGAGCCGCCTGAAGAAGTCCAAGAGCAACGCCGAGTTCCTCGTGACGATGGCGATGGGCTGAGCCCGTCCGGCGGCGCGGCTCCGGCGGTACACTCTGCCCGGGGCCCGGCGCGTCAGTCCGGGCCCTGAAGGGAGCCGGCCGGCGTGCACCTCGATCGACGGGCGACAAGACTGCTTGTGGTGCTCTCGGCGACGCCCTGGGCGGCGGGGTGGACCGTGCTGGGTCTCTGGATCCTGCTGGTCGCGCCGTCCTCGGTGCAGATCGGCTCGTTCGAGTACACGATGCCCGGGATGCTCCGGTTCACGGCCGGGCTGACCTCGCTCGCGGCGGGACAGCTTGTGTTTATGTGCTTTGTGTGCGACCGCCTGTTCCCGCAGGCGCACCGTCCGGCCGTCTGGACCGCCCAGCTCACGGCCAGCGGCGCGATCATCCTCGGCGCGGTCGCGTTGTGTTTCCAGGTTTTATGGATGTACGCGGGGGGTGTGGCTTGAACCGCCTGTTGTCCGGATTTGTTGCGGCGGTCTCTGTCCTTGTTCTGACGGGCGTCGGGATCGCGGCGTCCTCGGGAGAGGTCGCTGCGAGGGAAGCGGTGCGCATGGCGCTCCTGGACCTCCGCCTGCACCCCGAGCCGTCCGACGAAGACTTCGAGATCGCCGACATCGTCTTTTCGATCGCGCAGGAGCGGCTGCCCGCCGACGCGGAGCTCGCCCGGCGTCGCGTCGAGGCCGCCTACCGGCGGGGCGACGCCGACGCGCTCCGCGAGGCCACCCGCGTGCTGGTCCGCATCGACCCCGGCGACACGGTCGCCACGCTCCGCCTGATCTCGATGCGGATCGGCGATCTGCAGACCGCCGAGCGGCGGCTCGCGGCCTACCAGCGTTACCTTGACGAGGGCGCGTCGGTGCTCGACGCGTCGGTGCGCAGCCGCCTTGCGCTCGACGCGGCGCTCCTCGCCAGGGAGCAGGCCGACAATCGGCGGTTCACCCAGTTGCTGATCCAGGCGAGCCGGCTGGACCCGACCAACAAGGAAGCGGCCGCGGTCGCGGCGACGGTCTTCGCAGAGCGATTCCCCGACGACCCCGGGGGTGCGATGGAGCTCTCGGCGAACCTGCTGCTGTCGGATCCGCACGATCCCAATGTGCACTTCTCGATCGCGCGCCAGTGCGCCGAGCAGGGGCTGTTCGACCAGGCCGAGCGGTTCCACGCGATGGCCCGGCGGCTGATCGAGGCGGACGCGGGGCGGCTGCCCTTCGGACGAAACGCCGAGCGGATCGTGCTCACCTGGCACCGGCGCGGGCCGCAGGCCCCGATCGCCGAGCTCGGCGAGTCGCTGGCGCAGAACCGCTACCGGGCGCAGCAGCGGATCGAAGCGCTGCGCGAGCGGGGCCTCCCGACCGCCGACGAGCTGCAGCCCGAGGATGTGCGCCTCGCCCTGCCCTTGGAGCGGATCCGGGTGCTGGCGGCGATGGCGGCGGGCGACACCGACGAGCTGGACCGCTCGCTCGCCGACGCCAGCGCGACCGTCAACACCTTCCTCGGTGAGCTGGGCTCGCCGGGCAACCGCCCCGCGGGCTTGTCAGAGCGAGAGGCCCAGAGCCAGACGCTCGAACTGGGGCGCGAGCTTCTGGCGATGCACTACTGGGCCGGACGCCATGAGGCGGAAGACATCCGGAGGTGGTCGCAGACGCCGCTCCTTCGCGGGGATCGCCCCGACGAGGTGCTGGTCGCCTGGCGGAGCGCGCTGCGTGGCGAAGACGGCGCCGTTGAAAAGCTCGAAGAGTTCGCCGAGAGTGACAGCCGCGCCTTGGGGGCGCTCTCGACCCTGGCGATCGCCTCGGGCCAGCAGGAGCGTGCGCTGTCGAGCCTGCGCGAACTGACCAAGGCCGATCCGTACAGCCCGGTGAGCGCGTGGGCTCGGAGCGTGGCGATGTCGATCGCCGACGAGGACCCGGCGCGGACCGAGCACACGCGGGACATGGAGCGGTTCGTCCGGTCCATCCCCTCATGGCTGGACCGCATGACCGAGTCGCCCAACGCGTTCATGTCGCTGGAAGCGAGGTTCGAGGGTTCGCGTCTTGACCCGCTCGAACCGCTGCGGCTGGTGCTGCGTCTACGCAACATCGCGCCGGTGCCGCTGGGCGTCGGGTCGGGGCGGCCGATCAGCGGGCGTTTCATCGTGATGCCGACGATCGACATCGGGACGCGGGGTCGCCAGCTCCGCGTGCTTCCCGAGGTGTTCGAGCTGGACCGACGCCTGCGCCTTCGTCCTCGCGAGTCGGTCGAGGTGACAATCTGGGCGGACGCGGGGTACACGGGCTGGCTCGGCTCGATCCACCTCTCGGAGATGCAGCGGATCAGGGCGCGGGCGGTGCAGGGCTTCCGTTTCATGGGCGGGATGCCTGTCGCGGGGTCGCTGGCTCTGACTTCAGAGACCGACGCGATCTCCCGTCGCCCGCTCTCTTTGGCGAGGGCGGAGTTCTCCGAGCTGATCGAGGCGATCGCCGAGTGCACCGACGAGACCGCTCCGACGGTCGGCGCCGCGGTGCGTGCCCGGCTGCTGACCGATATCGAGAGCCTGCAGCTCAGCGAGGCCGAACGCCAGAACCTCGCCGGCGCCTTGCTGCGCCGGATCAACGCGCTCGGCCCGGACGGGCTGCTGGCGTGGACGGTGATGCTGCCGCACGGCAGGATGGCGCCCGAGCTCGCGCCGCTGGACAACGCGCTCCGGGCGAGGCTCTCGGGCGATGACGATCCGTTGCTGGTCGCGGTGGCGATGGTCTCGCGCGGGGCGACACGCGACGACCGGCTGCTCGACCCCGAGCGGGAGTGGGACGATCCGCGCCTCGGACGGCTCGCCTCGCTGGTGCGTGAGCGGCTTGACGACGAGCAACTCGCGACGCTCGCGCGGATTTCCCGTCCGCGCGACCTGATCGGCGAGTACGGCACGATCGGGGACGCGAGGTGAAGAAGGTCGCGGCGATCGTCCTCTGGGCGGTCGGCCTGGCGCTGCTGGTCGCCGCTTGTTTCGAGGCGTCGCGGCACGCCGAAGCGATCCGCGCGGCGTGGGGGGCGATGAGCGACGCGCCGCTCTGGCTGATCGCGTGTGTCGTGATCGGCCCGCTTGCGAACATGTTTCTCACCGGGGCCGCGTTCTGCGTGCTCAACCGGCACTACGCCAAGGTCGGGCTGGGCGAGAATGTCGTGCTCATCATGAGCGCGAACCTGCTGAACTACCTGCCGCTTCGGCCGGGCATGCTCGGGCGTGTGGCGTTCCACCGCAAGGTCCACGGCATCCGCGTGACCGACTCGGCCAAGGTGCTCGCGGGCTCGATGATCGGGTCGTCGGTCGGGGTGGCCGGGCTCATCGTCGCGGCGGCCGCGACACTCGTGACGAACGACGGACGCGTCGGGCTGCTGGTGGGGGCGGGGATCTGCCTGGGGCTGTTTGTCGGCGGGCAGGCGGCGCGGGTCGCCGGGCGGCCCTGGTGGAGGCTCGTGACCGCCTCGGGCATCAAGTTCCTGGATTCGGCGGTCTGGGCGGGGCGGTACGCGGCGGTCTTCGCGCTCGTCGGCTCGCCGATCAATGCGGGGGCGGCGATCGCCCTGGCGCTGGTCGGGCAGGTCACGATGCTCGTGCCGCTGTTCGGCAACGGGCTCGGCCTGCGCGAGTGGTCGATCGCGCTGGTGGCGCCCGTCCTGGCGATCGGGGCGATGGACGGCTCGGTCGTCGATCCGACGGCGCTTGCGGCGGATCTGCTCAACCGGGGCGTCGAGGTGCTGGTGGCCCTCCCGGCCGGGGTGCTGGCGACCCTGCTTGCGGGGGCGTGGCTGAGGCGGTCGATCGCCAAGGGACGAACCTTGCCCGACGAATCAGACCAGCCGAACGAGGCCGATCGCCCCGGTGCCTCCGCCGATGCTCCCTGACGCATGGCTGAGGAGGGTCCGATACACGGTGGGAACAAACCGAGCCCGAACGCGTATCGCCCTACTGGGGATGTCGCCAGGAACGCACTCTCGCCGCAGGCGTTCGGAACGCTGGCTCGGGCTCATCGTCTGTCCGATGAACCTGGGGGCGGTGTGCCGAAGAACAGGATGTCATGGTCAACAAGATCGAACAGGACCACCAGCGCTTCAGGCAGATCGTCAAGGGGAAGATCCGCAAGGAGCTGCGCCGCTTCCTCTCTCGCGGCGAGCTGATCGGGCGTGAGGGCAAGCGGGTGGTCTCCATCCCCCTGCACGACATCGACATCCCGACCTTCCGCTACGGGGACAACTCGTCGGGCGTCGGCATGGGCGAGGGGGAGGAGGGCGAGAGCGTCGCCCAGCCCGGCGACGAGAACGCCGGGGGCGAGGAAGAGGGCCGGCACATCACCGAGGTGGATGTCACGCTCGATGAGCTCGCCGACCTGCTGGCCGAGGAGCTGGAGCTTCCCCGGATCAAGCCGCGGGGCGAGAGCCGCGTGACGACTATCCGCGATAAGTACTCGGGCATCCGCCCCGAGGGCCCCGCCTCGCTGCGCCACTTCAAGAGGACTTATCGCGAGGCGCTCAAGCGTCAGCTCATGGCCGGGCTGTACGACCCCGACGACCCGGTGATCGTGCCGATCAAGCGGGACTTCCGCTACCGGAGCTGGAACGAGGTCAAGAAGCCGCAGAGCAACGCGGCGATCATCTACATGATGGATGTCTCCGGCTCGATGGGCGACGAGCAGAAGGAGATCGTGCGTCTGACGGCGTTCTGGATCGACACGTGGCTGCGCCGGAACTACGAGGGGATCGAGAGCCGTTACATCGTGCACGATGTCCGTGCGGCCGAGGTCGACAAGAAGACCTTCTTCAGCCTGCGCGAGGACGGGGGCACGCGGATCAGCTCCGCGTTCGACTTGTGCAAGAAGATGCTCGACGAGCACTACGACCCCAACCAGTGGAACATCTACCTGTTCCACTTCTCAGACGGCGACAACTCGTCGGAGGCGGACAACCGGCTCTGCATCGACCTGCTCGACAAAAAGCTGCTGCCCAGCTGCAACATGTTCGGCTACTGCCAGGTCGCTTCGGCCTACGGCTCGGGCAACTTCATCAATGTCCTGCGCGAGGCCTTCCCCGACGGCGTGCCCGACGAGGACGGGCCGAAGCTCATCATGAGCAAGGTCAACGACCGGGACGACATCCACGAATCGCTGCGGACCTTCTTCAAGCAGGGGCGGTGAGTAGGGGGCGGTGAACGGGGCGCAGGGCGCTGGGCCGTGTCAGGGGCGATCCTGAGCGCAGGGGCGGACGCCGACCTCTGAGCGAAGCTAAGAGTCGGGTGGATCCGCACTTGGCGGGCGTTCACCCCCCCGATCCCCAGCTCAACGGATCCAGTGTCCTGCCCGGTGCATCCCCCGTAGTGTTCTGCGCGAACAGGTCTATACCCCTCTTCAGGAGTTTCCCGCCCGTGATCCCCCTCTTCGTCGGTTACGCCCTGCTGGTCTGGTGGCCGGCGTGCGTCTGGCGTCGGCGTCCCTGGGGATTTCTGGCGGTGGTTGTCGGCTCTGTGGTGCTGTTCGGGGCGATTGTGCTGCACTCGTACATCGGGGCGGTGCTCAAGCAGCGGGGGATCGACATCTACACGCCGGTGCTGCAGCACCTGCTCTGGCCCTACATGCTGATGGTGGGGGGGATCGGGCTCTTCATCGCCTCTATGCCCAGGCGGTACGCCGAGGGCAGGTGCCACGCCTGCGGGTACGACCTGGCCGGGGCCGCGCCCGACGACCGTTGCTGCCCCGAGTGCGGCAAGGAGATCCCGGTCCAGACCAAGAGCAGCCGCTGCGCAATCTGCGGCAGCTCTGCGCTGAGCCCCTATGTCATGGAGGGCGTCTGCCCCGACTGCGGCTCGGAGTTTCGCCAGCCCCCCTCCAGCGAGCGGGTGAGGGCGAGGCAGGAAGCGATGTGGGGCCGGGCGCCGGACGAGCCGCTGCTTGAGCGGGGGCGAGAGGGCTCGTTCTCAGCCCCGCACGAGCCGCCACATGGCGCCGAGGAAGAGGATCAGGAGCGGGAGCCCGCCGATCATCGCCCAGCCCAGAGCGCGGCTTTCTGATTCTTCCAGACGCGTGATCCGCGGCGTCGGGCGAGAGCCCGGGCCGGGGGCGATCAGTTCATCCAAGCCGGCGAGCCAGTAGATCGAAGCTTCGAAGAGTTCGGCGTTGCCGGGGTTGGCAGCGATGCGTCGGCCGTCGACGACTTCCGTGGCGAGTGTCGCGTTGTCGAAGAACCACCCGTTGGCGCCGACCGCGATCACACGCTGTCTTCCCGCTCGGTTGTCGAACGGGCGCGAGACCGCCGTAGCGAAGGTCCATGGGCCGCCGGTGCGTCCCGGCTCGGTTCTGTCGGTGTCGACCCAGGCGTCGAAGCGGGCGGAAGGGTCGTCTGCGTCGCGGTGGCGGAAGAAACGCACCCAGTCGTCACGCTGTCGCCCAGCGCCCCGCAGCGTGAGCAGGGGCGTACGCGTGATCGTGTCGTCGTTCTCGTCTGTGAGGGCGATCGGTGAGGCGAAGCGGAGGGTGACCGGCAGCCCCGCGAGGGCCTGGGCGACCGTGTGCGGGTCGTCGGCTGACTGGTCGACGCTCGGGCGGACGGAGGCCTCGACCATCAGGTCGCCCGAGACCACGCGCTCGACGAGGACCGGCGCGTCGGATTGGACGCGCAGGCCGAGGGCTTGGAGGGGTTCTGTGGCCTCGTCGCGGAGGCCGCGCCCGCCGATCGCGGCTGGCGCGTCGAAGGGGGCGGCGCAGACGAGCAGGGCGTCGCCTTGTTCGAGCACGCGACCGACGGCCTCGCCCAGCGCCCGGTTGCGGGTCGGACCGTCGGGGCCGGAGGCGAACCGCCCGCCGGGATCGGTGCCGATCGAGACGAAGACGACCGGGCGGCGGCGTTGCGGGTCGATCGAGAGCAGGCTCGGGGGCGAGGGGTCGTCGGTGGGGTTCCACTCGACGAACGAGATGCGTCGAAGTTCCATCCGCTGACGGAGCGTCCGCATGACGCCGGTTTCGAGCAGGCTTTGCGGGTTGGGGTTGATGAAGACGACGATCGGCGCGTCGCCGCCCGCCAGCGAGAGCAGGCCGGCGATGAAGGCTTCTTCGGCTCTGCGCCGCAGGTCGGCGTCGCGCCCCCGCTCGGGGGGCGGGAAGAGGGCGTCGAACGAGATGGCGGTGACGCCCCGCCCGGGCGGGCCGGCGATGATGGCCGCGTCCTGGCTGAGCAGCAGGCGGGCGATGCGGACGGTGTCGGGGACGCGGAGGCGTTCGACCTGGTCGAGCCTGCGGGCGAGATCATCGCGGAGGCGTGCGGTGTCGCCCGCGGCGGCTCGGAGCTCGCTGGAGGCCGCGCCGGGAACGCCTGCGCCCGCGGCCTGCTCGAAGACGCGCCGGAACCGGGGGAGCTGCGACTCGACCGCCTGCAGCACGGACCGGACCGAGTCGCGGGCGCGGTCGATCCCGGGGACGCCGGGGATGCCGAGCTGTTCGGTCAGGGCCTCTGCGGCATTGGCCGAGGCAGTGCGGAGCGACTCGGCGTCGCGTTCGAGGATCGACGCCCAGGATTCGAACTGGCGGGCGGGGCCATCTTCGGCCTCTGTAGGCGGAAAGGCGTCGGCGGCGCGGCGAAGGCGAGCGCCGATCGCGGCCAGCCGATCGCCCGAACGCTCGATCGCTTCGATCGCCTCGGCGAGGGTCCGGCGCTGCTGCTCGACGGCCTCGGCGTCTCTCGTCGCCAGGCGCGACAGGAGCTCGGCGAAGCGGGCCTGGTCGGCGCTGCGCGTCGTGTCGAGCAGCGTGACGCGGAGGCGGGGCGAGGCCTCATCGAAGCGGCGGGCGACATCAACGACGCCCTGGACGGCTTGCGGCGGGTGGCCCAGAAGCTGGGCGGTGTCGCCCGACCATGGCCCCGCGAGGACGAGTTCCCACCCGTCTTCGAGCCCGTTGATGACGCGGGTGGTCCTCGCCGAGAGGGTCTGCTCGCCCCGGGCGGTGACATCGATCGCGAAGTTGTGACGCTCGGCGAGGATGTTCACCAGGACGATCGAACCGAAGATCGAGAGCGTGAGGGCGAGCGTGAGCAGGGCCGCGCCGAAGCGGCGGAGCTTCGGTGAGCGGGAGGGTGAGCGGTCGGCGGGAGTTGAGGGTAAAGGCGCGTTCATCGCCACCTCCTCGACGCGTAGGCGGCCCAGGAGAGCACGACGAAGCCGGCGCTGAGCGAGAGGAAGAACACGACATGGCGGAGTTGGACGCCGCCGCCGGCGAAGTCGTCGATCCGCTGGGGGATGCGGAGCCTCGCGAGCGTGTCGCGGACCCAGGCGGGTGCGCCCGGGGGCAGGGCGTCGGCGAGGAGCCCCGGGCCCAGCAGCAGCGCCAGGAGGGCGAGGAAGGTGCCCAGGAAGGCGAGCGTCTGGCTGGAGGTCAGGCAGGAGGCGAGCAGCCCGATCGCGAGGTAGAGGCTCCCGACCAGGAGCAGGCTGAGGTAGCCCGCGACGATCGGCCCGGCCTCGGGCGTCGGGTCGCTCCGCCAGAAGAGCACGCCGACGAAGACGAGCGTCGGCAGCAGCATCGCGCCGAGGAAGGCGACAGCGCCGAGGTACTTGCCCAGGACGACGGAGATGTCGCGGGCGGGCATGGTCATCAGGGATTCGATGGTGCCCGAGCGGAGCTCGTCGCTGACCAGCCGCATCGAGACCGCCGGGGCGACGACGATGAGCAGGGGGGCGCAGAAGGCGAAGAAGATCCGCATCGTCGCGGCCTGGCCGGGGACGAGGGCGAATTGGGTGAACAGAGCCGCGGTGAGGAAGACGAACAGGGCGATCACCACCCAGCCGACGGGCAGGCGGAACATCGAGCCGAGCTCGCGCGAGGCGAAGACGAGGCTCTGGCGGATGGGACCGGAGTTCGCGCCGGTCATGGCCCGGCCTCCCGGCGTTCGTCCGCGTCGGTCTCGATCGCGTGCATGAAGACGGCTTCGAGCGTCGGGCGTTCGGTTTCGAGGCGTCGGATCTCGACGCCGGCGCCGGCGAGCGCCCGCCCGATCGATTCGGCGAGGGTTTCTGCGCCCGGCGCCGGTGTCGCCCTGGCGTGCACCCAGCCCTCGCGGGTCTCGCATGTGAGGGTATGGACGCCCGAGACCGACTTGATCAGCGATTCGGGATCGACGCGTGGGCTGGCGCGGCACTCGACGATGCACGGCGACCCGCCCGCCGCCAGGGCGACGAGGTCGTTGGGCGAGCCGTCGGCCCTGACCCTGCCCCCCGCGATGACGATCACGCGGTCGCAGGTGCGTTCGACCTCGGCGAGGATGTGCGAGCAGACGAGCAGGGTTCGGTCGTGGCCGAGTTCGCGGACCAGGGCCCGGGCGGCTCTGATCTGCGTCGGGTCGAGGCCGTTGGTCGGCTCGTCGAGGATGAGCACCGGGGGGTCGTGGAGCATGGCGGCTGCGAGGCCGACGCGCTGGCGGAACCCCTTGCTGAGCTGGCCGATTCTGCGCTTCCGGACGGGCTGGAGCTCGCAGCGGGCGACCACCTCGGCGATGCGTCGTTTTCGGTCGGCGCGGGTCATCGAGAAGACGCGGGCTCTGAAGCGGAGGTAGTCCAGGGTCCGCATTTCCGGGTATATCGGGGCAGATTCAGGGAGATACCCGATCCGTTTGCGTGCGGCGAGCGAATCCGAGAGCATGTCGAGCTCGCCTACTCTGATCTGGCCCCGGTCGGGGGGGAGGTACCCGGTGATCATGCGGATGGTCGTGCTCTTGCCGGCCCCGTTGGGGCCGAGCAGACCGACGACCTGGGGGTGTCCCAGCTCGAAGGAGACGCCTCTGACGGCGTGCACCGGACCGAACGACTTGTGCACTTCTCGGACCGAAATCATGGGCTCTTGGAAGGAATCGATCGGGTCGAACCGATGTTTGGCATGAACGGGGCGTGGTGTTTCCATTCGACACGCCCATGGTTGGTGCGGTATCCTGCCCTGCTCCCCCCGCTGAGGAGTATGGCGGTGTTATGGTGAAGAACCGGCTCAAGCTGGTGATACGCGATCCGGGCGATCTGCCCGTCGAGGACCTCGAAGCACTGCTCCGTGAGCACTTCGATGTCACCGTGCTCGGGCCTGAGGACGCGCCCCAAGCCAACGGGGACACCTCGGCGGTGGTGATCTCGGCGGGGGATGTCAACGGGGTGAGCTCCGGGGACGCGGGGGCCCTGCTCGACGCGATCGGGGAGGGCGTCTGCCTGGCGGACACCCAAGGCCGGGCGATTTGGTGCAACAACTGGTTCGCGCAGCTGAGCAGGTCCGTGAGAGCGGACCTGTCTGTCTTCTGTCGCGAGACGAGCCGCTGGTTCCAGAGCAACAAGTCCGACCGGCCACGCCGGTTCGAGCTGAACGACCGGGGGGCCGAGCGGATCTACGACATCGAGATGTCGCCTGTGCCTGTTGAGAAGGGCGAAGAGGCGAGGATGGCGCTGGTCGTCCGCGATGTGACCGAGGCCCGTCGCCACCGCCAGAAGCTCGAAGCGCTGGAGCGGGCCGGCACCGAGCTCATCAAGCTCGAGCGGGAGCAGCTCCGCGAGATGAACATGATCGAGCGGCTCGCGCTGCTCGAGAGGAAGATCATCAAGTTCGCCCACGACCTGCTCCGCTTTGACCACTTCACGATCTGGCTGAAGGACGAGAAGTCCGGGCGGCTGGAGTGCGTGATGAGCCGCGGGCTGCCCGCCGAGATCCGGGGGCTGCAGCTGCACGCCGAGCAGGAGAACAACGGGATCTGCGGGTGGGTGGCGCTGCACGGGCGGAGCTACATCTGCAACGACACGGAGAACGACCGGCTGTTCCTGCCCGGGATGGCCAACGCGCATTCGTCGCTGACGGTCCCGCTCCGCCTGCTCGACCAGGTGATCGGAGTGATGGACATCGAGTCGGCCGAGCCCCACGCCTTCTCCGACCAGGACCGCCAGTTCGCCGAGCTGTTCGCCCGCCATGTGGCCCTGGCGCTGCACATGCTCGACGCGCTGGTGGTCGAGCGTTCGGCGACGAACCAATCCGCGTGCGACCGGGTCGAGGGCGAGCTCTCGGGCCCGCTGGACGACATCATCGCCGAGACCGACGCCGCGATCCGCGAGGTCCGCGCCGGCGACGACGACCCCGAGATGATCCGCCACCTGACCCGCATCCGCGACGATGTCGACGCGATCCGCACGCGGATGCGCAATGTCGCGGCGGGCCCGCAGACGCTCCTGGGCATCGAGCGGGCGATGGCGGTCCGCGAGCGCGACCCGGTGCTGTCTGGGCGTCGGGTGCTGGTGGCCGACGACGAGCAGAAGATCCGGCGGGTGCTGGGCGATGTGCTCCGCCACCGCGGGTGCGAGGTGAGCGTCTGCGCCGACGGGGGCAAGGCGATCGAGGAGCTCGAGCGGGTCGCCAGGGGCGAGCTCGAACCGTTCGATCTGATCATCAGCGACATCAAGATGCCCGACCGCAACGGGTACGAGGTCTTCAGCGCCGCCCGCAAGGCGATGGGCGAGGTGCCGGTGATCCTGATGACCGGGTTCGGGTACGACCCGCACCACTCGATCGTGCGTGCCTCGCAGGAGGGGCTCCGGGCGGTCTTGTTCAAGCCCTTCCAGATCGAGCGGATGGTCGACGAGGTCCGCAAGGCGCTGGCTGAGGCGCAGCAGACCGACGCCTGATATTCTCTCGAAATGGCCAAGAAGAAGAAGAGCGCGGTCGCTGGGATCGTCCGGGTGCTGCTCGTCGCCCTCGTCGGGGTCGGGCTGATTGCGTACGCCGTCAGCCACAAGACCGGGGAGGAGGCCAGGCGGGTCGCCCAGTTCCGGGCGAGCACGGCCGATGTCGACAGGGAGATGCGGGAACGGGTGCTGGTGCACCTCAGCGGGTACGACGAGCGGCCCGCCCCGTTCGACGCGGCCTTTGACAGTGCCCGGGACGACGCCTTCAAGGCCGCCGAGGGCGACAACCCCCGCACCGATTTCGATCTGCAGGAGTACGAGGTGCAGCTCGCCCGGGCCCTGGTCCGCCACCTTGAGAGGGCGGGCAAGGACGCGACTCGGGTGCGACGGCTGTACGAGATCCCCTGAGCAAGAGCCGCCCCGGCAGCGGTCGGGTGAGCTTCAGGCCCGGGTCGCGACCAGCACGCGGGGCAGACCCTCCAGATCGTTGACGATGCGGCAGTCTTTCAGGTCCGGGTGGGCCCGCGCGAGCTCCAGCACGGCGTCTGCCGTCGAGTCGGCGATCTCGATCGCCAGCAGCCCGCCCGGGGCGAGCAGGGCCGGGGCGTGCTCGATCAGCGGGCGGACGAACCGGAGCCCGTCGGGTCCGGCGCGCAGGGCGTGGGTCGGCTCGTGGTTTTTCACATTGGGCTCGACCTTCGCCCACTCGCAGTCGGGAATGTAGGGGGGGTTGGAGACGATCGCGTCGAGGGGCGGTTCGCCCGCGAGCGGTTCGAGCAGGTCGCCCTGGCGGAACTCGACGCGGGGGAGGACGCCGCAGGATTCGGCGTTGGCTTTCGCAAGCTCGATCGCGTCGGGAGAGATGTCGGTGGCGATGGCGGTCGCGTGGGGGAGGTTTTTGAGCAGGGCGCAGACGATTGCGCCCGAGCCGACGCCGATGTCGACGATGCGGACGCTCGGTGGGGCGGGGGGCGGCGACGCTGCTGGGAGCTCGGGCTCGGTCTCAGTCTCGACCTCGGCTTGGGGCTCGGGTGTGATTTCGGGATCGACCGGCGGCTCCTCGGGCACCCTCGGCTTGAAGTGTTCGAGCACGAGATCAACGAGGGTCTCGGTCGCGGGGCGCGGGATGAGCACGCGCGGGTCGACGGTGAAGCGGATGCCGTAGAACCAGGCCTCGCCGGCGATGTACTGCACGGGCTCGTGCTTGAGCGCTCGTCCGACCAGAGCGCGCAGGGCGTCGCGTTCGGCGCTGGAGGCGGGGCGGTCGGCGTCGGTGTAGAGCGACATGCGGTCGCAGCCGATCGCGCGGGTGAGCAGCATCTCGGCGAGCAGGCGGGGCGAGTCCATCTCCCGCTCGGCGAAGGTCGTGCTCATCCACGCGAGCAGTCGCCGTGTGGTCCAGGCGTCTTCGCTTGCCGGTGTGGTGGGGGCTGGCTTTGGGGCTTCGGTCATTTGCTCTCGTACCAGTTGGTGGCGATGCCCGCCTCGACCTTCAGCGGGACATCGAGCGACATGGCGCTTTCCATGCGGCTCGTGATGAGGGCGAGGGCCTCTTGCGCGTGTTCCTCGGGCGCTTCGAAGACGAGCTCGTCGTGGATCTGCAGCAGCATCTGCACGCCCGGGACCTCGGGGGCCTTGCTGTCGCGAAGATGCGAGGCGTGCTCTGAGAGGCGGGCGTGCAGGTCGACCATCGCGATCTTGATGAGGTCGGCGGCAGAGCCCTGCACGACCGAGTTGATCGCCATGCGCTCGGCGAGGGCCCGACGCTGCGGGTTGGTCGCGTCGATCTCGGTGATCGGACGCCGGCGTTTGAGCATCGTTTCGACATACCCGTGGCTTCGGGCGTACTCGATGCATTCCTGGAGGAAGGTGGTGATGCCGGCGAAGCGTCGCTTGTAGCCGTCGATGATGGCGGCGGCCTCGTCGTTGCCGACGCCGAGGCGCCGGGCGAGCCCGTAGGGTGTGATGCCGTAGACGATGCCGAAGTTGACCATCTTGGCGCCGCCTCGCTGCTCGCGGGTGACTTCCTCGGGTTTGACGGCGTGGATCTGTGCGGCGACGGCGGTGTGGATGTCGTCGTCGCGTTTGAAGGCCTCGATGAGGGCCGGGTCGCGCGAGAGGTGGGCGAGCAGGCGGAGCTCGATCTGCGAGTAGTCGGCGGTGATGAGCACGCGCCCTGGCGGGGCGACGAAGGCGCGACGGATCTCACGCCCGATGTCGGTGCGGATCGGGATGTTCTGGAGGTTGGGGTCGCTCGACGACAGGCGGCCGGTCGCCGCGACGGTCTGGTTGAACGAGGCGTGGATGCGCTTGGTCTCGGGGTGGATCTCGTCCTTGAGGGCGCCGAGGTAGGTGTTGACGAGCTTGGTGAGCTGGCGGTATTCGAGGATCAGGCCGGGGATCGGCGTGGTGATCTCGGGGGCGGAGGCGAGCTTGTCGAGGACTTCCGCGTCGGTGGAGGGGCCGGTCTTGCCGCGGCGGAGGGGGCGGAGGCCGAGGCCGGGCTCGTCGGCCTCGGGCTTGTTGAAGAGGACGCCCGCGAGTTGCTTGGGCGAGTCGGGGTCGAAGGAGCGGCCGGCCTCCTCCATCGCGGCGTCCTGGATCTTGCGCTTCAGCTCGACGATCTGGGTTTCGAGGCGTTCGCGTTGGCGGTCGAGCTCGCTGGGATCGACGAGCACGCCGTTGTACTCGAGCTCGGCCAGCACCTCGACCAGCGGCATTTCGAGCGTGGCGGCGAGGTGATCGAGGCCCATCTCGGTGAGCTTGGGGCGCATGAGCTGGCAGAGGCGGAGGGTGATGTCCGCGTCTTCGGCGGCGTAGTCGGTCGCCGCGTCGAGCGGGACGGTGTCGAAGGTGCGCTGGTGCTTGCCAGAGCCGATGAGGTCCTTGATCGAGATGGTCTGGTGGTTCAGCAGGGCGAGGGCGAGGGCGTCCATCGAGTGGCTGGAGCGTGAGGCGTCGATGAGGTAGCTGGCGATCATCGAGTCGCAGGAGGCGGGGTCGCTCAGCCCACGCAGTTCGACGCCGGCTCTGCGGAGCACCAGCAGGTCGTACTTGAGGTTGTGCCCGTACTTGGGCTTCTCGGGGTCTTCCAGGAGCGGGCGGAGGGCGTCGAGGACGGTCTGCTCGTCGAGGTGCGTGTCGGGTTCGGGCGAGCGGACCGGGACATACCAGCCCGACCCGGCCTCAATCGAGAACGAGAGCCCGCAGAGCTCGGCCCGCATCGGGCTGACGCTCGTCGTCTCGGTGTCGACGGCGAAGACGGGGGCGCTCTTGAGAGCCTTGACGAGCGCGTCGAGCTCCTGCGTTGTGCGCACGCACCGGTAGTCGCCGGCCGTCTCGGTGCGCTCGATGCGGGTCTGCTCGATGGAATCGAAGAGCCCGCCCGGCTCGGCACGCGCCGACGATCTGGTCGCGGGCCGGGTGTTGGCGCCTGCATCGGCGCCGGCATCGGCTTGGCCCGCTCCGCCGGTGATGGCCTTGAGCTCGTCCTGGTACCGGTTGAAGCCGAGCTCGCGGAGGATCG
Source organism: Phycisphaerales bacterium (assembly GCA_020831775.1). GTDB lineage: Bacteria > Planctomycetota > Phycisphaerae > Phycisphaerales > UBA1924 > SLFH01. The sequence goes on from JAFIFZ010000035.1 coordinate 63,408, forward strand.
GGGCGAGGGCCTCGGGGTGCAGCGCATCCGTCGAGGCCCGGTTGAGGTCCAGCTCGAAGTCGACATCGTCGCGGAGTGTGACGAGCCGGCGCGAAAGGTCGAGGCGGCCCGCGGCTTCGCGCAGCTTCTCGCCCCGTTTGCCCTTGATCTCGTCGGCGCGCGCGAGCAGCTCGTCGAGGGAGCCGTAGTCGGCGATGAGCTTCGCGGCGGTCTTGGGCCCGACGCCTTCGACGCCAGGGACGTTGTCGACCGTGTCGCCCATGAGCGCGAGCATGTCGATCACGCGGTCGGGCGTGATGCCGGTTTCTTCCTTGAGGGTGTCGGCGGTGATGAGCTCGTCTTTGTGCGCGTCGTAGAGCTCGACGCGCCCGGTTTCGAGGAGCTGCTTGAGGTCCTTGTCCTTGCTGACGATGCGGATGCGCAGGTCGGGCTGCTCTTTTCGCAGCTTCCTCACCATCGTGGCGATGACATCGTCGGCCTCGAAGCCCTCTGCGCCAAGCAGGGGCACGCCCACCGCTTCGAGGATCTTCAGGCACCGCTCGACCTGCTGCGGCAGGTCCTCCGGTGGCGGGGGGCGCGTCGCCTTGTACTCGGGGTAGAGCTTCGAGCGGAAGGTGCCCCGGTCGCCCGAGACATCCAGGGCGACGGCGAGGTAGTCGGGGCGGTTGTTCGGGCCGTCGGCCGCGAGACCCTCGCCGCGCAGCAGCTTGAGCAGCAGGCCGACGAAGCCGAAGGTGAGGTTGGTCGGCTCGCCCGTGACGGGGCTGGTCATGGGCGTGCGGATGGCGTGGTAGGCCCGGAAGAACTGCGCGTAGCCGTCGATGATGTACAGGGTCCGCATGGCGGCAGGTTAGCCCGTGCTCAGGCGTCGCGTTCGGCGTGGAGTTGCCTGAGGCGTGCGGCGTAGGCCTCTCCGGGCTCGATGTCGCGCCGGCTCATCGCCTTCTGGGCGACATCCATGAACTTGTCGAAGCGGTAGACGCGGTCGCCCTCGTCGGTCGCCCAGGTGAACGGGGCGACGCAGCCCGAGACGGGCGTCGAGCGGGCGAACATGCTCCCGGTGTGGAGGACCGAGCCGGTCATGATGCGCGTGCCGATGGCGGTTTTGACATGGTCGCCGATGATCGCGCCGAGGAAGGTCTCCCCGGTGCGTTCGCGGGGCCCGCCGGGGGTGGCTTGGCAGATCACCTCCGAGTAGGTGTTCAGCAGGTTGGAGTTGTTGGTCGCGGCGCCGAGGTTCACCCACTCGCCGACCCACGAGTCGCCGAGGAACCCGTCGTGGGCCTTGTTGGCGTAGCCCTGGAAGACGACGCCGGAGATCTCGCCGGCGACCTTGCACGAGGGGCCGATCGCGGTGTGGGGTCGGATGACGGCGTGCTCGTTGATGCGGCTGGACCGCCCGACAAAGACCGGGCCGATCAGCGTCGCGCCGGGGCGGATCACCACGCCCGGGCCGATGACGATCGGGCCCTCTTCGGCGACGAGCGTGACATTGGGGTAGATCGTCGCGCTCGGGTCGATCACGACGCGGTGCTCGCCGATGACGGTCACCCCCGTGGGCGGGGCGTGAGGCTCGCCCCTCGTCAGCAGTTCGGCGTCGACACGCATCGCGGTGTCGCGGATCGAGCGGACATGCCACGGGCGGGACATCAGCAGTTGCTGGGGGAAGCGTCGGTCGGTGACGCCCTCGGGCGAATCGCCGTCGAGCAGCGCGCGGAGTTGGGCGCTGGTGACCTTTGCGCCGATGATGTGCCCGGACTCTTCTTCCCGGAAGACGGCGCCGGGTTCGAGCTCGTCGATCTCGCGCAGGGGGAGCGGGCAGCGGCCGTTGATCGCCAGGCGGGGGGTGTCGTCGTCGGGGAGCCTGTTGACGGGGAGGTCGTTCCTGTCGCGCGTGAGGTCGGCGAACGCCGGCTGGACGACCAGACCGATCGGGCGCACACCCAGCCCGTCGGCGACGCGCCGGAGGTTGGTCAGGGCCCCGCAGCGGACCGCGAAGGCGGGGCGGAGGTCGGTCAGCGGGGCGAGCTGCCCGAGCCCGTCGTCGAAAAAGATCGCTTCGTTGTTTCCGGCCATCGTGGGGAGAGTGTAACGGTCCGCCGGGCGCGGCGCTGGCGGGCGTCGGGCTCAGTTCCGGCGGCCGCCCGAGCCCCTGCCCAGGAACTCGGCACTCATCGCCTGCCCGAACAGCGGCGCCAGGGGCACGAGCACCAGCGCCAGCACCAGCCCGGCGACGCCGGTGTAGACCGCGCTGAGCAGTGCTGCGCCGAGGCGTTCGCCGGCGCTCCAGACGATCGGGTCGTAGGCGTTGCGGACGGTCAGGGCGGCGACGCGGACGATGTCGCTGACGCCCGCGGCGCCGACGCTCAGGATCGCCAGTGTCACCGGGTTTCGCTTCATCACCAGCGAGCGGGCGGACAGGACGAGCTGGGCGCCGAGCATCGTGCCGATGACGCCCGGCCCGACGATGACGGTCGCGCCGCCGCCATCGAGGCTGACGACCGTCACAAGATCACGGGCGAGGCCGGCGAAGAGGGCGAACCAGAGCGCGGCCTTGGCGGGGGCGGCGAGGGCGACGAAGACGACCAGCGGGATCACCAGGCTCGGCCCGATCGACCACGCGCCGATGGCGAGCAGATCCCGCAGACCGACCTCCAGCCCGAGCGACAGCCAGAGCGCGACGCCGAGGACGATCGGGTTCATCGGCGTCCCTCCGGCGCGGGCTCGATGCCGACGCGGTCGCCCTCGGGCGTCAGACGCATCACCACTTCGCTGACGCGGGTGATGTCCAGGCTCGGGCGGACGATGACGATCAGGCGGAGGGGGTTGTCGGGGGCGGGTTCGAGGCGGACGACGCGGCCGATCAACAGCATCTGGGCGTTTCTGGGCCAGGTCTGGTCGTCGAGGCGGACCTCGTCGCCCGGGGCGACCGACGGGGGCTCGGTCCCTCCCGGGCGTTCCAGGGGCCCGGCCAGCAGCCCGCCCCCGACCGGGCGGAGGACGCACAGGAGCGCGGGGCTGCCGTCGGAGGGGATGACTCGCCCCTGGACCGGGCCCGCGGCGCTGTCGGTCACGGGGCGGACCAGCGAGCTGGCGGCCCCGACACTGACGACCCGGCCGACGAGCTGGTGGCCTTTGGTCGCTACGGCGTTCTCGTGGACGCCCAGCCCTCGCCCGATGCGGACGCGGAGGGCGCCGCCGGAGAGATCGCTCGCCCCAACGATGACCGGGGCGCCGATGAGGCGGACGGGGAGCTCGGGGTTGACCGAGACGCCGGATTGGAGCTCTCTGATGCGTTCGCGGAGTTCTTCGTTGCGGGCTCGCTCGCGGTAGTAGAGGGCCTTGAAGCCTTCGATCTCTTCTTTGAGCGAGCGGACGATGGCTGGGTCACCCGTGTCGCGTTCGGCGGGGATCACCCAGCGGGCGAAGCTGCTGACGGGGTGGCTGATGGGGGCGATCAGCGCAAAGGCGAGCCCGCCGAGGGGTTCGAGCCAAGCGGTGCGGCGAGCCGGAATGAAAGTGAACAGGACCGCGAGCACGATGCAGATCGGCATTGCGAAGAGAGCGAGCGGTCTGTTGCGGCCCCTGCGCGGCATCGGGCGCAGCCTCCTCCGCGCGATCGGCTACGCGATGTCCAGGTCGTTTTCGAGCACTTGCTTCCACTCCTCGAAGTGTTCGAGGAAGAGGGCGGTGCCGCGGGCGACGCAGGTGAGCGGGTCGTCGGCGAGACGGGCCTCGAGGCCGGTGGCCTTCTGGATGACGATCGGCAGTCCCTTGAGCAGGGCGCCGCCGCCGGCGAGGGTGATGCCCTTCTCGACGAGGTCGGCCGCGAGCTCGGGCTCGGCGCGTTCGAGCGTTCGTGTGACGGTGTCGATGATCGCCTGGATCGGTTCCTGGAGCGCTTCGCGGATCTCGCCGGAGGTGATGGTGGTTTTGCGGGGCAGGCCGGAGATCATGTCGCGCCCGCGGACATCCATCTCCGTCTCCTCGCCGACCAGCGCGGCAGAGCCGATCTGGATCTTGATGCGTTCGGAGGTCTGCTCTCCGATCATCAGGTTGTAGGTGCGCTTCATGTGGTTGATGATCGCCTCGTCCATGTCGTCGCCTGCGACGCGGACGGACTCGCAGGTGGCGATGTCGCCCAGGGACATGATGGCGACCTCTGTGGTGCCGCCCCCGATGTCGACGATCATGCTGGCCATGGGCTCGGCGACGGGCAGGCCTGCGCCGATGGCGGCGGCGACGGGCTCCTCGATGAGGAAGGTGCGTCGGGCGCCGGCCCTGCGGGCCGAGTCGTAGACAGCTCGCTTCTCGACGAGGGTGATGCCCGAGGGGACGCTGACGACGACGCGCGGGCCGATGATCTTGCCTCGGCCGTTCACCTTGCGGATGAAGTAGCCGAGCATGGCCTCGGTGATGTCGAAGTCGGAGATGACGCCGTCCTTGAGGGGGCGGATCGCGGTGATCGAGCCGGGGGTCTTGCCGAGCATCTCCTTGGCGACCCAGCCGACGGCCTGGCCGTCCTTGAGGACCTGGTTTGTGCCCTTTTTAACGGCGACAACGCTCGGCTCGTTGAGCACGATGCCCTGTCCACGCACAGCGACGAGGGTGTTGCAGGTGCCCAGGTCGATGCCCATGTCAACGCTGAATAGTCCGAGCAGTCGATCGAACAGCACCGGTGTCTCTTTGCCGTCGTGGCGCGTGTGCGGACGGTGATGGGGAACCTTGCCGCGGGGAAAACGGTCCTTCGGCCCCGCGGACAAACCGCCCAGAAGGTATCGGGGCCGGGGGTGCAAAGCCAGTGACGAGGGGGCCGGGCTGTCGTTTCGGGGGGAAGTACTGCTTTGGCGCAGAAGAAAAGCCGCCGGGCCCCGGGGGGGTGACCGACGGCGGGTGCGTGTGGATGGAAGCTCGGGCGGGAGGCCCCGCGAACCGGGGGTTCAGCCTCGGCCGGCGACCGATGAGCCCTCGGCGCGGGTGCGGCGCTCGCGGGCGGGCTTCTCCTCGTCGGGCTCGACGATGACCTCGGGGAGGCTGAGCACCTCGCCTCGGGTCTCGCGACCGGTGGCGGAGGAGCGGGCCCGGACACGGGCGCGGGTCTCGTAGTCGTTCTCGAGCTCGTTGCCGACCAGGCGCTCGAAGCGGCGGCTGTGCTGGTTCTCAAGGGCGGCCATGTGCTTCTGGAAGTCGCCGATGCCTGCGGCCTGGTAGCGATCGAATTCGCGGATGCGGGACTCGCGTTCCTCCATGATGGCCAGGAGGCGCTCGTTGCGTTCGTAGGTGTCGATGCGGCGCTCGATCTCCCAGACTTGGGCCTGGAGCTCGAGCTCCTCGGCGATGAGCTTGGCGTGCAGCTCGCCGAGGCGCCGCTCCTGCTGGCGGAGGTGGTCGAGGTCTTCGGAGAGGCGGTCGATGCTGCTCTCGTAGGAGTCACGGAGGCGGGAGATGTTGGTGGCCTTGGCGTAGGCGTCGCGGGTGGTGAGGGTCTGCTCGCCGAAGCGGACGCGGACGACGCCGAAGCCGCCGTCACGCCTGCGCTCGTCGGCCTTGGTCAGCAGCGTTTCGAGCTGCTGGAGGTCTTCGTCTGCGAAGGAGACGACGCTCTTTGCGATCGCGAGCTCGTGCTCGATCTCGCCGATCTGGTGGCGGACATCGTCGAGATCGCGTTCGAGCGTCGCGAGCCTCTTGGGGTACTGCTCTTGCAGCCTGGTGAGTTTGGTGCGCAGGACGACGGGGTCGTCGATCGCTCGGTCGATCGACGAGTTGATTTTGTCTCGGGCCTTGCCGGCCAGGTGCATCACGCGGTCTGGCCCGGCAAGCGCGACCGCCGCGACGCCGACGACCGCAGTGATCAGGCCGAGGCGAACAGTTCCTTTGATCAAGCCGCACATCGCTGGTTCCTCCGTTTGCTCTCCGGCGTTTCGTTGTGCATGTGCACGCCGGTGCGTTGGTGGGGGGTCTGCAGGGTCATTGGGTCGCGGGGTCTTTGGCTTTCACGCCGTCGTATCGAGCGGGGCCGAAGTGGCTTTGGCGCTCATCGGGGGCGGGAAAAATCCTCTTTGAGGCCCGTTCCTGGCACCCTACACTTGTCACTGAGTCAAAATACCCGATCCGGAAGCGGCGCGACAGCGAAATCTGAGGGGTGGTTTGCGGAACCAACGACGCACCGGCGTGATCGGCTGAGGCGAGCGGGGCCCGCACTGGGCCGGCGTCGAGCGGCGGATCGCGCACGAGCGGAGAGGACACGCGTCGGATGCTCAGCACAATGACGACCAGCTTTATCGGCCGGCTGCGGGCGAGGGACGAAGCCGCCTGGTTCGAGCTCTGGGAGACCTTCGGGCCGGTGCTCCGCGCCCAACTGACGCGCTGGGGTCGGGGGCGGATCGGGCCCGAGACGGTCCGGGACCTCTCGCAGGAGACGCTGGCGGCCCTGTCAGACTCGATGGACCGGTTCGACCCCTCGCGGGGCGCCCGGTTCAGCACCTGGCTGCTGGCGATCGCCAAGCATGTGCTCGGCGACGAGATGGACCGGCGCAACGCGCTGAAGCGGGGGGGCGGCAAACCCGGGGCCCAGCTCGATGAGTCGTGGATGGCCCGGGACACGGGGGCGGGGGCGGACGAGCAGTACGAGGCGGCGATTTTCCGGGCCAAGGTCGAGGCCGCGGTCCGCATGGTCGAGCGGGAGTCGGACTTCGTCGATTTCTCGATTTATCGGATGCGGGTGTTCGACGGGCAGAGCGGCAAGGAAGTGGCTGAGAGCGTGGGTGTGAGCGAGCCGACGGTCTCCCGGAGGCTGGCGAAAGTCCGCGACCTGCTCCGGGCCCGCATCGCGGAGGTCGTGGCCACATACAGCTTTACACAGGAAGAACTCGCCGAGGCGGCGCGTTCGGGCCTCTCGCTTCCGGTCTCTCCCGACGGGAGCCCGGCGGTCCGCGGCGGCGATCGGCTGAGCGACAACGACTTTGACGAGGCCCTGGCGGAGATCTTCCACCGTCAGCAGGAGCTGCGGAGGCAAGACGAAGCGGTCCAATGAACCCGAACCAGACCATCCCGCTCGCGTTCCAACTGCCCGCGGCGGTCGGCGTGATCGTGGTGATGGTCCTGGTTGTTTTTGGCATGTACATCCTGGTGATGTCGGTCCGTGCGATGGGCGGGCTGGTCAAGGGCCTCATCCGGTTCCTTGGGCGGGAGGTGCGTGACCTGGCGATCGCGACCGGGGCGCTGATCGCCTGCACGATCGCGGGGTTGATGGCGCTGCTCAGCATGCTGCGGGGCAACCCGCGGGCGACGAGGCACTTCGCCCTCGCGGCCGGGGAGGACGCGCGATCGTTCGGGCTGGCGATGTACCGGGTGGTGCTGGGCAACCTGCTCCGTGCGTGCCGAATGACCCCGATCATCGACGCGATCGAGCGGCGCCTGCCCGGGCTGATCCGCTCTGCGCCGCGCGCGGCGCAGCTGCACGCTTCGCCGGCCAAGGCGAAGTCCACCCAGAAGTTCGAGGGCTACCGCATCGTCGGCACGCTCAAGAGCGGGGGGTCGGGCAGCAAGCTCTATGTCGCGGCGCCCGATGAGAAGCGTCAGGAAGCGTTCGAGAAGGCGGGGCATCACGGCGTTACGAAGGTGGTGCTCAAGTGCTTCAGCCTCGGCGACGGTTCGAGCCTGCCGCAGATCGTCAGGGAGAGCCGTTCGCTGGACGCCGCCAAGCGTCTGGGTCTGGTGCTGGATCACGAGCTGAGCGCGGACCGCTTCATGTATGTCATGCGGTTTGTGCCCGGCGATTCGCTGGCGGTGGTGACCGAACGCCTGCACAGGCGGTCGGGTCCGGAGGGGCTCGACGACGCGTCGTTGCAGACAATGCTTGGCTACACGGCCGACCTTCTGCGCACGCTGGCGACCTACCACGATGGCGGTCTTTGGCACAAGGATGTCAAGCCCGACAACATCATCGTTGACGAGAAGCGGGCGCACCTGGTCGACCTGGGTTTGGTCACGCCCCTGCGCTCGGCGATGACGCTGACGACACACGGGACGGAGTACTTCCGCGATCCGGAGCTCGTGCGCCTGGCGCTGCGGGGCGTGAAGGTGTCGGAGGTGGACGGGTCGAGGTTCGATGTGTACGCCGCGGGCGCCGTGCTGTATTCGACGATCGAGAATTCGTTCCCAGCGCACGGCGGGCTGAGCCAGGTCTCCAAGCGGTGCCCCGAGGCGTTGCGGTGGATCGTGCGCCGCGCCATGACCGAGTACGACAAGAGATACACCAGCGCTGAGGCGATGCTGGCGGACCTCAGCGTGCTGCAGAAGGTGGCCGACCCGTTCAAGGTGCGTCCGGCGGCGCTGCCGAGCATGGGGGGCGCTGCGCCGGAGCTCGACGAGCTGTTGTCGGGGCCGGCGACGGATCTTCCGGGGCGTCGCAGCGCCGCAGAGCAGCTCGCGGCGGCGAGGCAGCGGGCGAAGCGGACGCGCCATCGAGCGCTCGGCCGCAGATCGCGGACGGGCCTGCATCGTGGGCGTCGCGGTCTGCCGATCGCGGCGACCGGGGTCGGCGCGGTCGTGATCGCGGGTGTGGTCGTGGTGCTCTTCACCGGGTCGCCCAGCGAGACGGGCGGATCATCTTCTTCCGTCGCTTCGGCGTCGACGCCCGGGTCGGAGCAGGAGAGCGGGCAGCCTGCGTCGTTCCAACTCCCGTTTATCGATCTGCCGCTCGATGAGCCCGAGCAGCTCGGCCCGTTCGTGTCCGGCGAAGTCCCGCTCGCTTCGAGGTTCCGCCAGTTCGGAGCGCCCGAGCTATCGACACTCGCTGCAAGCCTCAGTGCCGCGGGTCCCGGGCGGATCGCGCCCGCCTTGGCGACGGCGCAGTTGCTGGAGCCCTTGATTACGGCGGAGCTGTTTTCCGGCTCGTACCTCGTGGTCTCAGACCTCCGGCGCCCGCATTCGGAGCGGGATCGGGCGTTCCTCGTCTCGCTGGCGGAGCGGATGAGCGGGCGGGGGTTCACCGTGATGCACGACATCGAGGCCGGCGCCGCGGACGACACGGTGCGCCGGATGCTCGCGCGGGCGATCACGGCGCGGGCGGGGCGCTCGCTCGACCACGCCTCGACGCACGCCGATCTCGGCGAGTGGCTGACGGGGTCGAACCAACTCCAGGGGGTTCTCTGGGTCGAGCAGGGCGACGAGGGCGGGCACAAGGTGCACCTGATCCAGACGATCGAGCCCGAGGCGATGGTGCCCGCGATCCTGCACCGCGAGCGCCGGATCGCGATCGAACGACTGGTGGGCGTCGAGCCTGCGCCCGGACGCGAATGAGCCCAGTGAGCAGGCTGGCGTTTCGGGCTGGCGTCTTAGGCTGGCTCGTGCGAGATGCGGGCGAGGGTTTCGAGCGTTTGGGCTGCAGCGCCTGAGTCGATCGCCACTTCGGCCATCGCGACAGATTCAGCCCACCCGTCCTCAATGCCTGCGACCTTCAGGGCGGCCGCGGCGCTCAGGACGACGAATCGCCGGCGTGGGCCGGGGGTTCCGGCGAGGATGTCTCTGATGGTCTGCGCGGCGTCTTCCAGCGTTTCGACGCGGAGTTCTTCGATGCTGCAGGGTTCGAGGCCGGCGTCCTGCGGGGTGAAGCGTTCGGCCCGGGTGCCCTCCGAATCGACATGCCAGATCCGCGTGGGGGCGGAAAGGGAGAGTTCGTCGAGGCCGTCTTCGGAGTGGAAGACCATTGCCCGCTCGGCGCCGAGCCTCTGGAGGACTTTGGCGACCATCTCGACGCGGCTTGGGTCGTAGATGCCCAGGACCTGGCGGGTCGCCCCGGCGGGGTTGGTCAGGGGGCCGAGGAGGTTGAAGAGGGTCCGGAAGGGGAGTGAGCGGCGGACGCCCGAGGCGTGGCGGGTCGCGGGGTGGTGGCGGATGGCAAAACAGAAACAGACCCCTGACTCCTGAAGGCAGCGGGCCTGGACGGGGACGGGGGCGTCGATGTTGACCCCCAGCATCTGAAGGACCTCGGCCGAGCCTCTGCCTGTCCGGCTGCGGTTGCCGTGCTTGGCGACGCGGAGGCGGCCCGGTGCGGCTGCTGCGGCGACGAGGGCGGCCGCTGTGGAAACATTGAATGTTTTGGGTGTCCCGCCGGTTCCGCATGTGTCGATGACCGGGACGCCGTCGTTGGGTGTGGGTACGGACTCGACGCGGCGGCGCATGGCCCTGGCGGCGCCGAGGAGTTCGTCCTCTGTGACGCCCCGCTGTTCGATCAGGGCGAGCATGGCGGCGGTCTGAGGCTCGTCGTACCCGCCTTCGAGGAGGCGGTCGAAGACGGACTCGGCCTCGGGGTCCGAGAGCGTGCGGCCTTGCAGGAGCATGGGGAGGAGCTGATCGGGATTCATTGGTTGGGCGAGGGTTTGGGCGGCATAGAGCGGAGATGGACGGAGATGAGCGGGTATCGGTGAAACTCGGACGCAGCCTGAACGAACGAGGCCCGTACGATGTAAGAGAGGCAAGGGTACCCGGGGATCGCCCGGACGGCACCAGGAAGGACGAACGATGAGCGGCCACAAGGACAGGACGGTTCGGGTTGTCAGGCGCGCGCAGCGTCGCGTGTTGGCCGCCGACTTCATCCGGTACTCGGGGCGTGCGTTGGCCGTTGCGGCGGGGATCGCTGTTCCGTTGGCGGTCGCGAGCCGTCTTCTGGGCTGGCCTGTGGGTTGGGAGTTGGTGCTCGGCGTGCCCGCCGGGCTCGCGGTTGTTGCGGCGGGCGTTCTGGCGTGGCGGAAGATGCCCTCTGCGCTGACTGCCGCGTCGAGGCTGGATCAAGCGAACAAGCTGCACGACCGTGTGGGCACCTCGCTGGCGCTGCGCGAACGGGCGGGCGAGGACCCGTTCAACGCGTGGGCGGTGCAGGAGGGCGAGAAAGCGATCGGTCAGGCGAAGGCCAAGAAGGCGGCGCCGATCCGTTTCGACAAGGCTTGGCTTGTGTGGCCTGCCGTCGGGACGGCGGCGGTGCTGGCGTTCATGCTGGTGCCGACGCTGAGCTTCGACAAAACCGACCCCGAGGCGGTGCGTGTCGCGGAGGTGAGGCAGGAAGCGTCGGACGACATCGCGTCGCTGCGCGAGCGGCTGGAGCGTCGTGCGGCTGAGGATCCTGCTTCGTTTATCGATACGAGGGCCGAGGAGACGCTGGCGCGGCTCGAAGAGCAGTTGCGGGCGGGCGAGATCGACCCCGACGAGGCGAGGCGTCGAGCTGCCGAGGCGCTGCAGCGTGCGGCTGATCGCCAGCGGCGCGAGGCGGAGAAGCGCGACGCCGCGAGAGATCGGCTTGCTGAAAAGATGACGCGTGCCGCGGCTGGTGAGGGCGAGGATAGCGAGCGGTCGGAGTTTGCCGAGCGTCTGTCGCAGGGTGATTTTCAGGGTGCGCAGCAGGCGCTTGAGCGTGCGCTCAGCGGCGATGTGAGCGACGAGGAACGCCAGCAGATGGCCCGCGAGCTGGCGGAGATGGCCGATCGCTTGGATCAGATGGCGGCCGAAGAAGAAGCACAGCGCGACCGATCGGTGGAGGAGGCGCTGCGCCGGTCCGGGATGGTTGAGCAGAAGATCGAATCGCTCCGGAACGAGACCGATCCGGACGAGATCGCTCGCGAGCTTGAGCGTGAAGGGATGGACTCGGCCGATGCGAGGCGGATGGCCGAGCGGATGGCCGAGGAGAATCTCGAGCGCCAGGCCGAAGAGCAGGCGAAGCAAGAGGCGAAGGAGACGGCCGATCAGGCGCGCGAGGCTTCTGAGCAGTTGCAGCGGGAGCGGGACACGCGCCGGCCCGATCCGCGCCAGCAGGAGGCTCGTGAGGGTGAGCAGCGCGATGCGCAGCAGCGGGAGGAGCCTGATGGCCCGCCGCCCCTGCCTGAGAAGGATCTGTCGCAGCAGGAACAGACCGACACGAGCAGCGAGGCGGACTGCCCAGAAGGCGGCGAGGCCGGCTCGCAGGGCCGTGAGGGCGACGGGCAAGAGTCTGAGGGCGGCGAGCAGGCGCAGAGTGGGACAGAAGGCCAGCAGGAGCGTGAGGGTCAGCAGCCTCAGGGCGACGAGCCGGGGTCGAAGGAGCAGTCTGAGCCGTGCGCTGTGGGCGGGATGTGCGACCGGCTCGGCGGCATGGGCTCCGGCGGTGGCGAGAGTGGTCAGGGCGAACAGTCTCGCAGGCGTGCAGAGGAGTTGCAGAGCGAGGCGGATCAGACGCTGAGGTCGATGGGCGAGTCGGGCCAGGACCGGGCCGGGCGGATCGCCCGCGAGCGGGACCGTGAGCGCGAGGCTCGCGCCCCGAGACCCGATCCTGACGGGACCGTCGTCGACAGCCGTCGCCCGGCCTCTCCGGATGCCCGGGAGCGTGTGCTCGCGGAGTATTACAGCGACCGCCCGATCGACCGCGAGGCGAGGACGCAGCGCGAAGAGCTTTCGGAAGTGGTTCGCAGCGCCGAGCGTCAGGCGGAGCGGGCGATCGAGCAGCAGACGGTGTCGCCGCAGCGGCGGAGCTACATCCGTCGTGTATTCGACCGGGTGCCGGGGGTTGTTGATCGTCCGGACGGCGAGGGCTCGGGCGGGGGAGATTGACGCGTGGTATTTTCCGAGCCGCTGTGGCTTGCGTTTGCGTTGTTGGCGATTCCCGCGGCGCTGCTGGCGGTGAAGTGGTTTGCGTCGATGAGCCCGGCGCGGCGGTGGGTGTCGGCGTTTATCCGCGCCTCGCTGATTGTGCTGATCGCGTTGCTTCTGGCGGGGGCGAACCGTGTGCAGCAGAGCGACCGCCTCGCGGTGGTCGCGGTGATCGACGCGTCGCAGTCGGTGCGTGCGTATTACGACGCGGGCGTGGGGGACGACGGGCGGCCGATCGACCCGCTGACGGCCGCACGCTCGTGGCTGCGGGCGGCTTCTGAGGATGCGAAGGCTGACGACCTGCTGGGGGTTGTGGTGTTCGACGCGCGTCCGCACGCGATCGCGGCGCCGACGACGCCCGGCAGCGCGTTGGGGCGTTCGTTCGAGACGTCCAGCGCCGAGGGGACCGACATCGCCGAGGCGATGCGCCTCGGAGCGGCGTTGATCCCGCCCGACGCGGCTGGGCGGCTGGTGCTGATCTCGGACGGCAACGAGACGCAGGGTGACGCGAGGCGGGCGGCTGGTGAGCTGGGCGGCTCCGACGGGCTGCGTGTGCCTGTGGATGTTGTGCCGCTAGTCTACCGGGTGCAGCGTGAGGTGATCGTCGAGGGGGTGGATGTGCCGCCGAGGGCGCCCACGCGCTCGACGGTGACGGCGCGCGTGAACATTCGGTCGACGCATTCGACCTCCGGGACGCTGCGGCTTTTCCGCGAGGGTCGGGAGATCGACATCAGCGGGGGCGCCGATGGGCGGGGACGGCGGATCTCGCTCGAGGCGGGGATGAACACCGAGCTCGTCGAGGTGACGCTGCCCGACGACAGCCTGCACCGGTTCAGAGCGGTGTTCGAGCCCGACACGGTCGACGGTCGTCTGGACGACACAAATCTTGCCAACAACATCGCCGAGGGGTTCACGCTGACGCCCGCGGAGGGTTCGGTGCTGATCGTCGACGGTGTTGGCCGGGGCGAGCAGACGGGCGCCGGTGCGATCCTTGCCGAGACGCTGCGTGAGAATGAGCTGCGTGTGGAACTGGTGGCGCCCGACGCGATGCCTCGGGACATGCTGGAGCTGCAGCGGTTCGATGTGGTGATCCTGCAGAATGTGCCGGCGGAAGATGTGCCGCCTGCGGCGCAGCGTGCGCTGGTGTCTTTCGTGCGTGATCTCGGGGGCGGGCTGGTGATGAGCGGGGGGCGTGACTCGTTCGGCCCGGGCGGATGGCAGGGCTCGGCGATCGAGCCGATTCTGCCTGTGCGTTTGGATCTGCCCGAGCAGATGATCCAGCCCGAGGCTGCGGTGGTGTTCATCATCGACCGCTCGGGCTCGATGAGCGCGGGGATCATGGGCTCTTCGCGGAACCGGCAGCAGGTGGTCAACGAGGCGACGGCGATGTCGATCCAGATGCTCGACGACAACGATCTCGTCGGTGTGATCGCGTTCGACAGCCGCGCGGATGTGATCCAGCCTCTTGCGCCGAACACCGACAAGGACAGGCTCGCGTCGAAGGTGATGGGGATCGCGCCGATGGGGGGGACGGACCTTTTGCCCCCGATGCGCGAGGCGATGCGACAGCTTAACGCGGTGGACGCGAAGCTGAAGTACTGCATCGTGCTGTCGGACGGGATCTCGATGAACGCGTCGATGCTGCCCCCGCTGGCGGCGGAGATGAACCGGCAAGGGATCACCGTGACCTCGATCGCGGTGGGCGACGACGCGGACCGGGATCTGTTGCGCGGGATCGCCGATGAGGGCGGGGGCGAGTTTTACTATGTGTTCAACGCGAACGATGTGCCGCGGGTGTTCCTGCGGACGATCCGGATCGTGCGTCAGCCGCTGATCCGCGAGCAGCCTTTCCAGCCGGTTTTGCGTTCGGGTGCGAGCCCGCTGGTGAGCGGTTTGGAGACGCCCCCGGCTCTGCAGGGGCTTGTGCTGACGCAGCGGCGGGACGACCCGATGGTGGTCGATTCGATCCTGGCGCCTGACGGGGAGCCGGTGCTGAGCCAGTGGAACGCGGGGCTCGGGCAGGTCGTGGCGTTTACCTCTGATGCGCACGGGGAGTGGAGCCGCGACTGGATGGGTTGGGGCGGCTATTCGACGATGTGGACCAACATCGTGCGCTCGATCTCGCGGAGCGAGGCGGGCGGGGCGAACTTCTCTGTGGACACCGAGGCGTCGGGCGGGCGGCTGGCGATCCGCGTTGAGGGGACGGACGCTGAAGGCTCGCCCCTGGATCTGCTCGATATGCCGGCGGTGGTGGTCTCACCGACTGGCGAGCGTCGCGAGGTGCGGCTGTCGCAGGTCGGGCCGGGGCGGTACGAGGGGAGCGTTGAGGCGGGTGACCCAGGCAACTACATCGTGATCGCGCGGCCCGAAGATCGCGGCCAGCCGATCGCGTCGGTGATCGGCGGGGCGACGGTGGCGGGGGGGATCGAGTTCCGGCGCTTGCGATCGGATTCGGCGCTGCTGGACGACATCGCCGAGCGGACGGGCGGACGCAGGCACTCGATGGAGGCGCCGCAGGACGCGAGGCTGTTCGACCGGACGGGGATCGAGCCCCGGCGGGCGCTGCTCCCCCTGTGGCAGACGCTGCTGTTCTGGGCGCTGGTGTTCTTCATGCTGGATGTCGCGACGCGTCGGATTGCGTGGGACCGGTACTTCGACGGCTCGGGCGGGATCCTGAAGATCGGGGCGGCGGCGTCGAAACGCGAGCAACGCCGCGCGCAGAAGCAGCAGGCGGAGATCGAGCGCCGGACGGCCGCCGCGAGGCGGTCGAGGCGGAAGACGCCCGAGCCCGAGCCCGCGGCGGCAAAGGCCGGCAAGAAGCCCGCTCAGGCCAAGCCGATCCCCGAGAAAGCGGACGGCAAGGGCGAGAAGGCGGACGACGGCGGTCTGCTCGCCGCCAAGAAGCGGGCGGGCGATCGGTACAAGGGTCTGGACTGAGGCTCGGATCGAGGCCTAGGCGTTACCGACAGGGGGTCGGTCTGGCTCTCGGGGGGCATAGTTTGCGGTTACTATCTTGGGTATGCCCGAGGCTCCTTCGTCAATCCGGTCGATGATCCTGCACGATGGCGGGCTGGCCTCGCTTGTTGCGACGATTGTCGAGTCTGAGCGGGCGTCGGCCTCCAAGTCGATGGGCCCCCCGGTGCTCTGGTGCGATGCGTCTGGGCCGATGGCCGAGGCGGTGCGGCGTCAGGCGGGCGTGTACGGGCTCGAAGTGGTCGAGGGGCGGCCCTATCCGGCAGAAGTGACCGGCGAGGGGGAGCGGATGACGCTGCGGCTGCTGGCCGCGGGGTTTGACTCGGCGCGTCTGGGATGCACGCGGGTCGTCTGGCCGGTGCAGCTTGGCGGGGCGGAGGGCGACGGGCCGGATCTGGATGATCTGGCGTGCCATGTCGACCGGGCGCTCCTGGTTTCGCGGCTGATCGGGCTTGAGGCCCGGACGCACGGGTCGCCGGGGATCGAGATCTCGACGCCGCTGCTGGACATCAGCGACGCGCAGCTCGCCGATCTGGCGATGGACATGGCTGCGCCGGTGCAGGCGTGCTGGTGGTACGAGGCTGGGATGCGGGGCGAGGAGCCTGCGCGTGCGGAGCTTGACCGCTGGACGCCCCGGCTGAAAGCGTTCGGGTGGGTCGGGGGGTAGTCGGACCCAGCGAGGTCGGCTTTCCGTCGGGTTCTCCGGCGGGGATTTCATGAGTTGAAGCGGTGCATCGAGCTTTGTCTCGCAGACGGCGCTCGTTCCCCTATGATGTGATCTCTATGGATTTTCGTGGCTACGACACAGGCGGCTTTCACGACGAGATGTTCCTGCCCGACGGGACGCCGAGGCCAGGGTCTCGGCTCTTGGTCGAGCGGGTCGAGGCGCTGTTGGACGGGGACCTGCCTCGGCGTCATCAGGCGGCCGAACGCGCCCTGATCAACATGGGGATCACCTTCAATGTGTACGGGGGTGAGGACGCCGACGAGAAGATCTTCCCTTTCGACATCATCCCGCGGATCATCGAGCCGGCGGAGTGGGCGCCGATCGAGCGGGGGCTGGCGCAGCGGATCACGGCGCTGAATCTGTTCATCGACGATGTGTACGGGAGTCGGCGGATCGTCGAAGACGGTGTTGTGCCGCTCGAGCTGATCGAGTCGTGCCCCGCGTACCGGAGAGAGTGCGAGGGCCTTGAGCCCCCCGGGGGCGTCTGGTGCCACATCACGGGGACGGACCTGGTCCGCGACGGTACGGGGCGTTTCCATGTGCTGGAGGACAACCTGCGTTGCCCTTCGGGCGTGTCGTATGTGATCGAGAACCGCCAGATCCTCAAGCGGACCTTCCCGCACGTGTTTCGCGCTTCGAATGTTCGTCCGGTCGACGACTACTGCATCCGGCTGCTTGAGGCGCTGCAGCGTCTGGCGCCGCACCGCGAGGCGCCGACGGTGGTGCTGCTGACGCCGGGGCCGTTCAACTCGGCGTACTTCGAGCACGCGTTTCTTGCGCAGCAGATGGGGATCGAGCTGGTCGAGGGCGGCGACCTGTTCACGCAGGGGAGCATGGTCTTCATGCGTACGACGCGCGGGCCTCGGCGCGTGGATGTGATCTACCGGCGGATCGACGACGACTTCATCGACCCGCAGGTCTTCCGGCCCGATTCGGTGCTGGGCGTTCCGGGGCTGATGGAGGCGTACCGGGCGGGGCGCGTCGCGATGGCGAACGCGCCGGGGACGGGCGTCGCCGACGACAAGGTGATCTACGCGTTTGTGCCGGAGATCATCCGGTACTACCTCGATCAGGACCCGATCCTGCCGAATGTCGAGACCTACCTCTGCTGGCGCAAGAAGGACCTCTCGTATGTGCTGGAGCACCTCGACGAGCTTGTGGTCAAGCCCGCGGGCGAGTCGGGCGGGTACGGGATGCTGATCGGCCCTCACTCGACGCGGGAGGAGCAGGCGGAGTTTGCCGAGAAGATCCGGGCGAACCCTCGGAACTACATCGCGCAGCCGACGCTGTCGCTGAGCCGCGCGCCGGTGATCGTGGGGGATGAGTTTGAAGGGCGGCATGTGGATCTCCGGCCGTTCATCCTGCACGGTCCGGAGCCTTACATTCTGCCGGGCGGCCTGACGCGGGTGGCGCTGCGGAAAGGCTCGCTTGTGGTGAACTCGTCGCAGGGCGGCGGGAGCAAGGACACCTGGGTGCTTGAGAGCGAGCCGGACGCGAGTATCTCGTTCGTTGACGCGTCGGTGATGCCGCCGGCGGCGGGGGACATGGACAACTGATGCTCAGCCGCGTTGCGAACTCGATCTACTGGATGTGCCGCTACCTCGAGCGTGCGGAGAATGTGGCTCGCTTCATCGATGTGAACATGCACCTGATGCTGGACCTGTCGGTGGAGTCGGCGTCGCAGTGGGGGCCGCTGGTGACGACGACGGGGGGCGAGGCGCTCTTCCGCGAGCGTTACGGCGAGGACGCGGCGACGCAGGAGAATGTGCTCCAGTTCCTGATGCTGGACCGGGAGAATGTCAACTCGATCGCTTCGTGCGTGCGCGCGGCGAGGGAGAACGCGCGGTCGGTTCGCGACAGCATCTCTTCGGAGATGTGGGAGTTGATCAACCGGATGCACCTTCGTGTGGCGAACGCCACCACCATCAGCGACCTTATGGAAGTGCCCTACGAGTTCCTCGCGGATATCCGTGAGACGAGCCATCTTTTCCTCGGGATGGCCGAGAGCACGATGTCGCACAACGAGGCGTGGCACTGGGCGAGGCTGGGGCGGTCGATCGAGCGGGCGGACCAGACCTCGCGGATCGTGGATGTGAAGTACTACTTCGTGCTGCCGACTTTGGAGTATGTGGGCACGCCCTACGACACGCTGCACTGGGCGGCGCTCCTGAAGTCCGCGACGGCGTTTGAGATGTACCGCAAGAAGTACCCGCGGATCACGCCGCAGCGGGTGACGGAGTTTTTGATTCTGGACCGTGAGTTTCCGCGTTCGGTGCACCACTGCGTGATCTGCGCGGAGGAGTCGCTGCATGCGATCACGGGTTCGCCCGTGGGCACCTTCCACAACGCGGCGGAGCAGCGTCTTGGGCGTCTGCGTTCGGATCTTGATTTCGCACGGATCGATGAGATCATCGCGGTCGGGCTGCACGAGTATCTCGACAGCATCCAGGGCCGTCTGATCGAGACGGGTGCCGCGATTTTCGATACTTTCATTGCGGTGAAGCAGGAGCCGCAGAGCGGCGTCTCGCGTCAATCTTCCGGAGGCTCGGGTTCATGACCTTTTGTATCGGCATCCGGGTCGAGACCGGGCTTGTGGCTGTCGCGGACACGCGGATCACCAGCGGGTCTGAATACATCACCGCGAGAAAGATGACGCTGCACCAGCACGGGCCTCACTCGATGTTCGTGACGACCTCGGGGCTGCGTGCCGCCAGGGACAAGGCGCTGACCTACTTCGAGGATGTGATCGAGGCGAAGGACGAGACCTTCGATCGGCTGTACAAGGCGGTGAACGCGTTCGGGGAGCAGATCCGGCGCGTGGCGAGGGAGGACAAGGAAGCGCTGGCGGAGGCCGGGCTGCCTTTCAACCTGCACGCGCTGGTGGGAGGACAGTTTGAGAACGACAGCGAGCACAAGCTGTACATGATCTATCCCCAGGGCAACTGGGTCGAGGTGAGCCGGGGGTCGCCGTACTTTGTGATCGGTGAGGGGCGTTACGGCAAGCCGCTGCTGCACCGTGCGCTGACCTACGAGTCGAGCATCGAGGACGCTCTGAAGGCCGGGTTTATCGCCTTCGACGCGACCAGGGCGAGCGCGTCGGATGTTGACTACCCGATCGATGTTGTGGTGTACCGGCGCGATACTTACCGGATGGCCGAGCACCGCTACAACGAAGAGGACACGCGCGAGCTCTCGGCGTGGTGGCACGAGCGGGTCGTCAATGCGTTCCGCGAGGCGCCCAACGGGTGGTCGAAGACCGTGCTCGACAAGCTCGACGCAGACGGGGGGAGGTGAGCGTGCTCATCGATATCCGCCACGAGATCCGGTATGTCTACGAGCGCCCGGTCTTCGTCGAACCTCTGACGGTGCGTCTGACGCCCAGGAGTGACGCGGCGCAGCGGCTGCTCTCGTTTTCGATGCGGGTCGACCCGGATCCCTCCGGCCTGACACGGACGACCGAGCACGACGGCGTGGAGGCGAGCATGCTCTGGTTCGACGGGGCGCACGCGTCGCTGCGGATCGAGGCGAGGTCGCGAGTGCGGACCGATCGGGACAACCCGTTCGACTGGATCATCACCGACGAGGGGGCGGCGAGCCTGCCCGCGAGTTACACGCCCGGCCAGGCCGCGTCGCTGGCGCCGATGCTCGTGCCGGTGGAAGATGACAACGCCGACGCGGTTGTTCGGTGGGCGGAGCGTCTTGCCGATCAGTCGGAGCGTTCGCCCGCGGCGTTTCTCAACTTGCTGACCGAGAGGATCCACGCGGAATGGGCGATGATCGGACGCGAGGATGGAGATCCCTTTGCGCCGTCGCATTCGCTTGAGCAGAAGCGTGGTGCGTGCCGTGATGTGACGATGCTGTTTGTGGCGGCCTGCCGCGGCCAGGGTCTCGCGGCGAGGTTCGTGAGCGGGTACTCGGTGCACCACCCGCCCGAGACGCTCCGGCAGGAACTGCACGCGTGGGCGGAGGTGTATCTGCCCGGGGCGGGGTGGCGCGGGTACGACCCGAGCCTGGGGCTCGCGGTCGCCGACGGGCATGTGGCGATCTGCTCAGCGCCCGATCACCGGCTGGCGGCGCCGATCAGCGGGTCGTACCGGGGGACGGGCGTGGGGTCGACGATCAAGTACGAGATCGACCTGTCCGTGGTTGATCCCGGTGAGGACGGCAAGGGGCGGGGGTAGGTCCCGGCGGGGCTCTGGAGCTCGAAACCAGAGGGCGCGATCCTTTGGGGCGGCGGTGTTTACACAACATTCTTGTTCGCTGGATGGCCGCTTCCCCTGAATCCGGTAGTGTAAGTGGTGGCCGCGGACTCTGGAAGAGTCTGTTGTCCGGAATTGGGGTCGCGAGAGGAGATTATTCATGTCTGTCAGTTTGCGTTGTGTGATTGTGTGTGCGGGCCTTGCTATACCGGCGGCTGCCTTGGCGCAGCCCGCTTCGTTCGATCCCTTTACAGTGACCACGCCCAATGACTCCGGTGCGAACACGCTGCAGACGCTGGTGTTGCCTTCGGGCGTGACGCAGAGCGGTGTGCAGTACACGACAATCTCCGTCGAGTTTGATTGGACGCCTGATGCCTTCGCGAATGCGCGTCAGTGGAACGCGATCTGGGCGCTGACCGATCGGGATCCTGCGCCGGGCGGGGCGGTGTTTTATGCGGACTTTGGACCATCGCTGTTCGCGAAGATCGCGCTTGTGCCGCAGTTCGAGCCCGGGACGCTCTCGTGGGTCGGCGTGCTGGAGCCGGAGGTTGTCGGCGCGACGGATCTGTACTTCAACTGGGTCCAGTTTACCGCGTATACAGGCACGACCTGGTCGGACATCAGGATCACGCTGGACAGCCCGGCGATCGTCGAGACGCCTTTCAGCGGCGACACAACGAACGCGCCGACCTGGACGCGTTTCCGAGACACGCGCGAGGGCTCGGGGGACTTTCCGAGCAATGTGCAGAACATCCGGTACGACGCGCTGCCGTTCTTTGTCGAGACCGACGGCATCTACCAGTTCACGACGCGGACGGATTTCGGGATCGGAGACCGCTGGAACGGCGTGATCGCGATCTACGAGAACGAGTTCGACTCCGGCGACCCCGACGCGAACCGCATCGGGCTCTGGGTGGGCACGGCGCCGGGTGTGATCAACTTTGCCGACCGCACGATCGCCTTCGAGCTCGAAGAGGGTGTGCAGTACTACTTCCTGCAGACCGGACGCCGGTCGGGCGACGCCGGGCCTTACACCGGCACTGCTCGCGGTGTCGGCGGCGTGACTTTCGGGCTCCTGCCCGACTGTCCAGCGGATTTGAACGGCGACGGCGTGGTCGATGCTGATGACTTCTTCTTGTTCCTCTCGCTGTTCGCCGACGGGGATCCCCGTGCGGACATCAACGGCGACGGGGTGATCGACGCGGACGACTTCTTTGCGTATCTGTCTCTGTTTGCGCAGGGGTGCTGAAGGCGCCCCGGGTTCACTGGGCTTCGTAGCGCACGATCTTCAGGCGATCGGGCAGCGGGGTGCGCTGCGGCAGCTTGAGCGATCCCGCGGGGGTCAGGATTGGCCGGTCGCTGTCGAGGTAGTGCATGAAGAACGCGACGCGAAAGCGCCCGCCGCACGCCGCGAGATCGGGTTGCGACCATGGTTTGTCGGGATCGAGAAAGGCGTCGCCGTCGGTGGTGAGGAAGCGCTCGTCGTAGGCGGTCTGCCAGTTTGCAGCGGGGCGGTCGGGAACGGCCTGCACGAAGTGGCCGAAGTCGATGGGGCGGGGTGCGTCTTCGATCAGCACTTCCAGCAGGTCGCACGGCTCGTCGGCCTCGATGGGGTGGACGCCGAGGATGGTGACCTTCATGGGCTCGTTTTCTTTCGCGGTCGGGGTCAGACGACGGGCGTGCCCTCGCTTGAGGTCAACTCTGCGAAGAGTGACCGCAGGCGGGTCGTGACGGGCCCGCGGCGGCTGTCGCCGATTGGCCGGCCGTCTACCTTGCCGACCCATGCGAGTTCGCCCATGGTGCCTGTGCAGAAGACCTCGTCGGCGCGGTAGACCTCGGTCATCGAGATGTCGCGTTCGGCGCTGGGGATGCTGTTCTGCTCGCACAGGCCGAGCACTGTCTCTCGCGTGATGCCTTCGGGGCAGGCGACGAGGCGGCTGGTCTCGACCTTGCCCTCGGTGACAATGAAGACATGGGTCGCGTTGGTTTCGGCGAGGAATCCCCGGGGGTCGAGCATGATCGCGTCGTCGGCGCCGGCGTTGTTGGCCTCGATCTTGGCGAGGATGGACTGGATGAGGTTGCAGTGGTGGATCTTGGGGTCGAGGCAGTCGGGTGGGAAGCGGCGGACGCTGCTGGTGATGAGCGAGAGCCCGGCGGCGCCCACGGCGTCGTCGTAGACGGGCGGCTTGTGCTCGGCGAGGACGATGAGCGTGGGGCCGGATGTGTTCAGGCGGGGGTCCATGCCGCTGGTGAGCTTGACGCCGCGTGTGAGGGTGAGTCGGATGTGGACGGCGTCGCGCATGTTGTTGGCCTGGAGTGTGCGCCGGATCTCCTCGGTGATGCCTTCGTGCGAGGGGATCTCTTTGAAGGCGAGGGCCTTGGCGCTGGAGCACAGGCGGTCGAGGTGCGCTTCGAGGCGGAAGATGCGGCCGTTGTAGAGGCGGAGGCCTTCCCAGACGGCGTCGCCGCCCTGCACGGCCGAGTCGAAGGGGCTGACGCCGGCCTTGTCGCGGTGGACGAGCTCGCCGTTGATGTTGACGAGCAGGTCCTTGTTGCGCTGGTCGAACTTCTGGAGCATGGCGGCGAGTTTACCTGCGGCGTTGAGATCGGGGGCGTCGGGGTGTGGGGCGTCAGGGGGTGAGGCGTCGGGCGTGGAGGCTGTCGTAGAGCTCGCGGCAGCGGGCGTGCACGCTGACGAGGGGGTCGGGGACGGGGTCGTTGTGTGGGCGGTAGGGGGCGAAGGCTGTCGAGCGGTAGACGCTGTCGTACCAGTGCTTCGCCCAGACGCCGTCGGTTTTGCAGGGGCCGGGGGCCCACGAGAGCATGGCGGGATCCCACGGGACGCCGAGGGCGTGGCAGAGGGCGCGGAGCATGCTCTCTGGGTTTTCGAGTACATCGCGGGCGTCGATGACCGGCGGGGGATTGCCGGTCTGGCGCTCGATCCAGTCGGAGAGCTCGGCCTGCTGGGGCAGGCCAAGGTCTTCGGGGGTGGGGTCGGGGATGACCTTGATGAACGAGGTGATCATCTCCGCGGGGTCGCGGATGAGCATGGCGTTGCTGAGGGAGAGGAGCCAGGACCGGTCCATCTCGGGCGTGAGGTGGTGGGCCATGTGTTTTTGGTACCAGATCGGGCGGTCGCCGGGTACGGGGCCGGTCAGGTGCTCGACGATGCGGCGCCAGTCGCTCTCGTGGGCTTGAAGGATCTCGTCGCGACCGGGGTGGTCGGCGCCGGTGACGGTGAGGTAGTGGGCGTAGAGGGGCTCGTCGGAGACGGTGCAGTCGGCGCGTGCGCCCCACGAGCGGAGCATGGCGGTCGAGATGTTTCTGGGGCCGGACCACACGGCGATTCGGGCTGGCTCGGGCTGCATGGCGGCAGAATACGGGATGCCCGGCCCGACGGGCGGCGGCGGGTTGACGGGATCCGGGGTTTGTATACTCGCCGCCCATGAGCGAAAGCAACGAACGAGCGGGGCGGCAGGACAGGGCCCAGGCGATCCGGGAAGACATCCGGCTCTGCCTGCGCCGGGTGGCCCGGAGTGACTTTCAGCGTGAGAAGGCGACGGATCGGGAGCGGGAGTTGCTCGCATCCAGCCCCGAGCCGATCACCAACGAGCTCGTGCAGGACTTCGTCGCCTGGAGGCGGAGCTTGCTGTGGGTCGCGGCGGCGTTCATCGCGCTGTACGCGGTGCTGACGATCGCGTCGTTTCAGACCTTCGAGCAGGTGGCGGCGTCGGGGGTGTCGTATGAGGACTACCGCGAGCAGGCCGAGGCGATGCCGGAGTGGTCGCGGGAGGGCCCGGTGCTGAGCCGCACCGAGTGGGAGGGGCGTCTGCGCGAGCAGGTGCGGGAGAACTTCGGGGAGGAGAATACGGACCTGATCAACGGGATCCTGGTGGTGTTCGCGTTTGCGGTCGTGGTCGCGGCGGTGCTGACGGTGCTGGCGGCGAGGCAGTGGAAGAGCGTGCGGGCGAGCCGGAGGTGGAGCCGCGCGGCGTGGCTGGTGATGTTCGGCGTGCCGTTCCTTGTCTCGTTCCTGCCGATCACGGCGATGATGGACTTTGAGCAGATCTCCGCGGACCTGCAGGAGCAGGAGCAGATGCGGATGCTGCTCGGGGCGTCGTTCGCGCTGGGCGTGTTCATGACGATCGCGCCGAAGGCGATCGCGCTGTTTCCGGGGATCATCCGCAGCTGCATCAGCCTGAAGACGCTCGTGCCCGAGTCGGCGACCCCGGGCTGGATCGCGGCGCTGATGGCGCCGCTGTACGCGATCTTCCTGTTGACGCTGGTGAGCGTGATGAACCAGATGCAGGGCGACATGCTGCTGATCGGCGGCGTGCTGTGCCTGATGGCGGGGCCGATGATCTATGTCTGGAAGGCCGAGGATGTGGTCCGGCCTCACACGCCTGAGGAAACGACGACCGTGCTGCACGGGGCGAGGAAGCAGGCGTCGCTGCTGACGCTCGCTGGTGTCGTGCTGATCGGGGCGTTCATCATCGAGTTGCCGAACATGACCGCGATCGATGCGCTCAGCTTCGTCGCCGGCTTGGTGGGCAATGTGCTTCTGATGACGGTGGTGGCGGCGGACCTGATCGTCGCGCTGCTCTACCACAGCTACCGCCAGTCGCGGGAGTTTGCGGGGACGGAGATGGAGGCGTCGCTGGATTTGAAGTACAGGGCGTTGTCCGAGGTCGGGTTCACGGCGCTGCGAGGGCGGGGATCGGGTGCCGCCGCCTCGCCGGTGCTGTCCAGCGGACAATCGGGCGGTGATGGTGGCGCGTAGTTTGGTTGCGATTGTTCCTTCGATGTAGCAGTGAAAACGCCCCCGCCGGACAGAGTTCGGCGGGGGCGCGGTGTGCGCCTCGGTAGATGAGGCTTCGGGTCCGTGGGGTCTGTCTCAGCAGCCTGCGGCGAAGGCGGCGAGGAAGGCGAAGAAGTCGTCGGCGTCGATCACGCCGTGGGTGTTGTAGTCGGCTCTGGGGTCGCCATCGGCGAAGAGCTGGAGGAAGAGGAAGAAGTCGTCGGCGTCGACGACGCCGTAGCCGGTGAGGTCGGGGGGGCAGGTGGGGCCGGTGCCGCCGGGCAGGTCGGCGGGGGCCTCGTAGGCGCCGTGGTCGACGGCGGGGGTGCTCGGGCCGGTGGCGGGGTAGTTGACGGCGTTGATGATGCGGTCGTTGCCTTCGAGGTCGAAGTCGCCGACGGCGAGCGAGCTGTCGCCCGCGTCAACGGAGGGTGAGTCCTCGCCGAGGCGGTAGTTGCCGTTCGCCGAATCGGTGAAGAGGGGGTTGTCGTCGATGTTGCCGGCGACCCAGTTGGTGGTGCTGCCGAAGGAGACCTCGACAGCGGCCTCTCCGCCCTCGATGTTCGACCACTCGGCGGTCATGCTCGAGTCGGAGCCGAGGGAGATCATGGGGAGGGTGGAGGAGAGCTGGTCGTTCCAGATGATGGTGTTCTGGACGGTGAAGTCCGTGCCGGAATCGATGAAGACGCTCTCGACGAAGCCGAAGAAGGGGTCGGCGGGGTTGTTGGCGATGGTGGAGTTGACGAGGAGGATGTCGGCGTTGTCGGCGTAGAGGGCGCCGGTGAGGGAGCCCTGGTTGTCTGCGATGAGGGAGTTGGAGAGAGCGAGCGAGCCGCCGATGAAGGTGATGCCGCCGGCCTCGTCGAGCGTGGCGGTGTTGCCTGCGATGAGGACGCGGTTGCCGGTGATGGTGTTGGGGTTGTTGGTGGTGCCGGAGCTGAAGATGGCGCCGCCGAAGAGTGAGGTGTTGTCGATGAAGGCGACATTGTCGAGTTCGAGGTCGACGCCGCCGGAGCCGCTGGAGCGCATGGAGATGGCGCCGCCCTCATCGCCTTCGCAGTTGGCGATGCGTGAGTCGCGGATGGCGGCGCTGCCGCGGAAGATGTAGATGGCGCCGCCGCGGTCGCCGGAGGTGCTGCCGTCGATGGTGGAGCCCTCGATGATCAGGTCGGCGCCGC
>JAFIFZ010000041.1 GCA_020831775.1 Phycisphaerales bacterium
CCGGCTCGCCGAGCCGGGTTCTCCACTTCCTACCCAGCCTCCGCTCGCCTGCTCGCCTGCTCACCTGCTCAACCCTCTCGCCCGCCGAAGGCGGGCGCCCCCGCACCCAGCGCCCAACTCCCAGCGCCCAGCCTCACCCCGTCGACCCAAACCCACCCGCACCCCGCGCCGTCTCATCCAGCGACTCGACAGCGTCAACCCTCGCCCGCGCCACCGGCGCGATCACCAGCTGCGCTACACGCACGCCGTGCTCGATCACGAAGTCCTCACGCCCAAGGTTCACCAGCGCCACCTTCACCTCGCCGCGATAGTCCGCGTCGATCGTGCCCGGCGCGTTGGGGACCGTGACGCCGTGCTTGGTCGCAAGCCCCGAGCGCGGCCTGACCTGGCCCTCGAACCCCGGCGGGATCGCCATCGCCAGCCCGGTCGGGATCAGCACGATCGACCCCGGCCGCAGCGTCACGATCTCCCCCTCGGGCAGGCACGCGGCAAGGTCCAGCCCCGCCGCAAGCTCGCTCTTGTACGCCGGCAGCGTCGCCCGATCGCTCAGCAGGCGGACCGGCAGACGGACGGGATCACGAAAGTACGCGGGGGTGAGATCATTCATGGGGGCCGAGCGTACGCCGCGGACCCGCCGCCGCACCCAAGAGCGCCCGCGCACCCGCAGAGACTCCACAGCCCGCCAACAGAGTTGCCGACAGGGCAAAGCGGATCATCAGGATCGGATTGGTCGGCAGGCCGACGGCCTCAATCGCGGTCGATCGCCGCGAGGTCCTCGGCCGACAGCTTGCGGCGCATCTGCTCGATCGCCCGGTCGAGCGAATCGATCATCCGCCTGGTCGAGGCGATGGCGTTGTCCATCGCGCTCTTGCCGGTCACCTGCTTGAACGCGTCGGAGCGGTTCTGCTCCTCAGCGATCCGCTCGGTCGTCGCTTTCGCGTGCAGCAGCCCTTCGAGCAGAGCCTCCGCCCGCTCCTTGGCGGCGGTCGTCTCGACCAAAAGGCGCTGGGAAGTCTGGTCCATCGTGCTCATGGTTGCCGCATCGGCCTTTGCTCAGGGTCCACAAGCCCCGGAGCCCCCGGCCTCGGGGGATGTCGTTGGGGCCACCACCCCACCGATTGCGATCACTTGATTGTCCGCCCGCCGAGCCCCCGGTTCAACTCGGCAACCGACAAGCCCGTACAAAGTCCGATCTCTACGCGGCACGGCCCTCGCCGCCCGCGCCGCTCGGCACTCCTGACCCAACCCATGCGCCGGGCCGACGCATCTCGGGCACATGCCGCCGGATCGCCTCGACCACCGACGCGTGCGGATCGGTCGGCCTAATCCGGCGCAGCTCGTCGAGCATCGCCTCCGCGTCGGGCGCCTCGGCCTCCTCGCCCGCCCACGCGTTGATCCCCGGGTGGGCGGTCGGCCGAAGCTGCTCGGCGGCGTACGCCAGCTCCTCGTGCAGCTTCTCCCCGGGCCTCGCCCCGGTAAACGCGATGTCGATCTTCGGCCTCGCCGGTCGGTCGTTCGCCTCCGCGTCGCGCAGCGCCCGCAGCAGCGCATCGACCGCGCCGGTCGCCCCGCCGTCGAGCACCCGCGGCTCGAACCCGTGCGCCCGCACAAACCGCATCGCCAAGTCCACGATCCGCACCGGCTCGCCCATGTCCAAGACGAACACCGGCGTCAGCCCGCCCTGACCCACCGGGAACGCCCCGGCCTGAATCACCAGCGTCGCGGCCTCGCGGATCGTCATGAAGTACCGCGTCATCCGCGGGTCGGTCACCGTCAGCGGCCCGCCCTCGGCCATCTGCGCCGACCAGATCGGCAGCACGCTCCCCGCCGAGCCGAGCACATTCCCGAACCGCACCGTCGCAAACCTCGTCGCCAGCCCCCGGTCGATGCAGTCGCGCTCCAGCCCGCGGACGAACAGCTCGGCGAGGCGCTTGGTCGCCCCCATCACCGAGGTCGGGTTCACCGCTTTGTCTGAACTGATGAGCACGAACCGCTCGACCCCCGCCTCGACCGACGCCCGCGCAACCGATGCCGTCCCGAAGACATTGTTCGTGACCGCATCGGCCGGATGCTCTTCCATCAGCGGGACATGCTTGTGAGCCGCGGCATGGAACACCACATCCGGCGACAGCTCCGCGAACCGGCGCAGCGTCGCCGCCTCATCAACCACATCGTGCAGCACCGCCCGCCGAGCCAGCCCGGGGTGCAGGCGCGCGATCTGGCGGTCGATCTCGAACAGGGCGTTCTCGGACCGCTCCATCAGCACCAGCTTCGAGGGGGCGAACCCCGCCGCCAGCCGCGCCAACTCAGACCCGATCGACCCCCCCGCCCCGGTCACCACCACGCAGCGTCCGGCCAGCGTCCGCTCGACCTGGGCCCGGTCCAGCTCGTGCGGCTCGCGATCGATCAGGGCGCAGAAATCGACCCCCGCCCGCCGCAGCGTCGGCGCCGGCTCATCCACCGCACGCGCCTCGGCGATCGCATCGGTCAGTGCCGGCACCTGCGCCACACGCACCCCGTGCTCGCGCAAGACCGCCCTGGCCCCCGAGCCGAGCTCCGGCCCGTCCGACGCCAGACAGACGATCGCCAGCCCGACGCGCAGGGCCGGGCAGATCCGCCCGAGCTCGTCGAGCCCGCCGAGCACCGGCAGTTCGCCAATCGAGTCTTTCATCCTCCCGCCCCCCACGAGCACGATCCCCGCAGGGCGGGCCTCGCCGGGCGGGGCGGCCACCATCGCGGTCAGGCCTGCGGCCGTCTCTGCCGAGGCGATCAGGATCGTGGCGCCGGGGTCGGAAAAGGTGCTGGGTTCGGGCATCGCTTGCGGCTCTCAGGTGGTCGGAAGTCTCGGGCACTCGCTCAACACCCGGTATCGGCCGCGGGGCCGCTTTGCGGTCAGCCGATGGGCCGGGGCGATCGCCGCTATCGTGCCCGCTGCATGATCACGCGCATTTCCGGCAGACTGGCTGGCGTCGACGGGCTCTCGATCACGATCGATCTGGAGGGTGGCCTCGCCTACGAGGTGCTGACGCCGACCTACCTCGCTGAGCAGCTCGCCTCCGGCCGCCTCGCTCACGACAGCCGGATCGGGGGGGGTGACCGGCAAGGGGGCGACGCCCGCATCACGCTCTGGACACTCCAGTACCTCGAAGCCCAGGGCCAGGGCTCCTCCTTCCTGCCCCGGCTCGTCGGCTTCGCCTCGCCCGACGAACGCCGCTTCTTCACCGTCTTCACGACCGTCAAGGGCCTGGGCAACCGCAAGGCGCTGCGGGCGCTGGCGGTCCCGCCGGCGCAGATCGCTTCGGCCATCCAACGCAAGGACACCGCCGCGCTGCAAAAGCTCCCCGAGATCGGCAAGCGCCTCGCCGACACGATCGTCGCGGAGCTCTCGGGCAAGATCGCCCCGTTCCTCGACGCCTCGCTTGAAAAGTCGCTCGAATCGGCGTCGGTCGCGGAGGCCAAGCCTCTGGGCGGCCCCGCCTCCGAAGCGGTCGATGCTCTGGTCGCGCTGGGCGAAACCCGCGCCGAGGCGGAACGCAAGGTCGCAAGAGCGATCGAACGCCTCGAACCCGAGGCGGACGCCTCGACGATCGTCGCCGCGGCGTTCGGCGCAAGCTGACGCGCTGCCGCCAACCCCGCACTACCCTGATCGCATGAGCGACCACCGCTACGCGATGATCATGGCCGGGGGATCGGGCACGAGGCTCTGGCCACTCTCCCGCAAGGACCTGCCCAAGCAGCTCATCCCGCTGTTTCGAAGCCCGGGCGAGGAGCGGGCCCGCTCGCTGCTGGAGATCTCCGCCGACCGCCTCGATGGCCTCATTCCCGCTGAGCGTCGCTACATCTGCGCAGGCGAACGCTACCGCGAACAGATCAAGGCCGCCCTGCCCGGCTTTGCCGACCCGCAGATCCTCGGCGAGCCCGAGGGGCGCGACACGGTCAACGCCGTGGGCTTCGCAGCCGCGATCCTCAACAAGCTCGACAAGGACGCCGTATTCTGCGTCCTCACGGCCGACCACATCATCGACCCGCCCGCGGCGTTCCGCCAGGCGGTCGAGACGGGCTTCCGCCTGATCGAGCAGGACTGGTACCGCTTCGTTTCCTTCGCGATCGCGCCGACCTACCCCGCGACCGGCTTCGGGTACATCGAGCATGGCGAGCCGTTCAACGCTTTTCCCGACGCGTTCAAGGTCAAACGCTTCGTCGAGAAGCCGGACCTCAAGCGGGCGACGGAGTATGTCCGCTCCGGCCTGTTCTCGTGGAACAGCGGCATGTTCGTCTTCCACTCCGGCGCGTTCATGAAGGCGCTGAAGAAGTTCAAACCCGAGAGCTACGAGGGCCTGAAGAAGATCGCCGACGCGTGGGGCACGCCCGACCAGGAACGCGTGCTGAGCGAGATCTACCCGACACTGCCCAAGACCAGCGTCGATTACGCCGTGATGGAACCCGCGTCGTCCGACGACGAGTTCTCGATCTGCGGCGTCTCCATGCCCGTCCGCTGGCTCGATGTCGGCTCATGGCCGAGCTACGCCGAGACGCTCCCCGCCGACGACCAGGGCAACCGCGTAAGCGGAAATGTGACCCTGACCGACAGCCGCGGCAATCTCGTCGTCGGCCCCGACGACCACACGATCGCGCTGCTCGGCTGCGACAACCTCGTGGTGGTGCACACGCCCAAGGCGACGCTGGTGATGCCGCGGGAGCGGGCGCAGGATCTGAAACTGCTGCACGCGGAGCTGGACGAAGAGTTGCAATGAGGCGAGCAGTTGGTAACAAAGGATCTGTGGCACTGGCGGCTCGCCCGCCAGTGTTTCCTGTCATTGACATGTCGGGAGCACTCTCGTGCCACCGACCTCGGCTCTGCGAGGTCGGTGCGCTAGACACACCCCATCGCAACGAACATCCAACGGCACCGACCTCTGAAAGAGGTCGGTGGCACGAAGCAAAACCTGTGGCACTGACGGCCTGCCCGCCAGTGTTCGGAGCTTGCAGAGAACTCAGTTCCACTCTCGACGGATCCCTCGCTCCGAAGGAGCGATGGGCTGTAGCCACGGGTGGAGCACAATCCGACGCAAAGCGTCGGTGCGTGCGCAACCCGTGGAACGCGACAAAAAAATCCAAGGAGCCCCGAAGGGGCGAAGGACTTCTTGGATCGCACACTTCCGCCGCCCCTTCGGGGCGGGTTCAATGCTCGCGACTCAATCCACGGGTTCAGCTTCGCTTCACCCGTGGCAAGGATCCGGCGATCCTTCGGATCGCATACACACTGCGCAGATCGCCGCTCACCCGCTCGGGGTCCCGACCATGACCCCCGGCTTCGCTCCGCGCAGCTCCAGCACCCGCTACCTCGCCATCGACCTCGGCGACAAGCGCACCGGCATCGCCGTCGGCGATCTCGTCACGGGCTCCAGCCCCATCGGCGTTGTCGAGACGCCCATCGCCCACGACTCGGGCGAGGCGCTCCTCCGCGACCTGCTTCACGCGATCGACGAGCACCTCGACCCCTCGGGCGAGCTTGTCTTCGGCCTGCCCCTGAACATGGACGGCACCGAGGGCCCGCGCGCAAGAACCGTCCGCTTGTTCGCCGCACGACTCGCCGATCGCTCGGGTCGAAAAGTCCACCTCCAAGACGAACGCCTCACCAGCGCCGAGGCGGACTGGGCGATGGCCGGCAGCGGGCTGACCCACGCCCAGAAAAAGCGGCTCCGCGACGCGCTGGCGGCCGCCGCGATTCTCCGAGATTTCCTCGCCGCCCTCGACCGGGCCGCCCCCACCGATCCCGACGGGGCCCCCGACGACGCATGAGGGTTCGGATTCAGGCCCGGACCATCCGGGAATGTGCGCAATATCGGGCCGGTTGTCGCTCTTGAAGCCCTCCCGCCCGATACAACCAGCCGAGGGTGGCGACAATCTTCACCGCCAGGAGGGTGCCCACGATGACAACGCTTGCGACCTTATTGGTAATGGCCCTCACCACGCTCCAGAGCGCGATGCTGACTCTCGCTGGATCCGAGCCCGCCGAGCCGGAGGCCCCGATCCGCACCGCCGACGACCTGCTCCTCGCCCTGGAGCGCGAGGGCGAGGGCATCCGCACGCTCCGCGCCGGCATCCGCTACCAGCGAGAATTCGCCGTCGCCGGCGACATCCAGACCCGCACCGGCACGCTCTACTACCGCTCGAGGCCCTCCGATGAGGGCGGGCCCGACAGCCGCGCCTTCGCCGTGAACTTCGACACGATGCAGGTCGGCGGCGTGCTCCACCGCGACCGCGAGATGGTCTACATCTTCGACGGATCGTGGGTCGTCGAGAAGCACCCCCGCGAGCGTCAGTTCATCAAGCGCCGCGTCGTGCCCGAGGGCCAGGCGTTCGACCCCCTCCGCCTCGGCGAAGGTCCGTTCCCGATCCCCATCGGCCAGAAGCGCGACGACATCGTCGAACGCTTCGAGGCGACGCTCGTCCCCGTCGAGGAAGGGCTGTGGGACGACGAACTGGTCGACTTCGCGTCGCGCAGCACGACCTTCCAGCTCCGCCTCGTTCCCCGACCCGCATACTCGCGGGAACTGGAGCTCACCGAGGTGCGGATCTGGTACGAGCAGAGCAGCGAAGGCCCGCTGCGGCTCCTGCCCCGCATGGCCTGGACCAAAACCGCCGACGAGGACGAATCGATCGTGCAGCTGATCAATGTGCGTTTCAACGAGCCGCTGCCCGAGGGCGTGATCGACACCGAGCCGCCCGGCGCGGGCTGGGATGTCGACATCCGCGACGATTTCGCAGAGAGGCGCCGATGAGGCGGCGGCTCGCTCCGGCCATCACGCTCTTTGTCTCGGCGCTGCTGCCCGCGCACGCGTTTGCGCAGGCCGAGGGTCGTCCGAGCACGGCCCCCGAGGGCGCGCTCGACGCGCCGGCGCCGACCGAACGCCGCGACATCTCGCCGACCGTCCGCCGACTGCTCGACTCAGAATTCATCGACGAAGAAAGCGCCCGCCGGCTCCGCCTCTTCCACGGGCTCTGGACCACCGAGGACCTGCAAGCACCCGGCGCGATGGCGACGGTCGCGCTGCGCCGGGGCCTGCTCGACCACCCCGCCCTCGAAGACGAGCTGACGCCGACGCTCGTGCGCGCCGAGGCAAAGGTGCTGCGGGGCGAGCTGCCCGAGGCGCTGGCGCTGCTCGAAGGCGACGCCTCCGTCCACGCCGCCGCACTGCGGGCCCAGGCGCTCTTCCTGGCGGGCCGGCTGCAAGAGGCGGAGGCGGAGACCGCCCGCCTGCTGCGCGACACCCCTCGCCGTGCGCTCACCGACGACGCGAGCGCGATCGCGGCGTTCGCTACCGCGATGACGCTCCGCCTGAACTACTTCGGCCCCGGCTCCGCCGAGGCGGGCGTTGCGTCGGACTTCCAGGCGCTCATGCGTCTGCTCGCCCGCGGGCGCGACGAGGTCGACCGCCTCGACTGGACCGTCCGCCTCGCCGAGGCCGAGCTGCTCTTTAGCAAGCGTCAGTTTTCCGAGGCGGCCGACGCGCTCAACGAAGTCATCCGCCTGAACCCGGGCCTCGCCCGCGCGTGGTACCTCGCCGGCCGGATGCGCGTCGAGGGATTCGACTTCGCCGGCGCGACGCAGATCGCAGCACGCCTCGACGCCATCGCCTCAGAAGTCCCCGGGGCCGCACGGCGCACCAGCGTGTACGCCGACCTCTTGCGGGCCAGAACGATGCTGCGCCAGGGCGACTGGCGGGCCGGGCTCGAAG
Source organism: Phycisphaerales bacterium (assembly GCA_020831775.1). Classification (GTDB taxonomy): domain Bacteria; phylum Planctomycetota; class Phycisphaerae; order Phycisphaerales; family UBA1924; genus SLFH01. The sequence continues at coordinate 7,743 of JAFIFZ010000041.1, forward strand.
CGCTGCGCCCCACGCTCGCCCGCTACCCGAAGATGCGCGAGGCGCTGGCGGTCGAGGCGGCGCTGGTCGCCTCGTCGTTCGCCTTCGCCGACGCCGAGGCGCTGCTCAGCGCGTTCGACGCCCGCTCGCCCGGCTCGCCCCTGGCGCTCTACGAGGCCGGGCGGGAGCTGGCGTTCGGTCGCCAGTACGAGGAAGCGGCGGACCTGCTCGAACGCGCCAACGCTCTCCTGCCCACATGGGCAGACCCGGTCCTCGAGCTCGGGCTCTTAGAGATGCAGTCCGGGCGTGACGACCGCGCCCGCCTCTGGCTGCGCCGCGCGGTCCGCATGGACCCGTTCAACCGCCGTGCCGAAAACAGCTTCCGAGTGATCGAAGAGCTCGCGAGCTACAACACGCTCGAGAGCGAGCACTTCATCGTCCGCTACAAGCCCGGCATCGACGCGTTGCTCGCGCGCGAGATGATCGAGGAAGCCGAACGCATCCACGATCGCGTCGCGGGCGACGGGCCGGGCGGGATCGACCACACGCCCCCGCGCAAAACCTCCATCGAGCTCATGCCCGACCACGAGTGGTTCAGCGTCCGCATCACCGGCATGCCCGCGATCCACACGATGGCCGCCGCCACCGGCCCGGTGATCGCCATGGAATCGCCCCGCGGCGGGGCTCGCCAGTCCGTCGGGTTCTACGACTGGGCCCGCGTCCTCCAGCACGAGTACGCCCACACCGTGACGCTCAGCCGCACACGCAACCGCATCCCCCACTGGTTCACCGAAGCCGCGGCGGTCCACCTCGAAGACCGCCCGATGCCCCCCGAGTGGATCGGCCTGCTCGCCTCGGCCTACCGCGAAGGCCGCCTGTTCGATCTCGACAAGATCAACCTCGGGTTCATCCGACCCGAGCGCCCCGCCGACCGTTCGCTCGCGTACGCGCAAGGGGCGTGGATGTACCGCTTCATTATCGACGCGTGGGGCGACCGGGCGCCGCTGGAACTCATGGACCAGTACGCCAAGGGGCGCTCGGAGCGCGAGGCGGTGCGCGAGGTGCTCGGCGTCGAGGTCAACGAGTTCATGAAGCTGTTCATGGTCCGCGCCCGCGACGACCTGCAATCCTGGGGCGTGCTCCCCGAAGAGGGCGTGCCCGACGCTGGAGAACTCCTCGGCTCGTTTGTCAAGGAGTCCTACGGCGGCGGACCCGACCCGCTCCGCCTCCGCATCCTCCTCTCAGAACACCCCGACCACACCGGCCTCCTCCGGGCCGTCGCGGCTTCGCGTTCCGACGGCAACCGGCTCGACGGCGAGACTCGGGAGCTCTGGGAACGCCTCGCGACGCTCATGCCCCACGACCCCGAACCCCGCCGACGCCTCGTCCGCCACGCGAGGGCGAGCGGCGAGGACGAGATCGCCATCGAGCACCTCGAATGGCTCGACGAGCGCGAGCAGCACTCCCCGGCGTACGCCGCTGAGCTTGCAAGGCGGTACGCCGAACTCGAACAGTTCGGAGCCGCGCTGGCGAAGGCGAACCGGGCGGCGACGATCGCGCCCTTCGACGCTTCGACGCGTGAGTTTGCCGCGACGATCGCGCTGCGGGCTGGCGAGCATCGCCACGCCGAGCGTCACCTGGTCGCCCTCGGCGAGATCGAGCCGGGTCGTGAGATCCACAAGCGACGCCTGGAGGCTGTGCGACGGCTGATCGAGGAGTCGTCCCCAGCGCCCCAATCAGATCGCGACTCAGGATGATTCCCGAGACGAGCCACGGGATGAGCGCCGAGAAGAGCCCTTGCCCCCGCGAGCATCGGGCGGCGCCGGCTCGCTGCTGACCTCCCAGCCCGTCCAGTCCCGGTAGAGATTCTGCAGTTCTGCGGCGATCTCGCCCGGGGCTTGGTCCGCCTTGAGCTCAACGGGCTCTTTGATGTGCACCGTAAATCGCCCGGGCCTCCACAGGCTCGCCCACGCCGGGTCGACCGTCCGCCCGCCCTCGATGAGCAGCGGCAGCACGGGCGCCTTGGTCTTGCGGACCAGGACGCCGACGCCGGGCAGAAAGGGGCGGAGGGTCTTGGCGGGGCGCTCCAGCCCGCCCTCGGGGAAGATGCCCAGCACGCCGCCGTCGTTGAGGTGGCGGACCGCCTCGCGCAGGCCGCCGGAGGTCGGGCGCTCGCGATCGACGAAGATGACGCTCTGCCACTTCCAGATCGGTTCGAGCCACGGGTGACGCATGTCCTGAGCCATCACCCAGCGGATGGGGAATGGGCAGACCGCCTGGACGAGCAGCGGGTCGACCCCGGCGGTGTGGTTGGCGACGACGATCAGGGGTCCGGGCGCGCGCACCTTGGGCATGTGCTCGGCGCCACGCACGCGAAGCCCCTGAAACAGGAGGGTGTACCCCCGGCCGAACCGGTAGAGCAGCCCGCCGGCGACATTCCCCCACGGGTTGTCCAGGAGCCAGCGCGTGACGAAGCCGGCTAACACGAGGGCGGCAAGGCCCGCGATGATCCAGAGGGCCACGCTCACGGCGGCCGATGTTAGCAAGCGTTTACGAACGGGGACTGAATCCGCGGCCCAATCCGCCAGCAATTCCGCCGAAGTTCGAACACCACGCGACGCTTACTGTTCGGCCGATGGCCGACCTCTTCCAAGCCCGCCGAGACCAGGCCCGCTCGCGCGTCGAGCCGCTGGCGGTCCGCATGCGCCCGCGCACGCTCGACGAGGTCGCCGGACAGCGACACATCATCGGCGAGGGCAAGCTCCTGCGCCGGATGGTCGACGCCGACGCGATCACCAGCCTCATCCTCCACGGCCCCCCCGGAACCGGCAAGACCACGCTCGCCGGCGTGATCGCCGGGGCGACGAAGCGCCGCTTCGAGCGCGAGAACGCCGCGAGCGTCGGCGTGAAGCGCATCCGCGAGATCATCGACGAGGCGACGAGGCGCGTCGAGGACAGCGGGCCCCGGACGATCCTGTTTCTGGACGAGATCCACCGCTTTACCAGGGCCCAGCAGGATGTCCTGCTCGGCGATGTCGAGCGGGGGCTGATCACGCTGATCGGGGCAACGACGGAGAACCCGATGTTCGCGTGCAACTCGGCGCTGGTCAGCCGCAGCACGCTCTTCCGGCTCGAACCCCTCTCCGAGGACGACATCGTCGAGGTGCTTCAGAACGCCATCGCCGACCCCGAGCGGGGCTACGGCAACCTCAAGATCCGCGCCGACGAGAACGCCCTGCGCGTCTGGGCGACCAAGAGCGACGGGGACGCGCGACGGGCGCTCACGGCGCTGGAGGTCGCGGTGCTGTCTTCGGCCACTCCCTCGGGCGGCGAGCCGGGGCAGGCCGCCGAGATCGTCATCGATCGGCAAGTCGCCGAGGACTCGATCCAGCAGAAGGCGGCGGTCTACGACGGGACGGGCGACGAGCACTACGACGCCGCGAGCGCGTTGATCAAATCGGTCAGAGGCTCTGACCCCGACGCGGCGGTCTACTGGATCGCGCTGATGCTCGAAGCGGGCGAGGACCCCCGCTTCATCGCGCGTCGGCTGGCGATCCTCGCCAGCGAAGACATCGGAAACGCGGAGCCCCGGGCGATCATGGTCGCCCAGGCCGCGTGGCAACTCGTCGAGCGGATCGGCATGCCCGAGGCGCGGATCACGCTCGCCCAGGCGGCGACCTTCCTCGCGCTCAGCCCCAAGAGCAACGCCTCGTACATGGCGATCGAGAAAGCCGCCGAGGACCTGCGCGAGGGACGGACGCGCCCCGTCCCCCCGTTCATCCAGGACGGCAACACACTCAAGGGCGTGCACGCACCGGGGCAGAAGCTCGCCCGGGGCAAGGGGTACCAGTACAGCCACGACGCGGCGTATGTCGCCATCGGGGGCGTCACGCCCCAGGACTACCTCGGCGTCGAGCAGCGGTACTACCTCCCCACCGAGAGCGGCTACGAGAAGACGCTCAAGGAACGCCTCGAACTCGTCCGCGAGGCTCGGGCGGCCATGCGTCGGGAAACGGAACAGAAGGGCGGAGCATGAACGAACGGGAAGAAAAAGCACGCCTGCGGGCGGAGATGAAGCGGGTGCTCGCGGGGATCGACGAGCCGAGTGCCGCGGCACGCTCGCGCGAGGTCTGCGACCTCTTGCTCGCCTCCGACCTTCTGGGCGGGGGCCCGGTGATGGTCTTTGCGCCGATCCCGGGCGAGGTGGACCTCGGGCCGCTGGCGGAGGCGCTGGTCGCCTCGGGGCGGGAGATCTGCCTGCCCCGGATGGACTGGGAGTCGAAGTCGATGGACCCCGCGTCTGTCACCTCGATCGACCGGGAGCGTGGCGGGCTGGTGGTTCGCCGACACGATGTCCCCGAACCATCCACATCTGCGCCGACCGTCGAGGTCGTATCGCTTTCCTGCGTGCTTGTGCCCGGCCTGGCGTTTGATCGCGAGGGCGGGCGGCTGGGGAGGGGGGCAGGCTTCTACGATCGGTTCGTCCAGCGCTGCCGCGAGGGCGCTACCGGCCCTGGCGGAACGCACGGACCGATCGCGGTTGGTGTGTGTTTCGACGAACAACTGGTCGATCGTGTGCCTACGGAGGGGCACGACCGGATGCTCGACGCGGTCGCGACGCCATCCTCGGTCTGGCTCGGATCTGGCGGGCTTTCGTCGCAACCGCCGAAGGGTGATACTGAAGACTGATCACAGGACAACCGCCCGGATCGCGCCGGGGCGGAAACAACGGCAGGGATGCACCGATGTCACTTCCTTCTCAGCAGCGTTCGAGCAGATCATGGGCGATGACGATGGGCGGGCGGCGTCGCCGCCGTCGCAACTGGAAGCGCCCCGCGATCTTCGCGTTGGCGGTCGTCTGCGCGAGTTCGCTGGCGTGGGCGGTCTTCCGCGACCGCTCGGGGGCGGAAGCGCCCGAGCTGGCGGCGGTCGGTGAGGCGCCGATCCAGTCTCCCGCCTACCTCGCGACCAACAACACCGGCGACGCGGGCCCCAGGACCCGCGAGCTGCTCGCCGACCCGCCCACGCAGACTCGCGAGCGTCGGCCAGAGCCCGAGCCGGTGCTGATCTCGCAGGCGACGACGCCGACGATCTTCCCCCAGGCGTCGGACACCCAGCCTGCAACCCGGACCGAGACCCGGACCGAGACCCGGTCTGAACCCCGCCCCGAAACCCGCACCGAGCCCTCGCGCGAGACGCGGACCGAGACCCCGTCTCGGGAGACCGCCCCGATGGTCTCGCGCGGCACGGTCTCCAACGAGACCCAACGCGAGCTGGAGCGGGCCGAACGCCTCGTGCGCGAGAACCGCCTCGTCGAGGCCCGCGGCGTGCTGACCGAGGCGCTCCGGCGCGCCGACGCCCGCCCCGCCGACGGCGCCAAGCTCCGCGAGCGGCTGGGGTCCTTGAACGACGAGCTGGTCTTCTCCCCCCGCGTGCACCCGGGCGACCCGGTGACGATGAACTACAGCGTGCGTTCGGGCGATGTGCTCAGCCGCATCGTGCGTCGCGAGTCGCTGGCGGTGGACTGGCGTCTGATCACGCGTGTAAACCGGATCGACTCGCCGCAACGGATCCGTGCGGGCCAGTCGCTGAAGCTGGTGCGCGGTCCGTTCCACGCGGTGGTGCACAAGGGCGACTACCGGCTGGATCTGTGGTGGGGCGATCCGGATCGGCCGCAGTCGTGGCTGTTCATCCGCTCGTTCGATGTGGGGCTGGGCGAGGAGAACAGCACGCCGGTGGGCGAGTTCCGCGTGATGAGCGGCTCGAAGGTGATCAACCCGGGCTGGACCAACCCGAGGACCTTCGAGAGCTACAAGCCCAACGACCCCGAGAACCCGATCGGCCGCTACTGGATCGGCATCGAGGGGATCGGCGACGCGTCGGTGCACACCAGCTACGGGCTGCACGGGACGATCGAGCCCGACTCGATCGGGCGGAGCATGTCGATGGGCTGCGTGCGGATGCACGACGACGACATCGAGCTGATGTACGAGCTGTTGAGCGAGGGCCGGAGCCGGGTGCGGATCGTGCCGTAACGGCCGGGTTCGGGCCATCGCCCGATCGGGAACGACCCCTGACAACTGTGGCCGGATGGGCAGCGCCGTAAGGGCGCGTGCGCTATAATGATGGGCTCGCCTGAAGGGGCGGTGCTCCGCCTCTGGCGCGAGCCGCCCGCCACCTTTCAAGACGCAAACGCAACGCGACCAGCCGGCGGCTCAAAGCCTCCGGATGGCGGAGAAAGCGACGGTATGCCAGAGACGACACAGCCCGGCAAAGGCGCGTACGACGCGGAACAGATTTCCGTCCTCGAAGGTCTGGAAGCGGTCCGCAAAAGGCCCGGCATGTACATCGGCGGGACGGGCATCGGCGCGCTGCACCACCTCGTCTATGAGGTCGCCGACAACTCGATCGACGAGGCCATGGCCGGGCACGCGACGATGATCAGCGTCACGGTCCAGGCCGACGGCTCCGTCCGCGTCGTCGACGACGGGCGAGGCATCCCCGTGGGCCCCATGAAGCACGAGAACCCGGCCCTTGACGGCAAGCCCGCCGTCGAGGTCGTCATGACCATCCTCCACGCCGGCGGCAAGTTCGGCCAGGAGGGCTCGGCGTACAAGGTCTCGGGCGGTCTGCACGGCGTGGGCGTCTCGTGCGTCAACGCGCTCAGCGAGTTCCTCGAATGCGAGATCTACCGCGACGGGAAGGTCTACCGCATCGTCTTCGAGCGCGGACGCGTCACCGAGCCGCTCATCGTCGTCGGCCCGATCCCCAAGGACGCGGCCAGGACCACGGGCACCGCCGTCGTCTTCAGGCCCGACTCGACGATCTTCCCCGACACGACCTTCGATTACGGCATCCTGCAGGCCCGCCTGCGCGAGCTCTCGTTCCTCAACCCGGGCGTGACGATCCGCCTCTCCGACGAGCGGGTGGGCGCCGACGGCAAGCCCCGCTCGGAGACCTTCCGAGCCGAAAACGGCTTGGTCGAGTATGTCCAGCACCTGATGGCGAACAAGTCGCCCGTCTGCCGCCCGATCCACGCCCAGCGGGTGGACGATGACCGCGGCCTCATCTGCGAAGTGGCGATGCAGTACCACGACGGGTACAACGAGATGCTGCTGACCTTCGCCAACAACATCAACAATGTCGACGGCGGGACGCACGGGCAGGGCTTCAAGGCGGCGCTGACACGCACGCTGAACAACTACGCCAAGAAGTCCGGCATCCTCCGCGAGAAAGACCCGAGCCCCTCGGGCGAGGACCTCCGCGAGGGGATGATCGCGATCGTCTCGGTCAAGCTGCCCGACCCCGCGTTCAACAACCAGCCCAAAGAGAAGCTGCTGAACCCCGAGATCGAGGCGTTCACGGCCCAGGCCGTTTCCGACGCGTTGAACCAGTGGCTGGAAGAGAACCCGGCCGAGGCGAAGCGCCTGTGCCAGAAGGGCGTGATGGCCGCCCAGGCGCGCGAGGCGGCACGCAAGGCCCGCGAGCTGACCAGGCGAAAGAGCGCCCTCGACTCGGGCTCGATGCCCCACAAGCTCCGCGACTGCAAGACCAAGGATGTCGAGCGGAGCGAGATGTTCATCGTCGAGGGTGATTCTGCAGGCGGCAGCGCCACACAGTGCCGCGATGTCGAGACGCAGGCGATCCTCCCCCTCCGCGGCAAGCTGCTCAATGTCGAGAAGGCCCGCATCGACAAGATCCTCGCCTTCGAGGAGATCAGAACGCTGATCGCGGCGCTCCGCTGCGGCATCGGCGGCGACTTCGACATCAGCCGCCTGCGCTACGGCAAGGTCGTCATCATGACCGACGCCGATGTGGACGGCAGCCACATCCGCACGCTGCTGCTGACCTTCTTCTTCCGCCAGATGCCCGAGCTGATCCGCAAGGGGCATGTGTACATCGCACAGCCCCCGCTCTTTCAGCTTGCGCGCGGCAAGAAAACGGCGTATGTCGTCAACCAGCGCGAGATGTCCGACCGCCTGACAGAGATCGGGCTCGAATCCTCGGCGCTCATCGTGCGCGACATCACGGGGCTGACCGAGATCGGTGGCGAAGCGCCCGAGATGCGCAGGATCGAGGGCCAGGACCTCCGGCGCGCCGTCAGCCGCCTGCGCAGGCTGGACGAACTTGTAGAGATCGCCGAACGCCGGGGCGTCCGCTTCACCGACCTGCTGGAAACGCGCGCCCAGGACCCCGAGGGCAAGGAACGCCTCCCCCGCTTCCGCCTGACCTGGCAGGGGCCGGAGGGCTCGGGCCAGGTCTTCTGCTGGTCGGAGGCCGAGGCGCACGCGCGCGTCGAGGCCGAGGGCCTGCGCCTCGCCGACGACAGCCCCGACGAGCCCGCAGAAGACGGCGCCGAAGCGGGCGAGGCCGAGAGACCGGCTTCCAACCTGGGCGTCGCGACGATCCGCGAACTGCACGAGAACCGCGAGCTTGAGCGTGTGTTCGAAGAACTCGCCGCCGTCGGTCTGGAGATCGACGACTACGGACTCAAGCAGGAAGAGTCGATCACCGGCGCGACGCTGCCCGCCCGCTTCGCCTGGGTGACCGAGGCCAAGGGCGCGATCCGGCGTCCGGCGTCGTCGCCCGAAGAGGCCGAGGGCGAGGAGTCGGGCGAGTCGGCGGCGGAGAAGTTTGTCGAGGCGGAGAACATCCCCGCGATCCTCGACGCGCTGCACGAGATCGGGCGGCGCGGGCTGGAGGTCAAGCGCTTCAAGGGCCTGGGCGAGATGGACGCCGAGCAGCTCTGGGAGACCACGATGGACCCCGAGCGCCGCGTGCTCTTGCGCGTCACCTGGGACATGGGCCAGGAGGCGGAGTACCTGTTCACCACGCTGATGGGCGAGCATGTCGAGCCGCGGCGCAAGTTCATCGAGGACCACGCGCTGGATGTAAAAAACCTCGATGTCTGAGGCCGCGTCGGCGGGCCGCTGCGGAAACGGACCTTGCCCTCCCCGCGTGAAGCACGCGCCGCGGGGGTCGGGGTCCGAGAATTCTCCGACGATTGCAGCAACGACCTTGTCGAGCCGATCTCCCGCCTGACGCCCGAGACCCTTCGGGCCAACGGACCGGGGAGGTCTACGGCATGGATCATGGCACACAGAGCCGCACCGGCGGAACGAGTTGCGGACGCGTCAACTCGCTGGGCATCAGCGGGCACGAGCTCGACCGCACGCTCGAATCGATCGAACTCGGCAAGGCCGAGGTTTCCGCCAAGGGGCGGTCCTTCGTGCGTCACCCGTTCCGCCTGGACAAGGTCCACATGCGGATCAAGCGAGACGGGGGCGGGACGAACATCCGCGTCGCCTGCCGCAACCTCTCTCGCGGCGGCATCTCGGTGCTGCACAACGCGTATGTGCACCCCGACACGCCGGTGGCGATGGTGCTGCCCCATGTGACCGACGGGCCGAAGCTGATCGAGGGCGTGGTGCGACGCTGCCGCTATGTGCGCAGCACGATCCATGAGGTGGGCATCGAGTTCCTCAAGCCGATCAAGGTCTCCGACTTCCTGCAAGCCGACCCATTCAGCGATTGGTACAGCCTGGAGACGGTCGACCCGACGAGTTTGGTCGGCACGGTGGTGCTGGTCGACAACTCTGAGTTGGACCGTCGCGTGGTCGAGCACTTCCTCCGCCGGACGCAGCTGCGCATCCGCACCGCGAACGGTGTCGAGGACGCGATCGCCAAGATCAAGGAGGGGTGTGATCTGGTGATCTCCGAGTTCTCGCTGGGCGAGAAGTCGGGGCGCGACCTGATCGCCGCCATGTGGGAGATCGGCGCGTCGTCGCCGGTGATCCTGACCACCTGCGACGCCTCCGAGGGCGCCAAGGCCCGGATGACAGCCTCCGGCGCCGACGCCTACCTGCTCAAGCCGATGGACGAGTCGCTCCTGCTGAGGGCCGTGGCGGAATTCCTGATCGTCCAGCGCGAGAGCCGGGCGCAGGAGAACGGCGCCAGACGCGCCGCCGACCTCCCCCCCGCACTGCTCGACAGCTTCACCGAGGAGCTCTCACGCTCCGCCGACGAGCTGGAAGAGGCGATGGGCGAGCGAGATGTCGAGCGCTGCCGCGGCATCTCGATGCGACTGCAGAGCTCCGCGGCGACCTTCGGCTTTGCGGCTCTTGGACGCCTCGCGGCCGAGAGCGCCGGCTGCCTGACCGCCGGGGGAAGCGTCGAGTCTTCGTCGGACCAGCTCGAAGCCCTGGTCGAAGCCTGCCGCACGCCCGTTCGGGGTTGAGGTTGAGGGGTGAGGTTGACATCGCCCGCCGCTCCCCCGACGCTGCCTGCATGAGCGGAGCCGCGGGATCGATCGAAGACAGGATTCAAACATCGCTCGGCGCGAGCATCGAGCGGTCTGAACGCCTCTCGGGCGGGTGCGTGGCGGATGTTCGCCTCGCGAGCCTCGCCGACGGGCGACGCATCGTCGTTAAGGCGGGCGAACTGGGCTCGAAGCTCGATGTCGAGGGGCGGATGCTCGGCTACCTCGCCGAGCACTCGTCGCTGCCCGTGCCCGAGGTCTTCATCGGCGACGACGACTTGCTGGTGATGGCGTACATCGAGCACGGGGGCGGGCTGGGCACATCGGGCGAGCGCCACGCCGCGGAGATCCTCGCCGCCTTACACAACATCAAGCCGACCGACGCGGGCGAGGCGCAGAACGCCTACGGCCTCGGCTTCGACACGCTGATCGGTGGCCTCCCGCAACCCAACGGGTGGGACGATTCGTGGGCGTCGTTCTTCGCGAAGCGCCGCCTCATCGAGATGGCCGAGCAGTCGGCCCAAGCCGGCCGCTGCGACCGGAAGCTGGTCGCCCGGGTCGAGGTGCTCTCTGGGAAGCTGGACGAGTTGATCGGCGACGCCTCGCCCCCGGGGCTGATCCACGGGGATGTCTGGTCGGGCAATGTGCTTGCGGGGAAGGGGCGTGTCGCGGGGCTGATCGACCCGGCGATCTACTTCGCCGACCCCGAGGTCGAGCTGGCGTTCATCACGCTCTTCTCGACCTTCGGGCGTGCGTTCTTCGAGCGGTACGACGAGTTGCGTCCGATACGCAAGGGCTTTTTCGAGACTCGACGCGACCTGTACAACCTCTTCCCGCTGCTGGTGCACACGCGTCTGTTCGGGGGCGGGTACTTGGCGTCGGTCGAGCGGACACTCGGGACGCTCGGGTTCTAGCAGGATGCTGTGGGACGCCGGCCGGGCGGATGGCGTTTGCGGCTCGTGGCCGAGGCCCGTGGGGCCCTGCAAAACGGCCGCCGCCCGGCGTTCCCCCGCTGTTCGCCGGGGGCCGGGCGGCACCAGTAAGCCTCGATGAAGGGAGACCGACGGGGATCGAACCCGCGACCTCCTGGACCACAACCAGGTGCTCTAACCAACTGAGCTACGGCCTCCATCTGCGTGTTCGGCGGCTCACCGCCGAGACAACACTAGCCTGATAAGGCCCGCCCGGCAACGGAAACGGGGCCGGCGTGTTGCTCGACGCCTAGGCTTGAGGCTCCCCAAAGCATTCCACCCCACGGAGGTGTTTTCGATGTCCGGCACGACTGCGGCGAGCGTGAAACTCCGTCTCGATAAGGCCCTGCACAACATCGCGCCCGCCGACCTCATCGAGCGTGCGCTGGCCGCGGGCGAGGGACGATTCGCCTCCAACGGGGCCATGACCTGCTCGACGGGGGACCGGACGGGCCGGAGCCCGACGGACAAGTACCTCGAAGACACCCCGGGCATCCACGACAAGATCTGGTGGGGCAAGGTCAACCAGCCCATCACGCCCAAGAACTTCGATCGCGTCCTCCAGATCGCGACCGACCACCTCAACGAGACCGCCGAGCAGATGTATGTCTTCGACGGTTTCGCGGGCGCAGACCCCCGCCACCGCCTCGGCGTCCGCGTTGTCACCGAGCAGGCCTGGCACAACCTGTTCGCCCAGACGCTGTTCATCCGCCAGGGCTCGGCCGCCGCGGGGGGCAGCACCGACTGGAACCACGACTGGACGGTCATCAACGCCGGTCGTCGGCGCCTGACCGACGCCGAGCAGGCGGAGCTGGGCGTCAAGTCCCCGATCATCATCGTGCAGTCGATGGAGCGCAAGACGGTCGTGATCCTGGGCACCCAGTACGCGGGGGAGATGAAGAAGAGCATCTTCTACGCGATGAACTACGACATGCCCGACCAGGGCGTCTTCCCCATGCACTGCTCGGCCAATGTCGCCAAGGACGACGAGGGCAATGTCGCCCTCTTCTTCGGCCTCTCGGGCACCGGCAAGACCACCCTCTCGGCCGACCCCGAGCGCGCCCTCATCGGCGACGACGAGCACGGCTGGGGCCCCGACGGCGTCTTCAACTTCGAGGGCGGCTGCTACGCCAAGTGCATCAAGCTCAGCAAGGAAGGCGAGCCCCAGATCTGGGACGCCATCCGCTTCGGCTCCGTCCTTGAGAATGTCGTCATCGACGACAAGACCCGCGAGCCCGACTACGACGACGGATCGGTCACCGAGAACACACGCGTCACCTACCCCGTCGACTTCATCCCCGGCGCCAAGATCCCCTCCATCGGCGGCCACCCCAAGCATGTGGTCTTCCTCACCGCCGACGCCTACGGCGTACTCCCGCCCGTCTCGCGCCTCACGCCCGAGCAGGCGATGTACTACTTCATCAACGGGTACACCAGCAAGCTCGCCGGCACCGAGGCGGGCGTCACCGAGCCCGTCGCCAACTTCTCGCCCTGCTTCGGCGGGCCCTTCCTCCCAAGGCCCCCCGTCCAGTACGCCGAGATGCTCGCCGAACGCATCAAGAAGTACAACTCCACCGTCTGGCTGCTCAACACCGGCTGGACCGGCGGGCCCTACGGCGTCGGCAAGCGATTCAACCTCGCCTACACCCGGGCGATGGTCACCGCCATCATGACCGGCTCGCTCCGCGACACACCGGTCGACACCGACCCGATCTTCGGCCTGTACATCCCCACCGGGGTCAAGGGCGTGCCCGCCGAGGTCCTCAAGCCACGCAACACCTGGGATGATGCGGCGGCCTACGACAAGAAGGCCAAGCAGCTCGCCGAGGCGTTCCGCGAGAACGACAAGAAGTTCGACATGCCCGAGGAGGTCCGCTCCGCCGGGCCCAAGGGCTGAGGGGCCGGGGACTGACGAGCCGGGGGCGCCGGATCCCCCCTCGGTGGGGGCTGTCGGGTTCAGGGGCCGCGTCGCGGCCCCGCCTGGCAACGCGGTACACTCGGCGAGAGGCAGGGATGCCCGATCGTCCTGTCACGGAGGCGGTATGTCCGAGCGAAGGCCGTTCGTCGGCGGCAACTGGAAAATGAACTCAACGCTGAAGGGCGCATCGGAGCTGATCCGGGGCGTCGCTGATGCGCTGGCGGGCGAGATCGCCTCGATCGATGTCGCCGTCTTCCCCCCCTGCGTCTATCTGCTGGCCGTCAAGAGCATCCTCCGCGACCGCCAGTCGCCGATCATGCTCGGCGCCCAGGATGTCTACCCCGAGGCCGAAGGGGCGTTCACGGGCGAGGTCTCCGTCGACATGCTCCGCGACTGCGGGGTGCAGGTGGTCCTCGCGGGACACTCGGAGCGACGCCATGTGATCGGCGAAGACGACGAGCTGATCAACCGCAAGGTCAAGGCGATCCTGGAGGGCGGCCTCCGCTGCGTCCTCTGCATCGGCGAAACCCTCGACCAGCGCGAGGACGGCAGGACCCACGAGGTCAACGAGATCCAGCTCCGATCCGGCCTGGCGGGCATCGCCGAGGGCCTGGTCGACAACCTCGTCATCGCGTACGAGCCCGTCTGGGCGATCGGCACCGGCCAGACCGCCACCCCCGACGACGCAGAAGAGGCGCACGAGAAGATCCGCGAGGTCCTCAAGGACATGTACGACGGGGTCTCAGACCGCTTGCGGATCATCTACGGGGGGTCGGTCAAGCCCGGAAACGCGGCCGGCCTGTTCGGCCAACGATCGATCGACGGGGGCCTCATCGGCGGGGCCTCGCTGAAGGTCGCCGACTTCGTCCCGATCGTGCGAGCGTCGATGCAAAGCGTCCGGTCCGGATCGGAATGAGGCCTCCGGGGCCGCTCGTCAGGGCGACCGTTCCGCCTATCATGCCCTCTGCGCCGGGCCGGCCATTTCCGCCCGGTGTTGGGGCCTCGGCCCCGCGATTCGGCGCCGGAGCCGCCTCCGGCCCGCTGCTTGTTGTTGACCGAACCCCTGTGCTATGGGTGGATCTATGGGCGTGCTTGCTGCAATGAGCGGGATTCTCACGGGCGTCGGCGTCCTGATCTTCGTGTTTGTCTCCCTCCTGCTGATCGGGATCGTGCTGATCCAGAAGCCCCAGGGCGGCGGCCTCGGCGGTGCCTTCGGCGGCGCGGGCGCGGGCTCGGGCCAGACCGCCTTCGGCGCCAAGACCGGCGACGCACTGACCATCGGCACCGTCGGGCTGTTCATCATCTGGCTGCTGATCGCCATCGCCCTCAACTTCGCCGCCAGGGGCGACCGCGACCCCGCCGCGATGGAGGCCGGCCCCGCCGGGCCCGAGCAGACCGAGACCTCGCCCGTCCAGCCGCCCGCCGAAACGGCTGAACCCCCCGCCGACGCGACGCCGCAGGGTGAAGATCCGCAAACGCCCGCGAGGCAGGACGGCCAATCGCCGGCCCCCGCCGATCCAAACGGCGGCGGCTAAGCCATGAACCGGAGACCCGCGAAGTGATCCGCAGCATGACCGGCTACGGTGAGGCCTCCGCGCAGATCGACGGAGTCCACTACTTCGTCGAGGTCCGGTCCCTCAACAACAAGTATTTCAAGGCCAGCATCCGTCTGCCCGAGGACCTCCAAGGCCTCGAAGCCGAGCTCGAAAGCGAGCTGCGCAAACGGATCAACCGCGGGACGATCACCCTCCGCGCCTCGTGCACCGACACCTCCGAGTCGGCCGCAAGCGAGATCAACCACCGCGCCCTTGAGCACTACATCCGCCAGGTCCGCAAGACCGAGTCGGTGAAGAACGGGGAGCTCACTGTGGATGTGGGCACGCTGCTGGCGCTGCCCGGCGTGCTGCAGGCCCCGGCCAACGAGGAATCTCGCCTGCACCACGCCCGCGACGCGTTCGTCAAGCTGCTCGACGAGGCGTGCAACCGCCTCATCCAGATGCGCGACCGCGAGGGCGTCCTGCTCTCTGAGGACCTGGAACAGCAGCGAGCGGCGATCGCCGAACGCCTGGCGGAGATCTCCGGGCGCGCGCCCGATGTCGTCCGCGAGTACGAAAACCGCCTGCGCACCAGGCTCGAATCGATGCTCAAGGACGCGGGGATCTCCGTCGAGCCCGTCGACCTGGTGCGCGAGATCGCGGTCTACGCCGAGAAGACCGACATCGCCGAGGAGCTCAGCCGCCTGGCGGGGCACATCGAGCAGTTCGGCGAGCTCGTCGAGGGCGAGGCCGAACGCCCGGTCGGACGCACGCTGGATTTTCTGAGCCAAGAGATGCTCCGCGAGGCGAACACCATCGCCAGCAAGAGCCCCGACGCGTTGATCAGCCGCAGGATCGTCGAGATCAAGGGCGCGATCGACCGCATCAAGGAACAGGTCCAGAATGTGGAGTGACGCCGCGCGGCGTCGCGGATGCTCCGGGGCCACAACGCCGCGATAGCGTCGAGCCGAGGGGGGAGAGGGCGCAGCGACCGATGGCCCCCACCACCGAACCGATCTTTCTGGGCCCCGGGCCCGACGACCCGCGCGATCGCCACCGCGCCGTCAGCACCCGCTCTGACCAGATCACCCCCGCCGAGCTCGCCGCCGTCTTGCGTCACTACGACCTCGCGATGGTGCGCTCCGCCCGCCCGCTCGCTCTGGGCGACCCCGCCTCGCCCAAGGTGCTGATCGAGACTTCATCCGAGCGCCTCCTGCTCAAGAGGCTCGCGCCGGGCCGCGACGATCCGTACCGCGTCGCGGTCGCGCACGAAACGATGCTGCACCTGGCCTCGTCGGGTGTGCGTGTGCCGAAGCTGTTGGGCACGAAGCGAGAGAACAACTCGATGCTCCAGCTCGGGCGCCATGTCTACGAGTTGATGGAGTTTGTTGAGGGCACGGGGTACGACGCCTCGCTCGAGCAGACGCGCGGGGCGGGGTGGGCGCTCGGCGCGGCGCATCGCGCGCTGCGGAGCTTCCGGCCCTCGCACCCGGCGCCCGAGGGCGGGTTCCACGCCGCCCTCCACCTGCGTGAGCGCCTGGAACGCTCGAACGCCGAGGGCGGGGCTCGCCTGGCCCGGGCGATGGCGGCCGCCGAGCAGGAGGTCGAACGCCTGGGCTGGGAAAACTGGCCGAGGCAGGTCGTCCATGGCGACTGGCACCCCGGCAACCTCGTCTTCCGCGAGGGGCTGCCCCCGGTGATCGTGGATCTGGAGCTGCCCCGGTCAGACCGCCTGCCCGCGGTGTTCGCGCAGGGGGCGCTGCAGTTCTCTCTGGCGAGGGCCCGGAGCAGATCCGCAGGCGGAGACGGCAGCGGCACGAAGCTCTCGCTGGACCGGCCGAGGCTGCAGGCCTTCTTCGAGGGGCTCCGCCAAGAGGGCGTGCGGCTGGAGGCGGCCTCGGCCCTGCTGCCACCCCTCATGGTCGAATCGCTCGGCGCAGAGGCGGCGACGCTGACCGAACGGGGCGGGGCGGAGTGGGCGTGGCTGATCGGACCCGCGTCGGAGCTGGCGGACTGGATCCTCAAGTCCGCTTTCACGATCGCCGAGCTCACCCGGGGCGGCGAGGGTTGAATCCCGGGCCCGGGGACCAGAGACTCATGTATATGCGAAAGCACCTGAACTCGGCATTGGCTCGGGTCTCGGCTCGGGCGATGACGGCAACAGCGGCGGTCTGCCTGCTGGCCACCACCGCTCTGGCCGACCCCATCGCGGCCCTCGACCACCCCGAGTACGCCGAGCGCGAGCGAGCGTCGGAGCGTCTCCTTGAAGCGGCGGGCGGCGACCTCAAGAAGCTCGAAGCCATGGCCAAAGAACGGGAGCTGACGCCCGAGCAGCGGGCGCGGCTCGAAGCGATCGGGTGGGAGATCTTCCGGCGCGGCCCACGCGCTGCCATGGGCGTGCAGTTCGGCGGGAGGGATGTGGCCCGGGGGGTGCGGATCGGCGGGACCGTGCAGGGCTTCGACGCCGCCAATGTGCTCGCCGCCGACGACATCATTCTGGAAATCAACGGGCAGGAGCTCGACAGCATCGACACGATGCGCTTTCTCATCGTCGCCCGCGACCCGGGCGATGTGGTTCGCCTGAAGGTGCAGCGCCGGGGACCGGAGATCGATGAGGTTCGGGAGGGACCGGAGATCGATGAGGCACGGGAGATCGATGTGTCGGTCCGCATGGGTTCGTTCGGCCAGCTCGATCAGCCGGGCGAGATCGGGCTCGATGTGCTGGAGGGTGCGTGGAGGATCCGGCTGGGCGAGTGGCCGAGCCCGGATGAGCGGTCCGCCTCAGAAGCCCGCCTCGACGGACCGCCGCCGGCGTTGAACCCGTTCGTGCGTGTGCCCGGCTACGACCGCTGGCTGGCCGACGGCGAGCCGATGCCGCCGAGGCTGACCAACGGCGGCGAGCCGACGGGCGGCTTATCCGGCTGCGGCAGGCTCCGCGTGCGTGTGGCCGACCGCGACCTGCTGATGCCTCCCGTGCGTTACGGGATCGACGCGCTTCGGATGGGCGAGCGCCAAATGGTGGTCGAGACCGTCCGCGTCGAGTTCTCGCAGATCTCGCAGGCGATCGGCAATCAGATCCGCTCGCTGCGCGACCAGATGACGAACGCCGACGCGGAGACGCGCGAGCGGCTCGCCGAAGAGATGCGTCGCCTCGACGAGCGGTCGCGTAGTGCCAACAACCGGGCCAACGAGATCTTCGATCTCTACGACCGGATGCCGCGCGGCGGACGCTGAGCCCGCGTCCCCCCCCCGCGCCCCACTGACGCCCCCACTCACAGCACGGCTCAAACCCCCGATCCACTCCTGACGGTGGCGGGCCTCGGCGGCGCGTCGCCAGCGCCCTCGGCCCGGACCTTTTTCGCAAGCTCGGCGTAGTCCTGCAGCGCCCTGACCTCCCACCCGCCTGCGCGGCTGGCCTCGATCGCTCTGACGCCCGCCTCCGCCCCCGTGATCGTCGTGATCATCGGGATGTTCAGGCGGACCGCGGTGGCGCGGATCTTGCCCTCGTCGGTCTGCCAGCCGGTGCGGCTGGGCGTGTTGATGACCAGGGTGATCCGCCCGTCGGACATCAGGTCGATGACATTGGGCCGTGCCCCGGCCGCGATGCGTTGCAGCACCTGCGGACGCATCCCGTGCTCCTGGAGCAGCGCGCCCGTGCCCTCGGTCGTGTAGACCGTAAAGCCCATCGCCATCAGCGAGCGGGCGATCGGCACGGCGTGGGGCTTGTCGTCGTTGCGGACAGACAGGAAGACCCCGCCCTCGATCGGCAGCTCGCTGGACGCCGCCGCGAGCGCCTTGAGGTACGCCACCGGCACCGTCAGGTCGATGCCCATGACCTCGCCGGTCGAACGCATCTCCGGCCCGAGCACGAAGTCGACGCCCGGGAACTTCTGGAACGGGAAGACCGATTCCTTGATCGCGTACGCGCCGGTGTCGCGGACCTCTTGCACGCCCATCTCGTCGAGCGTCTTGCCCAGCATCGCCTTGGCCGCAACGCTCGGCCAGGAGATGTGCTTGGCCTTGGAGACGAACGGGGCGGTGCGGCTGGCTCGCGGGTTGACCTCGATCAGGTAGATCCGCTCGTCCTTGACCGCGACCTGCGCGTTCATCAGCCCGCAGACGCGGAGCTCCCTGGCGAGCGTGCGCGTGATCTCGCGGATCTGCTCCTCGACGGGCCTGGAGAGCGAGTAGGGCGGGACGACGCAGGCCGAGTCGCCCGAGTGGACGCCCGCGTGCTCGATGTGCTGCATGACGCCGCAGCAGACGGCGCGGCGGCCCGCGGGCTGCTCGTCGGCGGTCGGGTCGAAGTCTGCGACGACATCGACATCGACCTCGGTGGCGCCGGCGAGGAACTTGTCGATGAGGACAGGGGCGCCGTCGAGGTCGGAGACATCCAGCGCGCTGGTCATGTAGTGGACGAGGGCTTTCTTATCCGGGCAGATCTCCATGCCGCGTCCGCCCAGCACATACGAGGGGCGGACGAGCACGGGATAGCCGATCTCTTCTGCGATCTCGACGGCCTGGTCGAGCGAGCGGGCGATCCCGCTGGCGGGGCGCTCGAGGCCGAGCTTTTCGAGCAGCGCGTCGAAGCGGTCGCGGTCTTCTGCGAGGTCGATCGAGTCGAGGCTGGTGCCGAGGATCGGGACGCCCGCGAGCTTGAGCCCGTGCGCGAGGTTCAGGGGCGTCTGCCCGCCGAACTGGACAATGAAGCCTTTGACGAGGCCGGTCTCGCCTTCGGCGCCGGTGTCGAGCTTCTCGTAGATGTTCAGGACATCTTCGAGCGTGAGCGGCTCGAAGAAGAGAAGGTCGCTGGTGTCGTAGTCGGTCGAGACCGTCTCGGGGTTCGAGTTGATCATGACCGACTCGAAGCCGAGTTCGTCTGCGGCGTAAGCGGCGTGGCAGCAGCAGTAGTCGAACTCGATGCCCTGGCCGATGCGGTTCGGCCCGCCGCCGAGGATCACGACCTTCGGCGTCTTGGAGACGCGGATCTCGTCAGAAAAGAGCGTCGACGCCTCGCCGGTCTCGCTGAACGAGGTGTACGACGACTCGTAGGTCGAGTAGAAGTAGGGCGTGACGGCGTCGAACTCCGCGGCGCAGGTGTCGACGAGCTTGTACACCGGCTCGATGCCGAGCTCCTTGCGCCTGGCGCGCACCTTCAGGATGTTCTCGCTGGAGATGTTGCCGAGGTAGAGATTGGCCAGCTGCGCATCGGCGTAGCCGAGCTGCTTGGCCTCGAACATGACCTCCTTGGGCAGATCTTCCAGACGCTCGTACCCGCTCAGGGTGTCTTCGAAGTCGACGAGCTGGCGCATCTGGTCGAGGAAGAACGGGTCGATGCCCGAGAGGTCGCGGATCTTCTCGTTCGTCCACCCCTCTTTCATCGCGTAGCGGATGTAGTACAGGCGCCCCTGGCTGGGCACGCTGAGCTTGCGTGCGAGCTTCTCGGGGGTGATGGGCCACTCGATCGGCTGGTCGTCCGCGGTGCGGAGGACGGCGCCCTCCTCGCCCGGCTTGGGCGGGGCCTGGCCGGCGTCCATCGCCCGCTTGGCCGCGAGCCACTGGTCGTTCTTGTCGAGCCCGAAGCCGAAACGCTTCACATCCATCGAGCGGATGACCTTCTGCAGCGACTCCTTGAATGTGCGCCCGATCGCCATCGCCTCACCGACGGACTTCATCTGCGTCGTCAGCGTCTCGTCGGCCTCGGGGAACTTCTCGAAGGTCCAGCGCGGCATCTTGGTGACGACATAGTCGATCGAGGGCTCGAAGCAGGCGCTCGTGTTGCCCGTGATGTCGTTGCGCAGCTCGTCGAGCGTGTAGCCCACCGCCAGCTTGGCGGCGATCTTGGCGATCGGGAAGCCCGTCGCCTTGGAAGCCAGCGCCGACGAACGCGAGACGCGGGGGTTCATCTCAACAACGACGAATTCGAAGGGTTTCGAGCCGTCGGGGTTGGGCTCGGGATTCGGGTTGATGGCGAACTGGACATTCGAGCCCCCGGTCTCGACGCCGACCTTCCGCATGATCGCGAAGGAGGCGTCGCGGAGGGCCTGGTATTCCTTGTCGGTCAGCGTGAGGATCGGCGCGACGGTGACCGAGTCGCCGGTGTGCACGCCCATGGCGTCGATGTTCTCGATGCCGCAGACGATGACGCAGTTGTCCTTCTTGTCGCGGACGACTTCGAGCTCGTACTCCTTCCATCCGAGGAGCGACTTGTCGACCTGGACCTGGCCGATCATCGAGGCCGAGAGCCCGCGCTGAACGATCTCGCGGAACTCCTCGATGTTGTACGCCACGCCGCCGCCCCAACCGCCGAGCGTGAACGCGGGGCGGATGATCGCCGGCAGGCCGATCTCTTCGAGGAACGCCTCCGCGTCGGCGAGGGTCTTCACTGCCTTGTTCTGCGGGGTCTTCAGCCCGACCGACTCGCAGACGGTCTGGAAGGTCTGGCGGTCCTCAGCGCGGTGAATCACCTCGCGGTTGGCGCCGATCATCTCGACCCCGTGCTCCTGGAACACTCCCTGGTCCCACAGCGCGCAGGCGCAGTTCAGGGCGGTCTGCCCGCCGAGGGTCGGGAGCACGGCGTCGATCGGGGTCCCGAGCCGGGCCTCCTTCTCGATCACCTTTCGGACCGCCTCGGGCGTGATCGGCTCGATGTAGGTCCGGTCCGAGAACGCCGGATCGGTCATGATCGTCGCAGGGTTGGAGTTGACCAGAACGATCCGGAAGCCCTCGGCCTTGAGGGCCTTGCAGGCCTGGGCGCCCGAATAATCGAACTCGCAGCCCTGCCCGATGACGATCGGGCCCGAGCCGATGATGAGGATGGTCCGGAGGTCTGTGCGTTTGGGCATGCTGGCTCGCGGGCCGGGAACACGGGGCGCGCGGCCTGCGCGACCCCCGCGCCGGCCGGCTCCGAGCCCGGCGGGTTTCCGCCAAGCGTAAGCGGCGAGGACCCCAAAGACAAAGATTCGACACGCTCTCCCACGCCCCAAACAGGGCGGAAACCGGCCCCGGATCGGGTCCGCGGGCCCGTTCCTGCGGCTGTGAGGCGTCCGAACCTCCCCCCATGCCCGCGATCCTCGCAACCCGGGCGGCCCGCCGGGCCGATGTCTCCGATCCCGGCGCGATCCGCCGGCGTACAACCCCCCGGCCCCCGGCTCGACCGAGAGGGCACGGAGGAACCGGGCGGGGCCCTCGCCCCGCCGCCATCTGAGAGGAGCTCGGCGTGTGCGGGATCGTCGCCTACATCGGGGCCAAGAAGGCCAGACCCCTCCTGATCGAGGGACTCAAGCGGCTGGAGTACCGCGGGTACGACTCGGCGGGGATCGGCATCCTCTCCGATGAAGTCGGGCTGGAGGTCGCCAAGTCCGTCGGGCGCGTCTCGCACCTGGAGAACCGGCTCAAGGAACTCGGGGGCTTCGACGGCTCCATCGGCCTCGCCCACACCCGCTGGGCGACCCACGGGGGCGTGACCGAGGCCAACGCCCACCCCCACCGCGACGACAAGGCGGGGATCTGCCTGGTCCACAACGGGATCATCGAGAACCACTCGGCCCTGCGCAAATACCTGATGGAGCGCGGGCACACCTTCCACTCCGAGACCGACACCGAGGTCCTGGCGATGCTGATCGGGGAGTTGTACGACCCCGAGGGCGGGATCGACCTCGAAGCCGCGGTGCAGACGGCGCTCCGCGAGGTCAAAGGGGCGTACGCGATCGCGGTGATCTGCGAGAACGAGCCCGGCGTGATGGTGTGCGCCCGAAAGGGCTCGCCGCTCCTGGTCGGCGTGGGCAACGAGGAGTTCATCGTCGCCTCTGACGCGTCGGCGATCGTGGCGCACACGACCCAGGCGTTCATGCTCGACGATTACAATGTCGTCAAGGTCACACGCGAGGGGTTCAGGACTTCGACGGTCGACAATGTCGAGATCATGCCGAAGGTGACGGAGCTGGAGTACGAGCTCGAGCAGATCGAGCTCGGGGGCTTCAGCCACTTCATGCAGAAGGAGATCTTCGAGCAGCCCGCCTCGCTGCGCACGACGCTGGGCGGACGCATCGACCACAACGAGGGCAAGGTGGTGCTGGGCGGGCTGGCGCAGTTCGCCAAGGAGCTCGTCAAGGCCAGGCGCATCATCCTGACCGGCCAGGGAACGGCCCTGCACGCCTCGATGATCGGCGAATACCTCATGGAGGACATCGCCAAGATCCCCACCGAGTGCGAGTACGCCAGCGAGTTCCGCTACCGCAACCCGATCGTCGAAGACGGGACGGTGGTGATCGCCGTCAGCCAGTCGGGCGAGACGGCCGACACCATCGCCGCGCTGCGCGAGGCGAAGGACAAGGGCGCGCTCTCGGTGGGCGTGGTCAATGTCGTCGGCTCGTCGATCGCTCGCGAGACGGACATGGGCGTCTACCTGCGCGTGGGCCCGGAGATCGGCGTCGCGTCGACCAAGGCGTTTACGGGCCAGGTCACGGTGCTGACGCTGATCGCGCTGTTTATGGGCAGGCGGCGGGTCACCTCCCCCGAACGCTGCGCTCGCATCATGAACGCGCTGGACGCGGTGCCCGACAAGATCGAGCAGATCCTCGCGAAGAACGACGAAATCCGGCGCATCACCGAGCGCTATGTCGAGCGGAACAACTGGCTCTTCCTCGGACGCGGGTACAACTACCCCACCGCGATGGAGGGCGCGCTCAAGCTCAAGGAGATCAGCTACATCCACGCCGAGGGCATGCCCGCGGCCGAGATGAAGCACGGGCCCATCGCCCTGATCGACGAGGGCATGCCGGCGGTCTTCATCGCCAACAAGGGCAGCCAGTACGACAAGGTGATCAGCAACATCGAAGAGGTCCGCAGCCGCGGCGGCCATGTGATCGCCATCGCCTCCGAGGGCGACGAAGAGATCAGTTCAATCGCCGAGGAAGTGATCTACATCCCCGGCTGCCCCGAGGCGATCAGCCCGCTGCTGACGGTCGTGCCACTGCAACTCATGGCCTACCACGCGGCGGTGCTCCGCGGCCACGATGTCGACAAGCCGAGGAACCTGGCGAAGTCCGTCACGGTCGAGTAAGAGTGGCCCGGGCGTGCGCCCAGAATCGATGAACACTTCTGTGGCACTGGCGGCTTGTCCGCCAGTGTTTTTTCATCTGGTTTTCATCTGGGGCGCATCGATCATCCATGCATGCCCGGACCCGACCCTTCGCTTCGCTCAGGGCTCGGCGTCATTCGCGCGAGCCGTCTTGGATTCGATGACAGCGACCGGTCGCTAATGCAAACATCGAGATTCGATCCTCGCCCATCAGCGATGGCCGCAACCTGGACGCCGATCCCTGAGCGAAGCGAAGGGTCGGGTCTCTTGCGCACTCGATGACCCTCGCCAGAGCACGAGCAGACCTCGCCGCCCCCTTACTCCCTCTCCTCCACCTGCTTCAGCAGCGACCTCGCCATCCCCACCGTCGTCTCGTTCTCGATCGCGCCCAGCACCACCCCCGCCACGATCGCCGCGCCCAGCGAGGACGCCGGGTCGAGCACGCCCGCGGCGCAGACCAGGGCCAGCAGGACCATCTGCGTGAGCGGGACGCCCCGTGCGTGCAACTCCAGCCAACGCAGGCTCTTGCGCTCCCCAAGCTCGGCGCCCCCGATCGCGCCCAGCGCCAGCACCGCCCCGAGCCACTGCGGCAGCCCGGCGATCAGGAACAGGGCGATCGCCAGAAACGCCGGAGTCCAGCCCGAGAAGATTGCCGCGGGCTCGGTCATCGAGACCATGAAGGCCGTGAGCGGGCCGACGCCGGCGTAGAGCGCCAGTGGCGTCGCGATCCTGCGCATGCGCCGGCGTCCCGCGACCGCGTGCCTTGCGATCAAGCCGATCGCCAGCCCGCCGAGCGCGACGAGCGCGTATCCCCGCGTCTCCTCAGAGCCGAAGGCCGCCATCGCGCCGCACGCGGCGATCAGCCCCGCGAACCCGTACCACCCAGAGCCGGCCCGCCCTTCGCTCGCAACCCACCGCATCGGAAGCAGCGCGAAGGCCGAGCCCGCGCCGACCGCCGCACCGATCGCGACCGCCTCGTCCCGCGAGAGCGTGAACAACCGCTGCACGATCACCGCGACAAGCCCGGCGGTGACGATGACCGCGACCACCCCCGCGATCGCCAGCGTCCGGCGCTCGTCGACGCGGAGCTTGCGTCGGGGCGATCGCCCAGCGACGCCCGCGAGGGCGAAGACCCACGCCGCGAGCCCGGCAACGATCGCCCCCGAGGCCTCGCGGTGGGCTTGCCTTGCCTCTTCGAGGCTCTGGCGGAAGGGGCGGAGCTCGGCGTCGAGCAGTTCTGCGAACTCGGCCTTGTGCTCGTCGAGCGCGACGGCGCTGACATCGGTCTCGCGCAGGACCGCGAGCTCGCGGTCGCGTTCGGCGAGCATCTCAGAGCGGCGTGTCTCCAGCTCGCGCAATTCCTGCAGGCCGCCGACGGTCATCGAGGTGTGCAGCCCCGGCGCCGCGGCCCCGAGCACCATCGGCCCCAGCAGCACGCCCGCGATCGCCCCGCCGACGATCGCAGAAGCCGGCCGTCCACCGGGAAGGCCCGCCCGACGCAGCAGCACCCCAAAAACTGCGGCGACGACGATCAACAGCCCGAAGCGCAAAAGCAGGATGGAAGGCTCGGTCTGCATGGTGCAATCGAGCGTAGACCCACGGGCCCCGCCCCTTCCCGGGCGGCCGCCCGAACCCGATGCGGGGGAACGCCGATGGCCCGACGCAACACCAAGACCCAGCGGGCGCCGACACGCCTGATCCCGGTCCAGCCCGTTCGGGTCGATCCTGTCGGTCCGGGCGTGGTGCTGACCTCGCGGATGACGCTCCGCCCGCTGCACACGGGCGACCGCGAGGCGTTCGTCGAGGCGGTCGACGCCGCACGCCTGGCACTGGACCGCTGGATGCCGATCCACGAGGAAGGTGAGGACGACCACGCGCTGTTCGACCGCCAACTCCGCCTGACCGAGGAGGGCGAGTCGCACGGCACCGCCTTCCGGCGCGTCGGCGTGCTCGCCGACGGCACGATCGCGGGTGCGTTCAACCTGACGACCATCGAACGGGGCCTGGACTTCCACGCGGAGGCGAACTGGTGGGTGCGCCCCGAGTTTTCAGGCCAGGGGCTCGGGGCCGAGGGCGTCGGGGCCCTTGCCGACCACGCCCTGCAACCCCCGCCCGCGGGGCTCGGGCTGCACAGCGTCAGCGCCTGGATCATCCCGAACAACACCGCCAGCGAACGCCTCGCCGAACGCCTCGGCTTCAAGAAGCAGGGCGAGAGCACCGAGCTCCGAAGAGTCGGCGGCGACCGCTGGATCAGGCACGCGCTCTACCAACTCCAGGCGGCGTGAGCGCGGGGCGCGGTCCAAGAGGTCTGCAACACCCAGCGCCCCGCGCCCGGCCCCCTGCGCCCAGCTACAGCTTCTTCAACGCATCCACCAGCGCATCAATGTGCTCTGTCGTGTGGGCGGCGGAGATCTGGATCCGCAGCCTCGCGTGGCCTTCGGGCACGACCGGATAGCCGAAGCCGATGACGAAGACGCCCAGCTCGAGCAGGCGCTTGCTCATCGAGATCGCCTTGGCCGTATCGCCGACGATGATCGGGCAGATGGCCGTCGGCGAGTCGATGACCTCGAACCCCGCGCCGGTGATCTTCCTGCGGGCGTAGGCGGTGTTGTCCTTGAGCTGCTGCACGCGCTCGGGCTCGCTCAGCAGGATCTCGATCGCCTTGGCGGCAGAGCACGCGACGGTCACCGGCAGAGCGTTGGAGAAGAGCGTCGGTCGTCCGCGCTGGACGACGAGTTCTGTGCCCCGCTTGTCGCCGGCGATGAAGCCGCCCGCGCCGCCGCCGAGGGCTTTGCCCAGCGTGCCGGTGAAGTAATCGACGCGTCCGTTCTCGTCGGTGTCGTCGTGGTGGCCGTCGAGGTGGTCGACCATGCCGAAGTGCTCGTGGGTACCCCGCCCGCGTGCGCCCATGACGCCGTGCCCGTGCGAGTCGTCGACGACGAGCATGGCGTCGTACTTGTCGCAGAGGGCACGCAAGGCCGGCAGGTCGGCGATGTCGCCCTCCATGGAGAAGACGCCGTCGGTGACGACCCAGGCCTGGCCGGTCACCTCGTCGTTGTTCTGCGCCGCCTTGAGCTTCTCCTCAAGATTATCGAGGTCGCTGTGCTTGTAGACGGTCTTGTGCACGCCCTTCTTCATGGTCGACGCCAGGCGAATCCCATCGATGATGCAGGCGTGGTTCAGCTCGTCGCTGATGAGGATGTCGCCCGGCTCGGCGAAGGTCGGGTAGAGCGCCTCATTGGCCGTCCAGCACGAGACGAAGGTGTACGCCGAGGGCGTGCCCATGTAGCGGGCGATGAGCTCCTCGAGCTTTTCGTGCGGCTCAAAGGTCCCGCAGATGAACCGGACAGAGGCGGTCCCCGCCCCGTACTTCCTCAGGCCCTCGATCCCCGCCTCGACGACCTCGGGGTGGTTGGCCAGGCCGAGGTAGTTGTTCGAGCAGAGGCAGACGACCTCGCGTTCAGAGCCGTCGGACCCGCGGAGGCGGACCGTCGCGTCCATGGGCGAAGTGAGGGTCTGGAGGTGCTTGTACTGCCCGCCCTCGACGAGCTGGCGGAGGATGTCGTCGGTGCGGGCGTCGAAGGGGCGGTGCGTGGTGATGGTCATGGCTGTCCTCGCTTGCGGAAAGTCGGCCTCGCGCGGGCCCGGTCCGGAGTCAGTGTATTGGCCTTCCCGCCCCGCACGCGGCGATCAGCGGACATCCTCGGGCAACAGCCGGGCCCACCCCGAGACCACGCAGCCCGAGCGTTCTTGGCGTTCATCGCCGCCGTAGACCACCAGCGGCCGCTCACCCTCACCGCCCCCGAGCAGTCCGGCGACTCTGAGCGCGGGGGCGAGCATGTCCTTGGCGATCGTCGCGCCCGCCTTGGCCTCGACGACGCGCACGCCCCCTCCCGATCGATCGACCAGCAGGTCCGCCTCGACGCCGGCCCGATCGCGATAGTGGTGCATGCCGCCCCGCTCGCCGGCGTTGAGTCGGTGCTTGGCGGCCTCCGACGCGACCCATGTCTCGAAGACCGGCCCCCTCAGCGGATGCGTCCGGAGTTCCTGCGCCGTTCGGATGCCCAAGAGGTGACAGACGAGGCCCGTGTCGTAGAAATGCAGCTTGGGCATCTTGACCAGACGCTTGCGCAGATTGCCGCTCCAGGCGGGCAGGAGGAAGATGATGAAGCTCGCTTCGAGGATCGAGACCCAGGCTTTGGCGGTCGGCTGGCTGACGCCGCTGTCTGCGGCGAGCTGCGAGTAGTTCAGGAGCTGCGCCGTCCGCCCGGCGCAGAGCTCGACGAATCGCCGGAACGCCGTCAGATCGCCGACATTTGAGATCGTGCGCACATCGCGCTCGATGTAGGTCGCCGCGTACGCCGACAGCCAGTCCGACGCTGGGATCTTCCTGTCATAGATGCGGGGGTAGCCGCCTGTAAACAGGAGTTCGTCGAGCGTTCGCGTCGGCCCCGGGAACCGGGCGATCTCGCCCCGAGTCAGCGTCAGCAGGTGCAGCACCGCCGAACGACCCGCCAGCGACTGGCTCACCGATTCGAGCAGCGCGAAGTTCTGCGAGCCCGAGAGAATCCACCTGCCCGGGGCCGGGTCCTCGTCGATCAGGGGCTGCAGATAAGAAGCAAGCTCCGGCGCACGCTGCACCTCGTCGAGGATCGCCCCCCGCGGGAACTGCGACAGAAACCCGCGCGGATCGGAGGCGGCGAACTCGCGCACATCCGGGGACTCCAGATTCGCGCAGGGGTGCTCGGGGAAGAGCGAGCGGCAGAGCGTCGACTTGCCGCTCTGGCGGGGGCCCGTCAGGGTCACCGCCGGAAACGAGGCGGCGGCCCGGAGAATCCTCGGCGCGAGATCGCGTTCGATCATGGCGAAGTGTATCGCCCGGATCTATGACAAATTCAAAATCTGATTTTGAATTAGCCACAACTACCCCATCTGAGTCGGAACTGGACGTTTTATTATAGGACTATGCATAGATGGCCACCACCCCGCTCTGCGCAGTGTCCCCCCTACCATCGAACCCCCATGCGTTACGACCTCCTCGCGATCGATCTCGACGGCACGCTCCTCGACCCTCGCGGCAAAGTCAGCCGCGCCAACCTCAAGGCCCTCGACCGGGCCCGCAAGGCAGGGCTGGAGGTCACCCTCTGCACCGGGCGGGGGACGCGTGAGACGCTCGCGACCGCGGTTGCCGTGGGCCAGCGGACCCCGATTGTCACCGCCGGCGGGGCGATCATCGCTGATGCGGGGGACGGGCGGACGATCCACCGCTTCTCGCTGCAGCCCGACCTGCTCCACCCCGCGACCGACCTCTTGCTCTCGCACGGGTACGCGGTTTTGGTGCTCAAGGACGCGACCGAGACCGGGTACGACTACCTCGTCGTCCGGGGCGAGCAGAACCACCCCATCGGCCAATGCAACGAGTGGTGGTTCAACCACACCGGCGTCAGCGTCCGCTACGCGCAACGCCTCGACGAGGACGAGCACCCCGAGCACACCGTCCGCTTCGGCGTCGCGGGGATGAGCGCCGACTTCGCGCCGATCAAGGCGGGTCTGACCGATCGGTTCGCCGGACGCTTCACCATCCAGCACTTCCAGGGCGTGTTCGATCCCGATCATGTCGGGCTGCCCGCCGGGGCGACTTACGATGTGATCGAGATGTGCGACAGCGGCGTCAACAAGTGGAGCGCCCTCGAGCACTTGGCGAGTTCGCACGGGATCGACACCGGGCGGATCGCCGCGATCGGCGACCAGGTCAACGACATCGAGATGGTCAGGGGCGCTGCCCTCGGTGTCGCGATGGCCAACGCGCGCCCCGAGGTGAGAGAAGTCGCCGACCGTTCCACCCTCAGCAACGAGCAAGACGGCGTCGCGCACGCGATCGACCGCATCCTCGCGGGCGAGTGGTGAGCCGGTGCAGACGCTCGCGGAGATCAGAGCGCTGCTCGAATCGCGCGGGTTTGCGCCGCGCAAGAGCTTCGGCCAGAACTTCCTGATCGACCAGAACCTCTTGCGCAAACTCGCCGACTCCGCGGAGATCGGCCCGGGCTCGCTCGTGCTCGAAGTCGGCCCGGGCACCGGCACGCTGACAGAAGAACTGCTCGATCGAGGCGCCGAAGTGATCGCGTGCGAGCTCGACAGAGGGCTGTGCGAACTGCTGCGCGAACGCCTCGGCGCGAACGAACGCTTCACCCTCATCGAGGGCGATTGCCTCGCCAAGAAGTCGCAGCTCTCGACCGAGGTCGCGTCCACGATCGGCGATCGGAAGTTCTCGCTGGTCGCGAACCTGCCCTACAGCGCCGCGACGCCCCTGATCATGACGCTGCTCGTCGATCACCCCAATTGCGAGCGCATGTGCGTGACGATCCAGCGCGAGGTCGCCGAACGACTCGCGGCGGCGCACGGCTCCAAGGCGTACGGCTCCAAGGCGTACGGGCCGATCAGCGTGGTCGCGCAGTCGTGCGCACAAGTACGGATCGTCGCGAACCTCCCGCCCTCGTGCTTCTGGCCGAGGCCCGAGGTCAACAGCGCGATGGTGCGTATCGACAGGCTCGGGCATCCTTTGTGCGGCGATCTTCAGGGTCTGGCGTTGCTGAGCAAACGCCTGTTCTCGTCGCGCAGGAAGCAGCTCGGGAGTGTTCTCGGACGGAATTTTCCGTTTCCGGACGGCGTTGATCCGGGCGCGCGTGTGGAATCGCTCACTCCCGCCCAGATTGTGGGGCTTTTGCAGGCGCGAGTGTCGTAGTACACTGTGGTGTTGGCCGAATCCGAAAGGAGGTGAGGCCGGCATGGCGGATCGCCCCTTGCGCAGCGTGCCGACCACAAAGATGTGGTCGGCGGAGCGTGTTCAGACAGGGCCCGGCAGTGCGGGTGTCACCACCCGTACCGACAGGCCGCCGACGACCCCCTCACCCCCAAACGAAGCCGCGGTTCACCGACCGAAGCGGACACATCAGATCTTCGAAGACGACGACACCCTCTCGCTCGGAGCGTCGCTTGGGCCGGCCCTCCGCGAGGCCTGCGAGGGACGCCTCGGCGAGATCGAATGGTTCAGGTCGACCTGGCAGCGCGGGGGCGCGGCCACCGGCTTCTCGACATGGCGCCGATCCGACGGCGAGTCCATCCGGGTGATGGTCAAGGTCCCCGTCGGCGCACGCGAGTATTCATGGACAACGCGGCTGGGGACCGTCGGCGAAACCGACTGGGACTCGCAAGCCGCCCGATCGCTCCCGACCCCTCGCGTGGTCGCCTCGGGGCTGGAGGTCGGCTCGTACGACATGGCGTGGCTGATTGTCGAGCGGTTCGAGGGCAGGCCGGTCTCGAGGGACCTGTGCGCCGATTCGATCCGTTCGGTCATGGAGGCCGCTGCGGAGTTCCAGAAGGCCGCGCAGTTGATCGGCTGCGGCCCGGGCCGCCCCGAATACTGCCAGTGGTCCAAGCTCATCAGGAAGAGCCGCGAGCGGGTCTACGACTGCGGCATCGACGAGCCCGACCGCTGGGCCTCGTCGCTGAACCGGCTCGACGGGCGTCTGCACAGCGTCCTGGAGCGTTGGTGGGCCCGCCCGATGAACGGTTGGTGCCACGGCGACCTGCACCCCGGCAACGCGATGCGCCGTGAGCACGGCGGACGCTGGGCCCTGATCGACCTCGGCCTGGTCCACCCCGGGCACTGGGTCGAGGACGCGGTCTACTTCGAGCGGCTCTTCTGGGGCCATGAGGACAAGCTCGGCGGGGTCAGCCCGGTCGACGAGATGGCCGAGGCCCGCAAACGCCAGGGCCTGCCCGTCGGCGACCGGGACTACGAGCTTGCGGACATCAGACGCCTGCTGACGGCCGCGTGCGTGCCGGTCTTCCTCGCCCGCGAGGGGCACCCGGTGTATGTCCGGTCCGCGATCGAGCGGCTGGAACGCCTCGTGGATCTGTTCGGCCGAAAGGCGGGGTAAACACCCTAGAGCCCGGTGCGACCGGGCCTGGGCGGCCCTCGGCGTCGCCTGGGCGGGTTATCCGGCTAGACTTGCGGCGGTCGCCGGAGCGGCGGCCCTCGTCGACGCGGGTCTCCAGGCCCGGGCCCCCGGGCCGTCGCGTCGTCGTGACCTCTGGAGAAGACCGGCCCTCCTGGGCGGAACGGAAGGGTGAGCCGTGGAAGCATTTGATCGACTCAAGGGCATCGTCGCATCCCTGGACGAAGACATCGCCAAGGCCGAGGGCGGCAACAAGGCCGCAGGAACCCGGGTGCGTCAGGCGATGCAGGACATCAAGTCGATCGCCCAGGACATCCGTCAGCAGATCTTGGATCTGCGCAAGACGGAGGAGTCGCGTTGACGCCGCGGCGTGTACGCGGAAACGCCCTGCCATGAGCGATCAACTCGTCGAATCGAAGTTTCTCGTTGACCTCGCCGGTGTGGATCTCAGCGCCCGTCTCTACGGGCGTGAGCACATCGAGGGGTACAACCCGCACCGCGGCGAGATGTCCCTCTTGGACCACATCGTCTGGGAGTCGGAAGACCACAGCTCCGGTGTCGCGCTCAAGATTGTGCGTGACGACGAATTCTGGGTGAAGGGGCACTACCCCGGCAAGCCCATGTTCCCCGGCGTCCTCCAGGTCGAGACCGGGGCCCAGATGGCCTGCTACCTCTTCAACCGGCGCAAGCCCTACCCCAAGCTCGCGGCCTTCCTCCGCATCGAGCACTGCTCGTTCCGGTCGATGGTCCAGCCCGGCGACGAGCTGTTCATCCTCTGCCGCGATGTGAAGTTCGGTCGGCGTCAGTTCATCTGCGACCTCCAGGGCCTTGTCAACGGCGAGCGCCTCGCGTTCGACGCGCGTATCCGGGGGATGGAGTTGGCGGCCGAGGACCAGTAGCCTTCGCCTACGGGAGGCGTCCTTGACCGACCAGGCTCCGTGCCCCATCCTGCTCGAACCGATCTTGAAGGAAAAGGTCTGGGGCGGCGATCGTCTGCGCGAGTTCGAGAAGCAGGTCTCCCACGGCGACACCGTCGGCGAGGCTTGGGAGCTCGCCGACCTCGACTCGACCTCCGCCTCGGGGGGCGGCGGGGGTGAGGCGGTCTCCAAGATCCTCGGCGGGTCCCTGGACGGCAAGACCCTCCGCGACGCGATCGAGCTCTGGGGTGACGACCTGATCCACAGCAAGCGCCTGCTGCAGGGCCGGTTCCCTTTGCTGGTCAAGTACCTCGACGCGCGCGAGCACCTCAGCGTGCAGGTGCATCCCTCGCCCGAGTACGCCAAAGAGCACCCCGAGGCCCGCCTGAAGACCGAGTGCTGGTTCGTCCTGCGGGCCGACCCGCTCGAGGACGGCTCCAAGCCGGTCATCTACAAAGGGGTGAAAGAGGGGATCGACGCGGACGAGTTCCGGCGAAGGGTCGAGCTGGCCGCCAAGACCGGCAGGGAGCCGGTCGACGAGGCGGACTCCGTCCCCGCGGCGCTGCAGGAAATCCCCGCCAAGCCGGGCGACATGCACCTCCTGCCCAGCGGGACGGTGCACGCACTGGGGGCGGGCGTCTTGATCGCGGAGATCCAGACCCCCAGCGACACGACCTTCAGGGTCTACGACTGGGCCAAGGAGTACGGGCGCGAGGGGCGGGACTTGCACATCAAGGAATCGATGGCCTGCATCGACTTCGGCCCGACCCCGGAGGCGACCAGCCTCGGCAAGGGCATGACGCGGGGCGTGCTCTGCGACACCGAGCACTTCAGCGTCGAGCGGGTCGTGCTGCAGCCCGACCAGACGATCGAGTTCAAGGGCGGGCGCTGCCTGGTGGTGATGGTGCTCGACGGGGGGATCGAGCTCGACGGGCACATCCACTATGTGGGGGCGACCTTGGTGATCCCCCGCGCCTGGTCGGGCAAGGCCCGGTGCGAGAACCTCGCACGCCTGCTGGTGGTCACCGTCGGCGATCCAAAGGACTAGAACTGGCTCACGCGCGGTACGCGCCGGCGACCTTGGCGACGGCATCGGCGATCTTGTCGACCTGCTCGTCGGTGAGGTCGTGGTGGATCGGCAGGCAGAAGACGCCCTTGGCGATCGAGCGGGCCACCGGCGGGTGGTCGGTGACGAAACCCTTGAACGCCGGCTGCTCGGTGAGGGAGAGGGGGTAGTGGACCGCCGTCGGCACGCCCTCGGCCTTGAGGGCGGCGCAGAAGGTGTCGCGGTCGCACGACATCGCGCCCTCTTCCAGCCGCAGCGTGTAGAGGTGCCAGACCGGCTCGGCGCCGGGCGTGGTGACGGGGGTGGCGACGCCCTGGACATCGGCGATGCGATCGTTGTAGCGGGCGGCGATCTCGCGACGGCGGTCGGTCTGCTCGCCGAGGCGGTCCATGCGGGAACAGCCGATGGCGGCCGTGATGTCGTTCATCCTGTAGTTGTACCCGATGGATTCGTGCAGGTACTTCGTGTCGCTCTCGCCGTGGGAGCGGAGGCGCTGGATCTTGAACGAGAGATCGTCGTCGTTGGTGGTGATCATGCCGCCCTCGCCGGTGCCGAGGTTCTTGGTGGCGTAGAACGAGTAGGTGACGGCGTCGCCGAACTCGCCGAGGCCCTTGCCCTTATAGGTGGCCAGGTGGGCCTGGGCGGCGTCGTAGATGACCTTGAGGTTGTGCTTCTTGGCGAGTGCCTGGACGGCGTCGATGTCGACGGGCATGCCGTAGACATGCGTGGCGGCGATCGCCTTGGTCTTTGGCGTGATGCGCTTCTCGGCGTCGGCGACATCGATTTGATAGGTGTCTGACAGGCAGTCGGTCCAGACCGGCTTGCAGCCCCGGGCGACGATCATGCTGGCGGTGGCGATGTAGGTCCAGGCGCAGACGAGGACCTCGTCGCCGGGCTGGAGGAGGGGCTCGTAGGCGAGCTGGAGGGCGCAGGTGCCGTTGGCGCAGGTGTGGGCGTGCTTGGCGCCGGTGGCCTGTGAGAAGCGTTTTTCGAGCTCGGCGCACCTGGGTCCCTGGCGGAGCATGCCCGAATCGAGGACACCCATGGCGGCGGCCTTGTCCTCGGGGGTGAGGGCGAGGGACATGAAGGGGACGGGGGCCTTGAAGACCGGTTCGCCGCCGTTGAGGGCGAGGGTCTCAGGACGGGCGGCGTGCTGGGCGGTAGACTGAGCCATGCGAACGAACCTCCTGGCGCGGGCGAGCCGCGTGCGGAGAGGGTAGACCCAGCCCTGCGTGCGGTGCTGGTCCGGGGAACCGCGGGGGGCGGTCGTCGTACCTGCTACGGGGTGAGTGGGGCGTCCGGCCGGCCCGCGAGGGTCCCCGCCTTGAACCGGACGCGATGATCGGGCAGTTTAGAGATCGGAGATCGAGCGATGCGCGGACGACGATTCGCGGGCGTGCTGGCTTCGGCGGTGCTCTTTGGTGCGGCGGCTCCCGCCTTATCCCAGGCGGAGCGTGAGTATCCGCGCGGCAGGCTGGTGCAACCGACGCACGCAGAACTGGTGCAGGCCGCCAACGAGATGTACGCCAAGGCCCTCGGCGAGGCACGGCCCACTCGTGCGTGGCTGGTGCAGCTCGAGTCTGGCGAGACGATCGAACGCTTCGCGTCTCGGTTCGGGGGCGAGCACTCGTTCACCAAGCCGGGCCAGGACGCGGAGATCGGCTTCCAGGTGCCCACCGCGGTGCGCGAGATCGCGGTGCGGGGCGACCAGTGGGTCGACAAGGGCGACCTGCTCATCCGGGGCGACGACGCTGAAGACCTCGCGATGGTCGAGATCCAGCGCGTGCGCGCCGAGGTGGACCTGCCCGTCAAACGGGCCGATGAGCAGCTCGCCAACGCACGCACCGAGCTGGAAGAGATGCGCAACGCGTTCAACCAGGGCGCCGCGACGAGCCAGCAGCTCAACCGCGCCCAGGTCGCGGTGAACATCGCCGAGCTCGATGTGCTGCTCGCCAAGGAAAACCAGAAGCAGGAGTTGCTGCAACTGAACCGGGCGAAAGCCCGGGCCGACCGCCTGCGCCTCGTCGCGCCGTTCTCGGGGTATGTCGCGTCGATCATGGTCGATGTCGGCGATGTGATCCGCGAGACGACGCCGGTGATCCGCGTGGTGCAGCTCGACCCGCTGCGGATCGATGTGCACACGCCGGTGACGCTGATCGAACAACTGTCGATCTCGCGGGGCGACAGCGCGTGGGTGCTGATCGGGCGTCCGGGCCAGCCCATGGTGATCGAGGGGACAGTGTCTGAGGTGAGCCGCGCCGCGGACTTTGCAAGCCGCAAGCAGCGCGTGCGGATCGATGTGCCCAACCCCGAGCACATGCAGTCTGGCCTCGCGGCGTGGGTGCGTTTTTCGCCCCCGAGCGAGGAATTGCTGCAGCAGATGAACGAGACCGTGCCGGCGCCGGTACGGGAAGAAGGTGCGGAGGTCGCGGGCCGTGATTGATCTGAGCAGGCTCCGTTCGCCGGCATGGCGGCGCGTCGTCGATGAAGCGGTCAAGCCCTCGCCGGGCGACGAGCACTTTCTCGTCCGGCTGCAGGCGCTGATGTCGCAGGTGTCGACGGCGAAGCGTTCGGTGCTGTTTACGCTGCCCCAGAGCGCAGGCGAGGATGACTCGCAGGCCGAGCCCCGCCCGGTGTCGGTCTGGCCGATGTCGCCGGGCCAGCAGACGCCCAGCGGCGACCTGAGCGCGGTCGAGCACGCGGCCGAGTCGCGCCGGGCCGCGGCGGCGGCGCTGGCGGACGGGCAGAGCCGCGTCTTCTCGCTCGATCAGGGCGACCTGATGTACGGCCAGGACCGCGCGGGGATGATCGTGGCGGTGCCGGTGATCGGCCCGTCTTCGCCCTCCGGTGCGCCGCAGGGGCGCCACGCGGTGGTGCTGCACCTTGACGCCCGGTCCGACCAGGCGATGCAGGCGACGCTCGCGGTGCTGGAGCTGCTCTCGGGCTACATCCACGGGCACCGCGCGACGCAGGAATTGCTTCGTCTTCGCCAGTCGACGATCGCGCTGGACCTCGCCGCGAGGCTGATCGCCTCGATCAACCAGGCCGAGGGGTTCAAGGGCGCGTCGATGCAGCTCTGCAACGACCTGCAGCGCCAGCTCGGGCTCGACCGCGTGGCCCTGGGCTGGGTGCGCGGGATCGGGGCGTCGGGCGCGGTCAAGGTCGTGGCGATCAGCGACACCGAGCACATCGACCGGCGCATGGCGATGGTCCGCAAGCTCGAAGGGGCGATGGACGAATGCCTCGACCAGGAGCAGGGGGTGCTCTACCCGCCCCCGCCCGAGACGGCCGAGGCTCCCGGGCAGGAGGCGGATGTCCTGCTCGGCCAGGCGATCACGCACGCGCACAAGGAGCTCGCCTCGGGCGACGCCAAGCTGCGCGTGGTCTCGGTGCCGATCCGGGCCGACGACCGCGTGGTCGGCGTGCTGACGGTTGAATCGGCGTCGGAGCAGTCCCCGCTGAATGTGCGTGTGGCCGAGTGGCTGCAGGCGACGGCCGACCTTGTCGGCCCGGTGCTGAGCGTGCGCCGGAGCGACGACCGCAACCTCGCGCTGCGGACGGCGCACTCTGCGACCAAGGCCGGCTCGTGGTTTGTCGGGCCCAGGCACACGGTCTGGAAGATCGCGACGATCGCGGTGCTCTTGCTGATTGTGACGGCGTTCGTGGTCGAGCGTCCCTACCGCGTCGAGGCGCCCGTCGAGCTGCGCCCGCGCGTGCAGCGTGTGGTGTCGGCGCCGTACTCCGGGGTGCTCGAAGCGCTCGAGGACGGGATCGAGAAAAACCGGCGCGTCGAGGCGGGGGACATCCTCGCCCGTATGGAGACGCGCGAGCTTCGCCTGATGGCGGTGCGCGCGTCCGAATCGCTGGCGATCGCCGAGCGCCGGGTCGAGGCGCTGATGTCCGGCCCCGACGAACCCGGACGCGGCGCACAGATCGAGGAAGCGAGGGCCGAGGCCGATGCGGCCAGGGCCGAACTCGCCTTCTACAACGAACGCCTCGAAAAGGCCGTGGTGCGGGCGCCGATCGCCGGCATCATCATCGAGGGCGACCTCCGCGAGCGCGTGGGCTCGGCCGTCGGCATGGGCGATGTGATGTTCATCATCGCGGACATCAACGAGCTCTACGGCGTCGCGAGCGTCGACGACCGCGACATCCGTTTGGTCGAGCAGGCCGTCGAGGAGGGCCTCGGCCGGCACAGCCTGGCGACCAAGGCCGACCCCGGGCAGCGCTTCGACATCACGATCGAACGCGTCGTCCGCTCGGGCAGGCCCAAGGACGGGACCAATTCGTTCGAGGTGCGCGTGAGGCTCGACGACCCGGCCCCGTGGCTGCGCCCCGGGATGGAGGGGCTCGTGAAGCTCAACACCGGCGACCGGTCGATCGCGTCGATCCTGTCGCGCCGGATCATCGATACCGCGCGTCTGTGGCTCTGGATGTAAGCCGGCACGCGATCAGAAACACACCGGCCCCGCGAAGCGGGGCGGAGGCTGAACAGCCTTGGCCGAGAGACCGACATTCTCACCCTTCTGGCACCGCGTTCGGGCGCTCAAGCCCCGCCTGCGCCCGCATGTGCAGGTGACGCGTCAGCACTACCGCGGGCGGCGCTGGCATGTCGCCCACGACCCGACGACCAACCAGTTCTTCCGCCTGAACCCGATCGGGCACGAGCTCGTCGGCCTGCTGGACGGCAAGCGGACCGTCGAAGAGGTCTGGACGATCCTGCTGCAGCGTCACGGCGACGACTCGCCGACGCAGCAGGAGGCCCTGCAGCTGATCGGGCAGCTCTACAGTTCCAACCTGCTCAGCGTCGATGCCCCGCCAGAGACCGAGCAGCTCCTGCGGCGCGGGCGCGAGCGTCGCAAGAAGAAGGCGATGGGCCAGGCCGTGGGCCTGATGTACTTCAAGATCAGGCTGTTCAACCCCGACGGGATCTTCGCCTGGCTGGAGCCTCTGTTCCGCCCGATCCTCAACCGCGTGGGTTTTTTCGTGTGGCTGGCGGTGGTGCTCGGTGCGATCGTCGCGATCCTGCCGCACTTTGACCGCCTGGCCGCGAGCGTCGACAACACGCTTGCGCCGGCGAACTGGGGCTGGCTGACTGTGGTGTTCATCGTCACCAAGGCGATCCACGAGATCGGGCACGGGGTGGTGCTCAGACGCTTCGGCGGGCAGGTGCCCGAGTTCGGCGTGATGCTGCTGGTGCTCTTCCCTGCGCCGTATGTCGACGCGACGGCGTCGTGGGCGCTGGAAAGCAAGTGGAAGCGGATCGCCGTGGGCTCGGGCGGGATGATCTTCGAGCTCTTCGTGGCGGCGATCGCGGCGATGGTCTGGCTCTCGACCGAGCCGGGGGCACTGATCCACCAGATCGCGTACAACGCGATGTTCATCGCGAGCATCTCGACGATCCTGTTCAACGCCAACCCGCTGATGCGCTTCGACGGGTACTACATCCTGAGCGACCTGCTGGAGGTGCCCAACCTCATGCAGCGTGCGCAGAACATGATCAAGCACTTCTTCAAGCGCTACGCCTTCGGGATCGAGAACGACCAGCCCCCCACCACCAACGCCGGCGAGCGTCGGATCCTGGTGACCTACGGGATCCTGGCGCTGGCGTACCGCGTGTTCCTGTTCATCTCGATCACGCTGTTTGTGATGGGCAAGATGTTCGCCCTGGGCCTGCTGCTTGCGATCTGGACGGGCGCGATGTGGTTCGTGCTGCCGGTGGGTAAGTTCGTGCACTGGCTGGCCTCGCACCCCTCGCTCCTGGACAAGCGCGTCCGGGCGGTGACGGCGACGCTGCTGATGCTCGCGATCGGCGTGGGCTCCCTCGGGATGATCCCGTTCCCGGACTGGCGGAAGGCCTCGGGCGTGGTCGAGCCGGCGCGCCGGTCGGGCGTCTTCTTCGCCTCCGACGGGTTCATCGTCGAATCCTTCGTCTCGCCCGGAGAGCGGGTCGGCGCGGGCGACGCCATCGTGACGATCGACAACCCCGAGCTGCGCGTCGAGCTGGCGACGGCCCGGGCCGAGCTCACCCGCGCCGAGGTGCGCTGGCGTTCGGCCCTCGCTCGCTCTTCGCCCGCGGCCGACGAGCTGGCCGAGGCGGTCATGAACCTCACCGAGCGCGTCGCGATCCTTGAAAACCGCATCGACCGCCTGACGGTCCGGGCCCCGCACGCCGGGGTGATCGCCGGGGCCGACCCGGCGGAGTTCGTCGGCGCGTGGGTGGAGGAAGGAACGGCGATCTGCGAGATCGTCGAGGACCGTGGCTCGCGCATCGTCGCGACGCTGAGCCAGCGTGAGAACACCTGGGCGATCCGGCACGCGACGGGCAACCTGCCCGTGGTCGCCAGCGTCCGTTTTCTGTCCGACGCGGGCAGGAGCATCGAGGGGAACATCGTCGAGGTCGTCGAGTCGGGCCAGAGCCGCCTGGCCCACGCGTCGCTGGGCTACGCCGGCGGCGGGACGATCGCGACCGACCCGCAGGACGAGTCGGGGACGATGGCGACCAGCCGCCAGTTCGAGCTCCGGATCGTGCCCGCCGACGGCGAGCCGACGGGCGCGCCCGGCGAGCGTGTGCGTGTGCGTTTCACGCTGCCAAGCCGTCCGCTGATGGCCCAGTGGGCCGACCGCCTGCACAAACTGGTGCAGGGCCGAGTGACGCTCTAGGAGTTCCGCCCGTGTCGCAGGCCCTGACGAGGTACCACGCCCTTTACGAGTCGCTGATGAGCCGTCGGCGCGCCGAGCGCACGCTCAAGGGGCTCGACAAGGCCGCGGCGTGGACACGGATGAAGCTGACGACGCAGGGGTCGAGCCTTCGCGTCCTCAAGCGCGAGGCGGAACAGATCGACGCGATGGCGCCGAAGGTCCGGGGGTATTCCGAGGCGGTGCTCGACGAGGCGATCGGGCGCGTGCGCGAGCGGTTCCTGCTGCGCACCGACGACAAGGAGACGGTCCGCGAGGGGATGGCGCTGGCCCGCGAGGTCGCCCGGCGCCTGACGGGCGAGGAGGCCTACACAGTGCAGCTCGTCGGGGCGCTCGGGCTGTATCGCGGGCGGATCGTCGAGATGCTCACCGGCGAGGGCAAGACGCTCACGGGCTCGATCGCGGCGGTGATGCTCGCATGGAAGTACCGGCGCGTGCATGTGTTCACGGTGAACGACTATCTGGCCGGGCGTGACGCCGAGAGCCGCGAGGCGATCTATACGCGCTGCCGCCTGACGGTCGGGGCGATCCAGCAGGAGCAATCGCCCGACGAGCGGGCGACGATCTACGCGCGCCACATCGTCTACGGGACGCCCAAGCAGATCACCGCCGATTACCTGCGCGACCAGCTCCGCATCCGCCCCATGGCGACCGCGTGGGCGGGCAGGCAGATGATGGCCCGGTTCGGCAACGCGGCGGGCGCGGGGCCGATCGTGCCCGGGCTGTGCGTGGCGCTGGTCGACGAGGCGGACGCGGTCCTGATCGACGAGGGCGTGGTGCCGCTGATCATCGCGCGCAGCCGTCGCGAGGACGACATGGCGGCGGTCTACCTCGGCGCCGCGGAGATCGCGAGAAAGCTCGACGAGGGCCCGGACTTTTCCGTCGACCGGCTTCGACGCAAGGCGGAGCTGAAGAGCCGCGGGCTGCACCGGGCTCGCCGGATGTGGGCCGAGCGTCCCGAGGCGATCTGGAAGGCCGACCGGCGTGCCGAGGAACTGGTGCGTCAGGCGCTCGTTGCCCGCTGCTGCTACCTGCGGGGGCGTCAGTACGAGATCGTCGACGGGCAGGTCGTCATCGTCGACGAGTACACCGGCCGCTTCCTGCACGACCGGAGCTGGGAGCACGGGCTGCACCAGGCCGTCGAGGCCAAGGAGGGGCTGGAGGTCACCGCCGACCGCGAGACCCTCGCACGCCTGAGCTTCCAGCGGTTTTTCCGGAGCTACCCGGTGCTGTGCGGGATGACGGGCACCGCGGCCGACGCGATGCGCGAGATGGAGACGGTCTACCGGCGCCCGGTCCTCTGCGTGCCGACCAACCGGCCGATCGTCCGCAAGAAGCTCCCGACGCGGATCTTCGCCGAGGCCGAGTCGAAGATCGATGCGATCGTCGAGGAGATCGACCGCCTGCACGCCCTGGACCGCCCGGTGCTGGTGGGCACGCGGTCGATCGAGGTCTCGCAGTTGATCTCCGAGCGGTTGACCGCGCGCGGGCTGGAGCACAGGGTGCTCAACGCCCTGCAACACGCGGAGGAGTCCGAGCTCGTCGAGCACGCGGGCGCCGCGGGGGCCATCACCGTCGCGCCCAACATGGCCGGGCGCGGGACCGCCATCCGCCTGGACGATCGTGCGAGGCAGGCGGGCGGGCTCGCGGTGATCCTGACGGAGATGCACGGGGCCAAAAGGATCGACCGCCAGTTCATCGGGCGTTCCGGTCGCCAGGGGGACCCGGGCTCTTCGCAGATCTTCGCCGCCCTCGACGACGACCTGCTCACCCAGCACGCGCCCGACCTTCGGACGGTCTTCAAGAGGCCCGGGCTCCGGGGCGAGCTCCGCCAGACCAAAGCCACGGCGGCCGCCTTCAGGGTCGCCCAGCGACGCAGCGAGGCCCGCGACCGGCGCAATCGCGCCGCGGTGCTCCGCCAGGACGACTGGATCGACGAGCACCTGCCCGGTTCGTAACGCGTCGGCGCATGGCGTCGCGTTCGGTTCCGTACCGCGGCTGGGCCGCCCGCTATCCTGCTGGCTCGGAGCCGTGCCGGACCCCCGAATCAGACGGAAAACACCTTTTATGCCCAACGCTCGACGCGTACTCCCGATTCTGGCCTCGCTGCTCCTTGTTTTCTGGTCGTCTCCGCTGTTGGGCCAGGGCAACGCCGCGGGGCCGGGCCCGCAGACCGTCGAGGAGTCGGCCCGCCCCGCCGAATCGACCCGGCCGCAGGAGGTCAGCGCCGAGGCGATCGACGCGCTGGCCAGGCGGGTCGCAGAAAGCCCGAACATCAGCGCCGCCGACCGGGAGCGGATCGATACGGCGCTGCGCACCGCCCAGGAGTCGCTGTCGGCGCAGGCTCAGCGTGCTTCGGCGGGGGAGCAGTTCCGCACGCAGGCCAACGAGGCGCCCCAGCGGATCGCCGAGATCAGAGAACGCCTGCTGCGTCAGCGCGAAGAGGTCGACCGGGCCCGGTTCGCGGAGATGAGCCTCGCGGAGATGGAGGCGGAGCTGGCCAGAGCCCGGTCGGAGCTGGCCCGACACCAGCAGGAGATCACGAGGCTGGAGGGTGAGCCCGAACGACGCACCGCAAGGCGGGCCGCGCTGCGCGAGCTGCAGCCCCAGCGTGAGTCGGAGCTGGCGACGGTCGAGCAGGCGCTGGCCGCCCCGCCCGACGACGCCGTCGACGCCATCGTCACGCGGGCCCAGCGGTACCAGCTGCTCGCCCGCCAGCGCGAGCTTCGCACACGGATCGCGACGAACAACGAAGAGCTCCGGTACCTCGACGCGACCGACACCGCGATCGGCCCGCAGCTGGAGCTGGAGGTCAGGCGGCGCGACCGCGCCCAGCAGGAGGTCGCCTTCCTGCAGCAGCGCGTCGACGAGATCCGGCGCGACACCGCACGCGTGCGCACCGAGCGGGCCCGCGAACTCGCGCGCCTGACGGCCGCCCAACCGGCGCAGGTACCCGAGTTCGCCGAAAGGAACATCGAACTCGCCCAGGCCCTCGCCGAGATGACCCAGCGCGTCGGCGACCTTGAAACCAGCGTGGACCGGCAGCGGGCCGAGCTCTCGCGCGTGCTGGCCGACTTCGAGCGGACGCGCGAACGCGTGCGGGCGATCGGGCTGGACGCGGCGCTCGGCGCCGTGCTCAAGAGGGCCCGCGCCAACCTGCCCGACCAGCGCCGCCTCACCCAGCAGATCGAGAACCGGCGCAGGGAGTACAGCGAGATCGAGCTGATGCGTTTCGATGTGCTCGAA
This sequence comes from Phycisphaerales bacterium, assembly GCA_020831775.1. GTDB lineage: Bacteria > Planctomycetota > Phycisphaerae > Phycisphaerales > UBA1924 > SLFH01. The sequence continues at coordinate 51,372 of JAFIFZ010000041.1, forward strand.
GAGCGACCGCTCATCACCGAGTACCGCGAAAAGCTCAACCAGGCTCTGCCCGAGGCCGACCGAGAACGCTACTCCGTCGCCGTCAGCGAGCTCGTCGAGTTGCGGCGCGACCTGGTCAACGACCTGATCGGCCTTGCGACCCGCTACGGCTCGCGCTGGAGCGACTACGACAAAACCGTTGGCGACCTGCGGATCGTCTCGGGCGGGTTCGCGTCGTTCATCGACGAACGCGTGCTCTGGATCCGCAGCCACAGCGTGCTGGGCGATTGGAGCCCGGCCCGCCTCGCCCGCCTGGTCGAGTACGCCGGCTCGCCCGGGGCCTGGAGACGCTGGGTCGAGGCGGTGGTGCGCTCGCCCCTGACCACCCTCGGGGCGGCGCTGATCGCGATGCTGGCGATCCTTGTGAACCCCCCGCTGCGCAAGTGGGCCAGATCGTTCGACGAGCTGGCCCGCAAGCGTGAGGGGATGAAGGTCTCCATCACGCTCAAGGCGATGCTCGCCGAGCTGCTGGTGGTCACGCCGATGGCGGCCATTCTCTTTGCCGCGGGCGTCTCCCTCCGCCAGGCGCCCGACGGGATGCCTGTGGCGGTCGGCCTCGCGCTGGGCGACGCGGCGTGGATCGTGCTCTCGCTGCGCTTCTTCCAGCGCCTGCTCCGCCCGGGCGGGGTGGCGATCAACCACTTCCGCTGGAACAACACCTCGACGGGCATCGTCCGGCGACACCTCCGCTGGTACATCCCGCTGATCACGATCTCGTACGCGTCGCTGCGCGCCGCCGAGTCGATGAGCGAACAGCTCGACCCGCTCGACACGATCGGCAGGACCGCGTTCATCGTCGCGATGGCGGCGGTGGGCGCGTTCGTATGGTGCGTCGCCCGCCCGAGCGGAACCGTGATGGCCCCCTTCCTCAAGGCCAACAAGGGGGGCTGGCTCGACCGCACCCGCTACCTCTGGTTCGACGCGGCGATCGCCGCCCCCGCGGTGCTCATCGTGCTCGCCGCCCTGGGGTTCGTCTACACCGCCTCGGAGATCGAGGACCGCTTCCGCCTCACGCTCGGGCTGGTGCTGGGGCTCATCCTGATCGGCGGGGTGCTGCAGCGCTGGCTGTACATCGCCCGACGCAAGCTCGCGATCGAGCAGGCGATCCGCGCCCGCGAGGCTCGCCTGGCCGAGCTCAAGGCGCAGGCCGAGCAAGCCGAGAAGGCCGAGAAGGGCGAAGTGCCCGAGGAGCCGAAGCAGAAGGGCGAGGAGATCGACAAGGTCGACGAGGACAAGGTCAACATCCCAGGCCTCGACGCCCAGACCCGCCACCTCATCCGCTTCGCCATCACCATCACGCTGGTCATGAGCCTCTGGGGCATCTGGAACCCCGTGCTGCCCGCCCTGAACATGCTCGACCGCGTCGAGCTCTACCCCCGCCTGACCATCGCCGACGAGCGCGAACAGACCGAGAGCCCCGAAGTGCTCGAAGCGCTCCAGCGCTACCGGGGCGAGCCCGCCCCCGCCCCGCTGCTGACCGACGATGAGGGGCTCCCCCCCGTCGAAACGCCCGCGAGGGAAGCGACCCCCGGCTCGCCGGCCTTCCCGGGCATGCCCCCGGGCGGCATGACGCCAGGCCTCGAACCCAGGCCCGCAGAAGAACAGGCCGGCCTGCCCCTGACCGACGCGCTCACGCTCTCTGACCTGCTCACGGCGATCGTCTTCACGGTCATCGCGTTCGTCGCGGTGCGCAATGTCCCCGCCGTCATCGAGATCATCCTGCTGCAGCGCCTGCCGCTCGACAGCGGCGGGCGCTTCGCCGTCAGCACCATCGTGCGCTACATCCTCACCGGCATCGGCATCTTCGTCGTCGCCGGCGCGGTGGGGATCAGCTGGACCAATGTGCAGTGGCTCGTCGCGGCGTTGACCTTCGGCCTGGCCTTCGGCCTCCAGGAGATCTTCGCCAACTTCGTCTCGGGCATCATCATCCTGCTCGAACGCCCCATCCGCGTGGGCGATGTCGTCACCGTCGGCGACACGAGCGGACGCATCAGCAAAATCCAGATGCGAGCCACCACCATCACCGACTGGGACCGCAAGGAACTCATCGTCCCCAACCGCGAGTTCATCACCGGACGCGTCATCAACTGGTCGCTCTCAGAAGACACGCTCCGCGTCGTCGTGGAAGTCGGCATCGCCTACGGCGCTGACACCAAGCTCGCCCACGAGACGCTGCTCCGCGTCGCGCGCGAACACCCCGATGTCATGAAAGACCCCGAACCCAGCTGCTGGTTCATGGGCTTCGGCGACAACTCGCTGAACTTCCGCCTCGCCGCCTTCGTCCCCCACATCTCCTTGAACCTGTCGACCCGCCACTCGCTGCACATGAAGATCGACGAGGAGTTCCGCAAGGCCGGGCTCGAGATCTCCTTCCCCCAGCGCGACCTGCACCTCCGCTCGATCGACGACAAGGTCGTCAAACTCTTCAAGGACGCGGGCGACCAGATCAGGCCGAGCGACAACTCGCCCCCGCTCAAATCGTCGGACCAGAAAAGCGGCTGAGCCCGAGCCCCGCACGCCTCACGCCGGCGGGGCCCAGTCCGTTTCCTTGTCCTTGGCCAGGATCGCGGCGCAACGCTTCACGCAAGGCCGGCAGAGCAGCGCCGCCTCGTCGACCGGGCTCCGCCAGTGCGGCTTGTCGTTGGACTGCAAACACAGCCGACACTCGTCGCCTGTCGCGATCTTCTCGCCCTCGCCCTTCTCGACCACCAGCTCCCGGTACGCGACCTCCAGGCAGCGCACGCACAGCAGGCTGCCCCGGTGGCCCTCGACCATCGGCCGGTCTTCAGACCAAGGCGACAGGCAGTAGTCGCACTTGAAATACGCGTTGCCCTCGGCGTTGGGATCGTGCATGCTTGGGTGAACCTCACTTCGCCGCGACGAGCTGGTGATTGGCGATCAGCCTGTAAACCTCGCAACGCTCCAGGAGCTCGGCGTGGCGCCCGCGGTCGACCACCTCGCCCCCGTCCATCACGACGATGCTGTCGGCGTTTTTGACGGTGCTCAGGCGGTGGGCGACGACCAGGCAGGTCCGCCCCGCGCTGAACTCCGCCAGCGCCTCGCCGATCCGCGCCTCGCTGTCGGCGTCGATCATGCTCGTCGCCTCGTCGAGGATCAGGATCGCCGGGTCGCGCAGGATCGCCCGCGCGATCGCGATCCGCTGACGCTGACCGCCAGAGAGCGTCGAGCCACGCTCACCCACCACCGTTTCGTACCCCTCGGGCAGAGACTCGATGAACTCGGCCGCCCGGGCCTGCCTCGCGGCCGAGCTGATCTGCTCCGGCGTCGCGCCGCTCATGCCGTAGGCGATGTTCTCGCGGATCGTCGCGCCGAACAGGACCGTCTCCTGCGTCACCACGCCGATCTGGCGCCGGAGGCTCCGCACCCCGACACTCGCGATGTCCGTCCCGTCGACGAGCACGCGCCCCTCGGTCGGGTCGAACAGGCGGGGCACCAGCGAGAGCAGCGTCGTTTTGCCCGAGCCGTTGGGCCCGACGACCGCGACCGTCGTCCCGTGGGCGACCTCCAGGTCGACCCCCCGCAGCGCGGGCGTCGCGGCGCCGGGGTAGGTGAACCCCACGCCCTCAAAACGCACCGACTCCTTGTGGCGCCCGAGGCGCGGCAGGCCCGCGTCGTGCCCGGGCTCGGGCTCGGTGTCCAAGAGCTGCTTGATCCGCTCCGCTGCGGCCGCGGCCGTCTGGATCTCGTTGACGATCCCCGTCAGAGGTTTCAGCGACGCCGCGGCGATGAACAGCGCCCCGAGCGTGAGCAACATCTTCGAAGGGTCCAGCGCGTTGTCGATGATGATGAGCCTGGCCGCCAGGATCGTCAGCAGACCCAGCGAGAACAGCGCGATCACCTCGTTGAGCGGGCTCATCAGCGCCCGGGCGGTCCGCGCCCGCAAGAGGTGGCGCATCACGGCCTTGTTGATCGTGTGGAACCTCGCCGATTCGTGGCGCTCGTTCGTGTGCACCTTCACCACGCGCAGGCCCTGCAGCGCCTCGCTGGCGGCGCCGTACAGGTCCGCCTGACGCTCCAGCGCCCGCCGGGTGTAGCGACGGATCCGAGTCGAGAGCTTGCGGATCACCACCGCGATCACCAGGCCCGCGAAGATCGCCGCGATCGAGAGCTTCCAGTCCAGAATCAGCGCCGCCGCAAACGCGGCCACGCCCTTGAGCGTCTGCGCCACCGCCCGCGAGAGCAACGCCGTCATGCCCGAGGCGAGCTGCGTCGTGTCGTTGACGATGCGGCTGATCGCATCGGATGTCCCGTGCGAGACCGCCAGCCCCAGCGGCATCCGCAGCACCCGCGAAAACAGCCGCCGACGGATGTCCGTCACCGCCTTGTACACCACCGACAGCGACAGATAGGCGTGGAAAAAATTCGTCACCCCGCCGACGACCGTCACCACGCCAAGCGCGACCATGATCGCCACGACCGCGTTGAACGGCCCCTCGGGCAGGCGCTCGATCACCCATTGGGGAACGGCGACGAAGGGGTCGCCCGCGTTGTACGCCTCGGCCCGCTCGGGCAGCCCCTCGCGCGAGCCCTCGAAGATCGTCTCGAGGATCGGGTAGACCGCCAGCAGCCCCGCCCCGAGCCCCGACGCCGAGACCAGCGCGCACAGGAGCGCCAGCGTGATCCGCACCCGATCACGGAGCATCCGCCCTGCGAATCCCCAGAAGGCGTTCATGAGCCCGCAGTCTACGGGCGCTCAACGCCCCGGGCAGACCCGCCCGGCGTCATCCGCTGCGTACGAAAAAAGGGCCGGCCAAAGCGGCCGGCCCTTCGGGGAGTCGCGTTCGGTCCGGTCAGGCCTGCGAGCCCGGCTGGAAGCGGGCATCGGTCAGCGGGACAATCTCGCCGAACTGGATCGGGCCCGACGCGATCAGCCGGTTCATGTCGCCCGCGCGATTGTCCTGCCGCTGGAGCGACGCGACGATCGGGGCGGGCGTGCTGCCGTTGATCTCGAAGCTCTCAACCATGATGCTGAAGTTGGCGAACCGCTCTGGGTCGGTGTCGACCTTGCTGAGCACCTGGGCGTTGTCCTCGGGCCGGATGTTGACGGGCGAAAAAGCCGGGACGGTGACCAGCGAGGTCTGGATCGTCGAGCCGTCGTCGAACCGGTAGGTCAGGCGGACGGTGACATTCTGGTTGGGGAATGGGTTGTAGAGGCTGATCGACTCGCGGGCGCCCTCGGAGGAGCTGATGCGGTCGACGAACGAGTCGGCGAAGTGATGGACCGTCGCCGCGTTGCGCAGCCCGTGCACCGCTGTGCCGCCGACGGGACCGCCCGCGGGCGCGCCGCTCTGCGTGCCGTAGTCGACCGTGACGCCGGTGACGAACTGACGCCCGCTCAACGCGTCGATGAAAAGAGTGAACGGCTGGTCGCGAGCGATCGTCGAGATGTTGTCGATCTGGGTGTTCAGCACCAACTGGTTGCGGGTGTTGTTCTCGAGCTGGAAGCCGGGAGTGATCGTGGCCACATTCCCCGGGGAGGTTTCGACAAACGCGCGGATCGTGAAGCCGGGGCTCACACTGCCGCCGACATTCAGAATCGACAGCACCGCACGCCCGCCCGTCGGCACCACGACATTCGGAATGATCGTGGTCCGCGCGCCCTCGTTCGGCACGCCCGAGAGCGTCGACGAACGGGGCGGCAGTTCGTCGTTGGCGATGAACGAGCTCGCGGCGACCGCGATCTCCCTGTCCGCCTCGACGCGGACGCTCACCAGCGTGTTGGCGGGCAGGCCGGCGATCGACCCGACCGCCGACAGGTCCACGCCGCCGCGGCGGTTCGCGCCCAGCGTGAAGTCCGCCGTCTCTTCGAGCGAGGCGTTGAACTCGTTGCGGTAGAAGATCGTGACCGTCAGCTCGGCGCTGGAGCTGGTCAGGTTCTGCCAGACGATGAAGCTGCGGGCGTCCAGGCCGCTGAGCACGCCCGCGAAGTTCCACGCCGTCGCCCGGTCGCCCGGATTCTCGGCCACCAGCACGAACGACTCGCCCGTGTCGTCGCCGAAGTCGAAGCGGTTGATCGAGGCGGCGATCGCCGCGGGGTCGCCCGACTCGACCGGCGCCGAGTAGACCTCCAGCGCGTACGGGTTGAACTGCTCGACCAGCGAGTTCTCGGGGTCCGACGAGTCGTGGAGCGTGATGTTGACCGTCGCGTTGGCGGGGATGGTGATCTCCGTCAGCGTGGTGTCGCGCATCCCGAACTCGTAGCGGGCGATCACCTGCACCTGCACATCGGTGTTGTGCGGGTTGACGAGTTTGAGCGTCTCGGTCGAGGTCGGCGAGGCGTAGCCCTCGGGGTAGACGACCATGTTGGTGTAGAAGGCCGTCCCATCGCCCGTCTTGACGATCTGGGCGTTCAGGAGTTGCACCAGGTTCCCGGGCTGCACATCGCCCGTGAAGGTGTTGACGATCGGGACCTGGGTGAAAGCGCTGGTGGTGACTCGGGGCGAGTTCCCTTCGGGATCGGTCGTCGAGAAGCCATTCGAGTCGGTGAAGAGCGGGTTGCCGAACCGATCGCGGATCTGGCCCGCAAACGCGCTCTGGCCGCTCAGGTCCTGCTGGTTCAGGTCGGCGATGAGCTGGACGACCGTCCATGAGGCCTCACCGAGCACGCGTCCGAAGACGGTGAAGCCCTGGTTCTGCGTGTCGAGGCTCGGGTTGTCGTTCAGGTTGAAGAAGAACTGGCTGGTCGCCGAGTTGGGGTTGTTTTCGAGCTTGGCCATCGCGATCGTGCGTTCGAGGTTCGGGCGGCCGAACTCGTTCTGGATCGGGCCCAGGTCGGGCTCGAAGATCTGGCGATAGCCCTCGTTCTCGTTGAAGACGAACCCGCCGCCCTGCAGGACGAAATCGTCGACCGCGCGGTGGAAGAAGCTCTCGGAGTACTGGCCCCGCTTGACATACTCAAGGAAGTTCGCGACCGTGCCCGGCGCGTCCTGGGGGAACAGCTCGAGGAAGACCCGCCCGACATTCGTGTCGAACATCACCACCGGGTTGGTGTCCAGCTCCAGGGCCGACAACGCCGGCAGGCCGTCGATCGCCGCAAGCACGATCCGAGGCTCAAGACGCTCGAACATTTCGGCCGCGAACGCGCCGCGACCACGACCGTAAAATCGATCTGACACCATGGCTGTACCGTCTCCTGCCCTGTTCGGTCCATCTGGGCCCGGGCTGACCTCCCGCGGCGGGGTCCGCGCTCGGGGGGTCTTGCCGAGAATCGCGGCGTGCGGGCCGGGCTCGCCCCCGACACACTCGGGGGGCGACAAACCTATCGGGCCAACGGTACAACAGCATCCAACCACGGGCAAGCCAATTGCCCTAGGATCGAGGCAAGTGCACGCACCGATCGACCAGCTCGGCCTCGCCAGGCCCGTCGCCGTTTACCCCTCCGTGGGCAGAACAGTCCCCCCGAGGGCCGCGGGGCAACGCCGCGTCGCGATCGTCACCCCCTGCTTCAACGCGCCGGCCGACCTCGCCCTGCTCTACGACGACCTCACCCGCCTGAACCTCGGTGGCACACCAGACTCTCCCCTCCTGGATATCACCCTCGTCGTCGTCGACAACGCCTCCGACCCGCCCCTCGCGAGCGTCAGGCGGCCCCAAGAGCTCGACATCCGCCTCCTCCGCATGGCCTCCAACGAGGGCGGCAGCGGGGGTTACAACGCCGGCATGGCCTTCGTCATCCAGCACCTGGCTGCCGACCCCCAGCAAGCCCCAGAGTTCGTCTGGCTGCTCGACAGCGACGCCCGCCCCGACTCTGAAGCCCTGCTCGCCCTCGTCAGCGCCATGGACGCCTATCCCGAATTCGGCGTCATCGGCTCCTCGATCGCACACCCCGAAACAGGGGTGGTCTTCGAGATCGGCGGGAAGGTCGGACGCTGGCTCGGCCAGTTCGGCCCCTGCTACGGCGAGAACAAACCCGCCCCGAAGAAAACCGTCGAGGTCGGCTACGCCGCCGCCTGCAGCGCCCTGGTCCGCACCGGCGCGATCGCCAAGACCGGCCTCTTCCCCGAGGTCTTCCTCAACGCCGACGATGTCGAGTGGTGCTACCGCATCGTCCAAGAGACGGGCCTGAAAATCGGCGCCTCGTGCGAATCGATCGTCCGCCACCCGCAGATGAAGTTCGGCCCGACGATGGCCCGCTACTTCCAGGCCCGCAACTGCTTCGGCCCGATCGACGCCCTCAAGCTCGGCCCCCGAGCCCGCTTCATGCGGGCGATCCGCGAGGTCCCAAGGGCCCTGGCCCAGACCATGATCGGTCGCGACGACCTCGCCGAGCTCCACCTCAAGGGCCTTTCAGACGCCGCGGCCAACCGCCTCAACGGCGCCGGGGCCATGCGCGAGCTGAAGTTCGAGCGGTTCGTCCCCTTCGACCGCCTCGCCGACCGCCTGAAGAACGCCCTGCCCGAGGACGGGCTCGCCGGCGCCCGCGTGAAGGTCCACCCCCGCGTGCGTCTGGGCGAAGCCGCGGCGGCCCGCATCGAGTCCGAACTCGAATCCCTCGGGATCGAGCCCCCGCCGGTGCCACGGGGCCGCTACATCCTCGAACGCGAGGGCTTCTTCTCTGGCCTGCTGCCGGCGATCGCCCGCCTGCTGCTGCCCGCCCGGACCGAGATCGCGATCATCCCCGCCCGGGGCCGGCCGAACTCGTGGGCCAGAGCCCGCCTGATGGTGCAGGTGACGCCCGACGGGTTCGTCCTCCGACGCCTGAACCGGCCCAGGATGCTCGCCCAGTCCGCCAGCGTCTTCGCACGGGGCCTGGGGCTCTCGATCCGTCTGGCCCTGCGCCGACCGGCCAAGACCCTCCGCGACCGCCTGCCCGACGCGAAGACCTACGCCATCGACGCCGAGTCGCTGCCGACCCGCCCATGACCGAATCGCCCGAGCGGAGCGCCGACCGCGGAGGGCCCGAAGGGGTCTTCGACCGCCTCTCGATCGTCGTGCTGGCGTTCAATCGGCGTCAGGCTCTCGGCGAAACCCTCGACGCCCTCCGCCCGATCAACGAGGCCGGCGCCGAGGTCATCGTCGCCGACAACGCCTCGGCCGACGACACCAGCGCGATGGTGAACGACCGGTTTCCGTGGGCCCGCCTGCTGACCTTGGCCACAAACCTCGGCGTCGCCGGCTTCAACCGCGGGGCCGACCTCGCCACGCGCGACATCCTCCTCATCCTCGACGACGACGCACGCCCCGACCCCGCCGGCCTCGCAGACGCCCTCGGCGTCATGCTCGCCGACACCTCCATCGGCGGCGTCATGCTCCGGCGCACCCACCCCAAGACCGGCCTGGACGAGTGGCCGTTCGATCGCGTCACCGACCGCCGTCGCAACTGGCCCGACATGGGCTGCGGCAACCTCATCCGGCGCGACGCGTGGAACACGGTCGGCGGGTACGAAGAACATTTTTTTCTCTACCGCAACGACACCGACATGGCGCTCAAGCTTCTTGGCGCGGGGTTCGATGTGCTCTACGACCCGTCGTGGCGCGTGTGGCACGACAGCCCAACGGTGCAGCGACAGAAGCCTCGGTGGTTCAGGCTGTCGACGCGGAACTGGGTCTGGATGTGCCGCAGACACGGGCGCGGGATCACGACGCTCCGGGGCGTCCTCCTCGGTTGGGCGTGGGCGCACAAGCTGGCGGGGATGAGCGCATCGCGACAGTGGTCCGCACTGCGCGGCGGGGTCGAGGGGCTGATCGGCAAACCCCCGAAGCTGCCAGAAAGTGTCAGACCCGATGGGAGCTCGCTGGGCTCTCTTTTGAGGCTGAAGTCGACGCTGCGAAAGAGCAGAGACTGTGGCACTGGCGGCTCGACCGCCAGTGGTTCGATCGCGTAAGCGCGGAAGATCACGAGTGTGAGGCGAGGATCTGTTTCGGCATGTAACTCCCTCGTCCCGAAGGGACGGAAGAATGTAGCCACGGGTGGAGCCCAGGCCGACGCACAGCGTCGGACAAGCGCAACCCGTGGAAAGCGACAGTAATCAATTCGCCCTGAAAAGTCGAAGGAATGCGCGATCGTCGCCGCGGCGCACAAACTCCTGACAATCCTCAACGCCATCCTCAGGGATGGAACCGAATGGAGGGCTCCAACTGCAAAAATCGCTTGACAACGGAACACAGTCGCTGGCTACAACCCTGCGCCCCTCACGGGGCTTTCAGATCGCGTAACACGCCTCCCGCTGACTGCAACCTTGCGCCACATCAGGGCTTTCGGATCGCGAAACGATCATCTCGCTTCAAGGATGAGAAACCAGACATCCTTCGTCAACGACTCGCGGATCAGATCCGTCCCCACGCCGATCCGCCTCCGACACTCTCTGCCCCACACCCCACGCCCTACTCCCCACACCCCTCCTCACGCATCACACTTGTCGCGCAGGATGCGGATCTCTTGGGGGCGTACGAGTTTGCCCGTGTTCATTCCCGGGCAGGTCTTGGAGGCCTTCGCCCAGGTGCGCGGGGATTTCAGGTTGCTCTGCCAGAAGGGCCAGGTGCGGCACTGCGTCGGCCGGTCTTCGTAGACGCCGCAGACCGCCCGCCCGGGGATCGTTTCGCGATCGAGAAAGACGCAGTCGTAGCCGTGCTCGGCGCGGACTTCGTTCAGCGAGGGCTCGCCCTCGACGACCATGGTGTAGCGTTCCATGAACGCATCAAGGCTCAGCCCGAGGCGTCGGGCCAGACGCTGCGCCTCTTGCTCGGTGAAGCGGACAAACCCGCTCGGGCCGGTGCAGCAGTTGCCGCACATGGTGCAATTGAAGCGCAGGCCCGGCTCGCCCAGTTCCGGGTCGGCGAACCACTCGGGGCGGTGTTGGTTCACGCGTCGGCTCCGGGCTTGCCGAGGTAGCGCATCACCACGAGGGTCTGATCGTCGCTCCGGTTGCGTTTGCCGGTGTGCCGGAACAGGGCCGCGTGCACCGAGTCGATCACGCACTCGGGCTCGCCGGTGCAGGATCGCAGGGCCTCATCGAGCCGCTCGACGCCGAACATCTCGCGGTCCGGGCCGAACTCTTCGGTGACGCCGTCGGTGTAGAGCACCAGCGTGTCGCCGCTGTCGAGCTGCAGTTCGTTGCTGACCGCTTCGTACCCGTCGGCGAAGATGCCCAGGGGCGGGACGGCCTGCCCGTCGATGGCGCGCACCTCTGCGCTGCCCGCCTTCTTGAGGAGGGGCGGGTTGTGCCCGCTGCGAGCGTAGCGGAGCGTGCCGTCCTCGGGGTCGTAGACCGCGAGGAAGGCGGTGACGAACATCCCCTCCAGCTCGGCCTCGACGAGGCGCCGGTTGACATACGAAATGATCGCGTGGGGCTGAAAGTCAGGGCCGGCGTAGCCGTGCAGGATCGCGTGGAGCATGGCCATGACCGTCGCGGCGGCGGCCCCGTGCCCCGAGACATCGGCGATGAGAATCCCCCACTCGCCGCCCGGCAGGCGGAAGAAGTCGTAGTAATCGCCCCCCGCCTGCTGGCTGGTGAGGTAGCTCGTGGCGATCGAGAGGCCTGGGATCTCCGGCGTCTTCCTGGGCAGCAGGGTCTGCTGCACGCGGGCGACCTCTTCGAACTGGCGCTCGAGCTGCCTGGTCAGCTCGCGGTTCTGCTGGAGCGCCAGGAGGTTGCGCGTCGCGGTGCCGACGAGGTTGGCCACGAGGTAGCTCTGCTCGAGGTCGGCGTGGGTGAAGCCTTCGGGGTCGCGCCGGAAGGTCACGGTCCAGTTCTGCGCCTCGCCCGCGTCGTAGAGCGGGATCGCCAGGCACGAGCCGAGACCCGAAGCCGCGTCGCCGAGCACCGGGTCGTCGTCGATGCGCAGGTGTGTTCTGAGCTTGGGCTCGGGCGTGGAGATCAGCTCGGCGATCAGCCCGCTCTGGTGGGCGGGGATCTGCGCCCAGTTGCGCCAAGGGTCTGCCGAGGCGTAGTCCTCGACATCGCCCGCTCTGGTCTGCTGGGGCGAGATCATCCGTGTGATCTTGTACTGCCCCGGCTCGAGCCCGCGCACCGACACGGCCATGTGCATGTCGACCTGGCGGATCCGCCGGTAGCCCGTCACGAACGAACGGGTGATCTCGCTCGGGCTCTGGGCGTGGCTGATCTCACGCAAGAGCTCGCCGAGCACGGCGATCCGCTCCGAAGATGTTCTCGCAATCGGTGCCATCGTGGGATGGTACGGACACCCGCGGAGGCGGATTTCATCCCGCGAGCGGTTCCGCCAGCGAAATGGCGCGCGCCAGCATCGACTCCGTCTCAGATTCCACCCGAGAGCGGTCCGCCTCGCCCAGGAGGGGCAGGTTGGCCCGGACACTCCACACCGCCCCCCGGCAGGCGCCGACGAGGCCGGCCGCGGCGACGCAGAGATCGCTCCTGAGGTATTTGTTGGATCGCCCGTCGAGCCCGGCGATCACCCCCGCCGCCTCCGCCCCGACCCCGAGCATCGCCAAGGGCGGGGCGACCGCAAGCTCCGCCCCGGCCCGGACCCGCTGGGCCCGGTCGGGCGCGTCTTTGGGCAGGGCCATCGCCTCGTTGAGGACGCCGTACGCCGCGGCGTCCTCGTCGGCCAGGGCCAGGAACATCGCCGAGGCTTTGGCAAGACGCCGGTCGGCAGACTCCAGCATCGGCTGGTGCTCTTCCAGCGATTTCTTGCCCAGGGAGAAGGACACGACCATGCGTGCGGCGGCGCAGGCGATCGCGGCGCTGACCGCCGAGGCACCGCCCCCGCCCGGCGTCGGCTGCTTGGAGCCGAGGCGGTCGACAAACTCTGTGAGCGTCATCGAGGCGATGCGCGGGGGGGCGCTCTGGGTCATGCGGAGCCAAACCTTCCTTCGGCCGATTTCTTGATCGCCGCCATCGCCCTCGCTCCGGGCCGGCTCAGCGCTCGATCGGGACGCCGACGACCGAACCATACTCGGTCCACGAGCCGTCGTAGTTCTTCGCGTCCTTGACGCCCAGCAGGTACTTCAGCACGAACCAGGTGTGGCTCGACCGCTCGCCGATGCGGCAGTACGAGATCGCCTTTCCCGACGGATCGACGCCCGCCCCGTCGAAGTAGATCTGCTTGAGTTCGGCGACGGGCTTGAAGGTGCCGTCGGCCCGGACCGCCGTCGCCCACGGAACATTCCTCGCACCGGGGATGTGTCCGGCCCGCTGGGCGGTCTCTGTCATGCCCGGCGGCGCGATGACATCGCCGGTGTACTCCGCCGGACTGCGGACATCGATCATGGCCTCGCCCTTCTTCGAGGCTTGGAGGACCTCGGGCAGGAAGGCCCGGAGCGAGAGGTCCTGATCGCTCGCGGCGTACGGGGTCGGCTTCGGGTTCGGCCTGTCAGAGGTGATGGGCTTGTCTTTCTCACTCAGCCATTTCGCCCGCCCGCCGTCCATCAGGCGGACATCGGCGTGCCCGTACAGCTTTGCGACCCAGAAGGCGTAGGCTGCGAACCAGTTGTTGTTGTCCCCGTAGCAGACCAGCGTATCGCCCGGACCGACGCCGGCGCCGGACATGAGCCGCTCGAACCCGTCCTTCGAGACGATGTCGCGGCACATCTGGTCCTGCAGCTCGTGCTGCCAGTCGATCCCCACCGCCCCGGGGATGTGCCCGGCGTTGTACGCCTGGGTGTCGACATCGACCTCCAGCAGCTTCACGCTCGGGTCATCGAGGCGAGCGTGCACCCAGTCGGTCGAGACGAGCACGCTGTTCGACGCGGTCTGCGGTTCTGCGGCCATGATGACGGTCCTCCGCGATGAGGGTCTCCCGGCCTAAGAGCCGGGCGAGCGGCGATCACCGGCGCAGCATACCCGACGCGGATCGCTCTCTGACAGCGAATCTGCAGATCCGCCGGGCCTACGCCTCGCGCGAGTCGATCACCAGCGTCACCGGCCCGTCGTTCTCCAGCAGCACATGCATGTGGGCCCCGAACACGCCGGTCTTGACAGGAACACCCTGGGCGGCGAGATCGGCCGCGAGCCTGTCGAACTCGGCACGGGACCTGTCCGGGGCCATCGCCCGATCGAACGAGGGCCTGCGCCCTTTGCGTGTCGAGCCCGCGACGGTGAAGTTGGGCGCCAGCAGCACCTCGCCCCGGACATCCAGCACAGACAGGTTCATCTTGCCCGCCTCGTCCTGGAAGATGCGGAGGTTGGCCGTTTTCTCTGCGATGTACACGCGGTCTCGATCTGTATCGTCTTGGTAGATCCCCGCCAGCACGACGAGGCCGGGGCCGATCGTCGCGACGCTCTCGCCTTCTACGGTGAGCTGTGCGTGGTTGACGCGTTGGACGATCGCTCGCATCGGTCAGGACACTCCGTTGTTTGAGGCGGGCGTGAACACGCGCCGGCAGAGAGCCCGGACGACAAGCCCCACGCCCAGCACCGCCGCACCCGCCAGCAGCACGCGCCATTCGATCCAGAACGCCAGGCCCAGGCACCCGACGAGCCCCGCCCACGCGACCGTGGGGTGGAACAGCCGCTGGCTTCGCTCAAGCCGGATCGCGGCGAGGTTCGTGATCGCGTAGTACAGCAGCACGGTGAACGCGCTGAACGACCAGGTCAGGCGCACATCGCCGATGAGCACCAGCCCGGCGATGACGACGCCCGTCAGCACCACCGCGGCCTGCGGGCTGGCCGACCTCTCGCCGACGCGTGCAAAGACCGGTGGCAAATCGGCCCGGCGCCCCATCGCCAGGACGACGCGCGACAAACCGAGGATGAGGTTCAGCAAGACCCCGAGCATCGCCGTCCCCGCCCCGACCACCAGCACCCACGCCAGCCATCGTCCCGCAAAGACATCCGCGGCCGCCTCCAGCGGCGCCCCTCCCGCCCGCTCGGGCGCGATGGCGTCGGCGCCGGCGCTCGCGACGGCCACCAGCGCCACGGTGATGTAGATCGTCATCGTCGCCAGGAGCGTGATGATCATCGCAAGCGGGATCGTCCGGCGGGGCTCGGCGACCTCTTCGCCCAATGTCGCGATGCGCCCGTAGCCGGTGTACGCGACGAACATCAACGCCGCGGCTTCCAGCAGCCCCGGCACGCCCCCGATCGTGGGAAAGACCGGCGTCAGGTTCTCACCCGCGCCTCTGAGCGCGGCGGGCAGGCCGACAACGACGAACAGCGCGAGCACCACCAGCGTGAGCGAAACGATCGCGATGTTCGCGGCGCTGGAACGCCGGATCCCCATGAGCACCAGCAAGGTCAGCAGCACGACCACGGTCAGGGCGACGACCGTCACCAGATCGCCGTCGCGACCGAACAGGCGGAGGGCGTAGAACGAGACGCCGAGGGCGGCGGTCGCGGCCGAGGCGCTCTTGGCCGTCAGAAACAACCAGCCCGCCGTAAACCCCAGCAGGGGCGTCAGGCGTCGGTACCCGTACTCGTAGGTCCCCCCGCTGACGGGGTAGGCCGCGGCGAGCTGGGCGCTGCTCAGCCCGTTGCAGCAGGCGACGACCGCCGCGATCGCGATCGCCAGGACGACCGAGGGCCCCGCGACGCCGGCAGCGATCCCGATGCTGACGAAGACCCCCGTCCCGATGATCGAGCCCAGCCCCATCATCACCGCGCCGCCAACGCCGACAGCGCGCCTCAGTTCGCCGCTCGGCGAAGGTTCGGATGAGGGTGGTTGAGGCATCGGGAGCGATCCTGCAGCGACCGAAGGCCGGACGCTAGGCTTTGTCTGAGCCCAGGAAGGCTCGACGCCGGCCACCGGGCCGCGCGAAAGGAGACCCGATGCTCAAGAAACTCGCCAAGACCAAGGCCCCGCCAGCAACGATCCTGATCCGGATCATGGTCGGGGCGGTCTTCATCTCCGAGGGGATCCAGAAGTTCGTGCGTGCCGAGGAGGTGGGGGCTGGGCGGTTCGAGCGGATCGGCCTGCCGCAGCCGCAGGTGCTCGCCCCGGTCGTCGGCGTCTTCGAGGTGCTCTGCGGGGCGCTGGTGGTGATCGGGTTGCTGACGCGTCCTGCGGTGGTTCCGCTGCTGGTGATCATGGGCGTGGCGATCTGGATGACGAAGGTCCCGATCCTGGAAGAAGACGGGTTCTGGGCGATGGCCCACGCTTCTCGGAACGATTTCTGCATGGTGATGGGGAGCCTGTTCCTGCTCTGGGTCGGCGCCGGCAAGCTTTCTGTAGACAAGAAACTCGGGAGCCCCAAGCCCGTCGCCCCGCCGGCCTGAGCCCCGCCCCGCCCTTTTCCAGACGCCCCGTTCACGGGGCGTTTTTGTTATCCCGGACTGTCAGAACGGCAAATCCGGGGCGGCCCCGGTGCAAAGTTGACAACCTCCGCCCTGCCGGGCCCGAGGCCGGAATCCTCAGGCCGATCCGATGGTTTGGCACGGACCTTGCCAACTGCGCAGTGCGCTCAACCCCTCGTCGCAGCGTCTCGATAGCAAGTTTCACGACCCGTCAGCAAGGCGCCAGTAGACACACACCGAGATAGCCCCGACACCTCGAACCCACCGACCCACGGAGGCAACCACATGCGCATCCGATGCACACCGAAGCTCATCGCCGCGGCGGCCTTTCTGGCGATCGCGCCGCAGGCGCTCGCCGGCGCGACCCAGCCCGAGCCCGACGAGCGGACGCAGAGGGCGATCCGCGCCGCCGAGGACATCTCGCTGGCGTTTTCCTACGCCGCCGAAGCCGTGCGCCCGTCGGTGGTCGGCGTGACCTCGGTCCGCCGTGTCGAAATGCGTCGGGGCAGGCCGGGGCCGCAGATGCCCGGCGACCCGTTCTTCGACCGGTTCTTCGAGGACTTTTTCGACCGCTTTGCGCCCCCCGGCCAGCGCGACATGCCCCAAGGCGATCGCCCCGGCCAGCCCCAGCCCGACGACCGCTACTTCGAGCGCCGGGGCGGGGGCAGCGGCTTCATCGTCTCAGAAGAAGGCCACATCCTCACCAACAACCATGTCATCCAGGACGCCAGCGAGATCACCGTCCGCCTCAACGACGGCACAACACGCTCCGCGACCCTCGTCGGCGCCGACCCGCAGAGCGATCTCGCGGTGATCAAGATCGACACCGAGGGCCTCTCGGCGCTTGTCCCCGCGCGCTTCGCCGACTCCGACGCGATCCGTGTGGGCCAGTGGGTCGTCGCCGCCGGCGATCCGTTCGGGCTCACCTCGACGATCACCGCGGGCGTCATCAGCGCAACCGGGCGCTCGCGCATCGGCCTGATCGACTACGAGGATTTCATCCAGACCGACGCCGCGATCAACCCCGGCAACTCCGGCGGGCCCCTTGTCAACCTCCGGGGCGAGGTCGTCGGCGTCAACACCGCCATCGCCTCGCGCACCGGCGGGTTCATGGGCATCGGCTTCGCCATCCCCAGCAACATGGCCGAGATGGTCATGCGCGAGCTGATCGACCAGGGCGTGGTCACCCGCGGCTGGCTCGGCGTCAGCCTGCAGGACCTCACGCCAGAGCTCGCCCGCACCTTCGGCTTTGAGGGCAAGGGCACGCTCATCGGCGATGTGCTCGACGACGGGCCGGCGCAGCAGGCAGGCCTCCAGAGCGGCGACATCATCGTCCGCTTCGACGGGCGCGAGATCGAGACCATGGAAGACCTGCGCACACGCGTCGCGCGGACCGCGCCGGGGACCGCCGTCCCCGTCGAGGTCTTCCGCGATGGCGAGACAGTCACCATCAGCGTCGAGCTGGGCACGCGCGAGACCGAGCAGGTCGCCGCGGCGCCGCGCCAAGCGACCGAGCCGCAGATCGACCGAGAGCTCGGCTTCTCGCTCCGCGCGGCGCAGTCCGGCCAGGGCGTCACAGTCACCGGCGTCGAGCCGGGCAGCCCCGCCCAGCGACAGGGCTTCGCGGCCGGCGACACCATCCTCCGCGTGGGCGACACCGAGGTGAACTCCCCCGCCGACTTCCGGCGGGCCCTCCGCGAGCACCGCGAACTGGGCAGCGCCCGCCTGCTGGTCTCCAGGGGCAACATGCGATCCTTCCGCCTGCTGAGCTTCGACTGATCGCCCGGGCGGACCGCACCAATCGAAGGCGGGGTGTCCGAACGGACGCCCCGCTTCTTTGCAACGACGCTCAGCAAGTCCGGCCGGAGACAAGCGCCGACGCGATCGCGGCCGCCTGCACGCGGAGCTCGGGGACCGCGGTGGTCTCCCAGAGTTCGCCGCGGCGAAGCGCCCCGATCAGCCAGAGGTCTGTCGGACGCCCGTCGCAATCGAGCGCTCGCCCGAGATCGTCCGACAGCAGTCCGAGCCCCAAGGGATCGGGCGCGACCTCGCCCCGCTCTGCGAGCCCGCGCACCAGCGCCGACCAGGCCCGCGGATCGGCGTGGGGCCCGGTGCAGAGCAGGCAAACTTCCGCCTCCAGACAACCTGCGCCGCGCGCGAGTTCGGCGCGGACCTTGCCGCCCCCGCCAGCGAGCCCGATCACCCGAGCCGCGTGCAGCCGGAGCCGGCCCTCGTCGTGCATGGCGAGGATCCTCGTGTGCACATCCGGCGCGCACCGGTGTCGATGCACATCCCAGAACGGCGCCAGCCTCCGGACAAACCGCTCGCGGTCGCGCGTGTGCATCGAGCCCCAGATCCGCTGCGCGTCGGGGCGGTACGCGTCGACCGCCGATCGCCATCCAGCACCCGATGCGAGCACTCCCCGCATCCATCTCCGCTGTTCTCTGAGCGACGCGCCGACCGGCGGACCTTCCGGGCATGCCCCCGACGGCCCGTGCGGACGCGGAATGAGTCCCCGCACCGAAACGGCGTCGATCGGACCCCTGTGCCCTTGCGCATCCAGCGTGATCGCGGCGTCGAGCATCGTCAGACCGGAGCCGACGATCAGCACACGCTCCCCGCGCCCGATCTTCGCGACCCTCCGACGGCCCTCTTCAGTCCAAGGGTCGATCAGACGACCATCGGCGACAAGGCCCGGATCGGCCGGAGGCGAGGCGGGCGGACCGAGCCCCAGCGCCAGCACGCACGCGTCGGCGCAGACCGAACCGCCCCCAAAGAGCGAGAGCACAAGGCGGCCATCCTCGCGAACGATCTCAACGACTCGCTCGCGCACATGGCTGAACGAGCCGCCCTCGCCCGCTCGCTCGACCGCGTCGTCGAGCACACTCCGGAGGTACTTGGCGTAGAGCGATCGCGGCTGGAACGAACCCGGGTCGCACCCGCCCGGCCTCTGGCACACCCAGCGATAGAAGTGCTCGTGGTCGTCCGCCCACGCGCCCATCCTCTTGGCGGGCACATTCAGCAGGTGCAGCGGGTCTTCGGTGGCGTAGGCGGCCCCCTCGCCGAGTCGCTCGGCGGGCTCGATCAGTGTGATCCGGACCGGCTGGTCCCCGCGGCGCAGCAGGTTCGCGGCAACCATCAGGCCGCTGAACCCACCGCCCACAATCGCAACGCCGAGTGCAGGTCTCATCCGACCCGCCACGCGTCCTGCTCGATCTCGTCGTCACCCGTGGGGTCGTCTTCTTTGGGTGGTGTGTTGAGGAGCCTCATCCCAGTGCTGAGGCAATCCTCGTACCAGCAGCGACACCACGATCCAGAGGCCCAAGGCATGTATTTATAGGACTATAGGCTATAACCACAATATACTGCAGTTTTTTCTGTGTTATGCTGTGGCTAGCCGTACTATTTCGCGGATGCGTACCGACCGCACAACCATCGGCCTCGGGTTCTGGCGGGTGTGCTTCGCCGCCGACGATCCTGAGGGCGCCGTGCGGGCGATCGCGGCGGCCTCCTGCGGCGGGCTGGAAGGGCTGCAGTTGCTGCACGCGGACCTTGCCGAGGCGGGGCCGGGCGTTCGGACGCTCAGGGATCGGGAGCGAACGCTCGGGACACTGGTGTGTGCGAACGCCGCTCCGGGGCTGTTGGACGCCGCGGCGGAGGCCTTGGCCCGGTTTCTGTCGCTGCACACGACGATCGAATCACTTCGGACGCACCGGCTTGCGGCGGAAGCCGAGCGGGCGGCCGCTCTGCGTCGCCTCGGTCGCGAGGGGCTGACGCCGCGATTGATCGGCCAGGACCGCGGGCTGCGTGGGGTGATGGAGCGGGTGTCGATGGTGGCGTGCGCAGAGCTGCCTGTGTTGATCCTGGGCGAGACGGGCTCGGGCAAAGAGGTCATCGCCCGGTCCATCCACGACGCGTCGGCCCGGAGCGCCGGGCCGTTCATCCGCGTCAACTGCGGCGCGATCCCCGCCGAGCTGATCGACTCGCAGCTCTTCGGGCACGAGCGGGGCAGCTTCACAGGCGCGACCGAGACTAGGAGAGGATGGTTCGAGCGGGCCGAGGGGGGGACGCTGCTGCTCGACGAGGTTGGGGAGCTGACGCCCGCGGCCCAGGTGAGGCTGCTCCGCGTGCTGCAGGACGGCTCATTCGAACGGGTCGGCGGGCAGGCGCACCTGCGTTGCGACTGCCGAGTGATCGCCGCGACGCACCGGGATCTCCCGGGGCTTGTGCAGGAGGGACGATTCCGCCAGGACCTTTGGTACCGGCTCGCGGTGTTCCCGATCGTGATCCCGCCGCTGCGCGAGCGGGCCGAGGACATGCGCGAGCTCGCAGAGCACTTCACCGAACGGGCCTGCGTGCGTTTCGGCATGCCCCCGCTGCGTCTGACCGAGCGCGACCTGGACCTGCTGTGCGCGTACCGGTGGCCCGGCAACATCCGCGAGCTTGCGGCGGTCATCGACAGGGCGGTGCTGCTGGGCAAGGGCGGGGGCATCGAGGTCGCCCGGGCGCTGGGCATGACCAGCGGACACCTGCCGTCAGAGCCGGAGCCACGAACGCATCGAGACGGCTTCGAGACACTCAACCACGCCATGCGACGGCACATCGAGTCGGCGCTGACGGTGACCGGCGGGCGGATCGAGGGCGATCGAGGTGCGGCCGAACTGCTCGGCATCAATCCTCAGACACTCCGCGCGAGGATGCGAAAGCTCGGCATCGACTGGACCCGTTTCAGGCCCGACCCGCGCTGATCCGCCCGACTAGACTTGTGCTGCACGGGGCGGCGGGAAGGCCGCCCCTTTGTATGCGCCCTGTATGCGCCAGCTTCTCGCGCAGTCTTCCTGCGCCGAACCGTTCGATCGATCCCGGTATGTCCGCACTTTCAGACAGTTCACTGGGCCTGCAGCCCGAACCGTTCGTCTCCTTGCCGCGCGAGGCCGCAGGCGCCGGGGTCGCCGCGGTTATGGTCACCTGGAACCGCAGGAACGTTCTGGAGAGCTCGATCCGCGCGGTCTGCGAGGCCGCGGCACGCGCTCCACTGCCAGTGCACCTCATCGTCGTCGACAACGCCTCGACCGACGGCACCGGCGAGCACCTGTCCGAACGCTGGCGCCCCGACAGCCAGCTCCGCAACGAGACCGCCCGGCCAGAGTCGCCGAAGTTCGTCGTGCTCGAACCCGCGGCTGGCCGCAGGCCATCGGGCGCCCGCGACGACGGCCTCGCCTCGTTCACGCTCGTGCGCAACAGCGAAAACCTCGGGGGTTGCGGCGGCTACCTCACGGGCATGCTCGCGGCCCGACGCATCTTCACCGGCCCCGCGCCCAAAGACGCCGAACGGATGCTCTGGCTCATCGACGACGACGCGACCGTCACGCCCGACTGCCTGGCGAAGATGCTTCAAACGATGCGCTCGGACGCGAAGATCGGTGCGGTGGGCAGCCGCATGGCCGACCCTGCGAACCCCGGCTCGACGCTCGAAGGCCCGGTCTACTTCAGCCACAAGTCCGGCCTGCTGACCCCCACACCGGACCACACGCCCGACGACGATCCCGACCGCCCCAGGCCGACATCGGGCGTGGTCGAGGCGGACCTGTGCGCCGCTTCGTGTCTGTTGGTGCGCGAAGCCGCGGCGGCCGACGCGGGGCTCTGGGACCACCGCTACTTCATCAACGGCGACGACGCGGAATGGTGCCTGCGCATCAAGAGCAAGGGGTGGAAGGTCGTCTGCGATCTCGACGCGGTGCACCTGCACGAGCCGTGGAGCGCGAAGGTCTCGCCCGTGCGAGAGTACTACCGCAGGCGGAACCTCTTCTGGCTCTGGCAGCGTCACCTGCCGCGGGATCGGTACCGCGCGCTGGCGCGCGAGCGGCTGCTCAAGTACGCCGGGCTGTGCGTCAGGCAAGCCGCCAGGCGCAAGCGGTACGAATCGGTGCTGACGGAGCGAGCCGCCCGCGACGCGATGCGCTCGCGCGGGGGCAGGCTCACGGTCCCCGCCCCGGAGCGGCTGGAACTCGAAGAGGCACTGCGCCGCCTGCCGCGCGGCGCCAGCGTGCTGCTGGTCGTGCCCGGGCCAAGGGCAAGGAAGATGGCCGAGCGCTGGCTGGCTCAAGCGCCGAAGGAACTGGTCGAGCGCACGATCGCGCTGACCTCCACCGCGATCGACCACCCGTGCAAACTGCCGATGCACGGATCGAGGGCGGGCCTCTTGCGTCTGCACGCGGCGCTCTTGCGTCGGCGGGTGCGTGCCGTGGTCGTGTTCGACGGCAGGTGCGAGACGCCGATCCTGATCGGGCGCGAGACATGGCGTGCTGACGAGCAGGGCGCAACAGCTATCGAACCGGGCGGATCGCTGGTCGTGCTCGGCTCGCTGGCGGGCGCGATCCCGCTTGCGCTGCGGGCGCTCTTTGGCAGGACGAGCCCGCCCCCACCCCCCGAGGTGCTGCGCTGGTGAAGCGGGCTCAGGCGCTCTGCATCCCGGCTTCGATGCGGTCGGCCAGCTCGCCGACGATGGCGATGGCGCGCTGCAGCTCGGGCCGGCCCGAGTCGTCGCGCTGGGCGATCTCGATCGCACGCCTCGCTCGCGAGACGGCCCGGCGTGTCGCCTTCGCCTCGCCGACAATGTCGCAGCAGTTGTCGTAGGTGTCGGCGAGCTTGACGAGCTTGACGCGCCAGCCAGCGTTTTCGAGGCGCTGGTCGTAGTCGGCCTCGCGCTCCGGCTCGGGCAGCAGCATGTTTTTGGTTAGAGCCGCGACCGCCTCGGCCACCGGGCGACCGAAACGCTTGTCGATGTCGTCGAAGTCCGTCGGCGTGTCCTCGATCGTGTCGTGCAGCACGGCGGCGGTGATCGCCTCCTCGTCGTCGCAGCCGAAGACATGCAGGACGGTCATCGCCACGCGCACAACATGGGCGACAAAGGGGGTCTTGCCGTCTTTGCGGCGCTGCTGGTCGTGGGCGCGGGCGGCGAACGAGACCGCCTTCTGCCACATCGGCCGCCCGAGCCCGCGAGCGTCCCCGCTTCTGTCGCCGGCGACGCTCATCGGATCACGCTTCTCCCTGAAGGCTCGTGAACCAGGCGACACTTGCCCGGGTGCCCGCCTCGCTCGTCGAAGAGCAGCAGCTCGTTCGGCCCGTCGGCGTTCAGCCAGCACTCGGGCAGCCAGACGCGGTGCTGGGGCGGCACGGGCGTGCCGTCGAAGGTCGAGACCCAGTAGCGCCCGAGGTGGCGCCCGTTGAGGTAGACCTGTCCCTTGGTCAGGCTGTTGAGTTCGAGGAAGAGCGGGACGCCCGCCTCCGCCGGGTCGAAATTGCAGCGCCACCACGCGGGGCAGGCGGCGCCTTCCATGTGCGCCTTGGCGACGGGCTCGTAGGCCGCCTCCGAGGGCGCCTCCCACTTGGCGAAGGCCCAATCGGCTTTGTCGGTCACGGCGCTGACGCCTTCGAGCACGCGGACGGCGGTGCCCATGCCCTTGATCGCCGCGCCGAGCGTCTCGGCGTCCAGCTCGTCGACGAAGGCGACCTCGATCGAGTTGTTGCCCCGGGTGAGGTGCTCTTCATCGAGGAAGATGTGGCCCGTCCAGCCGGTTTCGAGGAAACGCAGCGGCGTGTCGTTGACGATCAGCACGGCACGCGCCGGGAAGTGGTCGACGCCGAGGATGATCGGCGACTTCTTGCGGTGCATGAACGCCCACTGCACACGCTCGGTCGAGGTCACATCCCCCTCGCGGACCTCCCACAGTGGCTTGCGGAACTCCAGCAGGTTCAATGGCGAGCTCTCGACCTGCTTGTGCTTGACGCCCTTGAGCGGCGCAACCTCCCACAGATCGCGCACAAGACCCTTCTTGTCGCCCAGGTCAGCGCCCGTCGAGTACCGCCCGAGGTTGTCGGCCAGCACCACCACCTGACGCACGCCCTTCTTCAAGGGCAGCGCAAGCTCGTCCACCGAGCCCGGGCCGAACCCGAGCAAACCCGTCTCCTCGCCATCAACAAAGACCAGCAGCCGATCGCCCGAGCAGGGCGCGATCACCTTGGGCTTGCGCGTCGCCCCAGATCGGATCGTGATGCGGTACCAACCGTACCCAGTCTGTGCGCCCAGAGGCGTGAGGTCGGCCGGGCCGTCGATCGCGGCGTAGCGCGGGCTGCTCCCGTCGATGTGCTCGCGCGTCTCGGCGCACTCCCAGCCAGAGAGGTTCGGCGCCTTGGGGCCCTTCGGCGGTTTGGAGGCGCCGGTCGTGGTCGACTGCTCGCCCTCGGCGTTGAAGACCGTGCAGTTGCGACCCTCGGGGATCGGCTGGTTGTCTGCGGTCATCCCGGCGCAGCCGAGATAGACCGCCTCGTCGGTCGCGTACACCTTGTCGACCTGCTGCTCGGAGCAGACGACGATCGTCACGCCCTCGTGGTCGATCACCTCGGGCGTCTTGCCCTTGGGCACATTGATCTCGATCGGCGAGCCGTTGATCGAGACCAGCCCCTCGCTCCCCGAAGGACCGAAGAGCACCAGCGTCCGCCCGACGAGCGTCAGGGCGTTGAGGTTGGTGTAATCGAGCCTCGACCGGCCGGTCAGGTGCACATCGAACAGGCACCACGCGACCGCCTGCTCGCCAAGCGTCACCGGCAGCGAGGAGCCCCCCGCGAGCAGCAGCGAGCTGTGCTTGACGGCGCCGTGCGGCCCCGCAGGGTCGGCCCCGAAGACGAACACGCACGCGCCCTGCTGGCCCGAGACATGCGAGATCGAGACGCCAGAGCCCCCGCGACCGCCTCCGGCATGATCGGGGTCGAGCACCACAGGCCGGTACTCGGGGTTGGCGTGGGAAAACACCTTGCCGAACGCCGAGGCGAACATCGAGATGCGCCGGACCGCCCCGTACGACACACCGGGCGTGCCCGCCTCGGTGACGGGCGCGTGCCGGTCGTTGCTCTGGGCGACAAACCTCGACGACCCGCCGGGCAGGCGCCCGCCGGAGAAGCCGAAGTTGGTGCCCCCGCAGAACGGGTCGATGTTGTACTGCCCGCACCCGGCGAGGATCTCCGCCAGGCGACGCTGCACCGCCATCGGCTCGGGCGGGCCCGCGTCCGCCTCGGAAAAGACAGAGGGCCCCGTCACCGAAAAATCGACCACGAGCCTCGGCTGGTCGGGCTTCACGGCCGCGAGCTGGCGCATCACCGTCAGCATCGCCTCAGACCCCGACCAGCAGTCGATCTCGCCCTCGACGCCCTGCCAGAGGTTGTTGCTGTTGACGGTCGGGACATTCAGCCCGTTTTCGCGGAGGTAGCGGTGCAGCTCGCCGAGATAGCCCCGGGCCTCGTCGTCGTGCCCGCAGGTCCAATGGGCCTCGTTCTGCACGAGCAGGAGGGGCCCGCCCTGGCCCGGGCTGGTCACCTGCAGGTCACGGATCTGGCCCGCAAGGGCCGTCAGGAACTTCCCCGCGGCCTCAAGAAAGGGCTGGTTGGCCGAGCGGAGCTTCAAATCTGGGTTCGAGAGCAGCCACGCCGGCAGGCCCCCCATGTCCCACCCCGACCCGATATAGGGGCCCGGGCGGAGGATGCAGACCATCCCCGCCTGACCGATCAGCTCAACAAAGTGCCGGACATCGTTCTGACCCTCAAAGTCGTACGCGCCGGGCCTCGGCTCGTGGCGCGACCAGAAGACGGGCGTTTCGATGCAGTTCAGGCCGGCGTGGCGTGCGGCGGCGATCCGATCACGCCAACACTCGCGGGGCACTCTGGCGTAATGGATCGATCCACTGACAAGCCAGATCCGTCGGCCGTCGAGCATAAAGCTGCGTCCGTCGTAGGTGACTGAGGGCATTTAAGTCTCCGTTGCGTCTCGACAAGGGCCGCGCCGGGTGTACGCCGGCCCGCTTCCGCGGGTCGTGTGGGGCCGGATAGCGAACATATCCCGGGCAAATCGGCGTCGAAACTGGCGTTCGATGCGGAACTGAGAGGATAGGAGGCACCCCGGCCCGCGGCAATTCTGGAAGGGTTCTGGTCTGGTGCAACACTCGATCCCGCATGCGGTATAGTCCGCTCCGGCTCTCCCTCACCGCTTTGTTATCGGAGGTCACCGCCCTTGCACCCAGGCGTCCGCGCATCGACCGTCCCCGCCCGCCGGCCCAGATGGCCGAAGACCGCAGGGGCCGCCGCTCTCCTCCTTGCATGCGCGTCGATCTGGGGGTGCACGGGCGGCATGGAGTCGATCGACCGACGCACGCTCAAGCTGCTGGAGGAACGCTCCAAAGCCCTCGGCGTCGAGACCCGGAGCCCGCCGATCCGCTACAGCGACACCCGCACCGGGCGAGACGACTTCCGCAATCCGGGCACGCTGAACCCCGACGCGAGCGATCTGGGTTTCCGCCAGGCGGCCGAGGACAGAGATGTCGCCGCACGCCTGGCCGCGGCGGACCAGATCGACCCGGACGACCCCGACCCGATCCTCATCAACATTTTCGACGCGCTGCGCATCGCCCAGGAGTCGGCGCGCGAGTTCATGACCGCCGAGGAGGAGTATGTCCTCGCGGCGATCCGCGTGCTGATCGAGCGCCACCTCTGGTCGCCCCGACTCTTCAACGACACGACCGTCGGCGTTGCGCGGAGCGGGACGGGCAGCGGCGCCGACACCACGCTGCGCATCATCAACGAGATGCGCGCCCGCCAGCGCCTCCCCTTCGGGGGTCAGGTCGAAGCCTCCTGGATCTACCGCGCCACCGACCAGCTCCGCTCCGCCTCTACCGAGGGGTACATCCAGTCGTCGACTTTGGCGCTGACGGCCGACATCCCGCTGCTCCGCGGCGCCGGCATGATCGCGCGTGAAGACCTCATCCAGGCCGAGCGGAACCTGATCTACGCCGCGCGGCGCTTCGAGCGCTTCCGGCGTCAGTTCCTTGTCGACATCTCCAACGACTTCTTCAGCCTGCTGGAGCTTCAGGCGGTGATCGAGAGCCAGGAGACGCGTCTGATCAACCAGCAGCGTCTGCTGCGGCGAACCGAGGCGAGCGTCGAGGCCGGGCGCCGCGCCGCGTTCGAGCTCGCCGAGGTCGACAACGAAGTCCGCGCCACGCTCTCGCGGCTCGAATCGCTCCGCGAGCAGTACCGCCTGAACCTCGACCGCTTCCGCATCCGCCTCGGTCTCGACACCGACCAGCCGATCGAGATCGACCGCACGCCCTTCTTCCTGCCCGAGCCGGACATCACGCCCGACGAGGCTGCGGCGCTCGCGTTGGAGTACCGCCTGGACCTGCAGATCCAGCGCGACCAGCTCGGCGATTCACGCCGCGCACTCGCCAACGCCAGAAACCGCGTCCTGCCCGACCTCGACCTGACCGGACGCGTCGGCCTCGACGGCGACGGCGCCTCCGGCCTCGTGTACGACTTCGGCGAGACCAACTACAACGTCGGCGTTACCTTCGGCCTCCCGCTCGACCGCGAGATCGAACGCCTCGGCGTCCGCCAAGCGTCGATCAACCTCGAACAACGCCGCCGCAGCTACGAGCAGTTCCGCGATCAGGTGATCGTCAACGCCCGCCAGTCCGTCCGGGCCATCGAACTCGCCCGCCTGCAGCTCACCCTCGCCGAGGAGCGGATCAACATCACCATCCAGCGCCTGCGCGAGCAGGAGCTCAAGGAAGACGAGATCAGCGCCGACGACATCATCCGAGCGCAGGACGCCCTCACCGACGCACAGAACGCGCGCGACAGCGAACTGACCAATCTCAGAAACGCCGTCCTCAACTTCCTCCTCCAGACCGACCAGCTCCGCGTCGCGCCCGACGGCACGCTCCTCCCCCTCCCGGGCATGGGCGACCCCGACCAGGAACCCGAGATCGACACCGAGCCCGACCGCGAGTTCGAATCCCCCGGCGGCGTGCCAACCCCAGAGCCCAATGAAGAAAATCCCGAGAACTGATCACCGACGAACGCTCGCGCGTGCCGTCTGTGCAGCGGGGGCCTCGGCTCCAAATCAGACGCGCTCGTATCAGCGCCGCCGACGCATCGCGGCCAGACCTGCCCCCATGCCGAGCAAGCCGAGGAAGCCCGGCGCCGGGATCACCGCGAGGCTATACACCTCGTTCGTGAAGCCGAGCGCCCCAATCGGGCTAGCCAGACCGGTGTTCAGATCGATGGTGTAAAATGTGGGGTTGATTCCGTTGATCCCGCTCAGGATGGCATAGGCGGTATCCACACCGCTACCCGAGGTATGGATGTCGAATCCCGTGAAAGTGTCGGTGTTCACGCCCAACGGGCCGACGGTGTTTAGTGTTCCGTCGTTGTTGGCGATCGTCACCAGCACATTGAGTCCGTAGTCGATGCCAAACTGCTGCGTCGTGGTCGCTCCGGCAAAGTTTTGCGTGTATCCGATGTCAATAATACTCGGATTGGCGTTCTCGTTGACATCACCGGGTGCGTAGAACACATCGGTGAAGGCGGCTGCGGTGCCGGCATTGGGGTTGAAGACGATGTTCTGATTGCTGTCCGTGATGACCCGGGCGCGGTCGATCGTCGGATTAAAGTCCAT
Organism: Phycisphaerales bacterium; assembly: GCA_020831775.1. Lineage (GTDB taxonomy): Bacteria > Planctomycetota > Phycisphaerae > Phycisphaerales > UBA1924 > SLFH01. Next base: position 80,085 of record JAFIFZ010000041.1, read on the forward strand.
GCCGAGCTGGGAGGTGTTGGTCGGTGCTCCGGAAGCGCCGACCGACTCAAGCGTGAGCTGCCCGGTATTCAGGTCGACCGTGTAGAACGAGTCCGTGCTATCGAGATAGCCGTAGAGCTGGCCGGTTGCCGGGCGGAAGTCGATGGCGTTCAAAGAGCTGGCCGCGCCGCTGAAGTTGCCGACGACCGTAGCATTTGACGGGTCGTTGCTCGAGAAACGGATAAGTGACGATCCTCCGTTTCCGATTGCATAGACCGTCAACTGCGCGTGCGCCGCCGACGCAGCCAAGAATGCACCGAATCCTGCCGAGATGAGCACCGCTTCTTTTCTACGAATCATGAGAACCTCTTGGTGTTCGAATTTACTACGAACTGATGAGTTTGGCCGCTTGGCATGCGTCGCCGTGACGAGTTTCAAGCGACAGAACGAGAAGGCTGGATTCGGGAAGCGGCAATCCGCTTTTCGGAACCAGCATCGGATCAATTTTCACTTCCAACACGCATCCGCATCGTTGCAGACTGTCATCAGATTACTGCAATGTGCGGACATAAGGCATCCGGTCAAGTACCCATGTGAATAGTTCCAAACACCCTAATGCACCGTCTGATGGCGACCCAGTGCGTGCTACAGCAGATGTAGAGCTAAAATCATGAAGGACCTATCCTGAGTGTGCTGAGCACTTACAGAGCAACTCGTCGCCGAGGCTGGCGAGTTGGCCGGACTCTGCTCACGGCTTGGTCGATGTCTTCCGCAGGCGCTTAGGGCACAGCTTCCACCACCGGTGTGGCGTGAAGGTCTGGCTTAGGCGATTTGATCATATGATCGCCGCCAGAAATGCGATCAACAACGAGCGGGACGCGCGTTGAACAGTCTGTCGCGGCAATCTCCCGGAAGCCTCGATATCCCTACCGCGCCGTCTCCTGCAGCAGCCGCCCCGAGACCAGCGCCGACACCCCCGCCGACGCGGCCAGCATCACCGCCACCACCAGCATCGCGCTCTGCAGCCCCGCGACGCGGATCACCCCCTCGCACAGCAGGGGCCCGACAAACGCGAACCCCCACGACCCGCCGAGCATCAGGCCCGAGGCCATGCTCGTGCGATGGGGAAGCAGCCGCTGCGCCACCGCGACTGTTACAGGCACAGGCCCGGCGTACCCGAACCCCGTCGCAAAGACCAGCCCGACCGCGAGGGGCAGGAGCAATCGCGGGTCTTCGAGCATCTCGATCAGTTCGGGGCTGAACGCCATCAGGGCCATCGCCCCTGCGCCCGCCAGGGGCACGGAGATCAGCACGCTCTTCTCAAGCCCCCGCTTGACCATCACGCCCAGCACGAGCCCGCCGACCGCCATCCCGAACTGCCTCGCCGCGAGCATCCAGCCGTTGAGGTCTCCCGCCTGCGCCGCCATCGCGGCATCAAACCCCGCCGCACCGTTGCGCTCCAGCGTGAACGCCTGCGACCATCGCAAGAGCAGGTAGATCAGCGAGGCGTCGCAGGTAAAGCGCAGCACATTGCCCGCGTACAGCAGCCAGACCGCCCGCCAGCGTTCGCCTGCATTCTCCGGGACCGGCGTGCGTGTTTCTTTCGTGCCGTCGCCCTCGTGGTGCGAGACGCCCCGCAGAGCGAGCGCCGCACCCGCCGCGACCAGCACCACCGGCACATACAGCCAGTGGATGTTTTCGAGCCCGACGCGCGAGACCGCCAGCGGACCGAGCCGGTAGCCGACGACCGCCCCCATCATCCCCGCGACGAAGAAAAACGCCACACCCAGCGCTCGCCGACGCCCGCAGAGCTTGCCGACCGCCGCCGCGGCAGGCGGGTGGAACGCCCCCACGCCCAGCGACGCGACAATCTGCAAGACCAGCAACTGCTCGAAGCTCGTCACCTGCCCGACCGAGCCGAACGCCCCGGCCGCGAGCAGGATCCCCCCCACCGCGACCAGGCGCGGGGCGAACCGGTCGGCGAACCATGCCGCGACGGGCTGCACCAGCCCCGAGCAGGCCGCCCCGACCGCGACGATCAGCGCCGTCTGCCCGGGCGTCATCTCGAGGCGGGCTTCCAGCACCGCCAGGATCGCCAGCACGATGGCGGGCATCGAGTCGACCACGGCGTGCGTCCCGACGATCGAGCCGGCGCGCACCTTCTTCCCCGCCCGGGTCGGGCCCGCCGGAACGCCGATGGTCGTGTGGTCTCTCATCTGAAAAATCAGGGCCCCGACGGGCCGGAAGCGGGGATTGTTGGCAGGGATCGGTCCCCCAACGCGGCGGGGCACCGCATCGGACGCCGCCTCGGCGACAAGGCCCCGATACCTATCTTCTTGCAAACAGGGCAGATCGCCTTTCTGCGCCGGGCGATCTCGTGTAGATTGTCTTCGAGGGCCCGCGGCGAAGGGGATGCGGGCCCACGGGGTTCATGTGCGGGCGCTCGATCCACGCAGGCCCGCGCGATTCTGTCTATCCGGGGTTTGATCCATGCCAAGGCACACGCACCGATTCGCCGCCGTCACGGCCTGCTCGCTCTCACTCCTCGCGGGCATCGCCCCGGCCCAGAGCATCTACGACGGGCAGAAGGTCGTCGAAGTCGCGCCCGAGAACCTCCGCCAGTTCCGCGCCGTCATGGCGATCGTCGACGATGTCTGGACGCACACCGTCGTGATGGACCGGCCCTTCGAGGTCCGCGTCGGCCCCGAAGAGCGCGAAGCGCTCCAGGAACTCGGCGTCCCGATGCGCGTCGTCATCGACGACCTGCAGGCGCTGGTCGACCAGGAACGCGCCGCCATCGACGCGATCCACGCCATGGACGACCCCAACTTCTTCCTCTCATACCACCGCTACGACGCGATCGAGCAGTTCACCATCGACCTCGCGGCCGACAACCCCGCCCTCGTCAGCCAGCGCATCATCGGCCAGTCGCACGAAGACCGGAACATCCGCGTGCTGACCATCACCGGCCCCGGCGACCCGACGGGCCGCCCCGTCGTCTTCCTGACCGGCGGGCAGCACGCGCGAGAGTGGATCAGCCCCGCCGCCTCGATGTACACCGCCCAGAAGCTCGTCGAGGGCTACGCCGTCGACCCGCGGATCACCACGCTCATGGACCGCGCCGTCTTCATGATCGTCCCCCTGACCAACCCCGACGGGTACGAGTACTGCTGGACCGACGAACGCTTCTGGCGCAAAAACAAGTGGCGCACCGCCAACGGCACGCTCCGAGGCGTCGACCTGAACCGAAACTGGGACATCAACTTCGGGGGCCAGGGCTCCAGCGGCAACACCACCAGCCAGACCTACCGAGGCCCCTTCGCGTTCAGCGAGCCCGAGACCGTCGCCGTCCGCGATGAACTGCTCAGCATCAACAACCTCGTGATGCACATCGATGTGCACTCGTACAGCCAGTATGTCCTGTGGCCCTACGGCTTTTCGACCGACCCGCTCCCCGAGCCCGACGCCACATTCTTCCCCGCATTCAGCCAGGAACTCGCCGACACGATGTACGCGCTCGACGGCGTCGAGTACCTCGCCTTCAACTCCATGACCGGCCTCTACCCAGCCAGCGGCACACACAAGGACTGGGTCTACGACGCGACCGGCGCCTACTCGTGGACCTACGAACTCCGCCCCGCCGCGGGCGCCGGAATCGGCGGCTTCGTCCTGCCCACCGAGCAGATCATCCCCAACAGCGAGGAACTGCTCGAATCCGTCCTGGTCATGGCCGAGGCCGGCACCCTCCCCGTCCGCCTCAGAAGACCCCACGCCATCCCCGACGCGCTGGTCGCCGGTGAGACCAACCCGATTGTCTTCAGGGTCGCCGACGGCTACGCGACCGCCAACCCCGACGCCACGACCGTCCTCGTCCGCTTCGACGGGTACAACGACTTCCAGGAACTGCTCTACACCGACTCCGACGGCTTCAGCATCGTCAACATCCCCGGCGCCGCCTGCGGACGCGAGATCGAGCTCTACTTCCTCCTCCAGTCCACAGATCAGCAGACCGTCCAGTTCCCCGAGGCCGGCGCCGTCACCCTCGCCTTCCAGAACGCCGACGGCTCGCCCTGCCAGACCCACCCCGCCGACCTCAACGCCGACGGCGTCGTCGACGCCGACGACTTCTTCATCTTCCTCGACGCCTTCGCCAACGCCGACCCGCTCGCCGACCTCAACTACGACGGCGTGATCGACGCCGATGACTTCTTCGCCTTCCTCCGGCTCTTTGCCCAGGGCTCGTGATCGGTCCCGAGGGCGGGAGCCGCGCCAAGAGTTGACAACCACCCCGGTCTCCCGAATAGTTGAGACCGAGTCGCAACGCGACCCGGCCCACCCGAGGAGTTCCCGAGATGTCTACCGAAGCCGCGGCCGACCGCTCGCTCATCACCGAGCGACTCCGCACCGAAACCCGCGACCTGCACACCAAGGCCGAGAAGGCCCCGCTCCAGGAGGCTCTGGTCAAGGGCAAGCTCCCCCGCGAGGTCTACGCCGACATGCTCGAACAGATGCTGCTCGTCCACCGCGCGCTGGAGCAGGCGATCCGCGAGCACCGCTCCAGCGTCCCCGCCATGGCCGTTGTCGTCACCGACGAGCAGTTCCAGGAGCCCTACATCCTCGAAGATCTGGCCCACTTCGGGCGTGATCCCGGTTCGATCACGGCCCTGCCCGAGACCCGCGAGGCCGTCGCCGAGATCCGACGCACCGCCCGCGAGGAACCCCTCGGCCTGCTCGGCCTGCACTATGTGCTCGAAGGCTCCAACAACGGCAACCGCTTCATCGCCAAGGCCGCCGCTCCCGCCATGGGCCTGAGCGAGTCCGGCGGGCTCCGCTACCTGCTGCCCTACGGCGACCGCCAGCCCCAGGTCTGGGGCGCGTTCAAGGAGAACCTCGCCGCCTGCGAGCTCTCCGACAGCGAGAAGGACACCCTCGTCGAGGCCGCCAAGCGGATGTTCGAGATCGTTTTTCGGGTCCACTCTGGGCTGCACCGGGCCAAAATGCCCGGCGGCTGAGCGACGCCCACCCAACAAAGCCCCCCCTCCCTCACGGGCCCCGCGGACATTCTCCCGGGGCCCGTGAACTTTTTTGGGAAAGTGCGCGCTGGGCCGGGAACTAAAAGCGGGTTTGTGCGTCAAAACACCCACCGGGGCGATTACGGGGAGTCGCGGCTCGCGAAGGCAGGGCATCGCCGGAGCTCTCCAAGGGCCGGCCGGGGGGAGCATCTCCTCCAGACCCCCCGGCCCTGCCCGCGCATTGAACCGGCCGGCCTCGAACGGGGCCGGCCGGTCGTTTCTTTGCGTGGGGACCGACGCCTAGCCCTTCTTCTCGGGCACCAGCGGTGCGTCGGGGGTCTCTTCGCCGGGCGGGTCGCCCTCGTCGATCGTCTCGGGGTTGTCGATGTCGCCGTAGAGGCGTTCGACCTCTTCCTCGGTGAGCAGCGCGCCCTCGGTGTGGGCCACGACCCCGCAGACCGCCGCGTCGCCGGTCACATTGCAAGCCGTGCGGCACATGTCCAGCAGGCGGTCGACGCCGAGGATGATCGCGATGCCCTCGACGGGGATGTTCGCGCTCTGAAGCACGATCACCAGCATGACCATGCCAGCGCCGGGGACGCCCGCGGTGCCGATCGACGCCAGCGTCGCGGTCAGCACGATCGTGAGCTGCTGGGCGATGGTCAGGTCCAGGGCGAAGAGCTGGGCGATGAAGACCGCCGCCACACCCTGGTACAGCGCCGTCCCGTCCATGTTGATCGTGGCGCCCACGGGCAGGACGAAGCTGACGACCTCTTCCTTCACGCCAAGACGCCGCTCGCAGCACTCCATCGTGACCGGCAGCGTCGCGGCCGAGCTCGACGAGCTGAACGCCAGGAGCTGCGCCGGCGCGATCGCTCCGAAGAACCTCCCGTAACGCACCGGCGTGATCAGCCGCAGCAGCCCGGGGTACACGACGAACATCATGATCGCCAGCCCCAGCAGCACGCAGAAGGCGTAGTAGATCAGCATGCCCAGGATCTCCAGCCCGAGGCTGGCGACCACCGGCACGATCAGCGCAAAGACCGCGTAGGGCGCCGTGAGCATCAGCAGCATCACGAGCTTGATGATCACATCCGTCAGCGTCTGGAAGAAGGCGACCACCGGCGCCGACTTGCGTCCGGGGATCAGCGTGAGCCCGATCCCGATGATCAGGCCGATGAAGACGACCTGGAGCATCTCGGCGTTGGCCATCGCGTCGAACGGGTTGGTCGGGACGATGCTCTGCAGGAACTCCCAGACATTGGGCGGGTCTTCCACCCGGGCCTCGGCGCCCTCGATCATCGAGTCAAAGTACGCCTGGTGGCGTTCGCTCGTCACCTTGCCCGGGCCGATCAGGTTCGCCAGGGTCAGGCCGATGGTGATCGCTAGAGCGGTGGTGCAGATGTAGATGCCGATCGTCTTGCCGCCGATGCGCCCGAGCTTGGCCGTGTCGTTCAGGCTCGCCACGCCCGCGATCAGGCTGAACAGCACGATCGGCACCGCGATGAACAGCAGCGACCGCTTGAAGAGCTCGCCGACCATGTTGTTCAGGTTCGCCACCAGCTTGGGGATCGCGGCCGCGAAGCCCGCGTCGGCGTTGGGGTCCTCGACCGCCAGGGGCAGGACCACCCGACGCACCTCGGCCGCCAGCGCCTCGTCGTCGGGAGGCTGGATCGGGCGGACGGCGTAATTGGACCGCTCGTCGATCGTCTCCAGCGCCGTGTCGATCCGCTCAAGCAGCCACGCCCTCGCCTCGGCACGCTGCTCGGGATCGATGGCGGGCGCGGGCGGCGGGTCCTGCGATGGATCCTGTGATGGATCAGGGGCCGGGTCCTCTGCCGGATCGGTTTCCTGCTGTTCCGCCTCGTCGGCGTCCACCTCCATCACGATGATCGGGTCGAGCAGCCACGCGATCACGCGACCGGTGTACGCGTTGCTCGGGGGCTTGAGGGGCTGCGCCCCGTCTCCGACGCCCAGGTCCTCGATCTCGGTTCGCAGCCAGTCGACCGCGTCGCGCGAGCGGTCCGGCGGGCGATCGCCCAGCTCCCCCGGCGCGCCCCTCAGATAGCTCGTGTGGTCGCCGACGCCGAGATGCCCCCAGGTGTAGGGCGTCCAGGTCCAGTTGAGGATCAGCCCGACGACGATGCCGAGAACCAAGCCGATGATGATCTGCCAGTGCAGCGCGAGTCTGGAGGTTTTGCCCATCGGTGGCTCCTGTAGTTTGTCGGCTTCGGGCCCGGCGCCCGGCCCGCGCGTGGCCGCACACCATACCGGCAGAGCCAGCCCCCCGCCATATCGCCCCGAACGCTCCGTGACCGCCGGGGCGTAGCATCGACCAATGCACTCACGCGCCGGCAGCGGACGCCGCTTTAGACAGTACAGGATCGAACGGCGCTCGCGACGGCCCGATCAGCAGGTCGCCCCCGACGGCCCCCAGCCCGAACCGGGTGCGCGCCCGCGGAGCCACCGCCCGGCCTTCTCGCTCGCGTCGAGGTTTATCGGGCTGCTCGACCGCCGCCAACGCATCACCATGGTGCTCGCCCTCTGCACGCTGACTGTCAGCACCCTGCTCGGGCTGGCGATGCCCTATTCCACCAAGATCGCCATCGACTTCATCCTGCTGGACACCCCAGGCCCCGAGGGCCTGCCAGATTCGCTCGGCCTGCCCACCGACCGGATGAGCCTGCTCTGGATCCTCTCGGGTGCGATGGTCGCGATCACGATCGTCAGCGTCAGCGTCGGGATGTGGGGCCGCTGGCAGACGACCCGGCTGACCAAAAGGGTGCAGATCTCGGTCCGCAGGCGAGTCTTCGCCCACGCCGTCCGACTCCCCCTGCACCGGGCCCAGGCCCTCAAGTCCGGCGGGGTGGCGAGCATCCTGCGCGAGGACGCCGGGGGCGTGGGCGAGTTGCTGTTCAGCATGGTCTACAACCCGTGGCGGGCCATCGTCCAAGTCAGCCTCACCATGGTCATCCTCGCGCTGACCGACTGGCGCCTGGTGATCGGCTCGCTGGTCCTCCTCCCAACGATCTGGATGACCCACCGGGCTTGGATCAACCGCCTGCGCCCGATGTGGCGCGACATCCGCCTGAGCCGCCAACGCATCGACGGGCACTCGACAGAAGTCTTCGCGGGCCTGCGCGTCGTCCGCGGGTTCGGGCGCGAGACCGGCGAGGCCTCACGCTTCGTCGGCGGCAACGCCTTCATGATGCGCCAGGAGATCCTCGCCTGGTGGTGGAGCCGCGGACTCGAAATCGTCTGGCAGCTCCTGATCCCCATCGCCTCCTCGGCGATCCTGCTCTACGGCGGGTGGCAGGTGATCGAGGGCAACCTCACCATCGGCGACCTGATGATGTTCACCGCCTACCTGCTGATGCTGCTCGGCCCGGTCGAGTCTCTGGTCGTCAGCGCCACGAACATCCAGAACCAGCTCGCCGGCCTCGACCGCGTGCTGGACCTTATCTCTGAGCCGCTCGAACACGAGTCGGTTGCCCCCGGCGCGACGCGCCTGGACCGCGACCGCGTCGCCGGCGAGGTCACGCTCGATTCGGTCTCGTTTGTCTACCCCGGTTCGGAGAAGCCGGTGCTCGAGGAGATCGACGCGGTCGTGCCATCCGGCTCGATCGTCGCGCTCGTCGGCGCCAGCGGCGCGGGCAAGACGACGCTGTGCAACCTCGTCGCGAGGTTCTACCTGCCCACGAAGGGACGCGTGCTGCTCGACGGGATCGACACGCGCGACATCCGACCCGACGACTACCGCTCGATCCTCGGCATCGTCGAGCAGGATGTCTTCCTCTTCGACGGGACGATCCGCGACAACATCGCCTATGCGAGGCGCGACGCGACAGAGCGCGAGATCGTCGAAGCCGCGCAGACCGCAAACGCCCACACCTTCATCACCGACACGCCAGACGGGTACGACACCCTGATCGGCGAGCGGGGCGTCCGCCTGTCGGGCGGGCAGCGCCAGCGCATCGCCATCGCCCGGGCGATCCTGGCCGACCCGAGGATCCTCATCCTCGACGAGGCGACGAGCAACCTCGACAGCGAGTCGGAGCGCCTGATCCAGAGCGCGATGCGCGAGCTGATGAAGGGCCGCACGACATTCATCATCGCCCACCGCCTGAGCACAATCCGCGACGCCGACCTCGTCCTCGTGCTCGAAGCGGGCCGGATCGCCGAGCGGGGCGGGTACGAGGAGCTCGCCGAGGCCGGCGGCAGGTTCTCGGAACTGCTGCGGATCCAGCAGACCGGGTCCGCAGACGCCCCGATCCGCTGAGAACACGCTCTCATCCGACGAGAGGCTTGCACGCCCCCGCCCTCTCCGCTACCTTGGCGCGATCGGAAAAATTGACGCGCCGGCGTCTCGGCCGGCGCTCATTGGGGGTCTTTGGCAACGGCCGCTTCGGCCTCTCGGAGAGTTGTGAGATGAAGCAATCGATCGTTCGCGGCCTGTTGGTCGCGGCAGTGGCGGCGGGCGCTCCCTTCGCCGCGGCACAACCAGACCCCCAGACCGTCGCCAAAGAGGGCGGGCCCAAGCCCCTTTCCGAAGTCGAGCTCCGCAGAGCCGAGGTCGAGGCCTGGTACACCACCCGCAGATTCCAAGGCCCCTCGCCCGAGGTCATCTACGGCGACGACGATCGTCGCGACATCTATGAGATCAGCGACCCCTTCCTGCTTGGGCTCGCCCAGGCCGCCGCGGTCGTCGTCAACACCAACGAGCTGACCTTCAACGGCAACGGGACCGTGACGCTGAACACCCGGCGTTGGACGGAGCGCTTCGGGACCCCGATCTGCCCCGACGAGCCGTTCGTCGGCCAGATGCAGATCGGCTTCTGCTCCGCGTTCCTGGTCGGCTCGGACCTGATCGTGACGGCCGGGCACTGCGTCTCGGCCAACGACATCGGAAGCGTCGCGTTCGTCTTCGGGTTCGACCAGCTCGGCCCGACGACCGACCCCGATGTGGTCGTGCCCGAGAGCCATGTGTATGTGATGTCCGACCTCGTCGACCGCGCCCTGGGCGGCGGGCTGGACCACTCGCTGGTCCGCGTCGACCGCGATGTGGCCGGCTTCAACCCCGTGCCCCTCAGCCGCACCGGCGGCCCCTCGATCGGCACCCCGCTGGTCATGATCGGCCACCCCGTCGTGCTGCCCAAGAAGGTCGACGACGGCGGGCAGGTCCTCGATGTTCCCAATCCCGGCTTCTTCACCGCCAACCTCGACGCGTACGGCGGAAACTCCGGCTCGATGGTTGTCAACGCCCTGACCGGCGAGGTCGAGGGCATCCTCGTCCGCGGCGCGCCGGACTTCGTCACCTCCGGCGGGTGCGTCCGCTCAAATGTCCTGCCCAATACCGGGGTGAACGGCGAAGAGGTCTCGAAGGTCGGCGCGTTCGCCTCCCTCGTGCCTCCCCTCGGCATCACCGTCAGCAACTTCGGCCTCGTCGAGCACATCGGCCCGACCGGCGGCCCGTTCAGCAACCCGAGCGTCACCTACACCATCGAGAACGCCTCGCAGAACCCCTCGGATTACAGCGTCAGCCTCATCGGTTCCGGCCCGCTGCTGCTCAACGGCTCGACCTCGGGCCTCTCGGGCACGCTCGGCCCCAACGAGTCGATCACAGTCGAGGTCTCCGTCAGCGCCGACGCCGGCTCGCTCGCACGGGGCTTCTACAACGCCACGCTCAGCGTCGACGACCTGACCTCCAGCCGCAACCACTCGCGCAACCATGTGCTCGAGATCGGCCAGGCCCGGATCGGTGTCAGCCCCGAGACCGACATCTTCGGCAGCGGCCCCGTGGGCGGCCCGATCAGCGCCGGCGGCTCCTACACCGTCACCAGCGAGCGCCCGACGCCCGCCACCGTCCGCATCAGCGCCGATCAGCCCTGGGTCGAAATCGACGGCCAGAGCTCCATCGAGTTCGACCTGACCTTCGACGGCGACTCTCGCGCCTTCTCCGTCGACACCAACTCGCTTGTCAACAACCTGCCCGCGGGCATCCAGAACGCGACGATCACGATCGAGAACATGACCAACAACGCGGGCGACACCTCCCGCGAGGTCACGCTCGATGTCGGCCGCTTCGTGATCCCCGCCACCGACACCCCCGTTGGCATCTTCGACAACCAGACCTCGTTCAGCCATGTGGATGTCAACGAGGTCTTCTGCGTCGGCGATGTCGAGGTTGAGGTGGTGATCTTCCACACCTGGATCGGCGACCTGCATGTCGACCTGATCTCGCCTGCGGGCACCGTCGTCCGCCTGCACGACCGCACCGGCGGGAGCTCAGACGACATCATCCTGACCTACTCCGACAGCGTGACCCCGCCCGACGGCCCGGGCATGCTCGCCGACTTCATCGGCGAGGCGGCCCAGGGACGCTGGACCCTCCGTGTGCACGACAACGCCGCCGGCGACCAGGGCGAGATCGCCCACTGGGCCCTCCGCGTCGCCGCCTCGGCCGACCCCTGCCCGCCCTCAGCCGGCGACATGCAGGTCGCGACCGAAGGCGGTCCGGTCAGCATCACGCTCGACGGACGCTCGGGCGACACCGGCGTCGTCTACTCAATCGACTCGCTGCCCTCTCACGGCTCGCTCTCCCTCCCCAGCGGCTCGCCGATCAACGCCCCCGGCGCAATCACCGGGCGCGAGGTCATCTACACCCCCACGCCGGGCTACGCCGGCCCCGACAGCTTCGGCTTCAGCCTCAGCGACAACGGCGGGAACGCCTCGGCGACCGTCTCGCTCCTGGTGGGCACGCCGCAGGTCGTCTTCGAGGAACTCCTCGACACCGACCCGATGTGGCAGACCGCCGGCGAGTGGCAGTTCGGCGCACCGACGGGCGCCACCTCGAACCCGTTCGCCGCGCACACCGGCTCGTTCATCTACGGGTACAACCTCTTCGGCAACTACAGCAACAACATGCCCGCGACGCCCCTGACCGCCGGGCCGATCGACCTGACCGGCGTGATCGGCGCCGAGCTGGAGTTCGCCTCGTGGCTCGCCATCGAAAGCTCACGCTGGGACGCCGCCTCGCTGGAGGTCTCCGGCGACGGGTTCACCTGGACGACCATCTGGGAGTACGACGGCCCGACCGTCCAGCCCTCGCAATGGTCGGTCGTCGCCTACGACATCTCCGACATCGCCGACGACAAGGACAGCGTCTACATCCGCTGGAACATGGGCCCGACGGACGGGTCGGTGGTTTACGGCGGATGGAGCATCGACGATGTGCGGATTCGTGGTATATTGACAGGTGCGGGCCCGACCTGCCCGCCCGACCTCAACGGCGACGGCGTCGTTGACGCCGACGACTTCTTCCTCTTCCTGCAGCTCTTCGCCGCAGGCGACTTGCGAGCGGACTTCAACAACGACGGCGTGATCGACGCCGACGACTTCTTCGCCTTCCTCAGCGCCTTCGCCGCCGGCTGCTGAACCGGCACACTTGCTCGTCAACACTCCCCACGCCCCGGCCCCAAAGCCGGGGCGTGGCTTATTGGACCTCGAAGACCAACGATCACGCAACGCGCGAATGTCAGGGTTGGGCCTTGACCGCGCGGGCCTGTCCAAGTAGTTTCCATCCAGCGAAGTTTCGAGCACTGCTGTTGTTGCAGCCGCGCCGGGCCTGTCGAGTCCAATAACGCAAGGCGATGGCCCGCCGGGGTCTCCCCGTCACGCTTGCCATTGCCAGAAACTGTCCCCGGGGAGGGGAGCAGACGGAGAACCCCATGCACGCCAGACGAATCTCGGCCGCGGCAGGCCTCGCCCTGACGCTCGCCTTTGCGGGCATCGCTCAGGCGACCCCCGATGTCCCGATCAACCCCGAGGACATCCCGTTTTACGACTTCGAGGTCTCCTCCGGCCTCGTCCGCGCCGAGCGCGGCGACGGGCGCACCGTCGTCTGGGCCCGCGAGATCCATGTGCCCGAGGCGGGCTGGCTCCGCCTCCAGTTCGAGGATGTGCTCCTCGGCGGCGCGCCCGGTTCCGACGACGGCGCCATCCTCCGCATCACCTCGCTGCACGACGGCGCCCTGCAGCACCTCAACCAGGTCCACATCGGGCAGTGGCAGGAAACCAGCGCCTACTTCAACGGCGACACCGTCCTCGTCGAGATCATCGCCTCCCACGAGTCCGGCCACAACCAGGTCACTGTGGTCGGCGCGTGGGCCGGCGGCGAGATGGCCCAGCCCGAGTCGATCTGCGGCGGCAGCGACGACCGCGAGCTCAGCTTCGATAACCGTGCCGCGCGATACCTCCCCGCCGGCTGCACCGCGTGGATCTTCGACGACGCGTTCTCCTGCGTCGGCTCGGCCGGTCACTGCGTGCAGGCCAACGGCATCATCCAGTTCAATGTCCCCCTCTCCAGCGGCGCATCCTTCGGCCAGATCAACCACCCGCCGCCCGAAGACCAGTACGCCGTCGACCCCGAGTCCATGCAGATGGAAAACTCCGGCGTCGGTCAGGACTGGGCTTACTTCGGCGTCTTCCCCAACTCCGAGACGGGGCTGAGGCCCTATCAGGCCTACGGCGTGCGCTACCAACTCTCGCTCACAGCGCCGACCCACGGGCCCGACAAGAACATCCGCATCACCGGCTTCGGCACCACCAGTTCGCCCGTTGACCCCACTTGGTACCTCGCCCAGAAGACCCATGTCGGCCCGTACGACCTGCTCTCGGGCAGCATCATCTATCACTCCGCCGACACCACCGGAGGCAACTCCGGCTCGGCCATCCTCTGGGAAGAAGAGAACATCGTCATCGGCGTGCACTCCCACGCCGGGTGCGGGCTCGGCAGCGTCAACCCGCCCGCCAACAGAGGCACCGCCATCAACCGCTCCACATGGCGCCAGGCCCTCGACAGCCCCCAGGGCGTCTGCCAGGGACCGCCACCGCCCCCCAAGCGCCCGCTCTTCATCGGCACCAACACACAGCTCCGCGTCGGCTCGATCGACATGGATACCGGCCGATTCATCCAGGCAGCCGAGATGGGCCTGAACATCAGGGGCATGGCCTTCGACCGCAACAGCGACCTGCACTTCATGGCCAGCGGCGTCGGCCCCGTGCTCTACTCCATGCACGACAAGACTCTTGAGGTCGAGCAGATCGGCACCATCGTCGGCGCTCCGCGCATCGACTCGCTCGCCTACGACCCCATCAGCGACACCCTCTACGGCACAGACATGACCAGCGGCCAGCTCTTCACCATCGACACGCAGACCGCCGCCGCGACGCCCGTCGGCGTCGGCCAGGGCGGCTCGGTGGCGGGCCTCGCCTTCGACGCCAACACCGGCACGCTCTACGGCGCCCGCGACATGTTCCCCAACGCCTTCCTCATCGAGTTCGACACCACCGACGGCTCGTACACCACCATCGGCAGCCTCGGCAGCGGCTTCTGGAACATCGACGGCCTCGCCTGGTGCGAGGACGGCGACTCGCTCATCGGCGTCAACGACTTCAACAACACCGTCTACGAGATCGACCGCCTCACGGGCGCAGCCACCGCGATCACCGTCGCGCAGACAGCCCTCGGCCCGACCTTCGGCCTCTCCTGCAGCCTCCCCCGATGCTTCGCAGACTTCACGGGCTCGACCGATCCCGAAGACCCGGCCTACGGCAGGCCCGACGGTGTTGTCGACGCCGACGACTTCTTCTACTTCCTCCAGATGTTCGCCGCGGGCAACCGCGTCATCGCCGACCTCAACGGCGACGGCACGGTCGACGCCGACGACTTCTTCCTCTTCCTCGACCTCTTTGCGCAGGGCTGCTGAGCTCCAGCGAGTCCGGAAACACACCCAGTCCCCCCTCCGCGTCCTGTTCAAGCCGAACAGGACGCGTTTTTATGACGCCCGCCCGCCAGCCGCCTGTTCGGTCTTGATCCGCCTGTCCGCTTTCTCTACTCTGATAGGAACGCCCGGTTCAGGTGGATTCCCGGCCGGGCCCGAACCCCCATCGCCTGCGCCCCTCCGGGCTGCGCCGGCGTGAACGAAGAAAATCGATGAGAGGATCACACATGCGTATGCAGCGATTCGGAGCTGTCTGTGCCGCGGGCGTCGTCGCCGCGGCGGGCCTTGCACAGGGCCAGGTCGAAGTCATCTATGCGGGCGACCCCGAGAGCGGGAAGGCTGCGGTCCCGGATCGCCCCGACCTTGTCTTCCGTGCGCCGCTGGCCAGCTTCCAGCGGCTCGCGGGCTCTTCGAACGGCGCGAATTGGGCGTTTAAGGCCTTCGCCGACAAGACCGACGGCTCGGAAACCGGTATTGACATCCTCGTGACCGGCTCGGGCGTCAACGGACAGACCTTCATCGCCGAAGACGACAGCGCCGACTTCCTCCCCAACTTCACCGGCTGGGACTTCTTCGACTCCGACATCGGCGTCGCCAACGACGGACGCGTCTACTTCGGCTATCGCGCCCAAGGCGGCACCGTCACCAACGCCAACAACGAGGGCCTCGCGGTCTACAACCCCACGACCAACGAGTTCACCGACCTCGTCAACGGCGCCGACATCGCGCCCGGCGCGATGATCTCCAGCGGCAACGGGAACTTCGGCAACAGCCTCCGCGTCACCGCCGTCACCGGCAACGACAACGCGATCGTTTATGCCGGCAACCTGAGCGTCGGCTTCAACCTCAACCGCGGCGTCTGGCTCGGGTTCCCCCTCTCCAGCCAGCCGATCCTCCAGATCGGGACCGAAGTCGGGCCCAACGACTTCCTCCGCACGATCAGAGCTATCGGCAACTCCTCCGCCCTCTCGGCGGACGGAACAGCCTGGGCGCACCTCGGAGCGATCCGCTTCGGCGAACACCCGGGCGACCCGGCCTTCCAGCCCCGCGATGTTGTCTATGTCACCGGGAACATCGAGATCGAAGCCGGCGACCTCATCGGCGGGCAGCCCGTCGATGCGCTCAACGCGGTGTCCATGTCAGATAACGGCACATGGTTCGTCATCGGGCGCTTCGAGAACGGCGACTCTTTCGCCAGCCAGGGCACGAATCTGATCCTCCGCTCCGGCGACACCGTCCCCGGCGGCGCGACAGGCGAGGTCGTCGACACCATCAGCGTCATCAAGGGCTACGACAACGGCGATCGTCTCTGGATCCTCAACACCACCGGGCCCGATGGCGACTCCCGGGTCGTCGTCCTCAACGACACCGTCCTCGCACGCCAGGGCGACCCCGTCGACCTCAACGGCAACGGACAGTTCGACAACGACACATTCATCCGTGCCTTTAACACCAACAATCTCTTCCTCGGCGCCGACGACTTTGTCTACGCCATCATCAACATCGAGGCCGGCGACGGATCCAACCGCGGCAACGCCTTCGTCAGAATGGCCACCGATCCCGCCCCGACCTGCCCCGCCGACCTCAACGGCGACGGCGTCGTCGATGCAGACGACTTCTTCCTCTTCCTTCAGCTCTTCGCCGACGGCGATCCACGCGCCGACATCAACAACGACGGCGTGATCGACGCCGACGACTTCTTCGAGTACCTCAACCTCTTCGCCCAGGGCTGCTAAAGCCCCGCGTCGCCCGACAACACGGTCCACCAACCGACGCCCCGGTCTTCAACGCCGGGGCGTCTTTCTGCGCCGCCCGCCTTCCGCTACGCTCTTGCCATGATCGACCCACCTCCGCCGCCCGGGCACATGACCCCAGACGAGTTCCGCAAGCGCGGCGCCCAGCTCATCGAGTACATCGCCCGCTACATGGAGACCGTCGAAGACCGCCCGGTGCTCTCGAAGGCGGACCCCGGCGACACCGCCGCGATGCTCCCCGAGCACCCGCCATCAGAGCCCGGGGGCGACTCCGAGTGGGACCGCATCTTCGAAGACCTCGAACGCATCGTCCAGCCTGGTGTCACCCACTGGCAGCACCCCGGCTTCTTCGGCTACTTCCCCGCCAACGCCTCGGGCCCCGCGATCCTCGGCGAACTGCTCTCGGCGGGGCTCGGCGTCCAGGGCATGCTCTGGCGCACAAGCCCCGCCTGCACCGAGATCGAAACACGCATGCTCGACTGGATGGCCGAGGCCTGCGAACTCCCCGCCGACTTCCGCTCGACCAGCGACAACGGCGGCGGCGTCATCCAGGGCACCGCCAGCGAGTCCACCCTCATCGCCCTCGTCGCCGCACGACGGCGCGTCCAGCGCCTCGGGCTGGAGGGCGAACCAGTCGTCTACGCCTCGACGCAGGCGCACTCGTCGGTGATCAAGGCCGCGATGATCGCCGGGATCGCCCGGGGCCAGCGCGACAACGAGCGCGTCCGCCTCATCGAGACCGACGACACCCACGCGATGCGGGCCGATGTGCTGGCCGTCGCCATCGAACGCGACATCAAGGCGGGCAGGGCTCCGGTCTTTGTCTGCTCGACCGTCGGCTCGACAGCGTCCACCGCCGTCGATCCGCTGGGCGAGATCGCTCGGGCCGCAAGGGCCGTCGGCTTCAAGGGCTGGCTGCACGCCGACGGCGCCCACTCGGGGGCCGCGGCTGTCTGCCCCGAGCACCGCTGGATGCTCTCTGGGCTCGACCTCTACGACTCCTACTGCTTCAACCCGCACAAGCAGCTCCTGACCAACTTCGACTGCGACCTCTTCTGGACCAGCGACCGCTCGACCCTCGTCGACGCGCTGAGCATCCTCCCCGAGTACCTGCGCAACGCCGAGACCGAGTCCGGCCGCGTGATCGACTACCGCGACTGGCAGATCCCCCTGGGGCGACGGTTCAGAGCGCTGAAGCTCTGGTTCGTCGTCCGCCATTACGGGATCGAGGGCCTGCGAGCCCACATCCGCCACGCGACCGCCCTGGCCTCGGCCCTGGAGGCGAGGATCGCCGAGGATGCTCGCCTGGAACTCTGCGCCCCGCGCCCGTTCAACCTCGTCTGCTTCCGCCCCCGCCCCCGCCCCCTCCCCGGCGAGAGCTTCGCCGACACCGACGCCCGCACCGCCCTGCTGCTCGAACGCCTGAATGCAACAGGCGAGGTCTTCCTCACCCACGCCGCACTCCCCGCAGGCGGGGGCGAGCCCGACCGCATCGTGATCCGCGCCGCCATCGGCGGGACCGCCACACGCATCGAGCATGTCACGAGGCTCTGGGAATTGATCGACGCCGAGACCGACAGGCTCGGCGATGGCCGGGCCCGGGCGTGACAGCCGATCCCCGTTCGGCTAGCCTCCGCGTGGTGAAGACCTTTCCCCCCAGATTCACGGCTCTCCTCGCGCTCCTCCTCGCCGTCGGCCTCCTACCAGGCTGCTCGATGCGGGGCGCAGCCCCCTCGCCCGAAATCGGCGTCGCCCCCGGGCGCTACGCCGAGGCCTTCGAGGCCGCACGCGAGGCGCTGATCGAGGCCCGCTTCGAGCTCGAACGCGTGGACGCCGCGGCGGGCGTCATCACCACCCGCCCGAAGCAGTCCGCCGGCGCGTTCACCTTCTGGGACACCGAGCAGTCCACCCCCGCCCAGCAACTGGAAGACACGCTCCACCCCCAGCGCCGCCTCGTCCGCGTCAGCTTCCTCCCCCCAGAGCCACCCGACGACGAACGCATCGAGTCGCAGGCCATGGCTCCCACCCACATGCCCGACCTCCGGGGCCATGAGGACGGGCTCCGCCTGTCCGTCGAGGTCGTCATCGAGCGGCGGAACCGCCCCAACCGGCGCATCGAGACCGAGTCGATCCGGCGCAGCAGCTCCTTCGTCGACACCGGGCTCTACCCAAGGCGGATGACGCCCGAGTACTGGGTCGCGGTGCGCCGAGACACCAACCTCGCCCGACGCATCGCCGGCAGGATCCAGGAACGCCTGGGCGACGCCCCGCAAGCCCCCGCCGAACCCGCTTCCTGACCCTTTCCGCACCGGCGCAAGAAAAACGGCCCGCCGAGGATGGCGGGCCGTCTGTGTTTGACTGGATCGGTTCCGGTTCAGACCGCGTCGCGGTTCATCGCCCGGGCGACTTCCTTCTCGTTCAGCGCCGCCTCGGTCCCCGTCAGACGCAGCGTCTGGTTCGCGAACGGCTTGGGCGCGATCTCGATCGCGTCGGCGCCGCGATGGCGGATCCGCGTCCCACGCGGGAGGTGGCCGAGCGCACGGGCGATCAGCTCGCCGCGGCTGGACGCGTTCAGCTTCCGGTGCAGGTTCTTGACATGGTCGTGCACCGTGTGCGGGCTGCGACCCAGCGAATCGGCGATCTGACGCACGCTCTTGCCGAGCGAGAGCTGGTCGAGCACCTGCTGCTCACGCTCGGTCAGCCAGTTGCTCGTCCCGGTCGAGACCGGGCCGACAGCCAGCAGCGTCCGGCGAACGAGCAGCGGCAGCGTCGCGCCGAGCTGCTGCACATGGTGATCGTGCACCAGGCTCCGCGTCGGGGCGATCAGCGTCATCAGCACGCGGCCCTTCTCGGCCTCGCCGAGCTTGCCGACGCCGACGAGCAATCCGCCGACCTGCAGGTCGCCCATCACCTTGCCCAGGGGGCCCAGGCGCCAGTCGCGCCCGCCGAGCAGGCGCTCGGCCGGGCCGATCAGCGGCGACTGACCGAGCTGGTCCAGATCCGGCGCAAAGCCCAGAGCAACCAGCCTGTCGGCCCGCGCCCTGATGCCCGCCAAGTCCGCGGACTCGACCTGATCGGAGTGGCTGGCGACGCCAACCGCTTCGATGGTGTCGATCACGCCGCCACCATCGATCGAGCAGATGATGGTCACCGCGATCGACGCATTGCCGATAGACGCCATCGCCTCAGAGGCAAGATCCGCCCAATCGAGCGTCGCCACCGCCGGAAGCCCGCAGAGCGCCTCCGTCAATAGCGAGGTGCGCTCGAGCGTGCGCTGAAGTTCACGACCGGACTCGATGGACATGTGCAAGGCCCTCCAGATCAGAAGATCTACTCACGAGTGTTCCCGCCCCCAGCGGGCCCGCGGGACCACCAGATCCCGCGATGAAAAAATCGAATTCTTCCGTCGGCTTCGGTGTACGAAACACCCTACAAGACTACCGGATCAGGGCGTTCACCTGCCACTGCAGAGATTATCGTACTTCCTATATCGGGGGCTTGAGCAACCGAGGTGTTTTACCCAGAGAAACCCCTAGAGATACGGAATAGTGCGTGGGCCAACCGCCTAACAGGCCCAGTAGTTCCCCTGGTTAGGGCTTCGTCCGAGGCCGAGCCACCCCCTCAGCGCCTAAAACTCCTATTGCCGCAGAGGACCCGCAGGGACGAGCCCGCGCGAGACCCACATGCACCAGAATCCCCCGCCGTCCGCCGAACCGGTGATCCCCGCCGGCACGCAGCCCCGCATCCTGATCCTCGGCGCAGGCCCCACCGGCCTCGGCGCCGCCTACAGGCTCAAGGAGCTCGGCTACAAGAATTTTGTCGTCGTCGACAGAAACGACAAGGCCGGCGGCCTCGCCCGCTCCTTCACCGATGACCACGGCTTCACCTGGGACATCGGCGGGCATGTCATGTTCAGCCACTACGACTACTACGACCAGCTCTTCGAGAAGATGATGGGCGACGAGTTCACCCTCAACAACCGCGAGAGCTGGGTCCGCATGATGGACCGCTGGGTCCCCTACCCCTTCCAGAACAACATCAAGTACCTCCCCCGCGAGGTCGCCTGCGAGTGCCTCATCGGCCTCATCAGGGCCCAGGCGACCGGCCCCGGGCCCGCCGAGGCCAAGAACTTCGGCGAGTTCATCGACGCCGTCTTCGGCGAGGGCATCGCCAAGTACTTCATGCGTCCGTACAACTTCAAGGTCTGGGCCCACCCCCCCGAGATGATGAACAAGACCTGGATCGGCGAGCGCGTCGCCGTCCTCGACTACGAGCGCGCCCTCCGAAACCTCGTCATGGACACCGACGACTACGGCTGGGGCCCCAACAACCAGTTCAAGTACCCCCTCCGGGGCGGCACCGGCGAGTTCTACAAGCGCATCGGCGACGCCGTCAGCGAGCACCTCTCCCTCGGACGCGAGCTCGTCGAGATCGACCTCGCCTCCAAGACCGCCCGCTTCGCCGACGGCTCTGAAGAGAAGTACGACCTGCTGCTCTCGGCGATGCCGATCGATCGGCTCTGCAACGACATCTTGAAAGACCAGGCGCCGGCTCACATCCGCGAGACGGCCGCACGCCTGCTGCACTCGGGCGGGTACATGGTCGGCGTGGGCATCAAGCGTCCCTGCCCGAGCACCAAGAGCTGGATGTACTTCCCCGAGGACAACTGCCCCTTCTACCGCGTCACCTACCTCAGCAACTACTCGCCCAACATGACCCCCGACAAAGAGAAGTTCTACTCGCTCCTCTGCGAGACCAGCCACTCCGACCACAAGCCCGTCGACGAGGCCAAGGTCATCGAGGACACCATCACAGGCCTGGAAAACGCGGGCCTGCTCGAGCCCGGCGAGCGCGACGACATCGTCACCACCTGGTGCTACCACGCCGACTACAGCTACCCCACGCCCAGCGTCGAGCGCGACGAGATCCTCGCAGAGGTCATCCCCTGGCTGGAGCAGCACGGCATCTACAGCCGCGGTCGCTTCGGCATGTGGAAGTACGAGGTCTCCAACACCGACCACACCCTCATGCAGGGCGTCGAGTTGGTCAACCGCTGGCTCAAGGGCGAGCCCGAGACCACCATCGGCATCGTGTACCAGTCCACCGAGGACGGGCGCAAGGCCGCGACCCACGAGCGCTCATCGGTCGCGGGCTCGGGCGAGAAACGCCTCAAGCCGGTCGTCGTGTCTGGCTCGGGCGAAGCCGCGGGCGCTCGGCGGTCGCCAAAGACCGACTGACCACCAACAGAGGAGCCGAAGCATGCCCCGCCCACGCCCGCTTTCCCGCCTGTTCGCCGGCGCCCTGCTGCTGGCTGCCCCCGCCATCGCCCTCAACGGCTGCGCCTCGGACCTCCACACGGAAGGAGAAATCCATCCAACTCCCCATTTCGTGGCCAGGGCCGAGCCACTCGCCGGCTGGATGACCGGCTCGTTCTCCAACGAGGCCCAGGCGGCAGAAGCCCCCGACCGCTTCGCGAAGGTCCAGATGCACATCGTGCGGATCTGGCCCGAGCGCAACGACGGCGTCTGGATGTACATCGAGCAGGCGCTCGCCGCCGAGCCCCAGAGCCCCTACCGCCAACGGATCTACCGCCTGACGCCGGCCGAGGAAAGCGTGTTTGAGCTGGACACCTTCCAGCTCCCCGAACGCGCCCGTTTCGTCGGCGCCTGGCGGAAAGACGAGCCCTTGGCCGACCTCGACCCCGACCGTGTCGACCGGCTCGACGGATGCACCGTCGTGATCCACGCCGACGGAGCGGACAGCTTCCGGGGCTCGACGATCGGCCGGGGCTGCTCCAGCCAGTTATCGGGCGCCAGCTACGCCACCAGCCACATCCGCATCTCTCCCAGCCGCATCGAATCCTGGGACCGCGGCTTCAACGCTCGGGGCGAGCAGGTCTGGGGCGCCGTCGACAGCGGGTACATTTTCGACCGCGTCGATTGAGCCGCCAGGCCCATTCCGGACGCCTGCGGTGACAACCTGGGGAAACTTTGTCGTTTGCGGACGAGGGATCGTTTCGCGCGGATCTGCGGGTTGTGCGGATTTCTCGGATCTTCCCGCCGACTGGCTGGTGATCCGGCGAAACCGGTGCACACTTGGGAGGAAACGCGGCGGCGTGGGGCCGCAGAATGGTGTTTGCCCTGATCGGCCCTGAGGCCTGATGGGCCCTGACGGAAGGTGTGGTCCTGTAGGACACTGCCGCAGTTGTGGCTGCGGACTCACAATGAGCGCGATCCCCCGCCAAACAGAACCGCCAGTGCTCGCCGAGGTCTGGCAGCCCGAGGTGCTGCAGATTCTCGATGAAGAGCATCTGGTCGCGTGGTCCGGTTCGCCGAAGCATCGCGTCCGGTTCGCCTCGGCGCTGACCCATTTCATCGACGGCCTCCGCGACGCGGAGGTCTTCGTGCTCCACGGGCGCTTCATCCACGACATCGATTCGTTCTGCCACCAACTCGAGCGGCTGA
Source organism: Phycisphaerales bacterium (assembly GCA_020831775.1). Lineage (GTDB taxonomy): Bacteria > Planctomycetota > Phycisphaerae > Phycisphaerales > UBA1924 > SLFH01. The sequence continues at coordinate 103,076 of JAFIFZ010000041.1, forward strand.
TCCCCGGCGAGCGCCTGGAGCGACGCATCGACGGACCGAACGGGATCGTCTCGATGCTCCGCGGGCGCCCCATCTTCCCCGGCAGGCCCGCCAGCCGCTACCGCTTCTACATCTGGCACGACGCCGACGCGATGCTCAAGGCGAACCCGCGGCTCTTTGGGCGCCTGGTCGACGCGATGCTCGGCGTCGCGGCCGAATCGGAATTCGTCGACGACGACCTGCTGCTGCTCCAGCGTGCGATCTTCGTCGGCGGCCCATCGCTGGAACGCTACGCCCGCGAGCCCGGGAGCCAGTTCCGCACCTGGTTCGACGACGGGCACGCCGAACCCTTCTGGCAGACGGTCACAGGCCAGCGGGCGCCCCTCGCCCGCCCGCTGCGCATCGAATCGCTCGAATCCGACGCCGAGCTCCAAGGCCGGAGCGTCGGCTGACGGGGACGAACAACACAGACCAGACCTCTGGCACGGGGGCCACGATCGTCCGCCCGTGAGGAGGGAGAAGCGGTAGGGCGGCCGAAAGGCTGCTCTGCCGGTTTTTTTATCTCGGCCGACACCGGACCCGGGCAAAAGCCGATAGAATCGGGCGTTGGAGGACTTCGAACATGCGGGCAGGCAGAAACTTCTGGCTCGGATTCGGCTCGGTCTTGGATGTCTGGCCGAGCAGTGCCGCACGCTCACGCCTCCGGTTCGACCTGCCTTCCAACGAGGACTCGCTGCGCCGGGATTGGCTCAAGACCGGCCAAGATGTTCAAGAAGCGCTGCGGCTCTTCCGTGAGCAGACCGGCGTTCGCGCGCCGAAGGATGTCTCCGAGCGATGACCGCCGGAGACCCCGGCGAGCGCGAACAGCGCCCCGTTCATCAGCAAGCACAGGACAGCGAGCAGGACTTCGCCGTTCCGCCAGGCGTAAGCCTGTCGCGGTTCGAGTCGTTTGTCCATGTGGGTCCGCTCCCGACGCCGGAGATGCTCAAGGGATATGAAGAGATCGCGAAGGACTTTCCAGAGCGGTTGCTTGCGATGTCCGAGCGTCAAGCCGCCCACCGCATCGCGCAGGAATCCAAGCTCGTCGAAGCACAGATCGCTGATCTTCGCGCTGATCGCCACGAGCGCCGCATGGGGCAGCTTTTCGGATTGATCATCGCGTTGGGCGGCTTCACCGTTTGCGGCGTCTCGGTCGCTTTCGACCACCCCGATGTCGCCAAGTGGATCGGCACTGGGACACTCCTCGGGCTCGTCACGGTGATGGTCACCGGCAGAGCGTTCGCCGGGAGAGCCCGCCGCCAAGAGGACGATCCGGCGGACGCCAGCGATTCCCAGCCGACACAGGAAGGTCGTCCTTCTTGACTCCCGCCCTCCAACCCGCTTTCGTCGCCCGATGAGGATCATCGGCGGTGAATTCAAACGGCGGCGGCTCCACACCCCAAGGGACGCCTCGACCACGCGCCCCATGCCCGATCTGGTCCGCCAGGCGGTCTTCAACCTCCTGCGCGGGCACTTCGAGGGCGAGGCGGTGCTCGACGCCTTCTCGGGCACCGGCGCGATCGGGCTGGAGGCCGTCAGCCGCGGCGCCGCCCGCGTCGTCCTGATCGAGAAAGACCGGCGCATCGCCAAACTCGTCGAGCAGAACATCGAGGACCTGGGCTGCGCCGATCGGGCGGAGCTGGTCGTCGGCGACGCGCTCGGCCCGGCCGCCCTGATGCGCTGCCCCGACCCGGTCCACATCATCTTTCTGGATCCCCCCTACCCCCTCGTGCGCGATCCGGATGGGTGGGAGCGGTTCGTCCGCCAGTTCGAGCGGCTGATCGCCAAGCTGGACGACACGGGGTATGCCGTTTTGAGGACTCCTTGGCCCTTTTTCCACGAGGCCCCCGCCCCGCCGCCGGAGCCGGAAGTCGACGAGAGCGTGGTTTACGATCTGGACCGTGACGGCCCGCTGGACGCCGAGGGCATCGAGGCCCTCGCCAACGAGCCCGACAACGAGGCGCCGGTCCAAGAACATGACCAGCCGCCGCCCAAGACGCCCGTTGACCTGAACTTTTCCTTCGCCGTGGGGCCCGAGACGCACATCTACGGCAAGTCGGCGGTTCACCTGTACATGAAGCGACCCCCCGCAGACCGGGGGACGGAGGAACGAGACGAATGAACGCCACAAGACTGCTGCTGATCGCCTGCCTCCTGCTGCTGCCCATTCCCGCGCTCGCCGAGCCCGAGGGCCTCGACGCGCTCCTGGGCGAGAAGCCCGCGCCCGGCCATGTCGAGGAGATGACCCAGCACGAGGACCCGGAGGTCTGGGCCTTCTGGCTCTCCAACGGCGTCCGCGTGATCGTCATGCCGCACGGCCAGGGGGCGGGCATGATCGAGGCTTCGGTGCAGGTCAGCGGGGGACGGCTGATCGAGGGCCCGGGCGAGGCGGGGATGGCCGAGGCCGCCTCTGCGATGCTGATGCAGCCCGAGACCGGGGCGCACAGCGCCCGGGCGATCCGTGAGGCCCTGGGGGCCAAGCGTGTGCAATTCTCGGGGCAGATGGCGCCCGACGCGATCCAGTACCGGCTCCGCGCCACGCCCGAAACGCTTGAGGACGGCTTCCGCGTGATGCACGCCGTGCTGAACGACCCGAGCGTCGACGCGGCCAACCTCCGGCGCTGGAAGCAGGTGCAGCGCCAGCGGATCACGCTCTCGACCGAGTCGGCCACGGCGATGTTCGCCCGCCAGCTCGGGCTGGTGATCAGCCCCGAACGGGGCGGCCCGATGCACCCGCTCGACGACGCGGACATCGCCGCGATCGAGGCCGAGGCCCTGCAGTCGTGGATGCGGACCGCCTTTGCCGAGCGTCCGATCGAGATCGCGATCGTCGGCGATGTCGAGGTCGAGCCGACGATGGACTTGGTGCGCCGGTACTTCGGCTCGCTGCCCGGGCGCGAGCGTCCTTCTCCCGAGGTGCTCCGCCCCTACTCAGAGAAGATCGCCTCGCCCGAAGGGGCCGTGAGCTCCGAGGCGTGGGTCGAGAGCGACTCGCCCCGGTCGATGTCGCTGGCGGGATTCCGCGGGCCGGAGATCGCCGACATCCGCACCGTCCGTGCCCTGCACATCGCCCAGTACGCGCTGGGCAGTCGGTTGGACTCGGAGCTCCGCATGGCCGAGAAGGCGACCGCGGTCGTCGCCCGCACCATGCCCGCCGAAGGGCCTTCGAGCCTCGGCGTTTTCTTCCTCGGCGCGATGATCGCGCCTGGCAAGGCCTCCGAGATGGCCGACATCCTGCACACCCACCTCGAACGCTTCGCGACCGAGGGCCCCACCGAGGGCGAGATGGAGATCGCACTCCAGGCCATCGAGAACGAGCTCGACGGCGCCTGGATGGGCCACTCGTACTGGGCCCACAATGTGCTCGGCGCCGTCACCAGGCGCGGCATCGCCATCGAAGACGCCCTCGTCCGCATCGAAGACTACAAGCCGATCACCGACGAAGAGGTCCGCGAGCGCTTCGCCGCCTTCATGGACCCCGAGCGACGCATCACCGTCGTCATCGAGACGATCGAGCCGTTCGTCGAGGCAGAGACCGAAGGCCCCAAGCCCGACCAGGCCGAGTCCAAAGACGAGAGCGGCGACTGACCCCCAGCGGCACCCAGCCACACCCTGTCACGCCGAGCACCGCGAACGAAAAAACCGGCCGGACCTCAGGGTCCGGCCGGTTCTGTTTTTGCTTCAGTCCGAGCGGTCTACTACAGAGCCGCGGCGCCGGAGATGATCTCGGTCAGCTCGGTGGTGATCTGGGCCTGGCGGGCGCGGTTGTACCTGCGGCTGAGGTCCTTGCCCATCTTGCCGGCGTTGTCGGTCGCGGACTTCATCGCGATCATGCGGGCGACACGCTCTGAAACGATCGCGTCGTTGAACGCCTGGAAGAGAACGGTGCGGACCGCCGTCGGGACGATCGCCTCCAGCAGCGAGGCCTCGTCGGGCGAGAACTCGAACTGGAGCGAACGCGTCGAAGCCTCAGCCCCGCCCTCGGCGCCCTCGGTCGTCGGCGCCTTGAAAGGCAGGAGCTGCAGGATCTCGGGCTTCTGGCGACCCGCCGAGATGTACTTCATGTAGATCACGCGGATCGCGGAGAACTCGCCCGACGCGTACCGCTCGGTGTACTCGGCCGCGAGCTTCTGCACCTCTTCCAGCTTCGGCTTGTCGCCGAACTGGGCGTGGTGGCGGTCGACGCCGATGCTGTTGAACTTCAGGACGCCCAGGCCCTTCTTGCCGATCACCTCGATGGCGCCCGAAGAGGCCTTCTCGTTGGCCCGCAGGTGGCGGAGGGCGGTGCGGAGGATCGAGCCGTTGTAAGGCCCGCACAGCCCGCGGTCGCTTGAGATGATCAGCGTGAGCTCGGGCTTGCTTTCGGCGCCGCTGACGCCCGAGAGCAGCGGGTGGTCCGCCCCCTCCATGCGTGAGAGCTGGCCGACGAGATCGAGCAGGGCCTGGGTGTAGGGCTTGCTCGCCGTCGCGGCCTGCTGGGCGCGGCTGAACTTGCTCGTGGCGATCATCTGCATCGTGCGGGTGATCCGCTTGATGTTGCCGACCGCCTTCATCCGCTTCTTGATTTCGCGTGACTTGGCCATGGGCGGACAGTGTAGGTGCGACCTCGGTCGAGGTCATGGGGCGCCCTCCGTCGGCGGGCGAGAGGGTCGAGCAGGCGATCAGGAGAGCGGAGAGGGCGGACGCCGATCTCTGAGCGAAGCGAAGAGTCGGGTCGGTGGTTCTTGTTTGCCCGATAACGAATGATCGTTTTTTGATAGGATCGCCCGCAAGCCCATCAAATCGTCAATCCGTCAAACGCCAGGTTCATCCCCTCTGGCAGCTCCGCATCGGTCTCCGCGTGGCGGAGTTCGTGGTTCATGTGGACGAACCAGGTCTGCTCCGCCTCGACCTCCGCCGCGACCGAGACCGCCTGCCCGAGCGTGAAGTGCGTCGGGTGCTTCCGATGGCGCAGGGCGTCGAGCACGAGGGTCTTCAGGCCGGTCAGATAGCGCCACGACTCGGGCGGGATCGCCGAGACGTCCGTGCAGTACGCCAGCGGGAGGCAGTCGCTCTTGACACGGTCAGAGTCGATGCGGTAGCCCAGGACCGGCAGCCGCCCGTGCAGCAGGCGGAAGGGCGTGATGTTCAGGCCGTAGAGATTCAGCACCCGCTCGGGCCCGATCCTGTGGGTGATGAGCGAGGCGACGAAGCTGTCGTTGATGTTCTTGTGCTTCTCGAAGATGTGTGCGTAGACGCGGTAGAGGTGTTCGAGGGTGTTCTGCTCGGCGTAGATGTCGATCGGGCCCTGCATCGTCACATTGAAACGCCGGACCTCGTCGAGCCCCCATGTGTGGTCGACATGGTTGTGGGTGAACAGGATCGCGTCGCAGCGGTCGAGCTTGTTGGTCAGCGCCTGCTGGCGGATGTCCGGCCCGCAGTCGAACAGGACGGCTCGCTCATGGCCTTCGGGGTCGGTCCAACGCATCACCGCGCTGGTGCGAAGACGCCGATCGCGCGGGTCGTCCGACGACCAGTCGTTCATCCCGATCGCCGGCACGCCCGCCGAAGTCCCGGTGCCCAGAAAAGTAAAACGCATCGGGGGTGAGGGTAGAGATCTGTGGCACTGGCGGCTTGCCCGCCAGTGTTTTCTGTCGGGTACTCATTGAGCGAGCGGGGAGACACTGGCGGGCAAGCCGCCAGTGCCACAAAGCCCTCGCCACACTCACTCCGGCAGCTTCTCCAGCTCGCGCTCGGCCCGGTCGACCAGGCGTCCGACAATCTCGGGCCCGAAGTCGAAGGGCAGGCCCGCGGCCTTGAACAGTTCCGGCAGCGGGCGCGAGCCGCCGAGGGCGAGCGCTTCGATGTACGCGTCGATCGCGCTCTTCTCACCCTTCTCCATCGCGTGCAGCCAGACGCCCATCGCGCCGAGCTGGGCGATGCCGTACTCGATGTAGTAGAAGGGCGAGCCGTAGAGGTGCCCCTGGCGCTGCCAGGTCGTCTCGCGGAAACGGGGGTTCAGGCCGGAGAAATCGACCTTCGCCCGCCCCATGTACCCGAAGCGGTCGTCGAGCTCGAGCCAGATGTCCGTCCGCTCCTTGCGGGTGTGGTCGGGCTTGGCGTACAGCTTGTGCTGGAAGAGATCGATGGTGGCGATCCACGAGAGGATGCTCACCGAGCTTTCGATGTGCTGGCGTACCGCGCGTCCGTGGTCGATCTCGTCGGGGTAGAAGCCGTCCTTGCCGCCCCAGTAGGGCATCGTCATGAACTCCATCGCCATCGACGCGACCTCGCAGAACTCGATCGGCGCGTGGCGGTAGTGCACCAGCGGCTCCTCGACGAGCAGCATCGAGTGGAACGCGTGCCCGGCCTCGTGCACCATCGTCTCGACATCGCGCTGCACCCCCGCCGCGTTCATGAAGATGAACGGACGACGGGTGTAGTCGCGCATGTACTGGTATCCGCCCGGCGCCTTGCCCTTGCGGCTGTCCAGATCGAGGTACACGCCCTCGGCCTCGCCCTCGCCGGGCAGCCCCTCGCCCAACACCTCGAACATCTCCGCCAAACGGTTGTCGAGCTTCTCGAACGCCCGCATCGACTTGTCGAACAGCTCGTGCCCGCCCTTGAACGGGCGCAGCGGCCCCCGTCCCTTGGGGTCCACGCTCAGGTCCCAAGGACGCAGCGAATGCACGCCCAGAGCCTCACGCCTGCGCTCCGACAGCCGCTTGTTGAACGGCACGACATGCTTCTCGCACGCCTCGTGGAAGGCCTGGCAGTGCTCGGGCCCATAGTCAAAACGCATCTTGCTCTTGAAGGCGTAGCCGATGAAGTTGTCGAACCCCGCGTTCAGAGCCATCTTGTGCCGACGCTGGACCATCTTGTCGAGCAGCTCGTCGAGCTTGTCGGCGTCCTGCAGGCGGCGCTCCGAGACCGTCTTCCACGCCGCCTCGCGCACCTGGCGGTCGGGCGACTCCTGGTAGACCGCCATCTGCGGCAGCGTCTTCTCCTCGCCCTCGAACTCGACGGTCATCTCGCCGGTGATCTGCCCGTACTCCTGCGCGAGCTTGGCGAGCTCGGTCTGGATCGGCACATTGTCGGGGCGGAAGAGCTCGACCTCGGCCTTCGTGTCGCGCAGGATCACCTCATAGCGGCGCTGGTCGAGCTTGTGCTCGCCCGAGAGCTGCACGAACCTCTTGTCCAGCTCGAACAGGCGGGGCTTGAGCTTCGGCGGGATCTTCTCGACAAAGTCGGTGTACGCCCGCTGGGCCGCCTTGTCGTTCGTCCGGCGGCTCATGCTGATGTAGCGATCGGCCATCGCCTCGTCGCACGCCGCTTCGAGTTCTGAGCGGTCCGCCAGCCAGCGCTCCAGATCCGACGCCGAGGAGACCGTCCGGTTCTGCAGGTCGTCGAGCAGGGCCTCGACCTGAGGCCAATCGGACGCGTCGAACTCGGCGGGGATGAAGTCGGTCGCCTGGGCCGGCATGAAGGGCGCTCCTCTCACAGAAGGTCGAATGGCTCAAAAGGAACCCCATGCTATTCGAGCCGCCCAATCTCCGCACACCCCCTCCCCGCGCACACCCACGCACCCGTCAGATCCGCCCTCGCTCAGACCGCCCGAGGACGGGGCGAAGGGCCGGCACAGGGCGGCGCACGAAAAAACCCGGGCCGAGGCCCGGGCTGTTCGTTCGCGTATGCGAGATGAGAAAGTCCGGAAATCCGGGGGAGGATCAGCCGAGGCGGCGGATCATCTCCTCCTGCTCGCGGTACCACTCCCAGAAGCCGTCCTCGTCGGTCCCGAAGACGAACAGGGCGAAGTTGGGGTTGTTGCGGACCATCCCGCCGATCTGACGCAGCGCGTCGCGGGCCCGGTTCAGGAACGGCCCGCGCTCCTCGCGAGGACGATTCTGCGCCACCGCCAGCGAGGTCTGGAACCGGTCAACATAGTTGTTGAGGTTCCGCTCGTCACGCTCGACGCGGTCGCGGAAGCGGAGGATCTCCCGCTCGGCGCGGCTGATCGGGTAGCCGAAGCCACGCTCCTGCTCGCCGACCCAGATCACCTCGGTCAGGCCCATCGCCTTGGCGAGCTCGTCGACATTGTCCGCCGTGCCCCTGGAGAACCCGAACCGCTTGGCGGTCTGCGAGTTGAAGGTGAGCACACGCCCGCCGGGGTTGACGATGTGGTCGCCCGAGTGGTCCTGGTACCAGGTGACGCGCCCGTGCTCGTCGAAGGAGGCCGAGAGGGGCACATCGATCTGCATCGCCCGCATGATGGCGTGGTCGTACCCGCCGCGGTCGGAGATCTGCTCCATGATGTAGAGCGCCTCTTCCAGCACGCGGTCGGAGATCGCCTTGCCCGACGCGCCGTAGAAGCCCGTGCAGGCCCCATAGGCGCCGGTGGTCATGAAGTAGATCTCTTCGACAGTGTGGGCGGTCATGGCGGCCGCCGAGATCGCCGAATCGATCCACGCCACGACGCGGAACTTAGGCTTGAGCTCTTCTTCGATGAGGTCGCTGAGGCGCTCGATCTCCAGCAGCGCACCGCCGCCGGAATTGATCCGCAGCACCAAGATCTCGATCCCGTCCTCTTCGAGCTGAGGAATCTGGCGCCGGACAGACTCGGCGGTCATGTACAGACCGACCATGTCCTTGCCCGACCCGCCGCCGAGGGTGATCACCGCGGCGCGGGGGGCGCCGGTGGCGCCGGACTCGCGGGGCTGCTCACGCCGCTCGGTGCGGCGTTGGTTCTGCGGTGTGTCGTCGGCCTGGGCGCCGACATTGCGCTCGATCTTCTGGATCTGCGAGGCGCGGTAGATCACCTCGTTGACGATCCCGCCCTGGCGGACCTCGAACCAGATGTACCCGTCGAGCTCCTGCTTGATCGTCCCCTCGACGACCGTGCCGTCGGTCAGCGTCACCCGGTCGTTCGCCCACGACGCGGCCGTGAGCGAGATCGACAAGATCGCAGCCACCAGCAGGCTCAGCAGCTTTGTCATTCGAATGGTCATGGTGTAAACACCCTCCTGATTGGTGTGTCAGAAACCGGCGGCTCAGCGACGGTCCGCCATCTGCTCCAGCTTGATCCGCTCGATGATCCGCTGGATCTCCTCGACCGGCGGAACGCCGAGGAACGGGTTGATCGAGCCGTCGAAACGACGGATCAGAGGCAGGATCTGTTGTTCGAGCGTCCGGATCTGGCGCCCGCGGGCGCGGGTCCGCTCGTTGTAATCGCCCTGCACCTGGATCTCCTGGAACTCACGGAAGAGCTGGCGGAGGCGACGCTCGGAGTTGACGAGGTCGCGCGACCACCCGGCGACGATCCGCTCGGCGCGCTCGTCGACGCGGGTGAAGTTCCGGCCGACGCCGATCTCCAGCAGAAGGTCGTCCAGCGTCCGCACGGTGCCCCGCGAGACGCCAAGGGTCAGCGCCAGGTCGGCGGTCATCGTCAGCGTGTCGTTGCCCTCGCCTCGGACGATCTGCTCGATCGTGTCGGCGTTCTCGCCCCGGCCGTCGTCGGTCAGCAGGATCTCGCCGCGGCCGGCGTCGGGCCAGCCCTGGCGGAAGACCGGGCGTCCGCCCTCGAGCCGGTACGACCAGACCTGGCGACGCATGGCCATCGCCTCGATGATTTCGGGCGGATACTCGCCGGCGATCGCGATGCCCTTGGCGATCTCGATGTTCGCGGAGATCAGCTTCTGACGCACCACCTCGTCCATCCCGCCGAAGAGCAGGTCGAGGTTCCCCACGCCGCCCATCCGGCCGGACGGGTGGAAGTAGATCTCACGGGAAATCAGGGGCAGGAAGCACGAGCCGCCCAACGCCTGCTTGACCCAGAACACCACGCGAGGCGGGGTGTCGAAAATCTGCTGCATGTCCACCCGCAGCAGATGCATGATGTCGTCGGTCATCTGCATTTCGCTGAAGTGGCCCTCGTCCTGGCCCTGCTCGCGACGCTGCTCCTGGATGAACGCGAAGTACGAACGCAGGTCCAGTGTGATCACCAGCACATCCGCCCGCTGACGCGCCGCGTCCTCCAGCGCCTCGCGCATGGGGGTCGCGGCCATGTCGCGGCCGAAGTGGCCCTTAAACTCGGCGACATAGACGCGGGCGGCGTCATCGCCGCGGTCGGCCCGGCGGGCCTCTGCGCGGTCGGGGCGACGGTCCTGCGCCTGTCGATCTTCCTGAGCGGCGGCCTCGCCACGCTTGACGCTCAGCACTTCGCGCTTTTCAAAGGTCATCACCGTCTGGATACCGTGGACCGAGACCCGCATCTTGATGTGCGAATCGGTCTCCTCCAGAATCTCGCCTCTGAATTCACGGCTGTCACGCAAAAGGATATGGTCCGACGCCGAGAGCATCACAGCGGCTGTGGCCTGCTGCGACACCACCGGCACACCGGTCAGCACCGCGGCGCCGACCACCAGCGAAGCGACCGCCCCCCTGAGGAGGCCCGAGCCAAGCCAGCGACGCTTCTTCTGTTCAGTCTTCATATCACGCAACTCCGCTCGATGCCGTCCGCCCCCGCTCAGATGCCGGGACACTCTGCTTGAAAACCGTGCCGCCCGCGAGGCTGTTCCGCCATCTCCGAGCGAGATCGAAGAGCCGGGCGATGCCGACCCACCGGCACGGTGTAGAACGACCCAACGCCGAGCCCGGTTCGGTCGACATCCTCGACCGGCCGCGCTCGATCACCTTCTAGAAAGAGTCCGTCCAAAGCTTCCGCCCGGGCGGCCCCGCTCCGTCATACCGTCAGTCTACAACAACGATGCTTCCGGGCCAATGCCTTTGTACCCGAAAGACCGCCCTGCAGCGACCGGCTCCTGCCCATACGGGCCAGACCGCCCTTCTGATCCGGCGAACCTGCCCATGAGCACCCGAACGGGGTATAAACCGATCGGCCCGCCCGTCTGTTCCGTCGGCCGCGGGCAAACCCCGGATTTCCATGCGTCGGGCGACCCGCAACGGGGTCAGGCCGGACCGCTTTCGTCCTCGTCCTCGCCGACCTCCACCGCCAGCAGGCGGGCGAGTTCGATCGCTTCGGGCGTCGTCGCGACCCGGTCTTCGAGCTGGGCGTCGTAGACCGCGTCGAGCACCCGCTTGAAGACCGGCCCGGGGGCGAACCCCGCCTCGATCAGCGTCCGACCGTCGACCAACGGCTCTGGGGCCAGGCCCGAGGGGGTCCGCTGGAGCTGTTCGACCTGGGTTCGGATGCGGGCCCCCTCCTCGGGGTTTTCGGACGCGACGATCCGCAGCGATTCGAGGAACCAGTCCGATGCCGCGGCCCGCTTCTGCGCCGCAGTCGACATCGTCGGCCACCCCCGGAGCAGGTGGGCGACGCCGTCGAGCACGGCTTTCAACCCGTCGCGCTCCTCATTGGAAAGATTCAACGCCTCGCGGTAGCGGGCGACGAGGGGGGCGATCTGTGTTGCCTCGATGATCGAGCCACGGTCGATCGCCCACGCGGCCAATCGAGTCCAATAACGAGATTCGTCTCCGATCCGGCCGAGCCGCTTCGGCGCGGCCTTGCGGCTCGGCTCCAGCAGCACCGGCTCGTCGAGCCCGAGGTACTGGAGCGTCCACGCCGCCAGGTGCCGGCTGGGGTGGCCGAGCATGCGGCGCAGCTCGTCGCCGATGCGCTCGCGGCTAACGCCCCGAAGTTCAGAGGCGTGGCGCCGGATCGCCTCGGCGGTCTCCTCGTCGAGGTCGAACCCGTAGCGGGAGGCGAAGCGGACCGCCCGCAACGCCCGCAGGTGGTCCTCGGCCAGTCGCTTGTCGGGGTCGCCGACGGCGCGGATCACCTTGCGCTGGATGTCTTCCAGCCCGCCGACAAAGTCGATGACCAGGCCCTGCTCGGTGTAGCGCTCCGCTGCGCCCGGGTGGCGGGGCTCGGCTCTGACGGGCTCATTGCCGTTGGGATCGCCGGTGGGGTCTCGTTGATCGAGGGGGTCGAGGAAGAGGGCGTTGATGGTGAAGTCGCGACGCTGGGCGTCGAGCTGGGGGGTGCTGAAGACGACGGTGTCGGGTCGGCGGCTGTCGGTGTAGGGGCCGTCGGAGCGGAAGGTCGCGACCTCGATCGCGACGCCGTCCTGCTTGACGAGCACGACGCCGAAGCTGACACCGACCTCCTGGGTCTTGGGAAAGAGGGCCTGGACGCGGTCGGGCGTGGCGTCGGTGGCGATGTCGTAGTCCTTGGCGACCGAGCCGATGAGCAGGTCGCGCACGCACCCCCCCGCGAGGTAGGCGGTGTGCCCGGCGTCGCGGAGGACGCGGATGATCCCCAGGGCGGCGCGGGAGGCTCGATCGGGCGAAGGCTCGCTCACGCGCGGACTGTACGCGATTCTCCGCCCGAGCCTGTGTTGAGGGCGGGCGTCCGGGGCGGGCGTTCGCCCCCTAGGCTGATGCTCGGGCCCAGAGCCCGCCCGGGAGGAATGGCCGATGCTGGTCGCAGATCTGATCAACGCGATGGAGATGATCGCCCCGCTCTCGTACGCGGAGCCCTGGGACCGCGTGGGCCTGCACCTGGGCCGGCCTCGGACCGAGCTGGACGGGCCGGTCCTGCTGACGATCGACCTGACCGAGGCGGTGCTGCACGAGGCGATCGAGTCGGGCGTGCGCGCGATCGTCGCGTACCACCCGCCGATCTGGGAGCCGCTCAAGAGCGTGACCAACGCCTCGGCCAAGGAACGCATCATCCTCGGGGCCGCGGAGGCCAGGATCGCCATCTACTCGGCGCACACGGCGCTCGACAGCGTCCCCGGGGGCGTGACCGACTGGCTCTGCGAGGGGATCAGCGGCTCAGAAGAGCCGGGCAAGATCCACGGCGACTGCCGCTCGATGAGCCCCGCCGCCGATGGCGAGCACGAGGTCAAAATCGTCACCTTCCTCCCCGAGAGCTCGCTGGAGACGGTCCGCAACGCGCTGGCGACGGCCGGGGCGGGGCGGATCGGCGAGTACTCGCTGTGCACCTTCAGCTCGCGCGGCACCGGCACCTTCCTCGGCTCCGACGCGAGCAACCCCGCGATCGGCCAGTCCGGGCGGCTTGAGCAGGTCGAAGAGCTGCGGCTGGAAACCGTCTGCCCCAAAGAAGCGCTGCCCCTGGCGCTTGAAACCCTCCGCGCGTTTCACCCTTACGAAGAACCCGCGATCGATGTGTACGAGCTGGCGCCCAAGCCTCGCCGGACCGCGGGCGCTGGCCGGCGCCTCGTGCTGGACCAGCCCGCGACGGTGGCCGAGATCGCCGAGCGGCTGAAGAAGCACCTCGGGCGTGCGCGGATCCGTGCGGCGATCCTCGGTGAGGACAAGCCCGTCTCGCGGATCGCGGTGGTGCCCGGCGCGGGCGAATCGATGGCGCCGCTCGCCAGACGGATCGGCTCGGAACTGTTTTTCACGGGCGAGATGCGCCACCACCAGGTCAACGCGGCGCTCGATGCGGGGATGAGCGTGCTGCTCGCCGGGCACACCAACACCGAGCGTGGCTATCTGCCGCGGCTGGCCCAGTCGCTGCGTGATCGGCTGCCTGGCGCAGAGATCCGCCTGTCGACCGAGGACCGCGACCTGCTGACGGTGATGTGAGCCCGGAGTCTCAGCCGCCCAGGTCGAGCACGCCCTCGTCGCTGAACGAGGTTTTGGGCCTGCTGACGCCTGTGTCGAAGAGGGTTTCTGCCAGCGCGCCCGGCGCGAGGTAGGTCACCTCGCCCCGCAGGGTGTAGCGCACGCGGCCTTGGAGCCCTTCGATGTCTTCGGCCCGCAGCACCACCGGCAGGCGGAAGGTCTGGCGTCCGAACCGCCGGACCGACGCCTCGGAAGAGCGGACGCCGCGGAAGACCTCGCGCCCTTCCAGCGAGAAGCGGTAGCGGACCTCGCGGAGGGGGAGCTCGCGGTCGTTGCGGTTGGCCGCCTCGATCTGGAAGACGACGACGCGGCCTTCGTCTGTCACCTCGCCCAGCGAGGCGTCGGTGACGCTGAGGCGGGGGGAGGAGACGGTCGAGCAGCCCGCGCCGACCGCCAGGGCGAGAAGCAACGCCGTGGCGCCGAGCCGGGATCGTCCGCTGGGTGGTCTGTGGTGTCCGGTCATCTGGCCGGAGCGTATCACCGGCGGGCGATGGCCGTCGCCCGGTCGTCCCGCCACTTGGTCATGCAGACCCAGCCTTCGGGCCGCTCGACGCCGTGGCTGTCCTGGTAGAGCATCGAGATGTAGGGGGTCATCTCGTGGACGCGGTCTGTGTAGACCTTCCACTGGACCGCCAGGGCCCCAAGCGCGATGAAGCAGACCCACGCCGCGGCTTCGGAGAGCTTCCTTTTGGAAAAGCAGAGGAAGATCGCGGCGGGGAGCAGCACCATGGCGAGCTTCCACGCCCCGAGCACCCATGGCGAGCCCTGCTCGATGACCAGGCGGGCGACGGGGTTTGCCTCGACCATGCCGGTGCTGAGCAGGAAGGTCAGGGTGAAGTAGAGGTCCGCGATGCTGAGCACGACGATCGCGAAGACGAGCATCGCGACCCGGCGCGTTCGTGCGAGCTCGGCCGGCGACACGACTCGCGACACGGTGGAGGGCCGATCGGCCCCCCGCCAGAGCGGGCGCCTCAAGATCGGGCTGGGCCGGTGGATCGCGAGCATCGTGGCGGAGATCGGCCCCGCGACGCCGGATCTGTCGCTCCGAACCCGATGTGCGGATCCCCCGTGTTCCGGTCGGGTCGGTCGTGCCGATGCGGGTATGCTCAGGCATGGTCCGAAAGCGCCACCGGGTCGTTTGCGCCGGGGCTGCCCCGGCGTTCCTTGGGTTCGTGCTCTGCCTGACCGGCGCAGCGCCCGCCCAGTTCATCAACCCCCGGGGTTCGACGCCGGTGCCGGTGTATGCGGACGACTCGACGGCGGCCCGCCACGCCTTAGACCGGCTCTCGGACCTGATCGCGGGGGGCAACGAGGGCGAGGCGGTCCGATCGCTGCAGCGTCTGCTGGATGATTCGGGCGATCGCGTGCTGGAGGTCGAGGGGGACTCGGACCTGTACATCTCCGTGCGCGAGCATGTGCACCGGCGCCTGCTGGCCAACCCGGAGTTGCTGGAGCGGTACCGGCGTGCGCAGGAGCCCGAAGCCGCCCGCCAGCTCGAAGCCGGGCGTGAGCGACTGGTCGAGCAGACGCGGCTGCTGACACCTTCTGGCTATGAAGCAGCGCTGCGTGTGGCCCAGCTCGACATCGAGAGCGCGAGGTTCGACGCCGCACGCTTCATGCTGATGCAGCTGGAACCGCACCCGGACCGCCGGGGGCGCAGCGGGGCGGACGCAGCGCGGCTGATGCTGCTCCTGGCGAGGTACAGCGATCGCGCGGATGTGCAAGAGGCGGCGGACCGCTGGTCGGCCGAGGCGGGGCTTGAGGAGACAGAGCGTTCACGGATCTCCGGCCCGCCCGGGGTCGAGATGGTCCGGCTCGACCCGACCACCGCCTCGCCTCGCATTGACCTGAACGAGATCGTCGCCCGCCCGATCCAGTCGGTGCGGATCGATCCGGACGCGCCCGCTGTGGGCATCAACACAAGGCCATCGGGACCCTGGGCCCTGCCGGCCTTGGTGGGCGACGACCTGTTCATCAGCGACGGCGTGCGGGTGGTCTCGCTGGACCGCTTCACGCTCTCGCACCGCTGGGCGACGGAGATCGCCAGGGCGAGCCCGCGCGGGACGAGCACGCCCGACCGCTTCCGGCGCAGGGCCGAGCGCCCGGTGCAGCCGCGATCGGTCGCGGTCGGCGACGGGCTGGTGTTCACGACGACCGGGCACGGCCCGGCCTTCGAGGCCGACCGGCCCGACGTCGTCAAGGCGCTGGACCGCCGCACGGGCGAGGTGGTCTGGTCGTTCCACCCGATGGAGGCGTTCGACCAGTTCGCCGGGGCTGAGTCCGACGGGATCGTGCGTCACCACGAGGGGACGGTGGTCTTTGCGGCGCAGATCCGCCCGGACGACCGGCGTCTGTGGTCGTACCGGCTCTTCGGGCTGGATGCGTCGACCGGCGAGGTGCGCTGGTCACGCCTGATCGGGACGGCGGGCTCGGTCGGGTGGAGCGCCGCTCCGGTCCGCCCGACGATCCAGCGCGTCAAGGACGGGGTGGTCTACCGGTCCGACAGCTTCGGGCTCATCAGCGCGATCGAGACCGCGACGGGGCGTGTGCGCTGGGTCCGCCGGCGCACGGTCGAGGCGTACGGGATGACGCCCGACCTCCGTCCGGCGTTCGCTCCGTCCCCGGAGTTTGTGGGCGGCCGGCTGGTGGTTCTGTCCGGCGATGCGGGCTCGATCATGCTGCTCGACCCCGAGACTGGCAAGCTGCACCACGAGATCGAGGCGGTCCGCCTGAGCTCGCCCGCGATGGCGCTGGCGGTGGGCGACTGGATCGCGCTGTTGGGCAATCAGGGTGTGCGCTTCCTCCACGCCGACGACCCGGACCCGACCAAGGTCGTCGACGGCCCGCAGGTCTCGCTCGACGGGCTGAGCGGCCGGCCGTTGTCCGACGGGGAGCGTCTGCTCTTGCCCATGGCCACGGGGATGGGTGTCGTTGATCCGAGCGACCCCAGGCGTCTGGAGCGCATCGAGCTGGATCGGGGTGGCGTGATCCTCGCGGCCGAGGGGCAGGTGCTGGTTTCGTCGACCGAACGCCTGCACAGCTACCTCGCGTGGGAGTCGGCCCAGCGGACGCTCAATGCTCGCCTGCAGAGCGACCGCGAAGACCCCGAGCCCGCCCTGACGCTTGCGGAGCTGGCGTACCTGGCGGGCCGCAACGAACTGATCGAGGGCGCTGTGGCGGAGTTGATCGAACGCCTGGCCCGAGCGAACGCTGATGAGGCAAAGGAAGTGCGCCGGCGCAGCTTCCGGTCGGTTCTGGAGATGCTCGAGCCGACGGGGCGCCGGGCGGAGCGGGCGGCGCTGGCGCTTGAGGTACGGGCCGGGCTGATCGGCCACCTGCTGGACCTTGCCTCGACGCCCGAAGAGCGGGTTTCGGGCCTGCTGGTGAAGGGATTGCTCGCCGAATCGGCCGAAGACGGGGGCGGTGCGCTTGAGGTGTACCAGGGGATCCTGGCCGACACCGATCTCGCGGCTTCGACCTGGCGGGGGCCGAGCGCCGTGCTGCGTGCTGACATGGAGACCACCCGTCGCATCCGTCGAGTGCTCAGCGCGTCGGGGGGCGGGCTGTACGAGCCATACGAACGAGAGGCGGCTCGCAAGGCCGAGGCGCTTGGCGAGGACGCCGACGCCGCTGCGCTCTTGGAGCTGGCGTCGAGGTTCCCCGCGGCTTCGGTCTCGGCGGAGCTGTGGCTGCGGGCCTCGCGGCTGGCGGAGCGGGACCACGAGGCCGAGCGGGCCCTGCTCGCGTCGATGGACACGATGGCCGAGCGTTCGGCGGCGGGCATGCGGGTGGACATGGAGGTCGCGGGGGAGGTCTCGGGCAGGCTGGCCCGATCGCTGATCGAGCAGGGTCGCCCGCAGGCCGCGGCAAGGGTGCTCGACCGCGCCGCGCGTGCGTTCCCCGACGCCACGCTGACGGCCGGCGGCGAGCCGATCGATTCAGAGGCGCTGCGGAGCCGCGTCACCGAGGTGCTGGGCGACATGGCGTGGCGACCGCGGATCGGGCGCGAGATCGGGCGTCCTGCGGCGACCTTCGAGGGCGCGTCGATCGCGCGGCCGATGCTGACCTCGGGTGTGCCGGTCGCGCCGAGGTACATCGTGCTCAGGCGTGAAGATTCGCTGGCGGTCGTTGAGCCCGACGAGGGCGAGGCGTCGCGGATCCGCGAGCGCTGGTCGCGTCCGGCCGCACCGGTTTCGAGCGTGCTCAGGGCCGACCGGGAGGGCGTGATCGTTTACGAGACCGCCGAAGAGGAGCAGCGGCTGGTGCGCCTGGACGCCGAGACCGGGCGCGAGTTCTGGACGCTCTCGGTCGACACGTTGCTGGAGCGTGCCGGGGAGACCCGCGTGAGCCTGAGGCTGGTCGGCGAGGTGCGCCCGGACGATCTGGTCGCGGCTTCGACGGACCGGACCCTCGTGCTGGCCCGGCGCGCCGGCGACACGGTGGCGATCGATATCGAGACCGGGCGGACGCTCTGGCGGCGCGACCGGGGCGAGACGCTGGTGCACACGCTGATCGCGGGGTCGGGCGTGGTCGCGATCGGGACGCAGGACACCTCGCTGAACGCGTCGACGGGGGTCGCGGTCGTCGACGAGCGGACCGGGGAACGCGTCGCGGCGCTGACAGAGTCGGAACTGGTCCCGGGCGGGATGCGGTGGTTGCGTCTGACCGATTCGCGCGTGCTGATCGTGGGCCTTGAGGACCGGGTCGCGGCGTTTGACCTGACCAGGGGCGAACGCCTCTGGGCGCACGCCGGCGGCTCCTCGGCGGGCAGCGTCGACGCTTGGCTGACGGGAGGACGCGTCGCGGTGCTCACGCCCGAACGCGGGCTGTCGCTGATCGAGACCGAGACGGGCGAGCGCGTGTCGCAGCTCGAAACCGATGCGGCGCTCATCTCCTCGGGGCCGACGGAGCTGGTCTCGATCGACGGGCGTGACGCGTTTGTGTCCGCCAGCGGCGTGCTGCTGCTCGACGACCGGGGCGCGGTCGCGGGGAGAGACGCGGTCTCGGGAGCGGGGGCGGTCGATTCGTTCGCGATGCCGGGCGTTGCGGCGGATCTGTTCGTGCTGGTCGAGCGCCAGGCGCGCGTCGGCTCGGCAAACCGCGTTCGTCTCGCCGATGCGAGCGGGCGGTTTGTGTCGCGGCCTACGGCGTTGATCCTGCGTGATGACGACGAGGCCGAGCGTGTGGGCGTGCTCGATGGCGTGGTGATTGTGCAGACGAGGCTGGGGGTGATCGTGCTGCCGGCGCCGCTCGGCGGGCTCAGCGGATGAAGCGCATTCGTCCGGCGTCGGGGACGGGGATGCCGCCGCGGCTTTGGAGCGAGGGGAAGTAGACGAAGAAGGCCTTGCCGATCATGACCTCGCGCGGGACGACGCCGACGCCCGCGTGGGGGAAGGCGTCGAGCAGCCATGCGTCGGCCTCGTCCCAGAGGCGTCCGTCGAGGCTGGCGGCGGAGTTGTCGCCTGCGACGAAGAACTGGTCGGGGCCGAGCGTCGGCGTGTTGGCGGGGTGGGTCGCGAGGGCGGGCTCGCCGGCCATCGAGTGGTTGGATGACTGGTAGTCGGCGGCGCGGAAGTAGAGGTCGCGGTCGAGGGCGACGCGGTGGAGGGTGAAGGGCCCGCCGGAGAATTCCCACGAGGGCTGGGCCTCGCGGTAGTTGGCCATCCGCCCGTTGACCGATCTTGTGAAGGGGTTGCCCGCGTCGGCGAGGAGGTCGTCGAGGCGTCGGCCGGTGACGAAGGCGATGCGCTCAGAGGGGTTCCAGTGGTAGGCGCCGCGGTCCTTGCCCCCGGCGACCTTGCGCCCGTCGATGAAGAGCCAGAGCGCCTGGTCGACATGCCAGAACTCGATGTTGGCGGCGCGTCCGGGGCGGAGGGGCGATGAGAGATCGGCGCTGTCGAGGGTGATCCAGTCCGCCTCGCCCTCGGGGCGCATGAGCAGGCGGGCGCGGTCGCCGGTGATGTCTGCGGCGAACTCGTGGCCTCTGGCCTTGAGCTTGGCGCGGACCTCGCCCCCCTCACGCTCGAAGCTGACGCCGAGTCGCATCCGCAGGTCTGAGACGGGGAAGCGGGGCGGGGCTGCGCCGCGGGTCATGAGCTGGCGGGTCTGGTTGTACGCGAGGTAGTCGTCGATCGGCCAGTTTTCTGTGTCCCAGAAGATGGAGGTGGGCCCGTCGCTCTCGTAGCGGTAGACGCGGGTGCGGCCGATGGTCCATCCGGACCTGTTCGACGAGGCCCGCCAGGGCGAGCGGTAGTCGGAGACATGGGTGTGCGGGGCGTGGGCGCTGTCGAAGAGCGTGTACCAGAGGTCCCGCTGCATGCGCCTGGGCTTGCGGGCGATCTGCCAGCCGGGGCCGGACCACGGGTTGTCCGCGTTCGAGGCCTGCGCCGCGTCGCGGAAGAAGACATCGCCATCGACGAGCGCGACCTGCTCGCCCGGGAGGCCCAGGAGCCTCTTGATGTAGTTTTCCTCGGGCTGCGTGGGGTTCTTGAAGACCGAGACATCGAAGCGCTGGGGGCGGTAGATCGGCTCAACATACTTGAGGACGAAGATGCGGTCGCCGGCCTCGCGGGGGACGCTGACATGCTGGCTGGTGATGCCGCTGCGCGAGCGTCCCGGCGCGGGGGGCGGGCCGCTCATGGGGTCGTGGACGATGACGGGGTGCTGGGGGGAGCCTTGGACGGGCAGGGGCGGCAGATGCTCTTGGTCGTTGAAGTAGAACCAGGGGCCGACATCGAAGTCCGTGCCGGTCTGGGGCGAGCGGAACTTCATGTGTGCGCCCAAGAGCGTCGGCGCCATCGACCCGGTCGGGATGATGAACGCCTCGAGCACGAAGCCCCTGAAGATGAAGGCCATGGCGAAGGCGATCACCAGCGAGGTGAGGGTTTCGCGGGTGCTCGCAGACGCGCTGGGGCGGGGGCGCGCGGAGGATGGGCTGTCGGTCCCGGTCGGGGTCATGGGAGGCACACAGTAGCGGGTTTCAGTCGGCGACCGCGGCGGGGTCCTGGCCCTGCTCGATGGCGGCGATCTTGCGGACGCGCCGGGCGTGCCTGCCGCCCTCGAAGCCGGTGGCCAGCCATCGGTCGACGATCTGGCGGAGCGCCTGCTCGCCCATCAGGTCGGCCGAGAGGCAGAGGACATTGGCGTCGTTGTGGCTTCGGCTGAGCTCGGCGGTCAACTCGTCGTGGACGACGGCGGCGCGGACGCCCCTGACCTTGTTGGCGGCGATGGACATGCCGATGCCGGTGCCGCAGAGCAGGATGCCCAGCTCGGCATCGCCCGAAGCGACGGCGCGAGCGACCTCGGCGGCTCGCTCGGGGTAGTCGCAGGGGGACTCGTCGCAGGGGCCCATCAGACAAACCTCCCGGCCCCCGGCCCTGATGTGCTCGGCGATCTTGCGGGCGGCTTCGAGGCCGCGATGGTCGGCGCCGATGGCGATGGTCATGGCTGAAGATCCTTGAACCTCTGGGCGATCAGGTCGCGGAGACGGTCTGCTGTCTCTTGGTAGGCGCTGAGCGGCATCCCGATCGGGTCGGGGACATCGGCGCCCTCGGGGTCGAGGACGAAGGCGCGGTCGGCGGCGGTCGGGTCGATCGAAAGCACGGCTCGGAGGTGGCCCTCTGTCATCGCGTAGATGATGTCGGCCTCGGCGACCAGTTCCTTCGAGAGGCCGCGCGAACGGTGGTCGGTCAGGTCGAGCCCTATCGCCTCCATCGCCTCGACCGCCTCGGGCGAGGGGCCCGAGCCGCCGGCGCTGGAGGCCCCGGCCGAGAGCACGCGAGTCGGGATCGGGTCGCGCAGCTCTTCGAGCAGGTGCTTGGCGATCGCCTCGGCCATGGGGCTGCGGCAGGTGTTGCCTGTACAGACAAACAGGATCTTGCGCGAGAGCCTGCGGTCGACGGTCTGTCCGTCGATCGCGCCTTCGGAAAGAATCTCGTAGCCCCCGGCGGGGGTGAGCCTGATGGTGGTGCTGACGGCGGCGTAGCGGGTCTTGCCCGAATCGAGCACCTCGGCGACGCCCGCGCCGGTGGCCCCGGCGATGGTCTCTGGGGTGAGCTGGGTGTCGGGCCCCCAGCCGGAAGCGCCCAGGCGCGTGGCGATGACGGGTGCGCCAGCCTCGCGGAGCAGCTCGGAAGCGACGGCGTCGTCGGGCACGCGGATGGCCAGACGCTGCCCGTCGTCGGCGGCACCCTTGGCGAGGCCGATCCGGCCCCGGATCTCGTCGATCGCGCCCTCGTCGCCCTCGACAATGAAGGTGACCGGACCGGGGGCGAGGCGGTCGAAGATTCGTTTGTGGGCGTCGAAGGCGGGGCGGACGGCCCGCTCGACCGACTCGGCGTCGGGGGCGTGCCACGCGCCGGCCCGGCCAGCGCGGTCGTTGTCGCTGAGCTCGCGGAGGAGGCTGACGGCGGCGGGCTCGGCGCCGATGACCCCGATGCCGTAGACCGTCTCGGTCGGGAAGACGACCGCCTCGCCCCTTCTGAGGGCGTCTGCGGCGCGACGGATCGCGCGGGATCGTTCTTCCGTGGAGAGTTCGCCGAGGGTCGTGGCGGTGTTCATGAGGTCGAGTATCCGGTGGCGGGCGGTTCGGATCAATCCCGGGTTCCGGGAGCGATGGCGCAGACGCCTTCTCTGGCGCGTCGCTCGGCGGTTCTGTTGTACACGATTCTGCCCAGGGCGCTTATTCCGGGGAGATACAGGATCGATGCGGGCAGAAATCCCAGCGGGGTCTGGAGGATCGCCCGGCGGATGGCGGGGAAGCCGACGAGGACCCGGCCCGTGCGAGTTTGCATGGGCATGCCGCGCATCGCGTCGTCGAGGGAGACGGGGAGGTCCTGTGTTTGGGTCATGTCTTGGAATTCGAGGCGTTTGAGCCAATCGAGGGCCCGCAGGATGCGGGTTGAGCGTCGGCACATGCCGCACTGACCGTCGTAGAAGCAGATATCGCGGGCCACGGAGCGAACGGTACGCCTTCGGGGGTGGGCGGGTTCAGGGCGAGGGGGGTCGTGGCCGGTAGCGATTTGGTCGGCGGTGGTTGATCTGGTATGCTTTAGAAGAGTTGCTGGGGGGCGGCGGCCCTTGTCCGGCCAGAGTGGCGGGCAGTTGGCGGGTCGTCGCAACAGTTGAGGCCCGGGAGCCGAACAGAGGGATGGCTCCGGGTGAAGCTGCGTCCCCCGGGGGGCACTGGCGTGCGGGCGCGGCGCGTCCTTGTGGGTCGGCCGTGTTGGAGCGGGAATGATGGTCTGCCGGGCCCGAAGGGCTCCGGCGTCGTCGCACTGGCCTGCGACGGCAGAGCACAAGAGATGGAAGCACGCACCATGGACCTGAACCGACACACCGGCCGCCGGGATCTCTGCCGCACGCGCGGCTTCACGCTGCTGGAACTTCTGGTGGTGATCGCGATCATTTCGGTCGTCGTCGCACTGCTGCTTCCGGCGATCGGCGGGGCGCGCAATGTGGCGAGGAACGCGACGACCCAGACGCTCATGCGCGGGTTCGGCGACGCGGTCGACAAATTCCGCCAGGACAACGACGGGAGGACGCCCGGCGTCTTCAGCGCCCGCCAGATGGGCCACCAGGACAACGAGAACCTCGGCTTCACCGCGATGGAGAATGTGCTGCTGGATCTCGCCGGCGGCGTTGTCACGCCCGACTCGCGCGACGCGACGATCCACTTCGCCTTCGGCCCCAGCAACGACGCGATCCAGGAGAACCAGCGGTACGGCCCCTCGGGGCGCTTCGTCCGCCCGGACTTCATCGGGAGCGACGGCCCTGGCTACTTCATCCCGCCGTCGAAGTACTTCGTCGAGCAGGAGCGCGGGCCGGATGGCTCGCACTTCCAGCAGAGCGCCAGCAGCGCCAACCAGGCGCCGATCCCCGCGTTTGTCGACGCGTGGGGCACGCCGATGCTGCTCTGGGTCGAGGACGAGTTCGGGCCGCGGGAGATCCGCGAAACCAATGATTTCGCTCGGCGTAACGCCAGCGGTGGTAGTTCCCGCTTCTACTGGGCCTCCAACGCCGGATTCCTGCGCTCGCTGGCGCTGGGCGACCGCGGGCGGAACCAGACATGGGCGGCTTCGGGCAACACAGCGCCGAGCCTCTTCGGAGATGGCATCAGCGCCGCTCAGCTGAGCACCAACATGACGGGCATCCTCGGCAACCCGTCATACCCCAGAGACCTCGACCAAGGTGTGAACACGCTGCCCGCGGCTGCTCGTGGTCGCATCGTGATCCAGTCCGCCGGGACCGACGCGATCTTCCTGGCCGCCAGCGACTCCGGGGCGATCAACAGCGGAGCGACACAGCGCTCCGGTGGCGGGAACTATTCCATCGCCGGCCAGGGCCTCCGCTACGGACGCAACTTCTTCACCGATGGCAGCACGCGTCTGGAACGCAACGGCTCCCCCGCGACCGAGGATGTCGCCGAGCGTTTCAACGACATCTTCCAATCGTTCGGCAACTGAGCCGACGCCAGCGGCAAGACTTTCAGCACCGAGCACCGGCGGGCCTTCCGCCGGTGTTTTTCTTTGCGCTGCGAATTTGGGTTGGCGAGGGAAGATCCGACCCTTCGCTCAGGGATCGGCGTCATCGCCCGCCGCGGGGTTGACAATCCGCGCTGATTCCGGATACTGCGGCCCATGGACGGGGCCGGGACGAGCCAGTTTGACAGCGAGCGCTCGGGCGCGGCTTTGCGAGCGTGGACCGCGCTGGGGTGCTTTGCGCTCGGGGTGGTGCTGTGGCGCTGGATCGGATCGGCGTACGGGGGCGCACCAGCCGCGGCTTGGTTCGCCCTTGCGTGCTGCGCGCTGGTGTTCTCGGGCCTGTCGCGGGGCGTTGCGTGCAAGTTCGCCCTCTGCCTCGCGGTCGTTGTCTGCGGGGCGGGGTGGGCGACGCTGCGGATCGACGAGCACCCGTCGCGCCTCGGCGCTCTGCACCTGCGTGTGGCCGATCCGGCGACCGACCGTCGCCTGATCGAGTTGGAAGGGGTAGCGATGGAGACGCCCTCGCCGATCGGGGAGCGGCGCGGGGCGATGGCCGGGTTTCTGCGCTTCGGGGGCGAGGGCGAGCGGTTTTCACTCCGGATCGAATCGCTGCGGGGCGACGACGGCGGGCGGGACTCGTCGGGCGTGGTGCGCGTGTTTGTCGGCGAGAGTCTTGAGGGGCGGGTGCGCGCGGGCGATCGCGTGCGGCTGGCGGGGAGGTTCCGCCCGCCCGAGCCCCCGCTGAACCCGGGCCAGCGCGACAGCAGACCCCTGCTCGCCCAGCGGGGCGAGATCGGGTCGGTGGATGTGCCGCTCGCGGGGCTGGTGGAGGTGCTGCCCGAAGAGCGGGGTGTTTCGGGTCGGGCTGCGCGCGTGATCGAGGCGATGCGTGCGCGTGCGGGGGCGGTCTTTGCCGGTGAGGATGAGCCGCACGACGGCGCGACCATGATGCAGGCGCTGATCCTCGGCGAAACGGAGGCGGACGATGCTCCGCTGCGCGGCGTGTTCATCCGCGTGGGGGTGGCGCACCTGCTGGCGATCAGCGGGTTTCACCTTGCCGTGATGGCGGGGGCGACGCTGTGGTTTGTGCGCCTGACGGGGGATCGTGGGCGGCTTGAGCCTTTGCTGGTCGCGGTGCTCGTGCTGGCGTATCTGGTGATCGTGCCGGCGAAGACGCCGATCGTGCGGGCCGGGGCGATGGTGCTGATCCTGCTGCTGGCCGAGAGCACGGGGCGGCGGTACGACCGGCTGGCGCTCCTAGGGTGGATCGCGGTGGGGCTGCTCGTGTGGCGGCCGCTGGATGTCTTTGCGCTGGGGTGGCAGCTCTCGGTCGGGCTGACGGCGCTGCTCTTGTGGGCCGGGCCACGCGTGGACCTGATGCTCCGCGGGCCGACGGTTGACGGCAGACCGATCCGCGGATTGATCGACGACCGGCCGTCGGGGGCTGGGCTGGTGCTGCGCAGGGCGCTGACGGGTGTGGTGCTCGCGTTTGCGTGCTGGGTGTTTTCTGCGCCGGCTGTCTTGGCGCAGACGGGGGTGTTCAGCCCGCTGAGCGCGCCGGCGACGGTGCTGGCGACGCCGCTGGTGGTGGTCTCGCTCTGGGCGGGGTATGTCGCGCTGGGGGTCGGCGTGGTGCTGCCCGAGGTCGGGCGTGCGATGGCCGGGCCGGTGGCGGCGTTTGCGGGCGAGATCGCGGCGTTTGTCTCGTGGATCGACCGGTTGCCGGGCGCGTCGATGCGCGGGGCGGATGCGCCGGCGTGGTGGGCGGCGCTGACGACTGCCGCGCTGTGCGTGACGGTCGGGGCGCGGCGGCGTTGGATGCGGCGTGCGGCGATCGGAGTGACGCTTGGGCTGTGCGTCTGGCTCGCGGGCGAGCGTTGGCGGGGCGGGGAACTCGGAAGCGATGTCGTGCTGCGGCTGGACACGATCGCCGTCGGCGACGGATCATGCCACCTGATCCGCAGCGGGGAAAGCGCGATCCTCTTCGACTGCGGGTCGACCTGGCCGGGCGTCGGCACGCGGCGCATCCCCGACGCGTTGCGGGCGCTGGGCGTGCGACGCATCGATGCGGCGTATGTCACGCACCCGGACTTCGACCATTACAGCGGGCTGATCGATGTGTCGTCGCAGCTGGAGATCGGGGCGCTGGTGGTCGAGCGGCAGACAATCGTTGCCGCGGAGCAGCGGCCTTGGGGGCCGGAACGGGCGTTGCTGGACCATTTCCGATCGGTCGGGGTGCCGATCCGTGAGGTTCGGTCGGGGGACACGACGCGGATCGGCCGTGCGACAATGCGCGTGCTCTGGCCGGGCGAAGGTTCGGGCGGGCTGTCGTCGAACGATGCGTCGATCGTGGGGCTGATCGAGGTCCCGACGGACGGCGGCGTGCGCACGATGCTCATGACCGCCGACGCGATGGGGCGCGCCATCGAGGGGATGGTCGCCGAGGCGGAGCGGCTGGTCGGCGATCGCGGGTTGGATGTGATGGAGCTGCCCCACCACGGGTCGTTCGTGCCGCAGGCGGCGGCGATGATCGAACGCCTGAACCCGAAAGTCATCGTGCAATCCTCGGGCCCGCGGCGGCTTCGCGAGCTTCGATGGCTGGGCGTGCGCGAGGGAAGGGAATGGCCGGTGACGGCGCGGGACGGGGCGGTGAGTGTTGAGGTTTTGCGGGATGGGAGTGTGCGGATGAAGACCTGGCGCGGGGATTGAAACTGTGACACAGAACCTTCGCATGCTTCATTGTCGATGATGCCGATCCGGCGCACCGACACGCCACGTGTCTCTGACCCGCTCTGAAGGAGCGGACGAGCCTTGCCACGGGCGCCGCGAGGCGAAGCCGAGCAAGCCCGTGGGATACGGGGAAAGAACAGTCCGCCCTGAAAGGTCGGAGGAATGCGGCTTCTTCGCGGGGTGATGAGGCCGAAAGCAGGGTCTTTCCTTCGCCCTTTCAGGGCTCGGCGGCAAGGGCTGCCATCCACGGGTTCCGCTTAGCACGATGCAGCGCATAGTGCGTGGGCGGCCCCCGTGGCAAGAATACGGCGCTCCTTCGGAGCTCCCGCGC
>JAFIFZ010000045.1 GCA_020831775.1 Phycisphaerales bacterium
ACAACCGCCGGCGTCACCCCCCCCCCCGACTGCTGCGCCTGCCCCCCCCCCTGCGGGGCGGGCGCCAAACCCCCCCCGCGACCGGGCCCCGCCGAGAGTGTGGGGCCTGCCCAAACCAGTTTCGGGGGTTCGGGCCCGCCCGTCCGGCTTCGGCCGAGGGCGGGCCCTTCTTCTGCGCCCGCTGCGCCGACCCGAGGCTCAAAAAGGACAACGCCCGCTCGAATGAACGGGCGGGCGTTTGAGCAAAGAAGATCGTTGAAACTCGGGATCCAGGACTCGAACCTGGACTAACTGAACCAGAATCAGTCGTGCTGCCAATTACACCAATCCCGAATCGGTGTTGCAACAGGCACGAAGGCCCGTTCCGCAAGCGACAGAGTCTACCCGCCCTCGGGATCGGGGCAAGCCCCTTTGTGGGCTTGAGGCGGGTTCAGGCCCGCTCTTCGCTTGTGGAGCGCCAGGCGGCGGTGTCGCCGTTGCCGTTGGGGCGGAGGGGCTTGGCCCGGCCGTAGGGGCTCGACCCGGCCCGGCGTGCGGTCTGGCCGCTGGGGACCTCGGCGGGGCGCTCTGGCTGCGCCGGCTCGTTCTGCTGAGCCCGCGGGTTGTTTTCGGACTCTCGACGGGGCTGCGACTCGTCGGCTTCCGGCTCGTCGCCGTGCAGACGCTTCTGGCGTGCTTCGTCGATGGATCGATCGAGCTTGTCGAGGATCGCCTTGACCTGATCGAACGCGCGATTCTGTTCGGACATCGGTGAGGCTCCTGGGCCGAGAATCCGCCATCGGCGCGGAAACACACCGACTTCCCTGAAAGCAAGGCCGAAGGGGTGTGCTCCGGTAAAGGCGTGACGGATGCGCCGTCTGGCGAACGACCCCCCCGATCGCGCGTTCGCACTCTCCCCCATCGGCCCTTGGACAGCGGGGCGTTTTTCGGTACAGTGACCGTTCGTCGGCGCGGGGGTGCGCCGCGTCAAACCACGCCCCGGTATCGGCGTGCGTCAGGATGGACCATGGCTGAGGTTGTGCTCGATCGCGTCCGCAAGGTGTACCCCAACGGCCACGAGGCCGTGAAGGAGTTCAACCTCCGCATCCCCGACGGGCAGTTCGTCGTGCTCGTCGGCCCATCGGGCTGCGGCAAGAGCACGACGCTCCGCATGGTCGCCGGTCTTGAAGACATCACCGGTGGCACGGTCTCGATCGGTGGCCGCATCGTCAACGAGGTCGCTCCCAAAGACCGCGACATCGCGATGGTCTTCCAGAACTACGCGCTCTATCCGCACATGTCGGTCTACAAGAACATGGCCTTCGCCCTGCGCCTGCGCCGGATGCCCAAGGACGAGATCGACCGTCGCATCAACGAGGCGGCCCGGATGCTGGGGATCACCGAGCTCATGGACCGCAAGCCCCGCCAGCTCTCTGGCGGGCAGCGCCAGCGGGTGGCGGTCGGGCGGGCGATCGTGCGCGAGCCCAAGGCGTTCCTGTTCGACGAGCCGCTCTCGAACCTCGACGCCAAGCTCCGCGTGACGACCAGGGCCGAGCTCAAGGCCCTGCACCAGCGCCTCAAGACCACGACGATCTATGTGACCCACGATCAGGAAGAGGCGATGACGCTGGGCGACATCGTCGTGGTGATGGCGGGCGGGGTGATCCAGCAGGCCGCGGGCGCGTTCGAGGTCTACCAGAAACCCACGAACCGCTTCGTGGCGTCGTTCATCGGGATGCCTCCGATGAACTTCCTGGAAGGGACAATCGACGCGGCTGGAGACGGGCTCTTCTTCCAGGAGGAAGGCGAGAACGGCGCCCGCCTGCGTCTGCCCGAGGCGTGGGCGGCGCGTGTGGCCGACCACGCGGGCGAGCCCCTTTCGCTGGGTGTGCGGCCGCAGGCGTTCGAGGCCCCGACGGACGCGGAGGCGACGGCGCGAGCCGAACGCGAGGGCCGTGCGGTGCGGCTACGGGTGGGCGTGGTCGAGCCATTGGGCGATCAGATGGACGCGTACTGCACGACCCCGGGGGGGACGCCGGTGATCTGCCGCGTCGGCGCGATGTCCGGCCTGCGCGCGCAGGAAGAGGCGGTTTTTGCGGTCGACACCGAGCGGGCGCACCTGTTTGCGCCCGGGGAGTTCGGCGAGAACCTCACGATCGAGAAGCCCGAGCCGGCGGAGGAACCGGCGGGCGTATAGCCAATTTCACAGGGGACCAGGGAATTGGGACGAGAGAAGACGCAACGAATCTGGCTTTCGGTTTGCCTGCTGCTCTTGCTGCCTGCTGTGCAGCTTCCGGCGCACGCGACAGAGACAGTGATGCACCTGAGCGTCGCGGGGGATCTCGATTCTTCGGAGCTTGTCTCGCGGATCGAGCGTCAACTGCTGGACACCGGGCCTCATGCGCTCACGGTCGTCGAGCTCGGCGGGACGCGCTACAGGCTGGACCTTGTTTGGCGCATCGCCTCGGCGGCGAGGCGATCGCCCTCGCCGGTGGTGGTCTTTCTCAACGACGGTCGCTCGCGCAGGGTCGGGGTCGGGCAGGCGGTCGTGGCGATGGCCTCGGAGCGCGGGGCGGTCGGGCGCCGGATGCGGATCGTCGGCGAGCCATCGGACCGTATCGAGGGCCCGCCGGCCGAACCGGCGGAGCGCGAGCGGATGGTGCGCGAGCTCTCGGGGGACCTTTGGGTGCGCCTGCGCGACATCGGGTCCGAGCCGGGGCTTTCGAGAATCGTCGCGGGCGACGAGGTCGGTTGGTGGATCGAGCCGGGAGAAGAACGCCCGAGGCTCGTGGGCGCCGGAGATGGGCCGCCGGCGATGCGGTCGACCTCGGGCGGACAGATCATCGCCGAACTCGCGGGCGACGACCTCGCGTCGGTCGGCCTGCTGGAAGGCCCGCACGCCGACGCGCGGGCGCTGATCGCTGCAGAAGGGCTCGGGCGGGTGCGGATCGAGCGCGTGCGCCTGGAGTCGAAGCTGGAGGAATCGCACCGCCGCGTGCTGGAAGCGTTGGACGCGGCCGACCGGACGATGGACCGTGTGCGAGCCGCGATCGGCGAGGTGCAGGACCGGCGGCGATCGCGACGGCGTGGGCGCCTGCCCGACTCGGCGTACAGGCGGGCGGGGCTGGAGATCGTCCGAGAGTTGGAGGCGGCCCGGACGGAACTCGACGCAGTGGAGTTGCTGTTCGAGGCCCATCCCGAGCTCTTGCTGCGTCCGGCGCCGCGTTCGACGCGGATCGGGCTGACGCCGGCGATCATGGCGTCGGACTGGCGTGCGGAGTTCACCAGCCGGCGTTCGGCGATCGATTCGCTGGAGCGGACGGGTCGGGAGTGGATGGAGCGATAACTGAATCGGACCTTGCCCGCTGGCATGCGGCCCTCTGCCCTCCAACGATGAAGCTCACGCGATGACGACCGAACCGTCCAACCTGAGCCCGGCTTCCCAGGTCATGGTGATGCCGCCGGAGGAGGACCTCCTGCCCCATCCGACCCGCCCTGCGCGGGAGGTGATGGCGCGTCGGGAGCTCTTCTGGCACAATGTGATGCGCGACTTCCTGATGGGCATGTCGATGATGAGCGTCAAGCGGGCCTCGGCTCCCTACGACCCGGAGGTCGAGCAGACGCACAAGTCGACTTTCGACGGCAGGATCGGGGTGATCACCACGCTGGGGGCGAGGATCCCCATCGGCGAGGTGCACCCGATGTTCGCCTGCTCGATCTCGGGGACGGAGGCGGAGCGTCGGCTCTCTGAAGAGGTGCAGTGCACCGTCTTCCAGATCCGGACGCCATCTGGGGAGATCCACACGCTGCCGCTGCACGAGATGCGTTCGCTGCACGCCCTGACGCCCGAGCTGATCGAGGCGATCGAGGCCCAGATGGAACAGAACGGGACCGACAAGTCGAAGCCCTTCGGTTTCGCGGCGTTTACCTCGCTGCAGAATTCTGAGGGCGATGGGAACGGGGGCCTGGAAGAAGAAGTCCCGTTCGTGGACCCGATCATCGCTCCGACGCCGGCGGACGCGGATCTGAACGCCGCGGGCGACGAACCCTGACCGTCCGCCCTCCCCGGACGAATAGGGAGTACGCCCCACGCGAGGTCTCTCCGGAACAATTTCCTTCCGGAACGGGTTGGCGAGGGTCTGAACTGTCTGGAGGCCTCATGCGCACGCTCGTCGCGATCCCTGTCTACAACGAAGAGAAGTATGTCCGGCGTGTGCTCGGGCGGGTGCTCGGCTTTGCGCCGGAGGTGCTGATCGTCGACGACGGCTCGACGGACAAGACCCCCGAGATCGTCGCCGAGTTCCCCGTCAAGAGCATCAGGCGGGAGGGGAACCAGGGGTACGGCCAGTCGCTGCGCGACGCCTTCCGCTACGCCTGCGAGCAGGGGTACGACTGGCTGATCACCATGGACTGCGACGAGCAGCACGAGCCGGCCTCGATCCCCGCTTTTGTCGAGGCGGCCGAGGCGGACGACGCGGACATCATCTCCGGCTCGCGCTACCTGAAGACCGGCGAGGGGGCGGACACGCCGCCGCCGGATCGGCGAGCGATCAACGCGGAGATCACCGCCGAGCTGAACCGTCGCCTGGGCCTGCACCTGACCGACGGGTTCTGCGGCTTCAAGGCGCACAGGGTGAGCGCTCTGCGCGAGATGAAGCTGACGGAGAACGGTTACGCCTTCCCGATGCAGTTCTGGGTGCAGGCGTGCGCTCTGGGGCTGCGGGTGCGTGAGGTGCCGGTGAGCCTGATCTACAACGATCAGAGCCGCAGCTTCGGCGGGCAGCTCGACAACCCCGACACGCGTCTGGCGCACTACCGTCGCGTGCTCCATTGTGAGCTGGAGAAGTGGTCGCACCGGCTGCCCGCTTCGGCGCTCGAGGGTGTCGCCGCCGGCTGTTCGTAATCCCGCTGAATCTCAAGTAGCGCATGCCCAAGGCCGAGCCAGCCCGCCCCGCGACCCCCAGCGCCGACGGGCCGGTCGAGTTACTGATTGATCCGCCTGCGCCCGCGTGGGCGGGGTTGCTTGAGCGCGGGGTTTCGCTGAGCGGTTGGAGACCCGAAGCCGCGGCGTTCAGAAAAGCCATCGGCCTGCCGACCGACAGACCGGTCGTGATGAGCGGTCACCAGTGCGCGATCCACCACCCGGGGATCGTGGCGAAAAGGCTCGCGGCCGGGGCCTTCGCATCAAGGACCGGGGCGGCGTCCGCGTGGCTCTGGGTCGACCAAGACGACAACGACCCGACGCGGATCGACCTGCCCACTCGCGCGCCCGACGGCCGCCTCGGACGACGCGCATGGAAACTCGACGACAACCCGACACCCGCGGGCACGCCGACGGGATCTCGCCCAGCGCTGCGGCGAGTCCAGCCCCCTGATTTCGAAACGATCGGCGTGCGCGAAGGCGCTGTCGGGGCGATCTCGCAGGCGATCGAGGCGCACGCTGGCGAGCCGAACCTCGCACGCCAGTTCGCCCTCGCGTGCGATGACCTGCTGTCGGCGTCGCTTGGCGGCGCGGGCGACGCTCCGGTGTTCGCCGGTTCGCTCAGCACAACCGACGCTTTTGCGGCGTTGCTCGATCGCATGCTCGACGATCCGGGCGCCTGCGTCCGCGCGTACAACGAGGCGGCGTCGGCGCACCCCGAGGCGGAGATCCGGCCGCTGATCGCGAATGAGAAGTCGGGGCGTTTCGAGCTGCCGCTGTGGCGGGTGAGGCCGGGGGAGCCGCGGATGCCGGTGTTTGCGGGGCAGGCGAAGGAGATCGGGCGGGAGCAGCTTGCGCCCCGGGCGCTCCTGATGACCGGGCTTGTGCGCATGCTCGGGTGCGACCTGTTCATCCACGGGACGGGCGGCGGCAAGTACGACCGCGTGACCGAGGCGTGGTTCAGATCGTGGCTCGGCGTCGAACTCGCGCCGGCGGTCGTGGTCAGCGCGACGCTGCGCCTGCCGCTGGGGGGCGGACCGACCCCGACCGAGGCGGAGGTCGCCGAGGCGCACCAGCGCGCGCACAAGGCGAAGCACGATCCGTCGGTTGTGGGCGATACGGCTTCGGCGGAGCGGAAGGCCGAATTCCTCCGCGAGATCGAGCGGCGTAAAGAAGCGGGCGGGGACCCCGCGCCGCTCTTTCGCGAGATGCACGCGTTGCTGGAGGAGTACAGAAGCCGTTACGTGGGCGAGATCTCGGAGATGGAGGAAGAGGCGGCGAGTTTGGCGGCGGCGCTGGAGGGGGCGTCGGTGGCGGGGGCTCGTGATTGGGCGTTTGCGTTGTACGAGGCTCGGCAGATCGGGGCGTTGCGGGCGGAGATCGATCGGGCGTACGCTGGGGCGTGAGAAACTCGCCTGTGTTCATTCCCAGACGCATGCAAGCCCCGGAGGGGCGCAGGGTTGTAGCCACGGGTGGAGGTGTGCGAAGCACGCCGGAACCCGTGGAAGGTTGGCAGAAGATTTCTCCCGCCCTGAAGGGACGGAGGAATCGTTTCCTGTCATCGGTTCTCGCCCGGCGCAGTCGAATACATCAACTCCTCCGCCCCTTCAGGGCGGTTTGTTCTTTGCGTGCTTTCCACGGGTTGCGCTCCGACCGACGCTGCGCGTCGGCCTGCGCTCCACCCGTGGCTACAGCCCTTCGCCCCGTTGGGGCGAGTGGGAGATTCAGAGAACCCGACTCGGCGAGCCGGGCCACCTTCGGGACACCGGCTTCGTTCCGTGCCACCGACCTCCGGAGGAGGTCGGTGCGTTGGATCTGCGAAACGGTTTCGGAGTCAACGAACAGGTTGTTTGATGCGGAGCACCGACCTCGCCGGGCCGAGGTCGGTGGCACGGAAGATCGCTTGAGCTTTCCGCGAAAAGAGACACTGGCGGGCGAGCCGCCAGTGCCACAGGTTTTTTGGTTGCTCCTTGTGTTTGTTGCGTTGTTTGCGGCGGGGTGTGGTCGGCAGGAGACGCCCGAGACTTCGGGCGATCGGTTGGTGGTGCTGAGCCCGGGGCTGGTCGCGACACTCGTTGATCTGGGTGCCGCGGACTCCATCGTCGGGCGGCACGCGTACGACATGGCGCTCGACACTTCCATCCCGATCTGCGGCGATCAATCGGGCGTCGATTACGAGAAGCTCCTCACCCTCCACCCGACGCATGTGCTGCTTGAGTGGGGCGAGCGCCCGCTTCCCGAGCGGCTTGTGTCGCTCGCCGATGATCGCGGGTGGGAACTGGTCAACTACCGCCTGCGCACGCTCGACGAGTTGATCGACACGAGCGACGACCTCGCCCGACGCTTCTCACCGGATCGACAGCCGCCCTCGGCCCGCTTCGCCGAGGCGCTGCGTCGTGAGCCGGGGCTTGAAGCGCTCGGGCCGGTGCTGCTGCTCGCGTCGGTCGACCCGCCCTCGGTGGTCGGGCCGGGTTCGTTCCACCACGACATCCTCGTGCGGCTGGGCGGGATCCCCGCGATCGGGAATGACCACCCGATGGCCGCGATGTGGATCGAGCTGGACGCCGAGGATGTGCTCACGCTCGACCCCGGCGCGATCGTGCTGATCCGCCCCCGGCCCGGCACGAGTTCGGGCGCGGATCCCCGCACGCCCGCCCGCGGACCGAAGCCCGGTGAGCTGGGCGCGATCGGGCGTCTGCCGATCCGGGCGGTCGAGCTCGGGCGCCTGGGCGTGATCGAGCAGCCCCTCTCGCTGACCCCCAGCACGGCGATGATCGACTTGGCCGACGAGCTCCGCGCCACGCTGCGGGCCTGGGCGGACGGCGAGGATCGTTGAAACCGGCGTCGAGCGCGGCGCACCGAGGGGCGAACCCCCCACGGCTCCCCTACCATCGCCGTCGATGAGCGAGCACCATGCGCCCAAGCAGTTCGACCCGGTCGTGATCCTGTCGGAGCGGTTTGCGCGCGCGATCCGGGCGGCGTTCCCCGACGCGGCGGCTGCGGACCCGATGATCACGCCCAGCCGCCGGGCGGAGTTCGGGGATTTCCAGTCCAACGCCGCGATGCCATTGGCCAAGAAGCTGGGCGTCAACCCGCGCGAGGCGGCGGCCAAGATCATCGCCGAGCTCGACCTGGGCGACCTCGCCGAGCCCGTGAGCGACGCGGACATCGCAGGCCCGGGGTTCATCAATCTTCGGCTGAAGCCGCAGACGCTCGGCGCCATGCTCGGCGCGATGGACACCCCGTCCTTGGGCATCGACCCGCCAGCGGACCCGCCGACGGTCGTGGTCGATCTCTGCGGCGTCAACCTCGCCAAGCAGATGCATGTCGGGCACCTCCGCTCGATGGTGATCGGTGACGCGGTGGCGCGGTCGCTGGAGCGGCTGGGCGCGAAGGTGGTCCGCCAGAACCATGTCGGCGACTGGGGCCTGCCGATCGCGATGGTGACCTCGCGCGTTCGCGGGGAGGCCGAGGCGGGGCGGCTGGAGCTCGATGGGCTCACGCTCGACGACCTCGACCGGCTCTACCGCGAGGCGCAGCTGGAGTGCTCGCCCGACGGGCGCGGCCTGGCCGCGGCCAGAAAATGGGACATGGGGCCCAAGGCGATCGCCGAGCTGGAAGCCCAGGTCTCCGGCTCCGAAGAGGCCCTCGCCCGCGCCAAGGCCACGCTGCTCTCGCTGCAGAGCGGCGACGCCGAGACCGTCCGCGTCTGGCGCACGATCGCGGATGTGACGCTCAACGAGTGTCTGGCGATCTGCAAGCGGCTGCGCGTGCTGGTGGACGAGGAGCACTCGGCGGGCGAGTCGAGCTACGCCGACGAGCTGTCGCCGCTGGTGCAGGACCTGATCGATCGGAAGGTCGCCGAGGAGGACCACGGGGCGTTGATCATCCGCGTGCGCGATGTGACGCAGCCCTGCCTGGTGCGCAAGAGCGACGGGGGCTTCCTGTACGCCACGACGGACCTCGCGGCGATCCGCCGGCGCGTGCAGAAGCTCGGGGCCGACCGGGTGATCTACTGCGTCGACGCCCGCCAGTCGCTGCACTTCCAGCAGGTGTTCGGGGCGGCGATCCGCGCGGGGTACGCGACCAAGCCCGGGGCGCACTCGCACTCGAGCCTCGAACACGCTGGCTTCGGGATGGTGCTTGGCGAGGACCACCGGCCGTTCAAGACGCGGTCGGGCGAGAACGTCAAGCTCGCGGCGTTGCTCGTCGAGGCCGAGGAACGCGCCCTGCGCGTCGTCACCGAGAAGAACCCCGACCTGCCCGAAACCGAGCGCGGGCCGATCGCCTCGGACATCTCCGTCGCGGCGATCAAGTACGCCGACCTGAGCAACGATCGCGTGAAGGACTATGTCTTCAGCTTCGACCGGATGCTCTCGTTCGAGGGCAATACCGGGCCTTACCTGCTCTATGCGCTGGTGCGTGTGCGGAGCATCTTCCGCAAGGCGGCCGAGCGCGGGATCGAGGGCGAGCCGGGCGCCGAACTGCTGCTGCGCGAGCCGGCGGAGCGGACCCTGGCGCTGACCCTGCTGCGCTACCCGTCGGTGTTGCGGGCGGTGGGCGAGACGCTCGAGCCGCACCGGCTGTGCAACTACCTGTACGAGCTCGCCTCGTCGTTCAGCGGCTTCTTCGACGCCTGCCCGGTGCTGATCGCCGAGGATCCGGCCGTGCGAGCTTCACGCCTGCGCCTGTGCGCCCTGACCGGACGCGTGCTGGAAGACGGGCTGACGACGCTGGGCATGCCGACGCCGCAGCGGATGTAGTTTGTGTGGCTTTGGTGGCTTCGTGCCACCGACCTCCGAAGGAGGTCGGTGCGTTGGATCAGTAGCACGGCACGAGATTTACGCACGGATTTGATTCGAGCGGAGCACCGACCTCGCCGAGCCGAGGTCGGTGGCACGGGACGGCGTTGATACATTTATGACAGAAAAACACTGGCGGGCAAGCCGCCAGTGCCACAGACTTCTTCGCGGCGCCGTGATCTCTGGTCGCTCCGAAGGAGCGTCGGATCCTTGCCACGGGCGCGGCGAGGCGGAGCCGAGCAAGCCCGTGGAAAGCGATGAACAAGAGGCCGCCCTGAAAGGGCGGAGGACTGTCGGGCTTTTGGTCGCGCAATGAAGCGCGGACGAGATTCCTTCCTTCGCTCCTTCAGAGCTCTGGTCAAAAAGACGCTCTCCACCGGTTCCGCTTCACGCGATGCTGCGCATCGCGCTTCGCTCCACCCGTGACACTATGAAGCAGGCCTCCTTTGGCGGATCATTCGAGATCCCGCCGGGAGCGGCCCGGCGAGTCTCACATCCGAAAGGAGGCCCGCAGTGCTTTCAGTTGGTATCGACGCCCATTACAGGTATTACGCCGTCTGCATTCTCGACGATCGCGGCCAGGCTGTCAAGGAGTTCGCCGTCAAGGGCGGGGTCGAGGTTCTGGCCCGGAAGCTCGCCGAACACCTCGCCAAGGTCGGCCCGGGCGAGCCCGTCCAGATCGCCTTCGAGGCCTCCACCGGCTACGGCCTGCTCTACGACACCCTTCGGCCCATGGCCGCACAAGTCGTCGTCGCCCACCCCGCACGCCTCCGCCTGATCTTCCGCGCCAAACGCAAGACCGACCGCATCGACGCCCGCAAGATCGCCACGCTCCTGCTGCTCGGCGAGCTGCCCGCCGTGCACGTCCCCTCCATGGGTGTGCGCGAGTGGCGGGCGCTGATCGAGCACCGTCGCCGCCTCGTCGACAAGCGGGTGCGGGCGAAGAACGCGCTGCGCGCCCTGCTCCGCACCCACGGCGTCGAGGCCCCCGCCGGCAAGTCGCTCTACACACGAAAGGGACGGGCGTGGGCCGCGGCCCTCGAGTTCGCCTCGCCGCTGACGGCCTTCAAACGCGACCATCTCCTTACCGAGATCGCTTACTTCGACGATGCAATCCGGCAGGCGGAGAAGCTGCTGGACGCGTACGCCCGGCGCCATCCCGCGGTGGCGTTGCTGATGACGATGCCCGGCGTGGGGCCGCGGACGGCCGAGTGCATCGCGGCGTATGTCGACGACGCCCGCCGGTTCGGGCGGAACAAATGCGCGGGGGCGTACTTCGGTCTGGTCCCGTCCCTGGACGAGAGCGGCGGCCAGAGCCGCTCGGGGCGGATCACCCGCGAAGGGCCGGCGACGGCCCGCAAGCTGCTGACCGAGGCGGCCTGGCAGGGGATCCGCCACAGCCCGACGCTGCGGGCCTTCTACGAGCGGGTGCGGGCGGGGCAGAAGACGCGGAGCCGCACGGCGCTGATCGCCACGGCCCGGCACATGGTCAAGGTGATGGTGGCGATGCTCAAGACCGGCGAGGTCTGGCGCGAGACACTCGCGCCGGCCCAGGCGGCCTGAGCGGAGGCCGCTGGAAAGGGAAGGCGGGATCAACAGGTCGGACCTCGACCTTGCCATGGCCCCCTCGCGGAGGCCCTACCCGTGAATGAGGCCGACCCGTATTGAGTGAAGTGGCGCGTCCAAAGCGATGACGCCGGATAGATGGTTGG
>JAFIFZ010000075.1 GCA_020831775.1 Phycisphaerales bacterium
CCCAGCGGATCAGGCCACGGCCTTCCCGCCACTTCAGGCAGCCCCCCATCGCCGCGTGCTCGGTTTCGGAGGACAGGACGGCGGAGCCGGCCCCCCGGCGCGTCCGATAACCCCGGGCCCACGACCCGCAAGGCCCCCCGCCCCAAACGGCCCCCGCCCCGCTCCAAGCCCAAAGACTGAGATTCACCCGCCCCACGGGCCGGTGTTTTCACTACCATGTGGGGCGTGATCCACCTCGACCACAACGCGACCACCTGCCCCTCCGACGCGGTCTGCAACGCCGTCGCCGAGGCGATGCGCCAGTGCTGGCACAACCCATCGAGCATCCACCGCGCCGGCCAGCACGCCAAGGCGAAGGTCGAGCTCGCGCGGCGTGCCGTCGCCGAACTCATCGGCGCCAAGCCCTCCGAGATCGTCTTTGCCGCCAGCGGCTCTGAAGCCATCGCCATGTGCGTCCGCGGCCTGGTCGAGCGCGAGGACAACCCCGTCACCGCCGTCCTCTCCTCCGAAACCGAGCACTCGGCGATGCGGGGCTGCCTGAAGTCGCTCGAAGGCCGTGGCCTGATCCGCTGGGTCCGCCTGCCGGTCGACCGGTCCGGGGTCGTCTCGCCGAGCGCCGTCGCCGAAGCGCTCGAAAACCTGCCCGAGGGAGAGCGGGCGCTCGTGAGCGTGCAGTGGGCCAACAACGAAACGGGCGTGATCCAGCCGATCGAGGCGATCGCGTCTGTCGCGAGTGAACTCGGCGCCCTGGTCCACACCGACGGCACGCAATGGGTCGGCAAGATGCCCGCCGATGTGCGCACGCTGGGGGTCGACCTGCTCACCTGCGCCCCCCACAAGTTCAACGGGCCCAAGGGCGTCGGCATCGTCTGGATCCGGCGGGGGCTGCGCCTCTCGCCGCTCGTCCCGGGCACGCAGGAGCTCGGGAGGCGCGCCGGCACCGAGAACACCCCGGGCATCATCGGCGCCGGCGTCGCGGCCCGTGAAGCGGCCAAGTGGCTCAGCGACCCCGAGAACCTCAAGAAGTGCGAAGCCCTGCGCGACAAGCTGGAACAGGCGCTGCTGCAGCGCATCCCCGGCGCTCGAGGGAACGGGTTCCCCCACACCCCACGCCCCACACCCCACACCCCTCCCCGCGTCTGGTCCACCTCCAACATGACACTCCCCGGCGTGCTCGCCGAGGCGCTGGTGATCGTGCTGTCAGAACGCGGCGTGATGATCTCCGCCGGCTCGGCCTGCGGCTCCGGCTCGATCGAACCCTCCGCGGCCCTGATGGCCATGGGCGTCTGCCGCGAAGACGCGGAATGCTCGATCCGCCTGAGCATCGGCAAGGAAACGACCGAGGCCGAGATCGACGAAGCGATCGAGAAGATCGTGGAGACGGCGCTGGAGATCGGCGCGAAGTGCGGGCAAAGCACCACGGCGTAAATGAGAGGAATTCACCCGTGCGCTTCATGATGCTGATCGTGATGGCCTTGCCGCTCATCTCTCAGTTTGGATGCGTGCATCGTTGCGATGAGAACGTCCTGTCCCAGCGCGGCGTCGTGCCGGATACAATGCGGATCGTCATCGATCGGATCGATCGGGCCAAAGTGAGCGCGGACAATCGTTATGTGGAGCCGCCCCGCCATAGCAAGGATCCGGGTCGGGTCGAACCTTGCGTGACACTCTCTGGCCCGGGCGGAACTGCGGCGCTGGAGACCCGTCATCTTGAGTCCTTTGTCCGCGAGTGGCATCGGTACGGGGCGGTGAAGTATCCTCGCGGATCTGCGAGGTACGCCCGACTCGACGCTTCCGATGCATCGCTCGCCGAGGCAGCGAAGCGGAACCCCCAGAGCACGAACGGCGACCACCTGATCCCGATGACCGCGGTGCTGGTCTCAGCGCGACCTTACGCGATCGCTGTAGTGGACCGACCCCGCGTCGGGCCTTCCTTCGGCAGAGATCGCAGCAGGCTCGACTTTCGATGGAGCGGCCCAGGGTCAAGTTTCGATGTGATCAGTTTGGAGTTGCCCCATACCGTCACACTCGGCACCGAACTTCCTCTCGCAGACACGGTCAGCTTCTACATCGACGACCGTCCCCGGACGATCACGACACTCAATGCTCCATCTGAGCCCGGCGCCTTCACAGTGCTGCACGATGGCCGAGGCAGAGCGATCCTTCGCCTCCACCGAGAAGCAACCTTGCTGCGAGTCGGCCCAGCAGAGCCGTCCGACGACAAGATCTGAGCAGATCGCGTTTCAGCACAGCGCTCCGAAGGAGCGCCAGATCCTTGCCACGGGTGGAGCGGAGCACGATGCGCAGCATCGGGCGAAGCGCAACCCGTGGAAAGCTCACCCTTCACGCAGAGCCCTGAAAGGGCGAAGGAACAGGTCTAATTCAGGACCCGCTCGACGCTGCGGCTTACAAATCGCGGCCTTCCTCCACCCTTTCAGGGCGGACTGATCGATGACCGATTTCCACGGGTTCGCCGATCATCGACGCATCCGCGTCTCGATCGACTCACCCGTGGCAAGGCTCGTCCGCTCCTTCGGAGCGGGCTTCGTGATCAACCATTGCAAACAGACGGCGTGCAAGCCGCACATCGCAACCCGTGCCACCGACCTCTGCAAGAGGTCGGTGCCGTTGCATCCGCATCGCTCGGATGATGCCTCCGCAATCGGACATTGTGCAAAGTGAATCACCGACCAAGCATGCTGGTCACAAACACATCCAGCGCACCGACCTCTCAAAGCAGAGGTCGGTGGCACGCGGGAGATCAAGTACGAACTTCTATCGCCGCCCCCAATACCCGCGCTCGCTCACGCGTTCCACGCTCCCGTCGTAGCGCACCAGAAACATCGCGTGCTCATAGTTGCCCGGCTCGACCGTCGAGACCCGCGCGTGGCCGGGGTAGACATCGGCAAAGAGCGTCTCGGTCGGGTCGGCGTCGTACATGGCCGTCACCTTGCCCGCGGGGTTGCCGTCCATCTCGTAGTAGCTGAACAGCGGCTCGGGCCAGTACATGTAGCTCCACCCCCACTCGGCCGCGCCCTTCCGATCGGCCGGGCAGGTCCACGGGCGGCCCGTGATGATCTCGTCGCCTTCAAGCCGCGGCATCGGCGCATCGAGATGATCGGCGATCTCCTTCACAGGCGTCAGCAGATCGTGATTCAGCCGGAACGGGAATCGCGTGAACGGCATCACGCCGTTGTTTGAGTCCTGGTACGCCTTGAACCCCGTGTGGTGCGTGCGCAGGTTGGATTGGCAGACCGTCGCGTGTGCCGTGCGTCGTGCGGCTCCGAGCGCGGGGATCAGGATCGCGATCAGCACGCCCACGATCGCGATGACGATCAACAACTCCAGCAGCGTAAACGCCCGTCTCACAGCGACCCCTCCCACCCCTCGCGGGTCTGCAGATGAAACTCGCGCATTTGTATATATCGACGCAGCCCGTGCTCGGGATCCTCGGCCCGCATCTTCCGGATCCTCGCCAGCACCTCAGGGCGTTCGATGATGCGCGTCGAACTCAGCAGCGCGTCCATGGCGAGAAATCGCGAGCTGGTATCGGGGTGGTGCGTGAAGTCGAGCAGATATCGCACGATCCGGTCTTCGGCCTCTTGATCGATCGGAGCGCCCAGCGAGAAGCGGTGCCTGATCATCCTGATCGCTTTGCGCGCAACATCCCGGCGCGTATACGCCTCGGGCGGGTCGCCCGGCGTCGGCACCAACGACTCCTCGCGCGTCACCCCCTCGACAAGCGCGATCAGCCGCTCGGCCTGTTCCATCCGCCAGCGGGGGAGCAGCGCCACCTCGCGGTCGAGATCGGCGAACGCGCGCTGGGTCTCGATCGAGTACTGCTCGATGCTCCGATCGATCTCGTGGACCGTGATCTCCGAGACCAGCTTCTGTCGCCAATACCCCTCGGGGTCGGTTGCCTTGTCGATCGGCGCGGCTGGCGTCCGCTGCCCACCGCCTCCGCCGATGGTCAGCCACGCCGCGACCCCAAGGCCGAGCCCCGCCGCGATCACGCCCCCGATCCAGACCGATTTGTGCATTGCGCGTCTCCTCCCTCTCGGGCCGAATTCGTCCGGCGTCTGTTTAGACCGGCGAGCCGCGCAAATGTTCCGCCCCGCCGCCGCCGAACCTAACCTTTTCTGCCCATGACCGACCAGCCCCAACAGCCAAACGACCAGCCCGACCAGCGGCCGGACCCCGCCTTCTCCGACTTCGGCGCCGGCCATCCCGAGGAGCGGATGAGCCGCCTTGCGCCGCTCGCCCTCGGCGCGGCGCTCATGGCCGGGGGCACGGGCATCTTCGCGATCGTCTCCAAGACGCTTTTCCCCGCGCTGATCACCCCCGTCATCAGCCTGCTGGGCATCTTCATCGCCTCGATCGCCCTGATCACCATCACCCGCTCGCGCGGCAGGATCGCCGGCGCGGGCATCGCGCTGGCCGGCATGGGGCTCTGCGTCGTCGTCTCGGTCCTCTCCATGGGCCTGCTCATGGGGGCGATGAGCGGGGCCGGGCGGATCGGCGCGGCTGTCAACGAGGCGATGGCCGCCGCCATGGACCGCGACGCCGACGAGCTCCGCTATTCGATGCACCACGAGGCCCGAGACCAGTTCGACCAGCAGATGCTCGACGACTTTGCCCAGATGGTCGAGGGGCAGGTCGGGGGCTTCGTCGGCGCGCCCGACCAGGTGATCCGGGCCCGCTCGCTCTGGAACCGCGTTTTGCCCGCGATGGAGCGGATCACCGAGACCGGGCTCGACCAGCGCGTCATTCCCTGGCCCGCCGAGTTTGAGAACGATGCGGCGGTCGTGCTGCTGATCCTCCGCAGCCGTGCGGCCATGGCGGCGCCCTACGGGCAGATCGTGGACATCGCGGTGCTGACCAACGACGGGTTCGAGGTCCGCCTGATCGGCGAGCGCGAGCCCGAGGCGCCAGAAGCCCCCGAGGCCGAGGCGGAAGCCGAGACAGGCCCCCCGCCCCGCCCGCCGCTGCACACGGGGGGCTGACCGCCCGCTGCGCGGGCGAGAGGGTCGAGCAGGCGAGCAGGAGAACAGGCGAGCAGAGTTCGGGTAGAAGAGAAAGAGGGCGAGCTGTGCCGCTCTTTCTTCGTCCTTCGGCACTGACGGCTTGCTCGGCTGCGCCTCGCCGCTGCACACGGGGGTTTGAAGGCCGCGGCGGTCTTGTATCGCCGAAGCTCCGTTAGGAGCGCCGGATCTTTGCCACGGGTGGAGCGCCGCGCGATGCGCAGCATCGGGCGAAGCGCAACCCGTGGACAGCGCCCTCCATCTGCCGAGCCCTGAAGGGGCGAAGGAACCCAGCACCCCCCTCGATCCTGAGTCTCTGCGCAGAACCTCGCTCCACATTCCTCCGCCCCTTCAGGGCGGACTGAGTAATGGCCGCTCTCCACGGGTTCGCCGACCTTCGACGCGTTCGCGTCTCGATCGACTCACCCGTGGCAAAGATCCGGCGCTCCTTCGGAGCGACCCGCACGGGCGGAGCCCGCTGATCGGAGCGCCCCATACCCACTATCCCCCACCCCTGTGCGCAAGTTTGCGGCGCTCCGGGCCTCACCCCTTGCCCATGGCCTTCCCGGGTGTAGTCTCGCATTGCACGAGGCTCCCCCGCCTGTTGAAACCCCCGCCGCCGTTCGTCGCCGCCCCCGGGCCCGCGACGGGCGGCGTGATCTCGGCCCGGGCGTGAAAGGGGATGGAGCGATGCGATGGACGAGGATGCTGGGGCTGATTCTGGTTGTGGGGCTGGGGCTCTGCGGGCTGCTCTCGCTGGGCGGGTGCGTCAGCCCTGAGGCGTTTGGGCGGGTGTACGACGGGGCGGTCGAGGTCCGCGAGCGCCGGGCGGCGGAGGTGCTGGCGATCGAGGGGGTGCTGGCCCGGCCGGACCTGCCCCACGCCGACCGGGCCGAGCTGGAGGCCAGGCTCGCCGAGGCGAGGGCCCTGCACGGGGCGGCGGACGCGGCCGTCAGGCGGGCCGATCAGCTCATCGCTGAAACCAAAGACCCCCAGGGGCCGATTTCACAGGCGGTCGAGCTCGTGGCCCCGTGGGTGCCCGAGCCGGCCCGGGCGCCCCTGGTGCTGGGGGCCGCGGCGGCAGGCGTCGCCCTGCGGTCGCTCCAGTGGAGGCGGGGTCTGGTCTCGGTGATCGAGGGTCTGGACAGGGCGATGAAAGAAGACGGGGCCTTCGCCGAACAATTCAAAGGCCACGCGGCTCTGTTCCGGAGCTCCCAGACCGCGCTGGCCCGCCGTGTTGTCGACGACACGGTCCGGCGGCGTCGGAGGCCGCCGGCGTAAACGGAGGGTGAACTGATGCAACTGTCGCGCACGCGCGTACCCCTTCCCCCGTCGCGCCGGGGGTTCACCCTGATCGAACTGCTGGTGGTGATCAGCATCATCGCGATCCTGATCGGCCTGCTGCTGCCTGC
This sequence comes from Phycisphaerales bacterium, assembly GCA_020831775.1. GTDB lineage: Bacteria > Planctomycetota > Phycisphaerae > Phycisphaerales > UBA1924 > SLFH01. The sequence continues at coordinate 6,434 of JAFIFZ010000075.1, forward strand.
CTTGGGCTCGGCCCGCGAGTCGGCTCGGCGGCTGACCTGCCTGACCAACCTCCGGAGCCTCGGCACCGGCATCAGCATGTACATGGACGAGCGGGGCGGGGTGCTGCCCCAGGTGCTGCCCCTGCAGCAGCCGGGCGGGCTGAACCAGGACGCGGCCCTGCTGGATGTGCTGGAGGACTACCTCAGCGCCCGCGTGCCGCGGAAGGACGCCTCCGAAGAGTACTTTGAGTATGTGGGCGCTCCGTTCCGCTGCCCGTCGGACATCGTCGGGACGGATTCAGAGACGGGGTTCGAGCCGGTCTGGCGGACCACGGGCACGAGCTACTACTACGACGCGGGTGCGGTCATGCTCTGGGCGGCGATCTTCCCCAGAACCGGCATCACCGACCCCGACGCCATCGCCCGCGAAGTGACGCTCATGTACGAGCAGAAGCGCGTCGGCCGGTACTTCGGCCTGCCCACCGGCATCGACGCGCCGGTCATGTCAGACGCGGACAACTGGCACCGGCCCAACACGAGCAGGACCAACGGCGGCAAGAACGCCGTCTTCTTCGGCGACTGGCGGGCGGACTGGTTCGAGTCCGGCCTGGCGCCCATGGATAGCCAGCGCCGTCCCGGCGGCTGAACGCCACGGAGTTTCCACCGATGATCCAACCCCAAGGCAACCAACAAAAGCCGCAGAGCCCGGGCTTCGAGCCGCTCGTCGATGACGAGATGCTCGCGTCTGCAAGCAAGACAAAGCCGAAGCAGAGCTTCCGCGATCGTTTGAACGAAACCGGCTCGGCGGTGATCTACGGGCCCTGGAAGACCAAGAAGGCCCGGAAGATCAGCGTGCCCGTCACAGGGGCGCTGGTGGTGGTGCTCGGGGTCGGGGCGTACCTGCACCTGCGCCCGACGCCGATGCCCGACTTCCGCGAGGACCCGCTCGACCGCGTGTTCGGCTACACGCTGCTCACGGCCGACTTCAACAACCTGCCCGTCGAGCAGCGCCTCGAACTCATCGCGACGCTCACGCAACGCCTGGGCAACATGTCCGCCTCCGACGCGGGGCTGATGGCGGCGTTCGCGGCGGGCATCGCCGGGGAGGGGCGGCGCCAGCTCGAGGAAAACTTCACGACCCTGATGGTCGACACCTGGGATCTCCTGGCCACCGAACACGAGTTCTCGTCGCCCGAAGAACGGGAGCGGAGCGCCGAGGACTCGTATGTTCGGCTGGTCAGGCTCCTGTCGACCTTCGACGGGCGGCCCGACGAGCGCCCGCGCGAGGACATCCTCGCAGAGGGCCGCCGGGAAGCGCAGCGTGGCGTCGAGCGGCTGGCGGAGCGCCGGCCGTCCGACCGCAGGACGAGCCGCCTGTTCCGCTTCGCCAACGAGGATGTGGGCGGGCAGGCCTCGCCCCAGCAGAAGTCGCGGATCAGCGTGCTCATGCGCGACATGACCCGCACCCTCCGAAACGAGGATGTCCAGACGGGCAAGCCCAAGAACCCCGGCGGGGGCTGAGCCGAGCACACCGGCAGCCAACAGAGAAAGCGCCCGCCGCTCCTCCACGGCGGGCGCTTCTGTCTTTGTCACACAGTCGCGATTGCGTTACGGGCAGCCGTCGGCGAAGGCTGAGAGGAAGGCGAAGAAGTCGTCGGCGTCGATCACGCCGTCGTTGTTGAAGTCGGCGATCGGATCGCCCGCGGCGAAGAGCTGGAGGAAGAGGAAGAAGTCGTCGGCGTCGACCACGCCGTCGCCGTTGAGGTCGGGCGGGCAGGTCGGTGCGGCGGGCTGCAGCTCGTAGGCGCCCATGTCGATGATCGGGGCCTCGCCGACGCCGGTGTTGGGCGTGCCGGGATCGTCGAAGAAGCGGTCGTTGCCGGCAAAGTCGAGGTCGCGGCCGATGGCGGCGATGGTGTTGTTGCCCGCGTCGATGCCGGGCGAGCCGGAGTCGAGGGCGAGCACCTCGTCGCCGGTGCCGGGCACGCCATCGGGCCCGAAGCGGTCGACGAAGACGGGCTCGGCGTTGATGTTGCCGGGCCCCGAGTACCCGCCGGTGATGAGGGAGTATCGGACCTGCTTGGTCCCGAGCGAGCCCTCGGTGATGTTCTGCGGCGTGTTGAAGGCGAAGACGGAGTTGTCGGCGATGAAGTTGGTGTTCCAGGCTCGGATGGCGCCGCCGTTGTTGGAGGCGGTGTTGTCGGCGAAGGTGGAGTTGATGAAGCGGTGGGTCGGGTCGGCGCGGGTGAGGTAGGCGGCGCCGCCGAGGTTGGTGGACTGGTTGCCGGTGAAGACGCTGTTGGAGACGAGGGTGGAGCCCTGGTCGGCGTAGTACGCGCCGCCGAGGCGGCCGGTGTTCCCGGCGAACATGACGCGGTCGGCCTCGAGCGAGCTCTGGCTGAAGCTGAGGGCGCCGCCGTCAAGGGACGAGCTGTTTGCGATGAACGAGGAGCGCTCGATGGTAACGCCCGAGCGGAGGGCGCGGACGCCGGCGCCCTGCGAGAAGGCGAGGTTGTCGCGGATGATCGAGTCTTCGATCGTCACGCCGATCGCGTCGCGCAGGTAGACGGCAGCGCCGAAGTCGGCTGCGTTGTCCTTAATGGTGGTGTTTCGGATGGTGACCGACGCGCCGCCCTCGACCATCACGGCGCCGCCGAGGTTCTGGCTGAACTCCGTCCCGTCGGCGTTGCCGCCGCGGATGGTGAACCCGTCGATGACGGTTTCGGAGCCGCTGCCGGGCTCGATGGTGACGACGGTGTAGACATTGTCTTCGCGGTTGGTGAAGTTCGGCCCATCGTCGCCGAGGCGGTCGCCGGAGAGGACGGTGGGGTAGAGCTCCGGGTCGCGGTCTTCGATGGAAGTTTCGAAGCCGCCGAAGCCGCCGATGAGGCGGTCGCCGTTGCTGAGGTTGAAGGTGGCGGCTCTGGCGTTGCCCGGGGCGTTGGGGACATAGGTTCCCGCGGCGACCCAGATCTCTCTGGGGATGTCGCAGCGTCCGCGTGGCGTGCCGAGGAGGCTGTTGAGGTCGTTGTAGGCGGTGGCCCATGTCTTTCCGTCGCCGCCGGCGGGCGCCGATGCGTCGACAAAGACGGGGACCTCGCACTCGTCGAGGATGCAGTTGTTGTTCAGGTCGAGGGAGGGGTTCTGCGCGATCTCCTCGAAGTCGTCGATGCCGTTGTTATTGCAGTCGGTGCCGCCGGTGAGGCGGAACGCGGCGATTGACTCTCTGGTGTTGTTGATGGCGCGGACATTGTTGGCCAGGCCTGCGCCGGTGGGCGTACCCTGGAAGCTGACATCGGGGTTGCTGAAGCGCGGGACGCGGGCGCCCGGCGAGTAGGCCATGACGGTGCGGTAGAGCACGCCGTTGGTCCCGGTGAAGCGCCACCCGAAGCCGTAGGTAAAGACGCTGGAGTTGGCGTTGTCGGCGTCGTGTGCGCAGCCCTGGTTGTGGCCGACCTCGTGGGCGAAGGTGAGGTTGCCGACTGCGCAGGACCAGCGAGTGACGCTGAAGCCGGAGGCGGCATTGAAGGGGGAGAGGTAGGCGACGCCGCAGGAGCCGCCGGTGTCGGTGATCAGCGCGACGAGGTCTGCGCGGTATCGGTTGCGGAGGGGGTGGACCTCGTCCATGTAGCCGTTGTTGACGCCGCGGATGCGGGCGAGGTGGTTGCTGTTGGTCCCGCCCGTCTCGTCGTAATCGGTGAAGTGGGTGTAGACGAGGTTGAGGCGGGTGTTGATCTCGCTGGGGTCGTAGGCGTCGTTGGTGGCGTCGACGGCGGCGCGGATGAGGGCGCGGATGTCGGCGTCGGAGCCGGCGGCTGCGCGTGCCGCGGGGGTGTACGCGATGAGCATGTCGATCACCGAGCCGTCGTCGGTGCAGAGCGGCGTGCAGGCGCTCATCGGCGTCACGAAGCGGTGCAGGCCACGATCGTCGGAGATCGGCAGCGGCGAAGCGGTCTCGGACTCTTCGACCTCCGGGGACGGCCCGACGCGAGCGGCGGGGATCTGGTCGATCGCGCCCGGGGGCATCTCGACATGCTCGGGGCCGACGCCGCAGGGATCGAAGCCTTCGGGGTTCAGCTCGAGCACGGAGAAGATCTTCTGTCCTTCGTTGTCGCGCTCGTGCGACCAGCGGACCTCGAAGTTCCCGACGCCGGGCGCCCAGACGGCGCCGAAGAAGCCGTCGGCGTACTGGGCGAAGACGAACGAGCCGTCCTCGATGTCTGTGAGCTGGCCGCCCCAGCTGGCGTCTTCGTGCCCGCGCCGGTCTGCGCGGGTGATGCGGGCGTTGAGGGTGATGTCGGCGCTGACGGGGATCTGGATCGTGCCGTCGGTCTGGCCCGCCTCGAAGCTGAGAATCGGTCCGAGATCGATCGTGGCGAACCAGGCGTCGGCGACCTCGGGCCTGGGCTCCAAGGCGACGCCCGGGGCCTCGATGAAGATCGGCCCGGCGGCGAACGCCTGGCCCGCGGCCCCGGCGACAAGGGCGGCGAACAGCGTGAGTCTGCGCTTCGGCTTGTTGTTCATGTTTCTCGCTGGCTTCGGACAGAGGACGATGTGGTCACCCGGCACAGGACGATCGCGCCGATAGCCCGACACCCCGAAGACCCGATCGGTTGTTAGACACTACGCATTCGCACGGGATCGGTTGCATCAGGCCGGGGGATGCCGATTCCGCGGTCGCTGCGGGCTGCACAGGTCCGCGACAGACCCCGCACGATGCTCTCGCTCCTGCCCTTGACACTGTTCATGGTTTTGCATGCAGGATTTGTGTGATCGTCGGTGTGGTGTCGCCTTGCGTATCGGGAGGCAAAGCCGACAAGGCGGGAAAGAAAACGCCCCCGCCGGAAAGCTCCGGCGGGGGCGGATGTGACTCAGAAGTGCTCGGGTCGAGCGATCAGCAGCCGGCGGCGAAGGCGGCGAGGAAGTCGAAGAAGTCCTGGGCGTCGATCACGCCGTCGCTGTTGAAGTCGGCGCGGGGATCACCGGAGGCGAAGAACTGCAGGAAGAGGAAGAAGTCGTCGGCATCGACCACGCCGTCGCCGTTGAGGTCGGGCGGGCAGGTCGGGGCGCCGGAGGTCTCCTCGATCGCGCCCATGTTGATGGCGGAGCCGACGATACGGGTCCCGCCGAGGTAGTCGGTCGTGGCGCTGGAAAGGGCGTTGTAGGCGGAGTTGCTGCCGGCATCGACGGCCGGCGAGGACGGATCGACGCGGAAGTCGCCGCCCGCGGCGTTGGCGAACTGCGGATCACCGTCGACATTGCTGGCGGCGTAGGTGAGCGTGCTGGGCGCGATGACGGCGACATTGGTCTCGCCGCCGCGGATCAGCGAGAACTCGATCGAGACATTCGAGCCCTGCTGGGCCTGGATGTCCGGGAGCGTCGAGACATCGGCCGCATCGTTCCAGACGATGGAGTTGATGATGCGGTTGTCCTGACCGCCGATTTCGTCGGGGTCCATGAAGATGGCGGCCTGGGGCGCGCCGAGGCGGTTGCCCAGCTCGTCGAAGGCGCCGTTGTTGGCGAGGGTGGAGTTGAGGACGGTCATCTCGCCGAAGACGCTGGCGACGGCCGCCGCGGCGTTCTCGGAGGTGTTGTCGGCGAGGACGCTGTTGACCAGGAGGACCTGGCCGTCGGCGCCCGAAAGGACGGCGCCGAAGTCGCCGGCGGCGTTATCGAAGAAGCCGCCCGCGGTGACCTCGCCCTGCGCGTTGAGGATCGCAAAGGCCGAGCCGGAGCCGAGCGACGAGTTGCCGATGAACATGTCGCTGGTGGAGACGACCGTGGTGTTGGTCGCGGCGCGGAATGCGCCGGAGAGGCCCGAGTTGCCCTCGTAGGTGTTGTTGGCGCTGATGACGGTCACGGCGCCGTTGACGGCGTTGCCCTGGACATTGATGGCGGTGCCGAGGTCGGCCTCGTTGTCGATGAAGGTGCTGCCGACGATGTTGAGGGCGGTCTGCTCGTTCTCGCCGTTGATGACGGAGATCGCCGAGCCGAAGCTGGCCGAGTCGGGCAGGCTGGCGAGGGCGGTGTTGGAGTCGAAGGTGCAGTTGTTGATGTTGAGCTCCCCGGCGCCGCCGTGGAGGATCGCGCCGCCGGCGCCCTGGCCCGCGGTGTTGACGCCGAGCGAGTCGTTGCCCTGGAAGAGGTCGCCGGAGAAGGTCAGGGTGTGATCGCCGAGGTCGTCGCCGCTGGCTGAGACTGCACCGCCCTGCGACTGGGAGACATTGTTCCGCCAGGTGTTGCCAGAGAAGTTGAATTCGCCGTTGCCCTGGTTGCTGAAGATCTGGAGGCCGGCGCCGACGGAGCTGACCTCGTTGTCCTCGAAGAGGCTGTCGGTGACGGTGGCGCCGACGCTGCCGAAGAGGCGCATGCCCGCGCCGGCGAGGCCGACATTGTTGGTGAAGGTGGAGTTGTCGACCTCGATGATGGCGAAGTTGCCAGCGCCGGCGGGCCGGGTGGCCTGGGCGCCGATGCCGGCGCCGATGTCGGCGTTGTTGCCGTCGAAGAGGCAGTCGTTGAAGGTCAGGCTGATCGGGATGTCGGCGGTTTCGGTGGAGACGACATAGACGGCGCCGCCGAAGGTGGTGCCGGTCGGGGCGACGAAGAAGTGGTCACGGAACTCGACGCCGTCGAAGGTGATGTCGACATTGGTGCCGATGACCAAGTGGCCGGCGCCGGCGCCGCTGTTGATACGGTTGCCGCTGACGAGGCCGCCGGTGATGGTGCCGGAGGTGTGGCTGCCGAGCTGGGCGCCACCGGTCTGGTTGTTGGCGTAGTTGTCGATGAAATCGACATTCGTGAAGGAGATGGTGCAGGGGATCGTCGCGCCGCCGATGCTGGAGAGTCCGGCGCCGATGCCGCCCGCGCCGGTGTTGATGTCGCCGACCTGATTGTCGCGGATCTCGACATCGGTCCAGACATGGTCGCCCGCGGCGATGGAGGTCGCGCCGCCGAAGGTGTTCACGCCTGCGGTGCCCAGCACAATGTTGTCAACGATGGTGACATTGGTGAGGGCCGAGTCGGTGATGAAGAAGTCGAACGCGGCGCCCTCGCCGAGGGACTCGTTGTTCTGCAGGGTGACATCGGTGAGGGTGACCAGACCGGCGCTGGCGGTCTGGATGGCGCCGCCGAAGGCCGAGATGGCGCGGTTGTTCTGGAAGACGGCGTTGCCGGTGACAGTGAGCTCTGCGCCGCCGGTGAGGTCGATGGCGCCGCCGCCGGCGGCCTCGTTGTTCTGGAAGACGCCGCCGCTGATGTTGACGACCGCGCTCTGGGCCGCGGCGATGGCGCCGCCGACATCGAGCACTTCGTTGTTCTGGAAGGTGCAGTCGTTGGCGTTGAAGTTGGCGCTGCTGACGAACACCGCCCCGCCCTCGAAGAAGGCGAAGGAGTTGTCGAAGGTGACATCGTTGGCGGTGACGGTCGAGCCGCCGGTGATGAAGAGCGTGCCGCCCTCGTCATCGAGGCCGGTGTCGCCGTTGGTGAAGGTGATGTTGTTGAGGGTGATGTTCTCGCCGCCGGTGATGTTCATCGCGCGGCCCTGGGTGGCGAGGTCGACAACGACGACGCCGAGGCCGGTGATGGTCAGGTCCTTGCCTGCCGGCGAGACGCCCACCCAGCCCGAACCGGTGTAGCTGCCGGCGTCGATGGTGATCGTCTGGCCGCTGGAGGCCTGCGAGACGGCCGTCGCCAAGTCGGGGGCGTTGGCGGGGATGTTGATCTGCGCCGCGGCCTGACCGGCGAGCAGTGCGATCGCGAGCGCGCCAAACCCGATGCCCGCATTGCGGGACTTCTCTGCACGAATCTTCATGATCTGATTCTCCCTGAATACTCCGAGGTCACACACACATAACTGGACCCGAACGGCCCTTCCCCCACGCACTAAACCGATCCCACACTATGACCGGAATGGCGGACCGATGCAAGGGGATCCCGCCGCACGATCGTGATTCTTTTCCACTCAGGGCCGAACCGAAGGTTCGAGAATACACCCGCGGGCCTGTAAAGGTCCAATAACGCCTAGGGGCATCCCGTCGCGAATAGTGACAAGAAGGTAAAGAAATCCTCCGCATCGATCACCCCGTCCGGCACCAGATAGTCCTGCGACGCCGGGGAGGACGATCCGGAGAGATCCGCCCTCGGGTCGCCCGCGGCAAAGAGCCCGAGGAACGCGAAGAAGTCCTCGGCGTCGACCACGCCGTCGGGGACCAGGTACGACGGGCTCGACGGGCTGGCCGAGCCTGTGATGTCCACGGCACAGGCGACCCCGCGGGCCACGACCACGCCGTCGACACTCAGCGTCCCGTTCGAAGGGTTGTCCGGGTCCAGCGGCATGGTCATCGAGAGGGTGGCGGTGAAGGTGACGATGCCGTTCTCGATGGTCAGAACGCCCTCGAACGACTCGATCTGCGTGGGGTCTGAGTCGGCGAGGTCGATGGTGTCGGTGCAGGGCTGACTGCCCAAAAGTGTGCACGCGGCGCCGGTGACGGTGTAGTCCGCTGTGCCCTCGGCTTCGCTGGTGACATCGGCGAACGCCACCTCGCCGCCGGGGCCGATGCTCGCGGGCGCCGGCGGGGGCGGGACGAAGGAGAAGACCGCGTCGCTGATGGTCGCGGTAAAGCCCCCGACTAGGAAGGCCGAGTCCTGCAGGTGCAGGTCGTCGTCGACGACGAGGCGGAAGGCGTGCAGGCCCGACTGGCTCGCGGCGCTGACCGAATCGAGCTCGACGCGGAGGAAGCCGCTGAGCGAAGAGGAATCGGTGTCGCCCAGGACGCCGCCGGCGATGACGATCTCGACCTCGACGCTCGACAGGGCGCTGTCGACCTCGAGCAGGACCGGCGTGGCATGCGCAGCGGCGACGGCGAGAACGCCTGCGAACACCGAGGAGATGACGGGTTTCATGGTGAGGGCCTCACTTTCTGGCAAGGGACCCGAGTCTACCAGAGCGGCCCGACCTCACCAACGCCGGCGCGCCGGACTCCGAGCGTGGGCGGTCCGGATATCTATGTGATGCAGCGACGAGCCAGAATGAGCAAGGGCGCACCCGCCTGCGATGAGAGGGCGCGCCCTGTGTGGAGCGGGCTCTGTTTCGGTCGCGCAGCTCAGCAGCCGGCGGCGAAGGCGGTCAGGTAGTCGAAGAAATCGTCGGCGTCGATCACGCCGTCGTTGTTGAAGTCTGCTCGCGGGTCGCCGTCTGCGAAGAGCTGGAGGAAGAGGAAGAAGTCGTCTGCGTCGACGACGCCATCGCCGTTGAGGTCGGCGGGGCAGTCCGGCGCTTCGACGAACCATGTGGCCATGCGTTCGGGGGCGCGCCCGCCGCTGGGCACGGCCGGGCCGGTGATGCCCGCGAAGGAGCCGGCGGGGTCGTAGGTCATGGAGATCAGGCCCATGTCGGGGCTGTTGAGGTCGTTCTTGTTGAGCATGAGGACGAGGTCCTCGCCGAAGGGCTGGATGTCGCCGACATCGCCGATGTCGAAGGTCATGCCGGTGTCGACGATCTCTCCGGATGTGGGATCGACGAGGAAGGAGCGGATATTGCCGTTGGCGTGGCCGACATAGATCACGCCGTCGTCGGGGCCGAAGCCGATCTGGTTGGGCGATCTGTCGGGCGTCTGGAAGAAGCCGAAGCCGGCGGGGAAGAGCATGCCGGTCGTCTCATCGACGATAAATCCGGCGATCTCGTCGTTGATGCTGCCGCCGGCGACATAGAGCAGCCGCCCGTCGCTGGAGATGGCGGGGTCGAGCCCGTAATTGGGGCCGAGGGGCAGCGAATCGATGATGGTGGGCACGCCGGTGCTGGGATCGATGAAGATTGTCTGGAGCGTGCCGCCCTGAAAGAGGACGGTGGTGTTGACATAGAGCCACTGGCGCGAGGGGTGGATGGCCTTGACGGTCGAGAAGGATTCGAGCTGGACGAGGCCGAGCTGGCGGAGGCGGTCGTTGGGCCTGTCCCACTCGTAGGTGAAGAGGTAGTTGGGGAAGCTGGTGCTGGTGCGCGTGACCGCCAAGCGGGTGTCGCTGAGCCACTTGACCGAGAACGCGGCGTTGGGCACCTGGTAGCGGGCCTCTTCGCTCAGCGTTGCGTCTGGGTGGACGCGGAGGATGGTCAGCCGTTCGAAGGGCGAGAGCGCCGTGACATGCGTGACCGCGAGGAACTCGCCGCTGGGGCTGATGTCGATCGAATAGGCGTTCTCGCCGCCCTTGGTGGGCTCGCCGGAGTTGCGGCTGTCGGTGATGAACTGGTCGACCTTCACCGGGCGCCCGTCGGGGTCGAAGGTGTAGGAGGTGACCGAGCCTTCGAGGTTCCCGTTGTTGGCGACAAACACCGCGGGGATCTGCGATTGCGCCGAGGCCATGCCGGCGGCGGCCGACAACAGCACGGCGGGGATTGCGCGAGCGATTCGCATGCGTGTACCTTCCTTCTCTCTGTGCAACGGCGGCACGGGGGGTTCGGTGCTTGTGCGCCGCCTCGGGCATTGTCTCGCCCCGACCGGCCCGAGGCAAGCCTCATCCGCCCAATCAGGGGGTTATTCGGTCCACTACGGCTGCTGCCGCCGCCCGGCGCACAAAAACCCCCCGCCCGAGAAGGGCGGGGGGATGGGGTGCTGTGATGCGTAGGAGTTCGGCTCAGCAGCCCGCGGCGAAGGCGGCGAGGAAGGCGAAGAAGTCGTCGGCGTCGATCACGCCGTCGTTGTTGAAGTCGGCGCGGGGATCGCCGTCGGTGAAGAGCTGGAGGAAGAGGAAGAAGTCGTCGGCGTCGACCACGCCGTCGCCGTTGAGGTCGGGCGGGCAGGTCGGACCGACGCCGGCGGGGACATAGTTGATGTAGCCCGCGAAGGTGCGAGGCGTGCTGAGGCTGCCCCCGAAGGAGACATCGCCCGTCCGCGCCGCGTCGCTGAAGAGCTCGAGCTCGCCGTCGTTCCAGGTCGTCTGCGGCGGGTTGGCCGCGGTACCGGTGAAGCGGATGCCACCGCCCGGTGTGATGCAGTGGAGGTAGACAGCCCTGCTCTGCCCGGCCACGAGCTCGATCGGGTTTGTGAGGACCAGCGGCGAGAACGTGTTCGCGCCCATCCTGGTGCCCGAGACGGTCTGCGAGAGCGTCCAGCCAGAGGAGCTGTCGGTGTTGCCGGCATAACTGCCGCTTCGCGTCCAAACCTCGACCTGAACCGCCGAACCGTTGGTTCCGGAGTAGGCGACACCGATGCCATTCACAGTGAGGTTCTGGTTGAGGGCGCGGAGGTTCATGAAGACGCCGCCGCTGCCGTTGTTCGCGTCCGCAGTCACCAGCGTGCCAGCGGGCGCGACCGGTGTGGCGAAGACGGCGTAGGTGCTTAAGACCGTGCTGGTGTCAGAGGACGAGGGCGGGGTCGGCGCGGTTGTCGAGAACAGAGCGCCGACGTGCTGGCCGGCGCCAGTCGGGATGATGCCGGCGCTGTCGGCCATCCAACTGAAATCGCCGGAGCCGGTGTTGTGGACGACGAGCCAGTAGGTCTCACCCGATGCGAGCGTGACAGAAGTACTGGGGGTGAAGCTGTAGTTCCTGCGTTCGGAGGTCAGCGAAGATGAGACCAGCGTTGTCACAAGCGTGCCGGGGCCTCCGTTGTCGTCGGCGTAGATCCGCGCCCGAGCGGTCGCCCCGGCGGTCGCGTTTTCGATCCGCAGCACGACACGGTCGAGCCTGTGGTCGACCAAGGCCGGGGGCATGGTGAAGCCCATGGCCTTGATGTTGTCGCCGCCAATAGAGGTCGAGGTGGCGTCGTCGCCGAACATGTTGCTGACCACGGCGCCGCTCTCGGCTTGGTAGATCAGCGAGCCGTTGAAGACGCGCGGCGAGAAGACGCTGCCGGAGAAGGGGGTGTTGGTCGCGCCGCCACCCGTGATGGTCATCTCGGCGCTGGTGTAGACCTCGTTGCTGCCGTCTCCGTTGGTGTAGCGGTGCGCGGCGCCGTCGGCGACGACCGCGATGCCGTAGGAGGTGTACGCGTTCAGCGTGAACGACTCGCTCAGGATGACGCGTGTGGGGTTGTCGGTGCCCTGGGCGAGGGCCCAGCCCTCGCCGACGAGCGTCCACGCCGAGGCGTTGGTCTCCTTGCCGACCGAGGTATCCGTCGTGATGTACACGCTGACATCGAACTCCGCGGACTGGCTAGAGCCGATGTTCAGCTCGAGGCCCCGCACATGCAACGGCACGCCGGCGATCTCGACATCGAAGTAGACCGCGCCGCCATCCGAACCGTTATTGTCGCTGGCAAAGAGCGTCGAGGAGGCGCCGAGGGGGTTCTGCTCGATGTTGGTGCCGAGCGGGTTGGCGAGCATGTTGACCAGCAAGGGGTGGTCGCGGACCGTGCCGCGGTTGCCGCCGGAGTTGCCGATGCAACCGCCGTGGGTGTGGATACCGATCGCGTTACCGGTCGATTCGAGGATGACGGGCGAGCCGGAGTTGCCGCCGGTCGTGTCGGCGCGGTAGGCCAGTCTAGTGGCGTTCCTGCCGACGAGCGGGCCGGTGTGTGTCTTCTGGGCCGTGCTCCACTCCGGCGGGATCTGCGGGTGGTTCGGGTCGCGCAGCCCGTGCCCGGTCACCCGGACGGTCTGGTTGCTCACCGAAACGGGAGGATTGGCGAGGTTGAACGCGTCGCCCTGGGCGTCGCGCGGCGTCAGGCCAGTGTTCGAGTTCACATTGGTCTGGAACAACGCCATGTCGTTGCCAAGACCGGTGTTGATCGACTGGATCGACCCGGCCTGGATCGGGTACTGATACTCAGGCGCCGGGGCGCGGAAGGCGCCGCCCGAGGTCGACAGCGGCACATTGAAGTGCATGATCGCCGTCCTGTTGCTCGGGCTGATGCAGTGGCCGGCGGTGAGGAAACGGTTGGCGCTGTTGCCGTGGTTGATCAGCCACGCCGTGCAGCCGTTAGACATCAGCGCCACACGCAGGTCGTAGGAAAGGACCCGGTCGTCGGCGCCGTCGCAGATCGATTCGGCCTGGGCCGGGTCGCCCGCCTCGACCTCGGTGATGACCACTCGGTTCTCGCCCGTGTCGGCGAACGCCCAGAGCTCGATGTAGACCGTGTCGCCATTGAACACGGCCGAGGTCATGTTCCAATTCTGGACATGCTCAGCGTCCAGACGCTGCCAGTGGCCGTCCTCGACCGAGTGGATCATCAGGTACGAGCCGTCCTCGCC
>JAFIFZ010000016.1 GCA_020831775.1 Phycisphaerales bacterium
CGTCACCGTCACCGTCGACATCCCCACCGGCATGAGCTATGTCTCTGACGACCGCGGCGGCAGTGTCTCCGCTGGCACATTCACCGCCAACCTCGGCGACCTCAACGCCGGCGACGACACCACCCTGAATCTCACCCTCAGGGGCGACGACGCCGACCTCTACACCATCACCGGCGAAGCCAACGCCAACGAGCCCGACCCCAACCCCGCCAACAACTCCGCCTCCGTCGAGATCCGCGTCATCGACGCCGAGCTCCGTGTCCTGCTCACCGGCGCCGCGGACATCCCCGCCGGCACCGCCGCCTTCGTTGATATCCAGAACAAGCTCATGGACACCGGCGAGTTCCTCGTCGTCGACGCCCACAACGCCAACCAGAACGGCACACTGCCCACCCTTGCCCAACTCCAGAGCTACGACGCTGTCATGGTCTGGTCCAACGGCACCTACATCAGCGACATCGACCTCGGCAACCTCCTGGCCGACTATGTCGACGCCGGCGGCGCCGTGGTCACCGCCGTCTTCGAGACCTCCACCACCACCGTCGGCCGCTCACTCCTCGGACGCTGGGCCGACGAAAACTACTGGATCATCCAGCAGCGCTCGGGCAACACTTTCGGCGCCGCCTCCCTCGGCACCATCTTCGATCCCTCCCACCCGACCGTCCAGGGCGTCAGCTCGCTGACCGCCAGCTCCGCCGCCAGGCCCAGCACCACCACGCTCGTCCCCGGCGGACAGACCATCGCCGCCTGGGACGACGGCATCCCCCTCATCGCCGTCAACGACGCCATGCCCGGACGCGTCGACCTCGGCATGTACCCGCCCTCCTCCGACGCGGGCGGGACCTGGTGGCAGGTCGGCACCGACGGCGACATCATCATGGCCAACGCACTCAAGTACGCCGCCTCCGGCGGCGCGCCGACCTGCCGCGCCGACCTCACCGGCGCCGGCGTGCTCGCCGCCGACGACGTCTTCCTCGTGCTCCAGTACTTCGCCGACGGCGACCTCCGCGCCGACTTCAACAACGACGGCATCATCGACGCAGACGACTTCTTCCTCTTCCTCAACGAGTTCGCCGCTGGTTGCTGATTCTTCACCCTGATGAACCCGAGCGGCGCACACACCGCTCACTCCGCCCCCGCCGGCACACCCCGGCGGGGGCGTTTTTTCTTCAATGACCCACCGAGGCCCGATATTTCTCTGTTGACACGCCCAACACCCCGCAGTTACGCTCAGATATCCCTGAATCCGCGACCCACCGCCAGCCGCGTCGGCCGGCGGAGGATGCGGAGCGTCAGTTCCTCCGCAATGGAAAGAGAAGAGAGGTTCCAAACCATGCCCCGTAAGTCAACCAGTGTCTGGCTCGCCGCCGCCCTCGCCGCGGGCCTCGCCCTCCCCGCCTCGGGCGCCATCGGCCCCCGCGTCCTGCTCACCGGCGCCCCGTCCTCAACCGACCCAACGCCCCAGTTTCTCGATGTGCAGTCGTACCTCCTGAGCACCAACCGCTTCGACCAGGTCGACTTCCACAACGCGGGAACCGCCGGCACAACCCCCACACTCGCCCAACTGCTCGACTACGACGCAGTCCTCGTCTGGAGCAACGGCACCTACGCCAGCGATGTCGATCTCGGCAATGTCCTCGCCGACTATGTCGATCAGGGCGGCGGCGTCGTCACCGCTGTCTTCAGCACCAGCACCACCACCGCCGGTCGCTCCCTCGCAGGACGCTGGGACACCGAGCAGTACTGGATCATCCAGCCCCGCAGCGGCAACACCTCCGGCTTCGCCGCCCTCGGCACGGTCCTCGAACCCACGCACCCGACCGCCGAGAATGTCAGCACACTCTCGGCAAACAGCGCTTTCCGCCCCTCAACCTTCAACCTCGGCCCCGGCGGACGCATGATCGCCACCTGGGACGACGGACGCCCCCTCATCGCCGTCAGCGACTCGCGCGGCGGTGTCGTCGACCTCGGCCTCTACCCGCTCTCCACCGTCACCTCGCCCAACAGTTGGTCCGCAGCAACGACCGACGGCGACACCATCTTCGCCAACGCACTCATCTACGCCGCCGATTCCGCGGGCGGGACCTGCCCGCCCGACCTCAACGGCGACGGCGTCGTCGACGCCGACGACTTCTTCCTCTTCCTCCAGCTCTTCGCCGACGGTGACCCCCGCGCCGACTTCAACAACGACGGTGTGATCGACGCCGACGACTTCTTCGCCTTCCTCAACGCCTTCGCCGCTGGCTGCTGAACGACTGGCAGCCCAACCCCGCGAACACGCTGCCCCCGCCGGCACTCCGGAGGGGGCCTTTTTTTCGTTCCCAGACACCAAAACCGTATTGACACAACCAACACGGGCACGCTAGTTTGATTCCTGTCCGGGCGGCAGGCGCCACCGCAAGTTTGACCCGGTGTCGAATCTCGCCACGACGGGCGGCCAGAGCGGCCGCCGGTGGCTCGTGGGAACCGAGCACTCAGAGGGGCTCGCAGAGAGAGGAATCCGTGATGCGTCAGTTTCGACTCCGTGTCCTAGGCATCGCCTGCGCCGTCGCGATGACCGCGTCGGCCAACGCCACCAATGTCCGTGTCCTCCTGACAGGGGCCGCCGGCACAGCGCAGTTCGCCGACACACAGGCGACGCTGATCGCCACCAACCGCTTCGCCGTCGTGGACATCCACGACGCCAGCACCGGCGGCACAACGCCTCCGCTCTCCCTGCTCCAGCAATACGACGCCGTCATGGTCTGGAGCAACCAGACCTACGCCAGCGATGTCGACCTGGGCAATGTCCTCGCCGACTATGTCGACGCCGGCGGAGGCGTCGTGACCGCCGTCTTCGAGACCTCCACCATCACAAGCGGACGCTCTCTCCTCGGCCGATGGGACAGCGACCAGTACTGGATCATCCAGCCCCGCGGCGGCAACACCTTGGGCTTCGCCTCGCTCGGCACGATCCTCGAACCCACGCACCCAACCGCCGAGAATGTCTCCTCACTCTCGGCGACCAGCGCCTTCCGCCCCACCACCCTCAACCTCGGCCCCGGCGGACGCTTGATCGCCACCTGGGACGACGGCAGGCCCCTCATCACCGTCAGCGATACACGCCCAGGACGCGTCGACTTGGGCATGTACCCGCCCTCGTCTAACGCCGGCACGGGCTGGTGGCAGGTCGGCACCGACGGCGATGTCATCATGGCCAATGCGCTGGAGTATGCCGCCGGCGGGGGCGCGCCCATCTGCCGCCCCGACCTCAACGGCGATGGCGTGGTCGACGCAGACGACTTCTTCCTCTTCCTCCAGCTCTTTGCCGCCGGAGACCTCCGCGCCGACTTCAACAACGACGGCGTGATCGACGCCGACGATTTCTTTGTCTTCCTCAATCTGTTCGCCCAGGGCTGCTGAACCGCCCTGCTCACCACAAACCGCGCTCCCTCAGCACCCCCGCCGGCCATGCCGCGGGGGTGTCTTTATCGGCCCATTGTGCCCACGCACGGGCCGAAGTATCCTCCAACATCCAACCATCGCGAGTCGGGACGAGCCGCGGAGACCGATGCCGATGCACGCCCGTCATGCCACACCATCGTTCCTGAGCGCTCTGTTCGCCTGCCTGCTCATCGCGGCGCCGGCCCTCGCCACGCCCGCCGGATGGCTCGGCGAGGGCGACAACAGAACGCCCTGGTACGACATCCGCGCCGATCAACCCGGTCCGACCGTCCTCATCGTCGGCGGAATCCACGGCAACGAGCCCGCCGGCGCCGAAGCCGCCGACCAGATCCGCCATTGGCCCATCGCCAAGGGCCGCCTCGTCGTCATCCCAAGAGCCGCGCCTACTGCTCTGGAAGCCAACACGCGGCGGATCCCCGGCAAGCCCCGCGCCGAGGGCGACCTCAACCGCAACTTCCCCCGAACTAGGACCGGGACCGGGACCGACTCGGACGAACTCTCAACCGTCGGCCCCACAGCCGAAGCGCTCTGGGCCTTCGTCACCGAGCTTCAGCCCGACTGGATCCTCGACCTCCATGAAGGCTTCGACTTCAACGCCAGAAACTCAAACTCCGTCGGCTCCAGCGTCATCCACCCCAGCGCCCGCGGCACCGCCCCCTACGCCCAGGCCATGCTCGACGCGGTCAACGCCGAAGTCACCGACGAAGAAAAGATCTTCCAGAACCTCGGGCGCAACGGCCCCATCAACGGCAGCCTCGCCCGCGCCACGATCTTCCACCTCGGCGCAAAGGGCGCGATCCTCGAAACCACATGGCGCGACCAGCCCATGCCACTCCGCGCCCGCCAGCACCGACTCATGGTCCACGCCCTGCTCACAGAGCTCGGCATGGCGACGGGCCACCCCCACACCGTCTTCCCCGATCACAATCACGCCGCCAACAACAACGCCGAAGGCGAAGCCCAGCTCCCTATCCGCATCGCCCTCTACCACGACTCCGGCGCGGGCGATGGCGGCGTCCGAAACCTCACACGCATCGTCGAGGCCATGCCCGACGCCCACCTCCGCATCGTCAACGCCGCGGATATCCAGGGCGGCGCGCTCAACCGCGCCGATGCCGTCATCTTCACCGGCGGCCGAGGCGGCGCACAGGGCACGGCCCTCGGCGATGAAGGCCGTGCCGCCGTCCGGGCCCTCGTCGACAACGGCGGCGGCTACCTCGGCATCTGCGCAGGCGCCTACCTCGCCACCTGCCGCCTCGACCAGTACCTCCGGATCATGAACTCCTACCACATCCAGCCCTGGCAAACCGGCACTGGCCAAGTCACCGTCGAGCTCACCCCCGAAGGCCGCGAACTCTTCGGCGACCTCCCGCCCACCGCCATGCGCTACGCCAACGGCCCGCTGCTCGGACACGAAGAAGGCCGCACGCCCGGCCTCGACCTGCCCGAGTTCCGAACCCTCGCCATCTTCAAGGTCCCCGTCGAAAAGAACGACAACCCCCAGGACCACATGATCGGCATGCCCGCGATCGCCACGGCCGACTACGGCCAAGGCCGCGTCCTGATCATCAGCCCCCACCCCGAATCCAACCCCGACCTCGACTGGATGCTCCAACGCTCCATCCGCTGGACCGTCCGCCGAAACGAGACACCCCAACCCGACCACGAGGATGCCGAAGCCGTGCAGGCCGTCTCCAGCCGCACCGCCTCGCCCCGCAGGCGTCGGGCATCGAGCGCCGCACACCCCGCCCGCGCCCGTCGCTCTCTACCATCCGCCCTGTGACCAAGAGCTCGCCAAAGCCCCGCTTCCAGGACGCCTCCCCCGCCTACCCCGCGGCCATGGAGAAGCTCATCGCCGAGCTCAACCGCCTCCCCGGCATCGGCCGCCGCTCCGCTGAACGCCTCGCCTTCCACCTCCTCAAGGCCGAGACGCCCGAAGCCCTCGCCCTTGCCGACGCCGTTGCCGAGGTGAAGCGATCCGTCAAGCACTGCCCCGTCTGCTACAACCTCGCCGAGGAGGGCCTCTGCCGCGTCTGCGCAGACCCCCAGCGCGACCGCTCGATCGTCCTCGTCGTCGAGCAGCCCCGCGACCTCATCGCCATCGAGCAGACCTCCATGTACCGCGGCCTCTACCACGTCCTGATGGGCCGCCTCAGCCCCCTCGACGGCATCGGCCCCGGCGAGCTCACCGTCGCCCACCTCCTCGCCCGCATCGACAACCCCGAGAAGCACCAGCCCGGCGGCGAACCCCTCCGCGAGGTCGTCCTCGGCCTCGGCCCCAACACCGAGGGCGACGGCACCTCCCTCTACATCGCCGAAGCCCTCAAGGCCCGCCCCGTCAGCGTCACCCGCCTCGCCCGAGGCCTGCCCACCGGCTCCTCCCTGGAACACGCCAACAAGGCCGTCCTCGCCGACGCCATCCAGGGCCGACGCTCGATGGATCAGTAAGCCACACCCGCTCGCAACGGTTTTTCAGCCCATCCCGCCCGAAAACACACGCTTTGGCGCGCTCTTTGCAGACGAACCGCCCCGATCGGCGATAATCCCCCTTGGGAGACCGTACAAAGGGCAGGAGGCCCACCCGCCGATGCGTTTCGACACCAGCCAGTCCATGAAGCTCGGCCAGCAGATGAAGCTGGCCCCGAGGATGATCCAGTCCATGGAGATCCTCCAGATGCCCCTGGCCGAGCTCCAGGAACGCATCGAGCAGGAGCTCGAATCCAACATCGCACTCGAGCTCGACGCCCAGCCGGACATCCGCCTCGACCCGCCAAACGAGCAAGACCAGCCCGCACGCGAGGACGGCACCGCCGACAGCCGCGCCGAGGAAGACGCCTTCAGCCGCCTGGACGACTATGTCCACGACAACCCCGACGCGGCCGACAACGACTTCTCGCCCCCCTCCTACCGGGACGACTACGACACCCGCCCTCGCTCCACCCGCCTCGACGGCGAGCCCGACGCCAAGAGCGAGGCGATGGCCAACACCCCCGCTCGCTCCGAGCCCCTCGCCGAGCAGCTCCTCCGCCAGTGGTCCCTCGCTGAGGTCGACCCCCGCACGCACGAGCTCGGCGCCTTCCTCATCGAAAAGCTCGAAGACGACGGCTACCTCCGCACCCCCCTCGAAAGCATCGCCAAAGACGCCCCCCGCCACCTCGGCTCGCCCTCAGCCCGTGACCTCGAACGCGCGCTCGTCGCGATGCAGTTCTTCTTAGAGCCCGCCGGCATCGGCGCCCGCGACGCACGCGAGTGCCTCCTCCTCCAGCTCGACGCCCTCGAAGACGACGAGACCTGGGACGAAGAGCACGACGAAGCCGGCGTCAACGAGAAAACCAAGATCCTCCACGCCGCCAGAACACTCGTCGAAGACCACCTCGACGACCTGATGAACAACCGCCTGCCCAAGATCGCCGAGAAGAGCGGCCTCGGCCTCGACAAGATCAAGCAGGCCCTCCAGCTCCTCCGGCGCCTCAGCCTCGCCCCCGCGCGACGCCTCGTCGCCGAAGACAACCGCCCCATCACCCCCGACGCCATCATCGAGTACGACCAGGACAACGACCGCTACATCGCCTACCTCAACGACCGGCGCCTCCCCAACCTCAACATCAACCGCGAGTACGCCCTCCTCTCCCGCGACCGCACCGTCGAAAAGAAAGACCGCGACTTCATCAAGACCAACCTCTCCAACGCCCAGTGGCTCATCGACGCCGTCGAGCAACGCCGCTCGACGCTCCTCCGCGTGATCAATGTCGTCCTCGACGCGCAGCGCGACTACTTCGACTACGGGCCCCAGGCCCTCAAACCCCTGCCCATGACGCAGGTCGCAGAGCAGCTCGGCGTCCATGTCGCCACCGTCAGCCGCGCCGTCTCGGGCAAGCACCTCATGACCCCCCGAGGCGTCGTCCCGCTCCGCTCCTTCTTCTCCGGCGGCATGCAGACCGACGACGGCGAAGACCTCAGCTACGACGCCATCAAGGCCGCCCTCAAAGAAATCATCGACGCCGAAGACAAAAAGAAACCCCTCTCCGACGACGCCCTCGTCAAAGAACTCAAATCCCGCGGCATCGAAATCGCCAGACGCACCGTCGCCAAATACCGCTCACAACTCGGCATCCCGACCGCAAGACTCCGCAAGAGTTTTTAACAGGGCGCGGGGCGCTGGGCGCGGGGCGCTGGGTGCGGGGCGCAGGGTGGCCCGGCTCGCCGAGCCGAACATCAGCCTCAGATCTGTGGCACTGGCGGCTCGCCCGCCAGTGTTTTCACCGCGACGATCCCCGCCCCCCTCAACAAGACCCTTCAATCCCAGCGTGAGATCCGTTACACTCGCCGCATGGGACACATACTCGCAGCCGCAGCCATCTGCCTCGCCATCCATCCCGCGATCGCCGAACTCCCGCCGGGCGTCGAGTGGCTGAACCCGCCCGAAGCCGAAGCCGCCCAACCCGCCGAGTCCTTCATCATCTTCACCCGCAGCACCGAGCGACCCGACGCGAAAGAACCGACCGCCCACATCTGGGAGATCGATCCGCAGGCCAAAACAGTGATGCCCCGCGTGAGATTCCGCCACTCAAGCTGGGCGCCGCGACCCTTCTCGACGGCCGAAGGCTTCCCGCGGCCCGGTCTCGTCAGCCTCCATATCTACGACCCCGACCGACGCCCCGGCAACAGGGTCGATCTCTTCGACATCGACTTCACCACATGGCAGGTCCGAAGGATCCACCAGGGCCCAAACGCGCGATTCCTCTTCTGGCACGACGAAACCGTGTACATCGATGCAAGCGACCGCCGCGCACCGACCGCGGCAGGGCTCCGTCGCCTCGGCGCCGGCGAGTACACGCTCAAAGCACCCAACGAACCCTTCCAATTTGTACGGACACTCCGGCAACCGTCGGATCTTCAACTCGTCCAACGGCCCGACGCCCCACCGGATCAGTTCGCGATCTACAACCCCGCCAATGGATCGGTCACCGACATCGGAACCCTCCCGCCCGATATATACAATCTCCGCACCAGCGAGATCGTGCTGACCGAGGATCTGAAGCACATCGCCTACCACAACTTTGAGAACAGTTTTCAGATCAACGCACAGGACCTGTCATGGCAAATCACGACCAGCCACATCGTCCTCCTCGATCGAGAGTCCGGTGAACACGAATGGATCGAGTTCCCGCTGTGGGTGAGGCCGGGCAGCGGGTTCGCTTACATCATCAGCCATCCGTCGATCCACTTCACCGATGCCGGCAAACTCCGCTACAGAGTCTCCGGGCGTCCCGATCGCGAAGGGCCCACGCCATTTGAAATCTTCGAACACGACCCCGAAACCAACTCCACAGCACAGATACCCACCGACGATCTGGAGATCGCACATACTCTGAGCTCACGCCGCTCACTCAGCATGCCCGTCCCCGAACGCTTGCGGCCGATTCTCGGCGATCGTGCCGCAAACCGCGACATCGCCCACGCCTTTCTCGAACTGCACGAGATCGAGTTCGAACGCCCCGCTTCGGCCCTCGACTCCACTGTCACCTTCAGCACCGACAACAATCGCTTCATCCTCAAGATGCGAAACAGCGGCCGCGACGACACCTTCTTCTACGCCGACATCGAGGCCGACACACTCACTGAGATCCCCGCCCCACCCGAGCTCCGCCGCGAAAGACTGACCATCATCCACCACCGCCCAGCCCGGCCCTGACACCCTCCCGGTAGCGCCCCCGCAGCAAAACTTCCCGGACCCCCGGCACTGGCCCCCGCCGGCATTCCTCACGGCGCTATCTTCGCCCACCTCGCCATAAACCGGTCTTCAACCGCCCGACAAAGTTCGTTACACTCCGACCGTGAACCAGTTCCTCGAAGAAGGCCAGATGCTCACCCACCGCAGTCCCACCGGCGTGGAGATCGCGGCGCTCTGCATCGCGCTGTTGGCCGTCATCGCCACAGTCATAGTCAGCATCGGCGGCATCAGAACCGTCTACTTCTTCCTCCGCGGCGATGCCCACAACCCCGAAACGCTGTCAGACTGCGACGAGTATCCCGATTACAGCGAAGACGCACGCTTGTACGATGCCGCACGGGCAGCCCTCGACGACGGAAGGCCAGGCGACGCCCTCAAGCTGCTGGAACGGTCTTGGAGCCTCTACGAACACGCGGCCACCGCCCACCAGGTCGCCATAGCGCTCAAGCAACTCAACCGCGCAAACGAGTCACATCCCTGGCATGCCCGCGCCCACGAGCTCAATCCGAAGCAGAGCCAGTACGCCGTCGCCTACGCCGAATCCCTCCACACCCAAGGCCGCACCGGCGAAGCAATCAAGCTGCTCAAACGCACCCTCAAACATAACCGAGACTACGGCCCAGCAAAGCGCCTCCTCGAAACCATCACCGCCTGACCCTCACCGGCGCAACAGTCCCCCTGTAGCCCTGGCGGCTCGCCCGCCAGTGCCTACACCCCCTACCCACTCCTCTCACCTGCTCGCCTTTCGACCCTCTCCCCTCTCGCCCGCGCAGCGGGCGCCCCCTCCAAAAAAACAACCGCGGCCGACCCAAAGGCCGGCCGCGGTCTCACTGACACTTCACGCCGCGATCAGCCGCAGCAACCGCCGCCCGAGCAGCAGCCCGCGGCACAGCAGCCGTCATCGCAGCAGGTCATGTCGATGCAGCACGACGCGCCGCCGGCGCAGTCGCACGCCTCGCACGAACAGTCGACGCAGCACTCGCACGCCGCGGGGGCCACAGCCGCCTTGGGCGCGCTCTGCGTCGCCGCCGCACCGATCGCCAGAACCGCGAAGAGCGCCGCAACAGGCGCACCGATCAGAAGAGCCTTCTTGCTCATCATGGTAAATGTCTCCGAAAGAGGTGTCTCGTTGTGATGCCATGCCGCAACGCAACGCGCGCAGCGGCAACCGTCAGATCACAACGACCGCTTTCGGAGGAGGCGGGCTCGGCCTCAGCGACCGCCCCCGCAGCGCCAGCGCATCGAACGACGCCCCGGCGAAGAACCCGTCCTCAACAAACGCCTCGCCCTCGCCCGAGGCCTGCTTCACGCTCTTGACAAACAGACAGATGCACCCCTCGCACGACCGCTCGCACCCATCGCCGGGACACTCAGCCGGCCCCTCGCCCCGCTCGCCCCCGCACCCACGGTGCGCCGCCTCGCAATCGGCGACCACCAGCGGCGCCGGCGTCCCGCAGCACGACTCATCCTCGCCGTCGCATCCGGCCCGAACCGGCCCCCAGGAGAGCAGCAGCCCGAACACCAGCAGCACCGAGATGAACTCGCGGCAAGCGGTCATCGTTTCCCCAAACATCCCACGCATCGACGCGGGCCAGACAGCCTGCCAGAAGAAACCAGACCCGTCAAGGGCTATTCCGGCCAAAGTGTCGCCAAAGCAACACTTTCTCTCCCCACCCCCCCGAGAACCGGCCTCACAGCCCGCCTCACACCCCAGGCGCAGAAACCCCCGAAAACCCCGACGCACGCTCGAACATCCCAGCCGCCCGCAGCAGCCCCGCCTCGTCGAACGCACGCCCCACAAGCTGCACACCCACAGGCAGCTCTTTCCCCCCCACCTCCGCCAGCCCGCACGGCAGGCTGATCGCCGGCAGCCCCGCCAGGTTCACACCGACCGTGTAGATGTCCTGCAGATACTCCGACACCGGGTCGTTCCCCTTCTCGCCGATCGGGTACGCGGGCGTCGGGCTCGTCGGCAAGAGCAGTACATCGCACCGGGCGCCCTCCCCGTGCTCACCCGTCCCCAGCGCCGTGTCGTAGTCCTCCTTGATCCGCCGCCGCACCTTCAGCGCCGTTTTGTAGTACTCGTCGCAATGCCCCGCAGACAGCGCGTAGGTCCCCAGCATGATCCGCCGCTTCACCTCAGCCCCGAACCCCTCGCTGCGGCTGCGCACATACAACGCCTCAAGTCCCTCCCCAGCACCCACCTCCGCGCGGCGACCGTAACGCACGCCGTCAAACCGCGCAAGGTTCGAGCTCGCCTCCGCAGGCGCCACGATGTAGTACGCAGAAACCGCGTGCTCGGCGTGCGGCAGATCAACTACCACCACCTCCGCCCCCATCGCGCGGAACACCCCCTTCGCACGCTCCATCGCACCGTCCACCGCCGGGTGGTTCTTCGCCGATGACCAACCACGCACCACGCCCACGCGCAGGTTCCAGGGTGTCTCTCGCGAAGCGGCGACAAAGTCGTGCAAGGGACGCGTCGAGCTCGTCGCGTCGTTCGGATCCTCACCCGCGATCACGCCCAGCACCCGCGCCGCCTCCTCGACCGTCCGCGTCAAGGGCCCGATCTGATCCAGGCTCGACGCGAACGCCACAAGCCCGTACCTCGACACGCGCCCGTAGGTCGGCTTCAGCCCCACCACCCCGCACATCGCCGCAGGCTGGCGGATCGACCCGCCCGTGTCCGTCCCCAGCGCGACAGGAACCATCCCCGCCGCGACCGCCGCGGCTGAACCCCCGCTCGACCCACCCGCCACACGCGTGGTGTCCCACGGGTTCCCGGTCGGCCCGTACACCGAGTGCTCCGTGCCCGAGCCCATGCCGAACTCGTCCATATTCACCTTGCCGACGATGACCGCCCCGGCCGCCTCCAGACGCCCGACCACCGTCGCATCGAAGGGTGAGCGATACCCCTCCAGGATGCGGCTGGCGCAGGTCGTCTTGCCGACCTTCGTGCAGATGTTGTCCTTCACCGCGATCGGCATGCCCGCCAGTGGCAGGTCCTCGCCGCCCGCGACGCGTTCATCGATCGCAGCGGCTCGGGTCGTCGCCTCCTCGGCGTACACCTCGACGAACGCGTTGCACGCCCCGTTGCGTTCCTCGATGCGCGCCAGAGCCTCGGCAACCTGTTCCCGTGCGCTCTTCACGCCGAGCCTCCCCCGTCGATCACCTTCGGCACGCGCACGAACGGCCCCATCGTCTCGGGCGCCATCGCGAGAAACGCGTCTCGGCTCAAAGTCCCTGAAGGTTCGTCCTCGGCCAGGCGGTTCACCTCGTCGTCGGGGTGCGTCATCGGGCGGACGCCCTCGACATCGACCGAGCGCAACCCCTCCATGAACGCCAGAATCGCACAGAGCTCGCCCGCCAGCGCCGGGGCCTCTTCATCGCGGACCTCAAGGCGGCTCAGCCGCGCGACCTTCTGAACCTCATCGGGCCCGATCTGTGGTGTGTCTGGCATGCACCGATGGTAGAGAACCACCGCCGCGAAAGAACGGATCCAGGAAAGAACGGCGCTAAGTGATCAGGGCCGGTAGCACAACCCCGGAGACCACCGCCCGGCCCCCCAACTCACTTCACCTTCGCGACCTTCTGCTCCAGCTCGGCCAGCAGCGCGCTGAGCTGCGCGTCCGTCGAGGCCTTGCCCTCGATCGTCTTGATCGCGTGGATCACCGTCGTGTGGTCCCGACCACCGAAAAACCCGCCGATCTCCTCCAGCGAGTGACGCGTGTGACGCCTCGCGAGGAACATCCCGATCTGGCGGGGCTGGGCGATCGACCGCGGCTTGCGCTTGCCCTGCAGGTCCGTCAGACGCACATTGAAAAAGTCCGCCACCGTCTCGGCGATGAGCTGGATCGTCGGCCCGCTACCGCCCGTCCGGGGCTCCCCGCCCAGCGCGTCGATCGCAAGGTCCAAGTCGACCGGCCGCCCCTCGACCGACGCGGCGATCTGCAGCTTCGTCACCGCCCCCTCAAGCTCGCGGATGTTCCGCGTCACACGCGTCGCCACATGGCACGCCGCGTCGTCGGGCACGAGCAGCCCACGCTGCAGCGCCTTGCTCTTGACGATCGCGATCCGTGTGTCAAGGTCCGGCGCCTCCACCTGCGTCACCAGCCCGCACTTGAACCGGCTCACCACCCGGTCCTCGAGCGAAGGGATCTCCTCCGGCGGCGCGTCGGAGCTCAGCACGATCTGCTTGTTCGCCTGGTACAGCGTGTTGAAGGTGTGGAAGAACTCCTCCTGCGAACGCTCACGCGACGCCAAGAAGTGGATGTCGTCCAGCACCAGCACATCGACATCGCGGAACCAGTGCCGGAACTGCGCCATCTGGTTCGCACGGATCGCCTCCGTGAAGTAGGTCACGAAGCTCTCGCACGAGAGGTAGTGGATCACCGCGTCGGGGTTGTTCCGCCGGATCGTCAGGCACACCGCCTGCAAGAGGTGCGTCTTGCCCAGACCGACATCGCCGTGGATGAACAGCGGGTTGTACGAACTCCCCGGCTGCTCGGCCACCGCCATCGCCGCGGCGTGCGCGTAACGATTGCTCGGACCCACCACAAAGCTCGAAAAGTCGTAGTCCGGATTGATCGCCAGCGTATCGGGCGGCTCCAGATCGCCCGCCTTCGAACGCACACCGTTCGACGCCAAGCCGTTCTCTTTCGAACGACGAGTCAGCATTCCGGCGCCCTCCTCCGGCCCGCCGATCGACTCGTCCGGACCGACAAAGCGGATGCCCAGCAGGTGTCCTGTCACGCTCTGCAGCGCCTCGCGGAACACATCACCGCAGGAACGACGAAGATACTCCTTGTGAACCGTCGAGTGCGCCCGCAGATGCATCATGCCTGCGAAGATCCCCAGCGGCTCGATCTCGTCGAACCACTGCCGACACACCGTCGGGTGCTGGGTGCGCAGATACCCCAGCATCCCTTCCCACACATCGCGGTCAGGATCGGTCATCGATCGCTTTCTTCGCTGAAAAACCCGGGATGTCCGAACGGTCCACCACGCCGCACAAACTCGACGACCTGACGCCTTCCAATCACGCCCGACCGCCGCACTTCGGCAGGGGAAAACCTAATCGTCATCGCCCTCCGTGTCAACCGTTCTGCCGCGAATCTCCGGGGCAACCAGCGCCCGACGCTCAGAACGCCATTCACGCCCCCGAAGCCGCACGCTCCGCCTCGCGAAGCTGATCCTCGTAACGGGCCCTGTTCGTCCGGTGATCCATCAACAGGTGCACCCGGGCGAGATCACCCTCGCCCAGCACCTCCTCCAGACGCTGACGCGCATAGGCGATGTTCGTCCTGCGGCTGATGTGGTTCAGCACCAGGTGCTCGCACCGCAGCACACGAAGCCACTCGGCGATGTCGTCGATGTGCAGGTGCATCCCGATCTTCGCCCGACCCTTGTGCTCCGGCTCGAAGAAAGTGCACTCGCTGATCACCACCTTCGCGCGCAGCACATCCTCGCGGACCAGCCACGGGCCCGGCAGCGTGTCCCCGATGTACGCCACCAGCGGGATCTCAAGCTGACGCGTGATCTCTGTCCCGCGCTCCTTCAGCTCACGCAGCTTCTCCTGAGGCAGCCCCGCAAACTCGTCCTTCAGCTTGCTCCGACGCTCATAGAGCACATACCCCATGGACGGCGCCGTGTGCTCGGTGTGAAAACCACGCAGATACACCGTGTTCTTCACCTCAAGGTCCTGCTCGTGCTCCAGCGCCACCAGCTCGTACGGCGTCTGCTGACGCTCCAAGCGGTGAAACCCCTCCATCATCGCCCGGATGTCGCCCTCGATCCGTGCATCGCACACGATCGTCCCCGTCCCCATCCCCTGAAAACGACGCTGCGACGCGTAATACGCCAAGCCGCCCACATGGTCCATGTGCCCGTGCGAAACCGGCACAAACTTGCTCGCCAGCATCGCACGAGGGCAAGAGCCCATGTCGAAACAGACATCAAGCTCCGGCACCTGGATGCATGTCACCTCGCCCGCCACAGAGATCCCCTGCACCCGGTACGGTGGCAGGTACAAAAACCCCAGACTCCCGTCACGCGGCGGCGGCTTGGGCAACATCCGGCAAATCCTCCAAAGGCCGAGCTCTCACCCGACCGGAATCACTGCTTCAGGCGGTACTCCCGCCAGCCCCCACTGTAGCCATCACCCCCCACCTCGCAACACCCCAAATCCCCACTCCCGCCCGACATAGCCGTTCCCACCGCGCCACCGGCCGCAAGCCCGCCATTCTCTACCCCCCTACCCCCTCTTCTCGCCTGCTCGCCTCTCTACCCTCTCGTCCGCCGAAGGCGGCCGCCTCTCGCCCGCGCACCCGGGCGACTATACTCGCTCCCCCTGAACGACCACCAAAAGGCCCATCCCCCCCCCCCCCCCACCCCC
>JAFIFZ010000019.1 GCA_020831775.1 Phycisphaerales bacterium
CCACATCATCTTGACATAGTCGCCGGCGTAACCCCAGTCGCGCTTGGAGTCGAGGTTGCCCAGGAAGACCTTGTTCTGAAGGCCGAGCTTGATGCGGCCCACGGCCCGCGTGATCTTGCGGGTGACGAAGGTCTCGCCGCGACGCGGGCTCTCGTGGTTGAACAGGATCCCGCACGAGGCGTGCATGTTGTAGCTCTCGCGGTAGTTCACTGTCGCCCAGTGGGCCATCACCTTCGCGCAGGCGTAGGGCGAGCGGGGGTAGAAGGGCGTGGTCTCTGTCTGCGGGGTCTCGATCACCTTGCCGTACTGCTCCGAGCTCGACGCCTGGTAGTAGCGGACGAGCTCGCCCGTCTCCTCCTGGTAGTCCTTGACGGCTTCGAGCAGGCGGAGGGCGCCCATCGCGACGGTGTCGGCGGTGTACAAGGGCAGGTCGAACGAGACGCGGACATGGCTCTGCGCCCCGAGGTTGTACACCTCGTTCGGGCGGACATCGTGCATGAGCTTGCCGATGCTGTTGGCGTCGCAGAGGTCGCCGTAGTGCAGCTTGAGGCTGCCCCCCTTGATGTGCGGGTCGAGGTAGAGGTGGTCGATGCGTTCGGTGTTGAAGCTGCTGGCGCGCCGGATGATCCCGTGGACCTCGTAGCCCTTGTCGATGAGGAACTCGGCGAGGTAGCTGCCGTCTTGGCCCGTGATGCCGGTGATGAGGGCTCTTTTGGTCTCGCTCACGGGAGTCTCCTGCTGGCGGGCCCTTGCCCGTTTTCAGGGGGTGTCGATCTGGGCGAATGGGTCTCCGGGGCTATCGGTCATCCCCGGCCTTGCCTGCAGGGCGGCCCGGCCCGGACCTGGCGCCAGAACCGGAGGTACGCCCTCCCCATCGGCGGGTTCGCGCCGCGCGAACCTGCAGGGCCCCCGGCACGCAAACCCTAGAATCGCATTCTCACGCCCGCCGAGGGGGCGGACGATACCACGCCCGAACGCGAAGCCCAGCGGAGCCGACCGAACATGACCCAACAGACAGACCTCTCCTCCAAGCGCGTCGTCGTCACCGGCGGCTCGGGATTCCTCGGACGCGTCGTCTGCCGCCGCCTCGCCGAGCGGGGCTGCACCGACATCCTCGTCCCCCGGCGCAGCGACTACGACCTCACCACCGAAGACGGCGTCCGGCGCATGTACGACGACATGTCGCCCCAGGTCGTCCTCCACCTCGCGGCCGAGGTCGGGGGCATCGGCGCCAACCGCGACAACCCCGGACGCTACTTCTTCGCCAACATGGCCATGGCCCTCCACCTGATCGAGGAGGCCCGCAAGCGCGAGCTCGATAAGTTCGTCCAGGTCGGCACCATCTGCGCCTACCCCAAGTTCACCCCCGTCCCCTTCCAGGAAGAAGAGCTCTGGAACGGCTACCCCGAGGAGACCAACGCGCCCTACGGCATCGCCAAAAAGGCCGCCATGGTGATGCTCGACGGCTACCAGCGCCAGTACGCCCTCGCCTCCGCCTATGTCCTGCCCGTGAACCTCTACGGCCCCGGCGACAACTTCGACCTGCACACCAGCCATGTCATCCCCGCGCTGATCCGCAAGTGCGTCGAGGCGGTCGACGAGGGGCGCGACCACATCGAGTGCTGGGGCACCGGCTCGGCCAGCCGCGAGTTCCTGTTCGTTGAAGACGCCGCAGAGGGCGTGATCCGCGCCGCAGAATCGCTCGACCAGCCCGTGCCGGTGAACCTCGGCGCTGGCTTTGAGATCACGATCAAACACCTCGTCGAACTCATCGCCCCCCCGACCGGCTTTGCAGGCGAGATCCGCTGGGACTCGACCAAGCCCGACGGCCAGCCCAGGCGCTGCCTCGACACCCGCCGCGCCAAAGCCCTGCTCGACTGGCAGGCCGAAACCGGCTTCGAAGACGGCCTGAAGCAGACCATCGAGTGGTACCGAGCCCACGCCAAGGCGGCCACGGCGTGAACGCCCTCGGGGCGCTGCCCGCCCGGGAAAGGGAGGCGGTCAGCGCAAAGCTCGATCCGGACGAACGCGTGCTGTGGGCGTCGGGGCCGTCGAAATCGGCCTCGCGCCGCCGGTTGCTGTATCTCTCGGGGCCTCGCGAACACGGCTGGCTCGTGTTGCTGCTGCTGATCGCGCCGCTCCTGATCGCGGGGAGCGCGGTCAGCGCAATGATGGGGCCCGATCGGTTCCCGCTGGTACTTGTCGAGTTCGGGCTCCTTTTTCTGATCGTTGTGCTGATTTTCTTCGCAATGGTTGCGATCGATCGGCGTCCGCGCCGGACCTCCTCCGTCGTGACCGAGAAACGACTTTTCGTCATCAACTCGAAACAAAAGGGCGAAACCGGCATCACCGCGTGCGATCTCGCGAATCTGAAGCACTACGCGATACACAAACACCACGACGGCTCAGCCGACCTGATCTTTCGTGCCCCTCGTCCCCCAGCGCTCGGAAAGCTCGAAGGCCTGTTCGGCCTGCAAGACGCCGGCAAACTCCGGACAGCCCTCCAAACGGGCCGAGCCGGCTGCTACGCCCCGGATCCGTCATCACTACATGCGCAAGCCTCACAAGACAGCATCCCGAGCGAAGCCGCGGCGATCCTCCACGACAAAGTCACGGCCCCCGCCATTTGGACCGCAC
The DNA here is from genome assembly GCA_020831775.1 of Phycisphaerales bacterium. Taxonomy (GTDB): domain Bacteria; phylum Planctomycetota; class Phycisphaerae; order Phycisphaerales; family UBA1924; genus SLFH01. Next base: position 2,638 of record JAFIFZ010000019.1, read on the forward strand.
GCCCCGATCCCGAGGCGCTCAGGCTCGCTTCGCGCCGGACGATCCTCGAGGCTGTTGCGTGGACGAGCCTGATCTTCCTCGTGCTCGCGCTGGTTTCGCTCGGCTTCAGCCCCGGGCTACTGATGGAGTACCGCGGCGAGATCCTCCCTTCGACGACGGAACTGGTGCTCTTCTGGCTCGTGTTCTTCGCGTGGATCCTCGCCGCGGCGATGTTCCTCCCGATGTGCGAACTCCGCGAGCTCCGCAGAGCGTCGTACGCCCTGGGCCCCGGCGGGCTCGCGTCGATCCAGCTCCGCAAGCGAGGCTGGATCCTCCGCACCCTCGACACCGGCGCGATCTCCCGCGTAGAGCGTCTCGATCGCCACGGCGGCGTCGGCGATATCCTCGTCTGGGTCTCGCCATCAACAGACCAGCCCCGCCCGCAGACAAACCCGAGCTTCGTGATCCGCCTCGTCCCGAACGCCGAGCAAGCCGAAAAACACCTCGTTGAAGCGATAAGCCGATCCCTCGACACAAACCCGCCACAGCCGCAGACTCCCCCGGATCAAGCGACCCGATGAGCACGCCCCCAAGCCAGCCCGCACGCCCCATGCGCGTCCTCCTGCTCAACCAGGTCTTCTACCCCGATGTCGCCGCCACCGCACAGCACGCCCACGACCTCGCCCGACACCTCGTGCAGCACGGCCACAGCGTCACCGCGATCGCCAGCCGCTCGATCTACGGCCAGAAGGGCGCAGCCCTCCCCAAGCGCGAAACCGTCGACGGCGTCGAGATCCGGCGCGTCGGCAAGAGCCTCTTCGGCAAGGCGGGCATCCTCGCCCGCGTCGCCGACTTTGGGCTGTTCTATCTCGCCGCCGGGCGGGCCGTGCTCTTCGGGCCAAAGCACGATGTCGTCGTCTGCTTCACGACGCCCCCATTCATCGCGCTGGTCGGCTGGCTCACCCGCGTCGTTCGACGCTCGAAGTTCGTCTACTGGGTGATGGACCTCTACCCCGACCTGCCCGTCGCCTGCGGCGTCATGAAGCCCCACTCGCCCCTCACCCGCTTCTTCGAGGGCGTCAACCGCTTCTGCCTCCGGCGTGCCGACCGGGCCGTCGTCCTCGGCCGCTGCATGCAGGAGCGCGTGCTGGCCAAGAAGATCCCCGCCGAGAAGGTCGTGCACATCGGCGTCTGGTCCGACCAGGACGAGGTCCGCCCCATCCCGCGCGACGAGAACCCCTACCGCAAAGAGTGGGGCCTCGGCGACCGCTTCGTCGTGATGTACTCGGGCAACTTCGGCATCGGCCACGATGTCGACACGATGTGCCGCGCCGCGGAGATGCTCGCAGGCGACGACTCGATCCGCTTCGTCTTCGCCGGCGGCGGCAAGAAGAAGGAACTCGTCGAGGCGTTCGTCAAGGAACGAAACCTCCCCAACTGCGTGCTCGCCCCCTACCAGCCTCGCGAGAAGCTCGACGCCTCGCTGAGCTGCGCCGACCTCCACCTCGCCACGCTGCTCGAAGGTGTCGAGGGCATCATGGTGCCCTGCAAGCTCTTCGGCATCATGGCCGCGGGCCGCCCCTGCGTTTTCATCGGCAACCCCTCCAGCGAGCTCTCCCGCGTGCTGGCCGAGCACGACGCCGGCCTGACCGTCCGCCAGGGCGACGCCGACGGGCTGGTCGAAAACATCCGCGCCCTCGCCGCCGACCCCGAGCGGACGCGGGCGATGGGCGACAACGCGCGTGCCGCGTTGAGCAGCGCTTACAGCCGCCACGACGCCTGCGAACAGTGGCGTCTGCTGCTGGAAGAGGTCACCGGCCTCCGCTCGCCTAAGCCCGCGGGCGAGAACACCCCGAACAGGCAGGCGAACCCGACCCCCGTCGCGACCGATACTACTGCTCCGGCTCAGACTGAATAGCTTGGGCCGAATAGCTGTCGCCGCCGGGGCCCGCCCCGATCCCTCTCAGGCCCCTACCCACGGAGCCCCGCATGCCCGACCCACGCAACGGACCAGATGTCGCCAACACGGGCATCCCCTTTGAAAACGGCCCCACCCTCGACGAGGCCGGCGCACGCCGAAGCGAGGAGGTCGAGAAGGTCCGGGCCAGGTACGCCGCGGACATCGCCCCGGGCAACGAGGAACGCCCGTGGGAGAAGCCGCTGCCGGGCCGCCCGCTGAAGAAGTATGTCTTCATCCAGAACGATCCGTTCTACCTGCCGAAGGTCCTCGACAAGTACCTGCGCGAGTTCGGCGACTCGACCGTCGGCGTCAACATCCAGTCCGTCGCACAGGGCAAGCGCACAGTCTTCCAGACCGCGATCGACCTCCTGAAGATGTACGGCCCCTGGTACTTCCAGTGGAAGCTGCGCAACTACATCATCAAAAAGCTTAAGGGCAAAGTCGTCAACGACATCATGGGCTCGACGAAGCGCTGCCACACCGTCGCCGCCGTCGCCCGCAAGTACAACATCCCCGTGCACACCTCCGAGGATGTAAACTCCGAGGAGTTCCGTAAAAAGCTCCAGGACCTCGGCGTCGAGTTCATCGTCTCGATCAGCGGGACACAGCTCTACAAGAAGGCCCTGCGCGAGCAAACGCCCTACGGCATCGTCAACTGCCACGGCGCCCTCCTCCCCCGGTACCGCGGCCTCATGCCCAGCTTCTGGACGCTCGCCAACAACGAATCGCTCGGCGGCGTCAGCGTCCACTATGTCGACCGCAAGCTCGACAACGGCCCCATCATCGTGCAGAAGACCTACCGCGTGCACCCCCACGACACCCTCGAAGACATCATGGCCAGAGGCAAAGACCTCGCCGCCGAGGCCATCATCGACTGCGTCCGAAAAATCGAATCCGGCGACCTCGAAGACCTGATGCCCAACGCCGAAGAGCTGCAATCGCATTTTTCGATGCCGACGAAGGCTGATGTGGCGAGATTCAAGGCCGCGGGGCGGAGGTTTTTTTGAGGCGGGGGCTGGGAACTGGGCGCTGGGCGCAGGGGGGCCGGATCTGTATGCTGAGTACGATGTCTCAACGGGAGGGGGACGGGGCATGGGATTGGAGTCGTACCGTGAACTCCGCGTCTGGCAAAGGGGAATGGACCTGGCCGAAGCGTGCTACACGCTTACCTCGGCGTTCCCGCCGGAGGAACGGTTCGGCATGATGTCGCAGATCCGCAGAGCCGCCGCGGCGATCCCCGCCAACATCGCCGAAGGCTACGGCCGCGGTTCAAGGCCCGACTACATCCGCTTCGTCCGCATCGCCAACGGCAGCCTCAAGGAACTGGAAACCCACCTCCTGCTCGCCCTCCGCATCAAGTTGGTTGACGAAGCACGCATCGCCCCGGTTCCCCCCCTGGCTGACGAGCTCGGCGCAATGCTCCACCGGCTCATGGGCGCGCTCCGAGCCCGATCCGGAGCCGCAGCCCCATGACCCTCACCGATACCCACCAACCCGGCGCCCAGCGCCCAGCGCCCAGCGCCCCCGGGGGGGGCCGGCCCCACGCCCTCAGCTTCGATATAGAAGACTGGTTTCACATCGTCGAGGTCAAAGCCGTCGAGGATCCCGCGCTCTGGCCGACACTCAGCGCCGAGAGTTCGATCGTCGAACGCTACACCGACCTCATCCTCGAGATCTGCGCCGAGCACAACACCCGCGCAACCTTCTTCATTCTCGGCTGGATCGCCGAGCGTCACCCCGCCCTCGTCAAGCGCATCGCGGACGCCGGCCACGAGCTCGCCACGCACTCGTACTGGCACCGCAAGGTCTACGAGCTGACGCCCGAGCAGTTTCGTGAGGACCTCGAACACTCGATCCGCGTGATCAGGGACGCCGCGCCGGACGCAGAGATCCGCGGCTTCAGAGCGCCATCCTTCAGCATCACGCCCGGCACGGAGTGGGCCTTCGACACCCTGCTCGACTGCGGCATCAGCTACGACGCCAGCCTCTTCCCGGGCGCCCGAGGCCACGGGGGCTACCACTGCAAGCCCGGCCCGCACACCCTCACCGCACCATCGGGACGCACCATCGCCGAGCTGCCGATGTCCCTCGCCCCCGTCGGCTTCGGACCTTTCAAGAAACACATGTGCTACAGCGGCGGCGGCTACCTCCGCCTCCTCCCCTACAACCTCATCAAACAGGGCATCGAGCACGAGCTGGCCGAAGGCCGCCCCACCGTCGTCTACCTCCACCCCCGCGACTTCGCCCCCGATTGCCCCAGAGCGAAGATGCAGCCGCACCGAAGGTTCAAGTGCTATGTCGGTCTGAACACCACCGCCGACAAACTCCGCCGCCTGCTCAAAGAACACGAGTGGACGACCTGCGCAGAAGTGCTCGTAACATCCGCCGCCAAGCCAGAGCCATCAGAGGAACGACCGAAGTGAGCCGGAACGGAATCCTGATCCACCTCCACATCCCGAAGAACGCCGGCACGACGCTCAGCCGGATGATCAAGCTGCGCCTGATCACTCGCCCTCCCACGCGATTGATCCACCACGATCTCGTGCTCGGTTACTACAATGTCGCCGGCCTCGACCAACGCCTCCAGGCGATCGCCGACCTCTCCCCGTCCAAGCAACGCAAGGTCAAGTTCTTCGAAGCGCATTGCGCCTATGGCGTTCACGAACGCCTGCCCGAGCCATCCCACTACATGACCTTCCTCCGCGAGCCCGTTGACCGAACCCTCAGCGCTTTTTCGCACTGCAAGAAGCAAGGCCACATCCCGCAGGACATGCCGCTAGAGCAGTTCGTTTCCGAGCTCCCGGCGAACCCCGTCTGGCAGACCGACAACGCGCAGGTCCGCTACCTCGCCGGCGAGAACGGATTGATCGACACCCGGCCCGTCGGCGAGGTCGACCGAGCGATGCTCGATCTGGCCAAGGAGCGGCTCGATGACATGTTCTTTGTGGGGCTTATGGAACGGTTCGACGAGTCGGTGATCCTGCTCGGCCGGAAGCTCGGCTGGTCCCGGCTCGCGTACGGACGCTCGAATGTCAACCCGGACAGGGCGAGAGCCGACGAGATCGACGCCGATACCCGAGAACTCATCGAACGGCACAACCTGCTCGATACCGAACTCTACCAGCACGCCGAAGAACTGTTCAACCGACGCCTCGCGTCGGAGGGCCCATCCCTACAGCGCGAGGTCGAACGCTTCACGAGGCGAAACCGCCGCGCCGCCGTCGTGCTCAACCCGCTCTACAACTCGCTCAAAGGCGCAAGAACGATGCTCGACAAGATCACCGGGAAGCGGGCCTGACCGCCATCGGAGCGATCAACCCCGCGAAGGTCGTTCGCGCTCGGCGCCGCCCGCCTCGATCTTCCGCGACGCGAGGCGCTCGCGAGCCTTGATCACGATCATGTACTCGTAGAGGTACTGCATCCGCGCGTAGGTCACGCCGGGCATCCCGTCGAGCCACGCCCGCTTCCAGAACATGTAGTACATCCACTTGATGTGCGGCCTGAAAGGCAGACGGAAGAAAATGTCCTTCTGCACCGCACGCCGCGCGTTCGGGTCACGCGACAACAGGCCGCGCAGCGGACGCCTCGACCCGGCGACCACCTTCAGCATCTCCTCCGCTTCGAAGCCAGAGTAGCTGTTGTGCCGCTCGAACCACTGGTCCATCCCTTTGCTGAAGGGGAAGTGGATCAGGTGCCCGTCGAGCTCGTCGATCTCGCCGTCGACGATCGCGACAGGGTTCACCAGCCGCTCGTAACGGATCTTCTCGGGACGGAACAGCCGCACCAGCCAGGTCGGGTACAGTGTCGCGTGCCGGATCCACCGGCCCATGAACATGTCCTTGCGCCGCATCCGGTACGCCGACATCGGGGAGGCGGGGTCCGCCGCGGCCATCACCTCCATCGCGAGATCGGGCTCGACCCATTCGTCCGCATCGACATACAGCACCCACGGATGCTTGAACTCGATGTTCCGAACGCCCCAGTTCTGATGCGAGGACCAGTTGTCGAACCGACGCTTCACCACGCGCACATCGGGGAACTCCTCGGCGATCTCAACCGTCCGGTCCGTGCTGAAGCTGTCGTACACCACGATGTCGTCGGAGAACCCGAGGCAGCTCAGGCAGTCGGCGATGTTGATCTCCTCGTCCTTGGTCAGGATTACCACCGAGACCGGGTGCAGCCCGCGAGACCTGTCCAATTCCGGCGTACGCCTGATCCGTTCCTCGCGTTGCACTCGTGCTTGCTCGCGCCCGATGACAGTGTCGGGATCGTGCGCCTCGCCCGCGAACGAGCCGCTGCGCTCCCGCGTGAGCGACCGCTGGATGTGCCGACGGGTCGACTCGAACATGGCGAGGTGGAACCCCGCTCGCCCATCGAGGAACCCGCCCCGCAACAAGAACCGCACGAAGAACTCCAGCACACCCGAGCGCCCGGGCGCCGAACCGCCCAGCGAACCCTCCGCGATGCAACGCTCGACGAACTCCCGCGCCGGCTCGGCCCGAACCCTGTAGACAACGCCGCCGAGCCGTCCGCTCGACCGACGCGGCCGCTCCCACGGGGTGAAATCGACGCCGCCACGACGCAGCCGCAGATACCGCCCCGCCGTCCCGCCGAAACGGAGGCGGCGCCCGAAAAACAGCGTGCGGCACATCGCCGAATACGACTCCGATCGATCAGCCCCGGACGCGACCTCCCGCACGCTCTGCACAAAGTCCGCGTCCGGTCGCTCGTCGGGCAGCAGAAGCAGCACCCAACCCTCCGCGTCCGAGGCGCCCTCCTCGATACCGCCCTCGACAACTGCGGCGCCCTCCGCGAGGGCGGCATCGCGGGCGTCGCGCCCCGCTCCCCGCAGACACACCACAACATCCCCGATCTCGCGAGCAGCGAGGATCGCGCCGGTCAGCTCAGCGCGATCCGACCCCAGCGCCGGGATCACCACGCGGCAGCCTTCCCCGGATGAAACCGCGCCCGCCGTCAACGCCCACCCCCCAGCAGCCGCTCGGCGAGCTCACGCGTACGCGCGTGAGGGTCGGAGCGACGCTCGATCGTCTTCATCTCGATCCAGTACTCATAGATCGAGACCATCTTGCAGTACTGCAGCCCCGCGGGTCCGTCGGCAAAGCCCCGGCCCAGCAGATAGCTGTACACAAACCTCAACGCGCCCCTGGCGGGCACGAAGAAACTCAGGTTCTTGAACGAACGCCGACGCAGCATCGGGTCGCGGCTCAGCAGCGAGCCGATCCCGTGGAAACCGCCCTCGATCTGCTTGACCGCCTCTTCCGCTTCCCGATCGGAATAGAAATTGTGCTTGCGGTACCATCGATCCAGACCCGCATTGAAACTGTGGTGCAGGAAGTGCTGGGTGAGGCTGCCGATCGTTCCGTCCACGATCGGGTGCACATTCGTCGCCCGCTCCTCGTAGCGCACGCTGCCGGGGCGCACGAGCCGGATCACCCACACCGGGTAGTTGCTCGAACGCTTGATCCAGCGACCCATGAAGATGTTCTGGAAGCGAACCCGGAACGCCGCATAGTCGTTGCCCGTATCGTTCACGGCCCGCAGGATCTCGTCGCGAAGCTCAGGAGGAACCCGTTCGTCCGCGTCGCAGATGTACACCCAGGGGTTCTTGTACTCGATGCTGTGAAGCCCGTAGTTCCGCTGCGTGTACTCCTGGTCGAAAGCCCGCGTGTACACGCGGACATTCTTGAACGACGACGCCAGCTCCCGCGTGCGGTCCGTCGACTCGCTGTCGAGCACAACGATGTCGTCCGACCACGACAACGCTCTCAGGCAACGCTCGATGTTCACCTCTTCGTTCCGGGTGAGAATCAGAACGCTGACCCGCTTGGAATCGACCCCGCCGGATTCCTCGCTCATACGCCCGCCTTCCCGCGCATCCATGCCATCGTCCGCTCCAGACCATCGGCCAGCGAGGCGCCCGCCCTGAACCCGATCAGCGACTCGGCCCGCTCCGCCGCCGCCTTCGAGTGACGCACATCGCCCGCACGCGCCGGCCCGAACTCCGGCTCAAGGTCCGAGCCCGCGATCCGCTTCATTTCGTCCAGAAGCTCCAGCAGGCTCACCGACCGCCCCGTCCCGATGTTGATCGCCTCGCCCTTCAGTTCACGCTCGCTCCACCCCGCCAGCAGGTTCGCCCTCGCCACATCCTCGACGAAAACGAAGTCACGCGTCTGACCGCCGTCGCCGTGGATCACCGGCGCCGTCCCCTTCGACAGCCGATCCGCGAACGCGCTGATCACCGCGGCGTACGCCGACTTCGCGTCCTGCCCCGGCCCGTACACATTGAAATACCGCAGGCTCGCGGTGCTCAGCCCGTAGCACATCGAATACGAACGGCACAACTGCTCCGAAGCCGCCTTGCTCATCGCGTAGGGCGACCAGCAATCGATCGCATCGCTCTCGACGCTCGGCAGGCTCGGCTCGCCCCCGTACACCGCCGCAGACGACGCCAGCACCACCCGCCGAACCCCCGCCCCCCGCGCCGCCTCCAGCACGCGCAGCGTCCCCTGCACATTCACATCCATGCAGCGCTGCGGCTCCTCGACACTCTGCACCACCGACACCATCGCCGCCTTGTGGAAGACCACCGAGCACCCTTCGACCGCCCGCTTCAGCGCGTACGCGTCGAGCACAGACGCCTCGATGAACTCGACCCCGCCGGGCACACGCTCTCGACGCCCCGTCGAAAGATCATCGATCACGCAAACCGACGCCCCCGCCTCAAGCAGCGCACGGCAGATGTGCGAACCGATAAACCCCGCGCCCCCGGTCACAAGCGCGCGCTCGCCCGAAAGCTCCGGCACGCCGAGGTCGTTCGGCTCACTCACGACGCACCTCCCGCCGCACGCACGGGCGCGGGCCGCACTTTGACAAACTTCGCCGGGTTGCCCGCCACGATCGCCCGGGGCTCAACCTTCCCGTTCACCACCGCCCGCGCCCCCACGATCGCGTTATCCCCGATCCTCGCACCCGGGCCCACAAACGCCTCGGCGCACACCCACACGCCCGACCCGATCTCCATCGACGGACGCAAGAGCGGCAAACTCGGATCCGTGTAGTCGTGCGTCCCGTTGCACAGGTGCGCCCGCTGGGAGACCACCGTGTGCGCCCCGATCTTCACCGGCCCGAGGTTGTACACCTCGACCCCGTCGGCCAGGGTCGAGTACGCCCCCATCTCAAGCAGCCACGGATGCCGCACGCGCACGCCCGGCCGGATGTTGCAGGTCGGGTCGATCCTCGCCCCGAACCTCTTGAGCCAGAACCGGCGCCACCCCGCGAACCGGCCCGGCGGCCAGCGCACCAAAAGCGCATCAACGATCACCCACAACAGCCGCCTCGCATACTCAGACTTCGCGTAAGGGAACGCGGCACAGGTGTCCAGGCGCTGGAAGACCCCACCCCCGTTCTCGGGGGCCGCTTCCTGCTCCGGATCGTGCTCGGTTTCTGGCATCGGGCGTCCGTCGTGCGAAAAGTCCCTGGCTGCAAACTCCCGCGACCGGCCGGCCCCGCCAAGCCGATGATACCGGCCTCGGACCGCCCACTCGTGATCGACCAATCCGATGCGCTCCACCGGCGCACCGGCCAGAATTTCTCCCTCTCATGCGCATCATCCACATCATCTCCTCCCTCGACGCCCGTTCCGGCGGCCCGCCCATCGTCGTCACACGCCTCGCCGCGGCCCAGGCAGGCCTCCCGGACACCCAGGTCCACATCCTCGCCTACCCCTCCGACCACGACCTCGACCTCTCGGACACCCCCCACGCGGACAAACTCCACATCCACCACGCCCCTCTCGGCGGCCCCCTCGAAAAGGTCACCGGCAAGGCCGCAGCAGACACACTCGACGCTCTCATCCGCGAGCACGGGATCCAGCTCGTCCAGCTCCACGGCATCTGGGAAGGCCTCATCCGCGCCTGCGCCGCCAGAGCACGCAAGCGCGCCCTGCCCACCGTCCTCACGCCCCACGGCATGCTCGACCCCTGGGCCCTCACCCAGTCCCGCCTCAAAAAGCGCGTCGCCCTCGCCCTGGGCTACCAGCGGATGATTCAAGCCGCCAGCGCCATGCACGCCATCAGCCGCTTCGAGGCCGACTGCATCAAGCGCTACGGCTACAAGGGCCGCGTCGAGGTCGTCCCCAACGGCGTCCAGCCCGAGGAAATCGAGCCCATCCCCGAGCCGGGCCGCTTCCGCGCCGCCCACCCGGAACTGGGCGATGACCCCTACATCCTCTTCCTCAGCCGCCTCCACCCCGTCAAAGGCCTGGACATCCTCGGCGAGGCGTTCGAGCGGGTCGCCAAAGAAGACTCAAATGTCCGCCTTGTCGTCGCCGGGCCGGACTACGGCTCCGAGGCCGGCTTCCGCCAGCAGGTCCGCCAGGCCGGGCTGGACAGCCGCGTGCATGTGGTCGGCCCCCTCTGGGGCGCCGCGAAGTTCGAGGCCATGCGCGACGCGGCCTGCTTCTGCCTGCCCAGCGAGCACGAGTCGTTCGGGCTGGTGATCGCCGAGGCGATGGCCGTACAAACACCTGTCGTGGTCTCGATGGGCTGCAACTTCCCCGAAGTCGGCGAGTCGGGGGCCGGCACGATCACCAGGCGCGAGCCCCGCCCGATCGCCGAGGCGATCCTCGAAATCCTCCGCGACCCCGCGATCGCCGCCGAGATGGGCAAGCGGGGCAGGAAGCTGGTGCAGGAGCGGTTCACCTGGCCGCGATCAGCTGAACAGTCGGTCGGGCTTTATTGGGCCTTACTCGGCGCTGCGCAAACCCGTCCGTCCGGATCGGCGTAGATCACCGCAGAAAGCCTGTCGGCTCCGACGCAGGTGGATCGGGGGATCGACCGGGCCGATAGTTCCTGCGTCCGTCGCCGCTCCCCGGATCATCGAGAGCCAGACCCGAATGCCCGGCTTCCTACTCCTCAGCTCATGGCTCTGCATCTTTGTCGTACTGGCGGTGATCGCCCAGGCGTTCATCCGTCGTGACAAGGACCTGCTCTCGATCAGGAACTTCTTCCTGCTCGGGTTCCTCTACTTCTACCCGCTCGCCAGCATCCTGTATGTGCACGGCGGCGGCGGTGACCTGCCCAGGCCCGGCATCACGACTCTCGCGGCAGGACAACTGCTGTTTCTGGCTGCGTACTTCGTTGGTGAGTTCGTCGGCAGACCTTTCCACCGCTTGTCGAACTACATGCCTTCGGTGCCGATCAATCCGTCCTCACCGGCGCTCCTCACCGGGATCGGCGTCCTGGCCGTGCTGAGCGTCGGGTCGCTCGCCATGGCTGGCGACACCACAGGCGCTGCGGGCTATCTCAAGGTCGCTGTCATGGAGTTCCGGTCGGCTTTCGGCGCCGCGGCCGTCGGCCTGGCCACTTACTACCTCATCGGGCGCCGGTTCAGCCCCTTGGCATGGGCGGTCTTTCTCGGCGCCTTCGCCTTCGCGTCTCTCGCCACGCTCGCGGGCACAGGCGGGCGACGGGGCTGGCTCTCTGTCGCGTTGGCGGTGATCTGGATCTGGTACTACTTCAGGCTGCGCCAGCAATCGACGGCGGCGATCGCTCTGAAGTCAGCCGTGCCCGTCACGATCGGCTTGCTCTTCCTGATCGCTTATTCCGCGGTGCGCCACAGCGAGGACGCGAGGCAGACCACCATCACGAGCCGCGCCCAGCAGGTCCGGGAGATGGTCACAAACCCACGCATCAATAGCGATGTGATCATCTCCAATCTCCGCCAGGACAGCGCGTACAACACGGTGTTTATCGCCGAGCACTACCCCGACTATTACAACAAGGATGTCCTGGAAGGCGCGCTGTTTGTCATCGTCAATCCGTTCCCGCGCGCGCTCTGGCCAGGAAAGCCGATGGGGCTCGGGGTCGAGCTCCAGGAACAGATGCAGGCGCAGGCCAATCTCGCGCCCGGCATTATCGGGCACGGCTGGGCCGAGGCTCAGTGGATCGGCATTGTCTACTACGGCGTCTTCTTCGGGGCCTTCTGCGTCCTGCTCGACCGCGCTGTTCAGCGGCTTTTGTGGAGCCCGTTCGCCATCGCTGCGATCGGTTGTCAGTTGGGTAACATTTTCGCGCTGGCGAGAGGCGATACACCGCTCTTCTTTGTGCACATCCTCACCGGTATTGCCGGGGTCTTCATCCTGTTCTTTGTGATCAGGCTCGCGTTCGGGAAGGTTTTCGATGGGTTCATCCCTGTCATCCCGCCCGGCGCCGAAGCCATCGCGCAGACTTACGACGACGGCGCCGACGACACCTTCACGGACGAGTATGCAGGCTACGAGGAAGGGGTCGTGCGCACGCACGCGCCCGATCCGCCGCCCGCTCAGCGCCCGTCGATCTGGTAGGCGCGATAACCACCGAGCCATCGGCCAATAATCCGGCAGAGCGCAGGCCTTCCCGACTTTGCTGGCCGGCGCGGTCGCCAGTTTCTCTCTATCCCGCCCACCCCTTCAGGGCGGCCGAGGTTCGCCCGATGAACATCACGATTCAGCAGCCGCAACGAACCCGAACCCGAGGACTCGCACTCATGGCCGCAACGCTCAAACGCCTCTCATGCGTCGCGATCGCTTTCTCGCTCGGATGCGTGAATGTCGAGATCGTCCGAGCCTCGTCCGGCGAGCAACCGGGCAAAGCACGCGTCAACATCCAGATGGTCGATAACCGCCCCGAGGTCCGGCTCGACCGCACCGACGAACTGCTCGTCGCCCCGAGAGGGCCGGCGCTCGCCCAGCAGCACGGCGTTCCCTCCGACGGCCTGAACGCTTCGGTGCAGATCGTGCCCAAGCCAGACGGGTTCGACATGATCGCTACCTACACAAACAACACCCTCCAAAGCCGCCCCCTCCGCCCGCTCGCCCTCGGCACCTTCACACTCGGCGAAGACCTCAACATCCCCGACATGCGCTGGGGCGGCAGAGACCGCGAAATGAACATCGACAGCCTGCCTCCGATCGTCGAGGACTATCCCGGCGACCTCTACGCCCCTGTCGCTGTGCTCGCGAACGAGCACATCGCCGCAGGCATCAGCGTGATCTATCCCATCTTGGAATACAAGCACGATGTCTCTTTCGCCTACAGGCAGCAACCGGGAGCTTCCGCGTCAGACGAGGGCGGGAAGGGAATGACCGTCTACATCTACTTCTCCAAGCTCGGCGCGACCAGCCGTGTCGTCCAGCACTCGGCCATGATCGACCCGGGCCACTCCCGCTCGTACACGATCACCGTCCGTTTCACCGACACGCCAGAACACTGGGCCAGAGCGATCAGGCCCTACATCGAGCACTTCAGGCAGACATACGGACCCGTGAAGTACGAGCGCGACACCAGGCCGGTGCTCGGCTACTCCTTCGCCAACGGCTCGGCGCAGGCCTCGACAAACCCCGACGGCTGGGTCCGCGGACGCCCGGACCTCAACGGCTACCGCGCCTCGGTCGACCTCCTCCTCAACAACGACTCCTACCAGCGCTACATGGTCTGGGCGCCTTCGGGGCTCTACGCGACCGACCAGAACTACCCGTGGCAGTTCACGAGCAGAATGCTCGACACCAGCACGCTCCGCACCGCCTTCGATCCTCAGATCGGTCTGCCGCGGGTCGCGGCGCAGGGCAAGGAACTCGGCCTCTGGTGGGGACGGACGGGCGACTACATCCCCGTGTGGGATCCCACCCCGGCCAACATCGTCGACTTCGATGTAAACAACCCGAGCCATGTCAGCGAGGCATTCAGGCAGCTCGACCTCGCCGAACAGGCGGGAGCAGAATCCATCGGATTCGACGCCTTCACCATCCCACTCTGGGACGCCGTCGAGTGGCTCGAACTCCTGCAGAACCGATACCCCAGCATGCGCTTCGTCCTCGAACCCCGACGCTGCGACATCCTCAACAACATCGCGCCGATGTACTACCGGGCCTACGGCAGCCCGTCGAACGGCCCGCTTCCGCACGAGCGAACCAACATCCATGGCCCCCACTACCTCGCAGACCTCCTGAACCCGGGCCACGAGATCTGGGCCGCGATGCGTTGGGACGCCTACCGCAGGGAGCTCGGCCGGCCGGCTTCCAAGGCGATCCGCGTCGAGGACTCCCTCCACGCAGCTCAGAACGGCTTCATCGTGCTCATGCTCGGTGACCTCACGAACTCGAGCGACTTCGTCGCCGCAGAGACTTGGCTCGACACCGTCCCCCCCGACCTCCAGCCCGACGGCTCCTCCTGGGGTCCCGGCTCCGGTGGCGGCTCGGGAGGCAACTCCGGCGGCGGTTCCGGCGGTAGCTCCGGCGGCAACAACAGCGGAAGCACCGGCGGCTCCGGGTACTCCAGCGGAGGCGGGGGCTTCATCGGCGGCGGCGGCGGAACCTCAGGCGGACCCCTCCCCGGCACCCCCAACCTCCAGCGCCCCGAGCAGACCCGCAGCCTGCGCACCGCACGCTCCATGATCGCCGGCCCCTCCGACCAGGTCCTCTCCAGGCTCGGCGACGAGCCCGAGCGACGCGTCGTCACACGCCCCAGCAGGCCCCGCGTCGTCGTCACCCGCGACGGCCGCGTCTCCCCGCCCGACGACGAATAAACCTCCACACGCTCCACAACCCCTTTGACAACAAAGCAACCGCCCGGGCCAAAGCCCGGGCGGTTGTCGTTGATGGCTTCAAGTTCTGACGCGACCCTCAGGCGCACTCGCCCACGGACTGCATCCACGCGTGCTGACGCTCCAGACCGTCGCGCAACGCCGTGGTCGCGCGGTAGCCGAGCTCCTCGCCCGCCCTGGTCAAATCCGCCCAGGTCCGCGGCACATCCCCCGGCTGCATCGGCCTCCGATCGATCACCGGCTCGCGCCCCACCACGCTCCCGATCGTCTCGACCAGCTCGCGCAAGGTCACCGGCCGATCACTCCCCAGGTTCCACACCCGGTACCCGTGCTCGCTCGCACGCTCCAAGGACGCGAGCACACCGGACACGATGTCGTCGATGAAGGTGTAATCGCGGCTGGTCGACCCGTCGCCGAAGAACGGGATCGGTTCGCCCGCCGCGATCTTCCGCATGAAGAGCCGGATCGCAAGGTCCGGTCGCTGGCGGGGCCCGTAGACCGTGAAAAACCGCAGGCAGGCCGTGGGCATCCCCGTCAGGTGAGCGTGCGTGCAGCAGACCGCCTCGGTCGCCAGCTTCGTCGCCGCATAGGGGCTGATGGGGCGCGTGATGTCGTCGGTCTCGGCGAAGGGCACCTTCTCCGAACTGCCGTAGACGGAGCTGGAAGAGGCGACCACGATCCGCCCGCACGCCGCCCGCTCTGCGGCACGCAGCACGACCGAGGTCCCCGTCACATTCGCGTGCGCGTAGCCGACGGGGTCCTCGATGCTCGGCCGCACGCCCGCCTTGGCCGCCAGGTGCACCACGCTCGACGGGCCGCTCTCGGCGAAGACATCCTCCATCGCCCGCGGGTCGGTGATGTCCGCCTCGTGGAAGTTGAACCTCGCCCCGCCCTCGCCCGCGATGATCTCGCGGAGGTTCGCCCGCTTGAGCTGTTCGTCGTAGTACGGGTCGAAGTTGTCGACCCCCGCCACCGAGCCGCCCCGGGCCAGGACCGCCTGGGCGACATGCGAGCCGATGAACCCGGCCACGCCGGTGATGAGCACCGGCCGCGACGGATCGAACAGGTCAGAGGCGTCCTTCGGGCTTGACATCGGGCGGATCGTACCGAGGCGGCTCACACGCGACCCGGAACGCGGGACCGGGCGCCTTCGGCTAGCCGATCATCGTGCATACGAACTATTTCGCATATCCCGTTGGTCAAAAACAAAGCAGGGCGCTATCGGTAGACAGCGCCCCGCTGGAGGAGAGAGAGATCAGGAATGATTCTACAGGTCTTATCGGGCGGTTTGGGACTTGGAGTAAATTCTTGACAGGTTTTCTTGCCCAAAGCCCATGGTATTCACATTCAATGCCCCTGAACAGTTCACCCACAACAGGGTACGCAGGCGGAGTCGACAGGGTTCAAAACTTACCCAGTTTCCCATTTGTTCCCGAATACTCCGCTCGCCAGCGATTGTCCACCCCGGAATACGCCCTACGGCGATTGTGAAGGCACCAAGCATCGGGACACCAATAAAAATGCCGCCCCGAAAGGCGGCACAAACGACAAAGGCTGTCGGAACATGGGGGCCGGTGACCGGTCAGTTCCCGCCGCGACGCCGGTTCTGCCGCTCGCCCGCCCCGGCGCCCTGTCGGCGCTGACGGCCCTCGCGGGTCTCTTCCTCCCGCATCTGACGCTCGCGGACCTCCTCGGCACGCTGGCGGGCGGCATCCACCCGCTCGGTCACCCACGCCCGCTGACCTTCATTGAGCTCCCGCATCGAGAGCCGGGCCGCCGCGACCGGGCTCGGCGCGCCCTGGCGCAGTTCCATTAGCCCGCGGATCGCCTCGCGGCGCTCGGGGGTCATGTCGCGCATCGCCTGGGCCCGACGCTCCATCTGCTCGCGACGCTCCTCACGCCGTTCGCGGAGGCGTTCTCGATCACCCTCGCGTGCCCCGTCCCGTACGCCCTCGCCTCGCTGCATCGGGCCCTGCGGCGACGGGAGCACCGTGCCGATCACCCGCTCGATCCCTTCCGGCCTCAGCCGTTCCTCATCGAGCAGTTCGACGGCACGATCGAACCCGCCTTTGACGAGCAGCTCGCGGACTTCGCCCTTGTGCTCCTGGTAGTACGCGACGACCTCGGCCCGGTGCTCGGCCTGGATCTTCCGGATCGCCTCTGACTGCTCCTCGCTCAGGGCGAGGCCCTCGGGAGCACGGTCTGAGGCGAGCACGCGGATCGCGCCCATCGCGGCCACGACCGCCAGCCGCTCCCGGGCCCGCTCGGCCATCTGAGCACGGCCCTCGACCCGCATTTCCTCGCCGCGCTGGGCCTGGCGTTCGCCCTGCTCGCCGACCTGCGGCCCGCGGAGCACGGGCGGCTCAGGCTCGGCCGAAGCCGCCATGGGGAGGGCAAGGCCCGAGAAGGCGACGACCGCCGCGGCCGCCGTCACACCGAAGCCTCGCCCGATCCCCCCGCCGAAAGTCTTGTTGCTGGTCCGCATCATGTCGGTCCTTCCTGCATAAGCGCCCTGGGTTCGGGCGTGCGTCTGTGTGTTGGCCGGCCCCGCAATGGCCCGGGCCGGCCCGCTGACTGTTCTGCCAAGCCCAACGCACCCGGCCCGGGAGGGATTGCACCCACGCGCTAGCATCCCGCGAAGGCCCTGTCCCGATCCGCCCAACCCCCCGGAACCACACCAATGACAGTCACCAAGCAGGACATCGCCGACACCCTCGCCCGCATCCCCCTTCCCGACGCGCTGGCGACCGAGGGCAAGAACACCCTCGCCGATCGCCTGGAGTGGGTCGCCACCTGCGAGGCCTACACCAGCCTCAAGCTCCACCTCCCCGGCCTGGAAGACAAGAACTCCATGCAGGCCATCGCCGCCGCGGCCCTCGACGCCATCGCGGCAAAGCTCAAGGACGCCGGCACGCCCCTGCAATCCCTGACCGTCGAATTCGTCGACAAGCCCGGCGCGGTCATCCACACCGCCCGCTTCGGCGCTAGTTCCCCGCCGCAGTCAACCAACACCCAGCGCCCAGCGCCCGGCTCCCAGCGCCCCGCCCCCGGCCCCCGCCCCACCCCTCAATCCGAATCCTCCGGCCTGCCGGGGGTCAAGTTCGCCATCGCTGTCGGCGCCGGCAAGGGGGGCGTGGGCAAGAGCACCATCGCGGTCAACCTCGCCGTCGGCCTCGCGAGAAAGGGCCACGCCGTCGGGCTGATGGACGGCGACATCTACGGGCCATCGCTGCCCACCATGCTCGCCCTGCACAGCGAAGAGCAGCAGGTCCACCAGGGCAAGCTGCAGCCCTTCCTCGTCCACGGCATCAAGGCCGTCACCATCGGCAAGCTCGTCGATCCCGAAAAGCCCTTGATCTGGCGCGGCCCGATGGCCCACGGCGCGTTTAAGCAACTCGCCGAGCAGACCGAGTGGGGCGAGCTGGACTACCTCATCATCGACCTCCCGCCCGGCACCGGCGATGTGCCGCTGACGATGGCGCAGACGCTGCGGCTGACGGGCGCGGTGGTCGTCTGCACGCCGCAGAAGGTGGCCCAGGACGACGCCGTGCGCGCCGCGCGGATGTTCCAGCAGCTCGGGATCGATGTGCTCGGCGTCGTCGAGAACATGAGCTACTTCATCGGCGACGACAAGAAGGAGTACGACATCTTCGGTCGCGGCGGCGCCGAGCAGATGGCCCAGCGCCTCGGCCTGCCCTACCTCGGCGCCGTGCCGATCAACATGGCCCTGCGCGCCAACTCCGACACGGGCGACGCCTCGGCGAACTTCGATCTTGACACCGCCGGCGGCGACGCCCTGCCTCGCTCGCTCGAACGCCTCGTCGCCAACCTGGAAAGCCAGGTCGCCCTCGCCTCGCTGAGCCAGGGCACGAAGCGACCGACGCTGAACATTTCGTGAGGGCCGGGCGCTGGGTGTGGGGCGCAGGGCGCTTGGTGCGGCAAAGTACAGTGGCGCGGGCGTCTCGCCCGGGCGAACATCCCGCCGGCGATCGCCCGGCGCGCCCGCGCCAGATTACCCTCGATCTCAAACAATCCGCCCCCGGTCCGTTCTGAACCGGGGGCGGCATCTCCTCCAGAACTCGCCGTGCTCAGCACCCCGCCGCAAACGCCCCGAGGAACGCGAAGAAATCGTCGGCGTCGATCACACCGTCACCGTTGAAATCGGCGCGGGTGTCGCCGGACGCAAAGAACTGCAGGAAGATAAAGAAGTCATCGGCGTCGACCACGCCGTCGCCGTTCATGTCCGGCGCGCAGATGCTCGGGCACGGCGCAAGCGGGAAGACACCGACGATCGCCTTTGTCGAATCGTCGAAGAAGTCGAAGATCATCGTCTGCACCGCCGCCAAGTCGTCGGTCCCCCAACAGACGAACGACGCGTTCAGATCGTTCGAGCCATTGGCGTTGAACGCGACATTGTAATAGAGAGCCGAAGCGGTGGTCGCCGAGTTCCCGCGGATGGTGTTGAAGGTCCCCGCCGTCTGGTCGCCCGCGAGCGATCCGCCAGTACCGTTCGGAGCAACGAACACGCCTCCGCCGTTGTTCGAGGCGGAGTTCCCGACGATCGAGGTCTCGACCGCCCGCCAGTTGGCGCGGTCGAAGTAGACGCCGCCGCCGCTGGCGCCCGCCTGGTTGTTCTCGATCACCGACGCGATGATCTGCGTTCCGGTCGCAAACGAGTACAGCCCGCCGCCGTTGGCCCCGCTCTGGTTATTGGTGATGGTGCAGCCCTCGACGGTCGTGTTGTTCCCGCGGATGTCCATGCCCCCCGCCCGCCCGCTGTTGGCGGCGTTGCCGGAGACGAGGCAGTTCGAGATCGACGCGCCGCTGCGGTCCGAGCGGATACCGCCGACATCCCTTCCCGCCGTGTTGCCCGTCACGATCAGGTCGCCGATCACATCGGCCGAGATCGTGCCGCCCCCGGCGTCGAATGTCGCCGTGTTGCCGACGATCGTCTCGCGGAGCACGGAACCCGCGAGCGAAACGCCAAGGCCCCCGTTATGGCTTGTCGCGGCGTTGTCGCTGTAGACATTGTCGCTCAGAGCGGCGCCCGCGCCGTTGAACGACAGCCCGCCCGAGTTGCTGGCGCTGTTCTCGGTGAAGAGATTGCCGCTGACGATCGCGTTGGCCGTGGTCTGGGTCCTCATGCCCCCGCCGGTCGATCCGGAATTGTTCTGAAACACATTGTCGATCACGCGGATGCCGGCGGCGTTCTGGATGTTCAGGCCCCCGCCGTTGGATCCCACGCACGCCGTGAAGGTGCACCTCTCGATCCTGTGGTTCGCGCCGCCGCTGATCGACACGCCGCCACCGGCCAGGTTCGATGCGCCGCACTGGGTGACGAGGCTGTCGATCAGCCGGAGGGCCTGACCGCTGCTCAGCGAAGCGACAATCCCCCGCCTCGCCGAATCTCGCACCGTCAGCGAGCGGAAGTACGGCGTCGAGTTCTGGATCTCGATCATCCCCCCGACGGTCCCGCCCCCGCCGAACTCGATGACCGCGTGCTCGATCTTCGACCCGCTCAGATAGAGCTCCGGGTTGTTCGCGTCGAAGACCGCGTCGAACGCCGTGTCGCTGAACACGATCGAGTTCCAGTCGCCCTTGGCGGCCGGGTCGCTCGGGTTTGTTGCGAACGGCCGGTTCGAGGTGAACCGCACCGGGCTCGCAGCCGTTCCGTTGACCACGAGCCCGCCGGGCCCGAACGCCTGCGAGCCGACCGCGATCCCCGTCGACTGCTGCAGCCGCACCACCACCCCCGCCTCGATCGTCAGCGTCGAGTTCCCCCCGATCACGATGCTCGTCGCGACGATGTACGGACTCCCCGCCGGCGTCCATGTCGTGTTCGCCACGATCGGCCCGCCGACATTCGTCTGGCCCGCCGCTGCGCCGGCACACACAACCAGCGCGAGACATGATCGCTTCACCATGCTGAATCTCCCATTGCTCCACGAGGCGCCGCCCGCGGCACGCGGGCCCCGCCCAAATCAAGAGCGGAGATCATCAACCCGCAAGGTCCGAGAGCGCTCGATCGCCGATTGTCCCAAGTTTTCATGTTGTTGCAATAGACGTGTCGCTTTTTAGCGTGTGAACAAAATATAAACCCCTCGGACGCCCTCCATTCGCCGCTGACCGACCCCGCACCACGAACTTGCAAACCACGACCCGTGCCGCCTGACACCGTCTTGTCAGCCGCAGGCACTCCGCACAGCGCACTGACCACGCCTGTGCGCCCGTTCCCGTTGATACCAAACAAATACCTTGCACTAGCCCCGCCCCCGGGGAACCATGCCCTCACGCACACGCCGAAAGGCGAGAGATGAGGGCCGATCCGATGCAGCAGACAGACCAGCGGGCCTGGGACCCCGACGCCGCGGCAGACCTCCGGCGCAGACGCGAGGGCGCCATGGCCGAACGCGTCCGACACCGCGCCGCCGCACTCCCAAAGCGCGACCGCGCCCTGCTCGACGCCGTCTACCGCGACGGCCGACCCGTCGTCGAGCTCGCGGCGATCATGAACCTCCCCGCCCCCGTCGTCCGCAGACGCGTCCGCACGCTGGTCCGCCGCGTGCTCTCCCCCGAGTACGGCTTCGTGCTCGCCCACCGCGATGCGTGGACGCCCACACGACGCAAGGTCGCCGACGCCTGCGTCATCGAGGGGCTCTCGATCCGCACCGCCGCGGCAAAGCTCCGCCTCAGCCTGCACACCGTCCGCGCCCAACGCTCGATCATCAAGGCGCTGGCCGACGCGGACCTCCAAGAGCCGACATCCGGCCCATGGGGGCGCAAGTGAACACGCTCATCACCTCAAGGCGACCGACCGATCGCCTGCGCCTCGCCGCCGCGGCTTTCGGCCTGCGTCCTGTGCATCGCCCAAAGCCAACCGCACAATCACGGCCCGACACGCGCACGCTCGACGCCTGCCGACGCGCGGCCGACCGCATCCTCGACACGCTCGCCCCCGGGCAAACCCTCCTGCTCTCTGGCCCCAGCGGCAGCGGCAAGTCCACCGCCCTCGCCCTTCTCAACGCCCGTCTCGCTCGCCGAAAACGCCCGCGCTACCGCGTCGACCACCGACGCCCGGCGCTGCAAGACCGCTGCGTGATCGACCTCGTGCCGGGCGACCCGGCGCAGGCCTGCAGAGCCCTCGCCCGCGCCGGCCTCGGCGATGCGACGCTGCTGGGACGCACGCCGAACGAGCTGAGCGAGGGCCAGCGCATGCGCCTCCGACTCGCAATCGCGATGACCCGCGCCGAGGCGACGCCCGGCACGTGGATCCTCATCGACGAGGCGTGGTCGACGCTCGACGAACCCACGGCGTTCACCACCGCCTCCGCACTCCGCCGCTGGGCGAAATCAGCGCGCGTCCGCGTCGTTTCCGCCGGTTCGCCCGAGCGTCTGGCGGACCTGCTCCAGCCCGACGCCCTGGTCTACCTCGGCGTTGACTCCAGTGTGCACACGATCGAACGGGGGAGAGCATGAACCAGCCGAAGACGATCCCGCCCGAGCTCCGCAACGCCATGACCCGCGCGCGTCCTCCCCTCTCGCTGGCGATCGAGCCGGGCGCGATCGACGACTACCGATCCCTCGCGCACACGCACTACGCCAAGGCAGAGCCGGCGCTGCGGGCGCTGGTGCTGCGCACCGTCGACGCCCGACGAGGCTCGCTCGCGGGCGTGCTGGTCGTCTCGTTCCCCACGCTCAACGGGGCGTGGAGGAAACACGCCTGGCCCGAGCTCTTCGCTGCAACCGATCGAAAACTCGCGGCACGACGCGTCAACACGCTCGTGCGACGCATCTCGCGCGTGATCGTCGACCCACGCTACCGGGGCTGCGGCGTCGGCCGACGCCTCGTCCGCGCCTACCTCGACAACCCGCTGACAGACCTGACCGAGGCCGTCGCCTCGATGGGCGCCCTCTGCCCCGTCTTCGAACGCGCGCACATGCGCCGCGTCCACACGCCCACGCCCGCAAGAGACGCACAGCTGCGCCGAGCCCTCGACGAACGCGCCATCACGCCCGAGCGGCTGCTGCGCGCCTCGGCCCCGAGACTGCTCGGGCGCGACCCCTCGCTGGGCGAACACCTGCTGCGCTGGGCCAACGCCTCACGCGCCACACGCAAACTCACCGCCGGCTCCCCCGCCGAAATCGCGCCGATCGCCGCAGCCGCGCTGCTCGCGCCCAAAGCCATCTTCGTTTACGGCACAACACGAGGGGGACCCGATGACCGAAAGCACGCCCGACACTCTTGATCAGCACTCGAACTCGCCCTGGCCAAGACCAAGATCCCGCGAAGCCCTGCACCGCTGGCTCCGCGAGGTGCTGGGGCTCACCGTCCCGCGCTCGGCGCTGATCGAGGGCCACGCCTCGCCCTTCGACTACCTCTGTTTCGCCTTCTTCGAGGAGCCGCCCGAGGACGACGGGCCCGAAGCGAGCACCGACGACCGCGACTGCGTCGTCTGGGCCAACCGCGGCGGGGGCAAGACCTTCCTCGGCGCTGTCGCCACGCTCCTCGACCTCGTCTTCAAGCCCGGGATCGCCGTCCGCATCCTCGGCGGCTCGCTCGAACAGTCGGCGCGCATGCACGCCCACCTCGCGGCGCTGCTGGACAACCCGGCGCTCTCGCCGCTCGTCGAGGGACGCATCACCCGCAAGGGCGTGAAGCTCGTCAACGGGTCGGAATGCCAGATCCTCGCCCAGTCGCACACCTCCGTCCGCGGCACGCGCGTGCAGAAACTCCGGTGCGACGAGGTCGAGCTCTTCGACCCGGAGATCTGGGAAGCCGCACAGCTCGTGACCACGAGCAAACGCTGCGGCGACCAGCTCGTCCGGGGCAGCGTCGAAGCGCTCAGCACCATGCACAAGCCGCACGGGCTGATGTTCCGCATCGTCAAGGAAGCGCCCGAGTCCGGACGTAGCGTCTTCCGCTGGGGCGTCGTCGATGTGCTGCAGCGCTGCGACGACACGCACCATTGTGAGTCATGCTCGCTCAAGGGCGAGTGCAAGGGCGGGGCGAAACGACGAGCCGAAGACGAAGCGGGGCACATCCGCATCGACGATGCGCTGACGCTCAAGTCCCGTGTGTCGAAGCAGACCTGGGAGGCGGAGATGCTCTCGCTGAGGCCCAGCCGCAGCGATTGTGTGTATCCAGAGTTCGATCCGCGGACGCATGTGGTTCAGGCCGTGCCGCCCGATCGCGATGGCTGGGCGTGGATCGGCGGGATGGACTTCGGCTACAGGTCCGACACGGTCTTCCTGCACGCGGGGCTCGACCGCCGCGGCGTGCTCTACATCGTCCGCGAGCATGTGCGAAGCTGCATGGTGCTCGACGAACACATCGACGCAATCAGGGCCGGGAGCTGGCCCAGTGTTGAATGGATCGGCGTCGACCCGGCCGGACGCAACCGCCACGAGCAGACGGGCGCGAGCAATGTCGGCCTGATGCGCCGCGCGGGGCTGGAGATCAAAGCGAGAAAGATCCCGCTGCTGGCGGGGATCGAGCTGGTCAGAACCCGCCTCCGCCCCGCCGACGGACGCGGCCCGGGGCTCTACATCTCCGAAGCCTGCCCGAAGCTGATCGAATCGCTGCAGCGGTATCGCTTTCCATCGGACGACCCGACCTCGCTCAAACCGGTCAAAGACGGCGCCGACCACGCCGCCGACGCCCTGCGCTACATGGTCCAAAACCTCGACAAGCCGACAAAGGTGGCGTTCAAGTCATGGACATAGCGCCCGCCGAAGGCGGGCGATCAAAGCAGGCTCAAGGGAGGACGCCGACCTCTGAGCAAAGCGAAGAGTCGGGTCGAACATCGCAGACGCCCCAACTCATCGAACCATGACACCCCCCAACCCCCTCTCGCCTGCTCGCCTCTCTACCCCTCGACTTTCTCGCTCGCGAAGCGAGCGCTCCAATACTTCCCCATGCCCGACCCCGATCAGTTCCTCCCCGACCCCCTCCGCTGCCCGCTCACCGGGCGTCGGCTCTTGCTCACCGAGCGCGACGGCAAGCCCTACGCCCAAGCCGAAGGACAAGAGGAAGACAACGGCCCGATCTACCCCATCGTCGACGGGGTGCCCCAGCTCCTGCCCTCCGCCGCGATCCAGAGCCCGCCCCCCGAAGCCTGACCCGCCGACACCCGCTACCTTCCACGGGGATTCTGCACGCCATGACCAACCACCCCAAAAAGGCCGCGGCTTTCTGGATCGGGCTCTATCTCTTCTTCGTCCTGCTGCCGCTGGTCTTGTCGCAGCTCGGGCCGGTCCCCGCCCCCCGCGGCTTTGTCGTCGAGCTCGGCGTCGCGCTCGGCTTTGTCGGCCTGAGCATGATGGGCGCGCAGTTCGCCCTGACCGCACGCTTCCCCAAGATCGCCGGCTCGCTGGGGCAGGACACGATGCTCCAGTTCCACGCGCAGGCGGGCGTGGTCGCCTTTCTCTTCGTGCTCGCCCACCCGATCCTGCTGATCGCCGCGAACCCGGGCTATCTCTCGTTCTTCGACCCGCGTGTCAACGCGCCGCGTGCGTTCGCGCTGAGCGCCGGGATCGGCTCGCTCCTGCTGGTGGTGATCCTGCCGCTGTTCCGCAGGCGTCTCGGCATGGCGTACGAGTGGTGGCGGTTCACGCACGGGCTGCTGGCCGCGTTCGTCGTCCTTGTCGGCACCGCCCATGTCATTTTGGTGGGGCGCGAGGGCGGGTACACCTCCGTCCTCTGGAAGCAGGCGATCTGGGTCGGCTTCGGCGTCCTGGCGATCGCGCTGTTGCTGCGTATGCGCATCCTCACGCCGTGGCTGACCACGAAGCGGCCTTACACCGTCATCGAAAACCGGGCCGAAACCGAGGACACACGCACGCTCGTGCTCGAGGCCGACGGGCACAAGGGCGAGGCCTTCAAGCCCGGCCAGTTCGCCTGGCTGACGATCGGCAAGTCGCCCTGGACGCTGGAGCAGCACCCGTTCTCGTACAGCTCCAGCGCTCACGATCCCAAGCATCCCGCCTTTACCATCAAGGCGCTCGGCGACTTCACCGAAGGGATCGACAAGATCGAGCCGGGCACGACCGCCCTGCTGGAAGGGCCGCACGGCGCCTTCCACCCCGAGAACGACCCGACGCCCAACCTCGCGTTCATCGTCGGCGGGATCGGGGTCACGCCGGCGATGAGCATGCTGCGGACATTCCTTTCTGAGTCGCCGGCCTTCGCCGGCGAGTTTGAGCCGCCAGCCTCCGCCGGCGAGGCTGAGTCGCGAGCCACTGCCGGCGAGTCTGAGCCGCGGGCGAAAGCCCGCGAGAGCCGCCCCGCCCAGGAGCGCGGACTCGTCATGCTCTACGCCAACAAGACGCCGGACCACATCGTCTTCAAGGACGAGCTCGAACAGATGCGCGAGGAGCTCGACCTCCACCTCGTCCATGTGCTCGAAGACCCCGGCGAACTGGCCGACACCACCGCCATCACCGAACAGGGCCTCATCACCCCAGAGCTCATCGAAAGGCACGCCCCGCCCGCCGACGACAAGAGCTGGACCTACTACATCTGCGGCCCAGAACCCATGATGAACGCCGCCGAACGAGCACTCCTCGACCGAGGCGTCGACCCCAAACGCATCCGCTCCGAACGGTTAAATATTGCGTAGGAAGGACGTGGGGCGTGGGGCGTAGGGCGTGGGGGGGCGCCCGCCTGGGGCGGGCGAGTAGGTCGAGCAGGCGAGAGTCGAAAGGCGAACGATCGCCGACAGCGCAGGGGCGGACGCCGACCTCTGAGCGCAGCGAAGAGTCGGGTGCAAGTGCCGGGGAGCGCCCGCCGCCAGAGCCGATGGAAAGGAACCCCATGCCCGCGATGCACCACATCCGAATCCGCCGCCTGGTGATCGCGATCGGGCTGGTGATCCTGGCCGCGGCCGTCGTCTTCGCCCTCACCCGGAGCTGACCCTCCCCCGGCCCAGTCTCCGGCCCGTCTCTGGCCCGTTTCAGGCCGGAGGCCCGGGTCCCTCCGCCGCTGGCCGACCGCCCACCGCCCCCGCTACACTGGAGCGCCCGGACCGAGAGGTCCGCCGTGCCCTCGTAGCTCAGTTGGATAGAGCATCGGTTTCCTAAACCGAAGGTCGCAGGTTCGAGCCCTGCCGGGGGTGTTTTTCACTGACCACGGGTATCCGACCGGCGACCAACACGAGTCGGCACTTTCGGCGTGGTCTCTTTCTGGTCTGCACCATGGAGTATCGTGTTCAGATCGGCAAAAAGTTTTTCGAATCGCTCGAGGGCAGCATCGAGCTCAGGAAGCTTGATATCCAAGCCCTGTCTGACCATGAAGTCGGCGGGATCAGTGTGGTTCAGCTCCGGGATCTCGGGTGGCATCACCCTGAAATGCTCTTCAACATACTTCATGATTCGACCGGGCGTTGCCCCATCTGCAACCTTCGGCGGCATGATAATGTTCCCACCCTCAAGCGAGTAGCACTGATTCACCAGATCAACATAGGCGTTATCACCAAGTAGATCTTCAATATCCGCTTCTGGGCGATTGGCGTACGCGTCAATGGTAAGGACACGACCCGCCTTGAGAAGTTCGGACTCCTGCAACTCTCGCACCTTGCCTTTGCTGCCGTCAGCAAAATCGCAGACGACAGCGCACTCGAGATCGTTGCCGCCGAAAAGGTTCATGAATGCGGCGATCTTCGTCACACTGCCGCATGGCGTCACCGTCCATCGCGGGTCGAGGGTTGCACGACCAAGTGCCGCAAGCTTGCGCCGGAACCAGTCAATGTAGAGCAAATCGGATGGCCCCTCGACCAACACATTATACTTGCTGATGAACAAGGTCTGTGTAATCTCGTACCCAAGGCACGCACGGAGCGGAAAGAGCGTAGCGTGGTCCGCACGGAGAATCTGGTCAGACACTTTTGTGCCACGATGAGGATCCGTGTCTGGATCATCTTCTGGCGACACTTCTTGATACACATCTTCGACAGTTCGAGTTCGCATGATGTCGGACGCGTCGATCATAAACGGCGAGTGGGTCGTATAGGCAACTTGGTATGTCGGCGACAGCCGCTCCTCAATGTAGCGGAGCAGATCTGCCTGCGCTGACGCGTGCAGCGCTAGCCCGGGCTCGTCGAGTAGGACAATAAGATTGCCACCGATGTTTCGGCGTAGTTGGTTGAACCAGACGAGAAACGAAAAGAACCAGATGAACCCGCTGCTTCGCTGGTCGAAACCGGTCGTCGCTCCGTGTCGAGTGTTCTCGATCCGCGTCCGTAGGATCCAACCCTCGTTGAACGGGGCTTCGTCCCCGGGCCGAGAGTGCTCGAAACGAAACCGCATCTTGAGGTATTCGCTCTGGCTCCAGTACCTCACCAACTCGCGCGTCAATTTGTTTTCAGCAGCTTCCAGCTTGGCGGATAGCTCCTCATAATTGTCGATCTCAGCGAACTTCTCGACCGTCATACCGATCATTGCCAGGAGAGATTCGAAGACACGATCCTCTTCAGTCAGACTCTTCTGTGCGACTCGCGTGTTGAATGCGTTGACCGCCAGTTGGCCGGGCATCCGCAGATACTGGGAAAAAAATGCGAAACTCGGGGTGCGCTGCCAGATCACATCGCGAGCAGCATCTCTCGGACTCTTTTCGCCAAATCGCGACTGAATTAACCCTGCCAGCGCTTGCTGCTGCTGCTGTTGCTCGGATGGTTCGCCGAGCTGCTTCACAAGCTGCGATACCGTCGAGACACCCTTGAACTCGGTGCGGTCCTTCGCCTGGAAATCGACCTCCTCTAAAAGCCCCTTGATGACCTCTTCTTCGTCGAGGTCGTATTCCAGGTAGACTGCATTGTTGTAGTTCTTCGTGATTCGGATCGCGCCAATTGTGCGTGCCGCTGGCCCTACGACATCCTCGAGCGCGGAGTAGTCGCCTTCTTCGAGTTCCCAGGTGGTGCAAACAACCACAGCGGGATTGCGCTCGTGCGACGCCTCATAGTCTGACAACTCGTGCCTCGGGTAGTCACGGGTAACATCAAAGTTGCCGTCAAAACCCGCTGTCGGCTTGAGCTTCGCCAAGGCCTCAAGAATGGCGGTTTTCCCCGCCTCGTTTTTTCCGACGAGACAGGTTATCTTCTCGTCCAGCGAGAACTCCGTCGAATCCTTGATACACTTATAGTTCGTTATGCGTGCAGCCTTTAGTTTCATGCCCCCGCTGACCTGCAGTCCGCGTGCCAGAAAATAGAGGCGATTAGCAGCTTACGGGCCAAAATGCCGTGCCAGAATGGCAGAGCCAGGTGTTTCGCGTGCCGAAATGGCACGCAAGAGGCGTGGCTCGGCTTGTCCCCCAGAGGCGGGTCTGGGGCCTACCGTTTTAATGGAGGACGCTCTGGAGTGCTCTCGATTGCTCTGAAAAACCACTTCCTCAGATCCTCGATCGACGGCGCCAACCTCGCCGCGACTGTCCTGCGCGCCCTCGACGATGGCGAGACCGTCTGCATCGAGTTCTCAGGAGTCGAGATCATGACCCCCTCGTTCGCCAACGCCTTCGTCATGCTCCTCCTCGAGCGTTACGAGGTCCCCCAGCTCCGCGAGCGGTGCGAGTTCCTCAACAGGTCCGACCATGTCGTCTGCGCCATGAACCGGTCCGTCGAGCGGTACCAGCAGGGCATCCGCCTGACCACCCAGCGCCGCCCGGCCTGACCTCCCCCAACCCGCCCATTTCGCGTACACTCCGCCTGCATGGGCCAGCGACGGCACCATTACGAGCGGGCCTTTGAGGCGTATCTCCGTGGGCGGCGGGTCCCGTTTGTCTCCGTCAACGAGGCCCGCAAGACGCTCCTGCCCGAGGGGTCGGATCTGCCGCCGGGGCTGAAATCCTTTGACTACGTGATCTACGGCCAGCCCCCGTCGCTCCTCGTCGAGGTCAAGGGGCGGAAGCTGCCCGAGCCTCGCTCGGGCGACCCCCTCCGGCCCGCCCCGCGATCCGCCATGCAGTCCTGGGTGACCGAGGACGACATCACCTCGCTGCGGGTCTGGGAGTCGTTGTTCGGCGAGGGGTTTTGCGCGGCGTTCGTGTTCATGTACGAATGCCGCAGCCAGCCGCCCGACGGCCTCTTCCAGGAGATCGCCTCGTTCGAGGGGCGTTGGTACGCCCTGCGTTCGATCCTGCTGGAGGACTATGTGGGCGCCATGCGTCCCCGCAGCCCCCGCTGGCGGACGGTCGACCTGCCGGCGTCGAGCTTCGAGAGCCTCAGCCGCCCGTTCTGCCCGGGCCGCTCGGGGGCGGGGCTCTTCCCCGACCCGCCCCTGCACCAGCCGCTGACGGTCTAGCGGGCGGGCCCCAATGACGGACCGGTAAAAGCCAGCTTGAGCGGGGCGGGCGTCGGCTGTACCATCTGAACATGAAGCGGACCAACATGCCGTGCGTTCCGGCCGCCCTGAAGGCGATCGCCCTCTTGGCCCCTGTGCTGATGGCTGGCGTCGCCAGCGCCCAGCAGCGGGACCTGCCGATCAGCCCGGCGATCCGCGACTTTGCCAACCCGCCGATCGTGCTGAGCTTCTTCCTCCTGATCCTGGTCGTCGCGGCCGCGGTCGGGGCGAACCTCCTGCCCAGCAAGCGCGGGCACCAGGACTGACGCCGCCGGCCCCCGAGCCCACGGCGACCCAAGCCCCACGGCCCCCCACCCCGCGAGGGACACCATCATGAAGAAATCGCAGACACGCAGCCTCCTGGCGCTCAACGGCGTCCTGTTGCTCGTGCTCGGGTTTGTCGCCGTCATGCCAGAGGCCTCGGCGAGCTCGAACCAGCCCGCCCGCGCCCGCGGCGACTACACCATGGTCGCCGGCGGCCTGAACTTCGGCAACTCCAGCGCCGTCTGGATCGTCGACGCCAACAACGAAGAGCTCGTCGTTCTCCGCTGGAACAGCGGCCGGCGAAACTTCGAGGGCATCGGCTACCGCAACATCCCCCAAGACGCCCGCGCCCAGCCGGGCCGGTGAGAGGACGAACCATGGCAGACAGCACCGTCCACAACGCGCCGGCCCGCCTCCGCCTTTCGGGCGACGCCGCCCTCTGGGCCAGCGCCATCGTCGTCTTCGCGCTCATCCTCAGCCAGGCCGGGCGCCTGATCGGCTCGGCCGCACAGGCCGAGATGGTCTCCACCGCCGGGCAGTACACCGTCCTGACCGCCGACGGCGGCACCGACGATGTCCTCATCCTGCTCGACCAGCGCTCCGAAGAGGTCTTCGTCTACCGCGTCGGCGGCAACCGACGCCTCGAACTCGCCGAACGCCAAAGCCTCTCCCGCCTCTTCGCCGACGCCCGCAGAGCGGCAGGGAATTAGGGGCTGACGCCCGGGCGCTGGGAACGGGGCGCTGGGGCGCTGGGAGCTTGGCGCAGGGTTGAGTGAATCGATCCATGCGTGTGTCAGCAGACACACGCATCTTCTTTGCGGTCCCGCCAAAACCACCCTGCGGCGCACGGCCGCGCTCCGCCCCCGCGCCCCGTTCCCAGCGCCCTGCGCCCATCCCCCCCGTCTCACTTGCAATCCGAACCCTCAGCGGCGACAATCCCCCGTCGGCGCTCCCGCCGCAGCATGATCAGCCTCGGCGCGTCGGGCCGCCGGGGTGGAACCCAACTCGCTCGACGCCAACAGACCACGGGCCCTTCGCCCGCAGCACCCGGCACGCCCCGGGCGTTGTGCGCATGAGCCCCAACCGCGATTCCCGGGAGCACCGATGCCCATCCATCCACTGCCTCAGTTCGAGGCCGATCTCGAAGAGCACGAAAAAGAGCAGGACCGCCTCGCCTACG
Source organism: Phycisphaerales bacterium (assembly GCA_020831775.1). Taxonomy (GTDB): domain Bacteria; phylum Planctomycetota; class Phycisphaerae; order Phycisphaerales; family UBA1924; genus SLFH01. The sequence goes on from JAFIFZ010000019.1 coordinate 33,948, forward strand.
AGCGACTCCAGGCCCCCAAGACCATGGTGGTCCGCTACGGGTTCATGAAGATGGTCGGCGAGTTCCCCTACGAGGGGGACGCCAAGCCCGGCTGCGGCTCCAAGGTCGTCGTCCAGACCTTCCGCGGCACCGAGATCGGCGAGATGCTCACCAGCACCTGCCCCAACGCGGGCTGCTCCAAGAGCGTCACCCGCAAGGAGATGCTCGAGTACATCGAGAACTCGGGCGGGCGCGACTACCCCTTCACCCAGACCGGCAAGGCCCTCCGCGTCGCCACCACCGAGGACATGAACAAGCAGGCCCGCCTGGAGCAGTCCAAGCACGAGCTGAAGATGGACGCCCGCGCCCGCGCCGAACGACTCGGCCAGCCCCTCAAGATCGTCGAGGCCGAGCCGATCCTCGGCGAGGAACGCCTCACCTTCTTCTACACCAGCGAGGACCGCGTCGACCTGCGGGGCCTGATCGACGATCTCTCGGCGGCCCACCAGTGCCGCATCGAGATGCGCCAGGTCGGCGCCCGTGACGAGGCCCGCCTGACGGCCGACTACGAACGCTGCGGGCAGTACTGCTGCTGCAAAAACTTCCTCAAGGTCCTCAAGCCGATCAGCATGCGCTCGGCCAAGACCCAGAAGGCCACGCTCGACCCGCTCAAGATCTCCGGCCGCTGCGGCAGACTCATGTGCTGCCTCCGCTACGAGGACGAGACCTACGAAACCCTCCGCAAACGCCTACCCAAGCGCAAGAAGAAGGTCGGCACGCCCGACGGCGACGGCATCGTCATCGACGCGCAGATCCTCACCCAGCTCGTCCTCGTCGAGCTCGACGGCGTTCGCCGACGCGTCGCCTTCCCCGTCGAAGACATCACCGCCCCCACCGGCAAAATGGCCGAGCCCGACCGCCCCGCCTTCGGACGCTCGCGCGACCGCGGACCGGAAAAGCCGGAGCGAAAGAGCGACCGAGGTTCGGAACGAACCAGCGACCGCCGGGGCAAACGGCGCGACGAACGCCCCGCCGAGGACCCGCAGCAACAGCAGCCCGGCGCGCCGGCAGAGGCCCGCCCCGAAACCGGCGACGCCCCGCCCAAGAAGAAGAAGCGCCGGCGCAAACGCAAGACCGGCCAGGGCCAAAGCCAAGGCCAGCCGCAGTCGCCGTCTCAACCACAAGGCGAGACGCCGAGCGGCGAGGGTTCCGGCGGCCGAAGCGAAGGCGGAAGCGCAGCACCCTCCGAAGGCCGCCCACAGAACACCGAAGGCGGCGCCAAGAAGAAGCGCCGTCGGCGCCGACGCAAGAAGGGCGGCGGCGAAGGCGGCGGTGGTTCAGCAGGAGGCTGAAGCCCAGCCGCAAAGCACCCTCGCCACGGCAGGTCAATCTCAACTCGCAACCCGTGCCACCGACCTCCACCGGAGGTCGGTGCTTTTTCATCCCCATCCCTCGTGACCGACTTCGATAAAACTCTCCACGCGCTGCACGCATCTCAATCCCCCAGCGCCATCAAGGACACGCACAACACATCGGCTTCTTGCAGAGGTCATCGGCTCGCTCGGTTCACGCCAGAAGCTCCGAAGGAGCGCCGGATCTTTGCCACGGGTGGAGCGCACGCACGATGCGCAGCATCGAGCGAAGCGCAACCCGTGGAGAGCTCGCCTGTAAAGCCGAGCCCTGAATGGGCGAAGGAACGAGGGTCACCCGCAACCAGACATCAAAGCGCAGAGTGACAACCACCATCCTCCACCCTTTCAGGGCGGCGTGCTTAGAACCAGCGATCCACGAGTTTGCTCGGCTGCGCCTCGCTGCACTCGTGGCAAAGCTCGTCCGCTCCTTCGGAGCGGGATCAATCACTGCGTTCACTGAAGACACAGCACGATCAGCATCCCACACTACCGACCTCCTTCGGAGGTCGGTGGCACGCAAAGACACCATCTATATCGACACAATCGCCCTACGCCGCGGCCTGCACCCCCGCACGCTCGGCCGCCTCAACCAACCCCCGCCTCCAACACCACCGCTTCAGCAGCAGATGCTGCTGGTAGATCGTTTCGATCAACGCGCCCGCGTGCGGGCCGTCGATCGCCGACGCTGGAATCTCGGCCAACCCGCAGAAGTTCTTCTCCAGCCGCTCTGCGGCCGATCGTTCGCGCTCGACAAACGCACGCGCGTACCCGATCTCTCCCGCATCGCGCAGGTCACGACCGAAGATCGCGCGGGCGCACAGCGGCGCCGCCCCGGCCAGCAGCCACGCCTGCTCGCCGAGTTTCCGCTCGCGCGCGAGGTACCCCTCCGGCTCGTACCGATGGTCGTGCACGACGACCGCGCCCGGCCTGTAGAGCACCGGCATCGAGAACTTCTCGCGCAGCCGCCACGCCCACTCCAGGTCTTCAAAGCAGGCCTCGGGCAGGGACTCGTCGAAGCCCCCGATCTCGCGGACCGCAGCCGCGGGGACCGAGAGGTTCAGCGTCCACGCGTGCCGGAAGCCCCAGTCGTGCAGCGGATCGGCGCAGGCGATCGGGTTCCGGCGCGCCGTCATCTGGTCGTAGAAAAAGACCATCGAGGTCTCGCGCACCAGGCGGTCAAACAGCCGGTCGGGCTCGTGGATCTTCCAGGGCGCCGCGCCCAGCACCATCGCCGGGCGGCAGAGCGCGTCCATCGAGATCTGCGCTTCGAGGTGCTGGCGCACGCAGTCGGGCTCGGGTGCGACATCGTCGTTCAGCCAGAGCAGCCACCGCCCCGAGGCGTGCTCGATCAGCCTGTTGCGCGTCGCGGCGGGGCCGCCCTTTGCAAACTCGAAGACTCTCGCCGAGGGCATCGAGGCCGCAGCGACCTCGGCCTCCCCGTTTCCGGGCCCGTCGACGCCGACGACCACCTCGAACAGGTCGTCGTCGAGTGTTTGGCGCGCCAGGGCGCGCAGGCAGGCGTCGAGTTTCTCGGGTCGCCCGCAGGTCGGGATGAGCACGCTGAGATGCATCGGGCCTCCGGCCGCTTCAAGTGCGGGCCCGGACCCGCCGATGCGCATGCAAGGCGAGCCCTCGCAAGCAGCATCGGATACCTCACGCCATGGACACGCAGAAAACCACCGAGCAAGCCCGCCGCGGCGTCGATCGACGCGCGTCCGATCGCATCGAGGTCGTCCGCGGCGCGAGGGTGAGGCGACCGGGCTCGGCCCGCTCGATCCCCGCGCGCACCCGCAACACCTCCAAGTGCGGGCTGCTGCTGGAGATCGCCGGAGGGGGGCGCGAGGGCCTGACGCCGGGCTGCCGCGTCGAGGTGATTGTCGCCCGCTTCGGCGAGCCCTTGGTCCGGTCCGAGTCGTTTGTCCCGGCGCGGGTCGTCCGCGTCGGCGAGGGCGACAGCGGGCGGGCGCTGGTGGCGCTGGAGTTCGAGCAAACCAGCGCCGACGCCATGGCGGCGTGAGGCGCCGCCATGCTGATGTAATAAATTGCGTGAGTTTCAGCGACCGCCGGGCTTGGAGTTCTGGCCGCCGGCCTTGATCTCCGCGCCCGCGTTCGGGCGGGTCTTGATCTGCGGGGTCGGGTCGCGGTCCATGATCTCGCGGAGCTGGCGCCCGAGCTTGAAGCGGACGGACCGCTTGGGAGGCACTTGCACAGGCTGGAGCGTTCTGGGGTTCTGGGCGATGCGGGCGGCGCGGTGGCGGACCTCGAAGATCCCGAAATCGCGGAACTCGATGCGGTTGCCGTCGCCGAGCTCGGCCGCGACCTCGTCCAGCACGGCCTGGAGGACCTGCTTCACATCCGCCCGCCGGTGGCCGGTCTGGCTGGCGACCCGATCGATCAGGTCTTTCTTGGTGATCGTGGTGACTTCACGCCGCAATCCGCCGCTCTCCCGTTGTGGCATGTCGTCACGCCCCCCGCAATCGCACCCAAGACACAGCCAAGATCAACCGGACCGGATCACGGCCCGGCGGCGTGCGCCGCAGGCGAAACAGAGTGGTATTCGAACCGCGACACTTGAACCCGTTCCAAAACGCCGCAGTCCGGACGATGAGTATCGCAGATCCGGCCGCTCAGGTCAACGCAGAAATATACAGCGATGACAGGGGGCCGTCAGCGGCAAAAAACCGCCCGTGCGACGCTCTGGGGAGCCCACAAGATGGTTCAGAATCTGACTTTGACGCCTGCGTACAAACCCGCGATCGCCCCGTCGTAGCGGAAACGGTCGTCGCCCTTGCCGTCGTTGTGGCGGATCAGGAGCTGGCGATAGCCGAACTGCGCGCCCAGATTGGGGTGGGGATCCCACGCCAGGCCCTGGATGATGTCGATCGAGAACGCGGTATCGTCGTCGCCGGTGGTCATCCCGCCGATCGTCAGCTCGGTGTCGATGGTGATCTGCTCGATGAAGCCGAGCGTCCAGCGGAAGCCACCGATCGCCTCGGGGAAGAGGCGCGACTCACGGATCGAGTCGCGGGAAACACCCGGATCTTCTGCCGCAAGACGCCAGTTGATGTGCGTGAAGCGTGCGCCCGCGATGATGTCGACATCGGAAGTGAAGTTGTACCCGCCGTCAGCCGTCGGGCCGCCCTGGAACGAGTGGATCCGATACCCGCCCAGCAGACGCCCGGAGGCGAAGCGCAGGCGGCCCTCGAACCGGTCGCCCGCGTCGTATGCCGTGCCGTTGATCGAGATGGTCTGGTTCAGCGCCGTGTCGTTCTCTTCTTCGAGGTAGATCCCGCCGACCAGCCCCATCCAGCGTCCGCGCCGGAAGATGAACTCGCCGGAAGGCCGCAGGCCCGTGTTGTCCACCCCGAGGTCGATCAGGTCGATCTCACCCCGGGCGGTCTCGAGGCCGGGCATGTCCACCTTGCCCCCGGGCACGGCGTACCAGAGCGAGGGCTCGAACTGGACGGTCCAGTCGCCGCCCGAGCCGGGCGCTTCGAAGTAATGTCTGCTGAGCGAGTCGCCGCGTGCTTCGGGCGCATCGCCGGACGCGTCGGGCGAGAACGCCGCCGCCCCCGACACCAGCAGGCCGACAGCCAGCGAAGCGGCGCCGAAGCGGCGCGATCCCGGCCCTGCGAGAGGGCCAGCCTTCAGGTTGCCCGTGGGGCGAACCATCCTCACCTCCGTGCCCCGCCGATCGCGGGAGCACAAGCGTAGCGTTGCGGGGCCCCGACCGGCGAGGCCCCATGCAGAAGAGATCGGCTATGCAACCGGGTGAAGCACCAGAACATTCCGGACGGATCGAGCTCGCGCCCGGGGTCTTTGTCGATGAATCGGTCCTGGACTTCTCCTTCGCCTCCAGCTCCGGGCCCGGGGGGCAGAATGTCAACCGGCGGGCGACCAAGGCGATCCTCCGCATCGACCCGGGCGAAATCCCTATGGGTGAGTCCGCCCGCAGACGCCTGATCGAGAAGGGCGCCCGCTGGCTGACCTCTAGCGGCGAGATGATCATCGCCTGCGACTCTGGACGCTCCCAGACCCAGAATCGCCGCGAATGCCTCCAGCGCCTCCGCCTGCTGATCATTGAGGCCAAGAAAGTCCCAAAGCCTCGCCGGGCCACCAAGACCCCGAGGTGGGCCAAGGCCCAGAGGGTCGAGGACAAACGCCACCGGGGCAAGGTCAAACAGAAACGCAAGGACCCCGAGCCCTGAGCCCCACCCCCCTTCATCAGCGGTTCGCCTTAGCGATCGAGACCAGCAACCCTTCGGCGGCGTCGCCCGGGGCGGCAGGCCCGTGGCCGCTCGGGCCCGGCGTTGCACTCGGAGAGATCCTGTTGGCTCAGGGCGGAGCAGAGGAGATCCGCCCGATCCGCAGCGAGCTCCTGAAAACCGGCGCCCGCCACGACGACGACCTGATGCCCGCGATCCAGCGGCTGTGCGAACAGGATCGGGTCTCGCCCCGTGATCTGGGGATGGTCGGCGTCTCGGCCGGGCCCGGCGGCTACACCGGCCTCCGCGTCGCCCTCACCGTCGCCAAGTGCATCGCCGACGCGGCGGGGGCGAGGCTACGGCTGGTCCCCAGCGCTCTCTCGGCCGCGGCCGGGCTGGAGCCCGCGGGCCCGACACTCGTCTGCCTGGCCTCCAAGCGAGAGACCGTCCACGCCACGATGGTCGGCGTCACAGATGATTGGCTCGCCGATTCCGCTGAAGCGCTCGCGTCGTTGGTCGGTGATGCCGTCGCCGCCGGGGATCCGGGTTCGGCGTGGCCGGGGCGGTGGATGGAGATTGGGCTGATCAAGGCCGATGTTGTCGCGACACTCGGGCCGACGAGGATTGTGGGCGACACGCATCTGCCGGCACCGTTCCGAGAGGCCGCGGCGGTTGTCGGGGCGGATGTTGTTCTGCCGTTGCTCGGTCCGGAGGGTGTCTTGCGGCTGATGGGGTGTTTTCCTGATGCCGACCCTGCCGCGGCGGCCCCGATCTATCCCCGCGAGCCGGAGGCGGTGACTCGCTGGCGGGAGCTTGGGCGCGGGAAGGGTTGAAATCGGAGCGGTTGCGGGCCTTCTCGGACACTGCTGTGAAGTTGGGCAAGGTTTGCGTCGATCACCGGCATCGGCGCGAGGGCACTGACGCCCCGGATCGGCCATCGGACGGCCGACGCGCTACTTTGCCTTGCTCAGGGGATCGGCGCCGACATGTCCCGCGAGAGCTCAACAAGCAGCCCCGGCGATCAGGATTGGCGCGAGAAGAAGGTCTTCACGACCGGTGAAGCCGCCCAACTCTGCAAGGTCAGCCAGCAGACGATCATCCGCTGCTTCGACTCTGGGCGCTTGCAGGGCTTCCGCGTGCCCGGGAGCAAGTTCCGTCGGATCCCGCGTGAGGAGCTGCTCCGCTTCATGCGGGCCAACGACATCCCGACGGGTGTGCTCGATTCCTCGGGCGGGCCGCGTGTCTTGGTCGTTGACGACGACGAGCAGATCCTCGATCTGTTCCGCGAGATCCTTGCCGACGACAAGGGGTACGAGGTGCGCACCGCCAGCACCGGCTACGACGCCGGCCTGCTGACCGAACGCTTCAAGCCCGACCTGGTCGTGCTGGACTACATGCTGCCTGACATCAACGGCAATGTGGTCTGCGCCCGGATCAGAGAGAACGAGTCGCTGGCGTCGACGAAGATCCTGCTCGTCAGCGGGGTCGTCGACCGGAGCGAGGTCGAGGGCCTGCTGCAGGCGGGCGCAGACGGGTTCATCAAGAAACCGTTTGAGCTCGACACACTCCTGCACCGCATCGACGAGCTGCTCGGGGTCGGGGGGAACGGCAAGTGACCCCCGGCGGTCCTGAGCAGAGCCCGCCCGGAGGACCGCACGACCGACAGATCGAGCTGATCCTTCAGCGGGTCGACGCGCTGCCGACGCTCTCGCCGATCGCCACGCGCCTGCTCGGCGCGGGCAGCAGCGACGACTTCGACATCGACGAGGTTTCGCAACTGATCGAGTCGGACCCCGCGCTGACGGCGCGGATCCTGGCGATGTGCCGCACGGCCGACAAAGGCCTGGGCGACCGGATCACGACGGTGCGGCGCGCGATGGTGATGCTGGGCATCCGCGCGGTGCGCAGCGCGGTCCTGAGCGTCGCGGTCTACGACATGATGGAGAGCGTGGCGCAGCAAGCGCACGACGACGCGGCCATGCGCGGCATCGAGAGCGACGCCGCATTCGACCGCGTCGGCTTCTGGACGCACTCGATCGGCGTCGCGTGCGCGGCTCGGCTGCTGGCCGAGAAGGGCGGCAAGAAGGTCGATGTCTCCCCAGACGACGCCTTCGTCGCCGGGCTGCTGCACGACATCGGCAAGCTCGTGCTCGATGTCGCGCTGCCGACCGCGTTTGTGAAGGTGCTGATGGTCGCGGCGCAAAAGCGTTCGGCCGCGGCGCCGATCGAGCGAATGATCATCGGCATCGACCACCATGTCGCGGGCAAGCGTGCCGCGGAACGCTGGGGCCTGCCGCGCGTTCTGCAGGATGTGATGTGGCTGCACGGGCAGCCCTTCGAGGCGTTGCCGGATGTGCCCCACCGGCGTCTTGTGGCGCTGGTGAGCGTCGCGAAAGCGGTCTGCCGCGGGCTGCACCTTGGCTGGTCGGGCGAGTTCGACGACGCGCGGAGCGCAGACAGAGAGGCTGAGAAGGCGGGGATCGACCGCCGCGTGATCGCCGAGGTGGTGCGACTGCTGCCCGACGCGGTGGCCGAACGGCGCCGGATCATGGGCCTGGGCGAGGAGGCGAGCCCGCAGCTCTTGCTGCGCTCAATCTTCAACGCCAACCGCGAGCTGGGGCGGATGAACGAGGCGATCTCGCGCGAGTCGGCGGCGGCGGCGAAGTCGCGCGCGGCGCTCGACGCAGTGGGCGCGTTCCTCGAACGCGTCGGCTCGTCGACGCCCCTGGTCGCGGTCTTTGGGCTCGCGGCGGCGTCGGCCTCGACGGCGCTGGGCGGTCGTGCGTTCGCCGTCGTCTCCCAGATCGATGAACGCTCGGGCTGGTCTCTGCACCGCGTCTCGATGGACGGGCGCGTGCTTTCGAGCGAGACGATCGACCCGCCGGCGGTGCTTAGTGGCGAGCCCCTTGCCGATGTGCTTCGGGGCGAGGGGGGCGCAGAGCGCGCGATGTCGCTGCTGCCATGGATGGCCGACCAGATCGCCGAGGGCGCAGACTACCGGCGCGTGCGCGCCATCCCCGCCAGCCCGACGCGCGAGGGCGCCGACGGCCCCGGCGTGCTGATCCTCCACGAGTCGGCACAGGGCGCCAAGGCCCCGCCCCGCGAAGTGGTGCGTGCCCTGCGCTCCGCGTGGGCGCAGGCGATCGCCACCGTCTGGGCGCGCGAGCGCAGCGACCGCCTGGGAGAAGAGCTCGTCGAGGCCAACCGGCGACTCAGCGAGGCGCAGGCCAAGCTCACCGAGACCGAATCCATGGCGCGCCTCGGCGAGATGACCGCCGGCGCCGCCCACGAGATGAACAACCCGCTGACGATCATCAGCGGCAGGGCGCAGATGTTGCGCCGCAAGCTCCGCGACGCCGAGCACACCGAAGCCGCCGACGCGATCGTGCACGCCTCCCAGGATCTCTCAGACCTCATCTCCTGCCTGAACCTCCTGGCCAATCCGCCCGAGCCGGCGAGCGTCTGGACCTCGGTGCAGGACCTCCTGACCGACGCGGCCAAGGCGGCGGGGAGCAAGGCGAGCGCTTCCGGACGCGTGCGCGTGCAGCCCCCCGACTCCCGGACACAGGTCGATGTCGACGGCCGCATGCTGACCGACGCCCTGACAGAACTGATCGTCAACGCCCTTGAGGCGCCCGAGTCAGAGATTGTCTCGATCCGGGCTGAAACCTCGGCCCTGGATGGCCGACTTGTGTTCCGTGTTGAAGACCGGGGAGCGGGGCTCTCGCCAAGAGCGATGCGTCACGCGTTCGATCCGTTCTTCAGCGAGAAGCCGGCGGGCAGGAAGCGCGGCCTCGGGCTGGCGCGGGCCAGACGATTGGCCGATCTGCACGCCGGAGGCGTCGCGCTCGCTCCCAGGGAAGGGGGCGGGACGGTCGCCAGCCTCTGGCTGCCCGCCGAGCGGGTGCGCGGGGGCTTGATCGAGGCGGCGTGAAGCCGCAGGGAAAAGCCCGGGCACGACGCCCGGCACGAAGGCAGGACTTGCGGCGCGACAGCGCCTCTAGCACCGGAGCAGGGCAGGGATGACACGACGCCGGACAACAGCAGCAGAGCGTGCCCGGCGCCAAAGCCCGGAGGACGGAGCGGGCGTGCTCGTCGTCGGCGGGCCATCCCGGCCGCTGGAAGACCAGCTCCGCGAGATCCGTGCCGCGTGCGTCTTTGTCGACTCAGGCACAGCGGCACGCGAGAAGCTCGACGAACGCTACTTCGATTGCGTGATCGTCTCGACCTCGATCGGGGCGCGCCAGTGGACGGGTCTGGTCGCCGAGGTCTGCGGGCGCGACCCCGCGCCGGCGGTGCTGGTCGTCGGCGATCGGCCGAGCGTTGACGACGCCGTGGAAGCGATGCGCTCGGGCGCCAAGGACTACATCGACACTGAAATCCCCGCGCCCGAACTCGCCGACCGCCTGGGCGACGCCGTGGCCAGAGCCGCCGACGACCGGCACAAGACCGAAAGAATCAACCAGCTCCGCAGCGCCTGCCAGGAGCTCGAAGACGCACGCAGCGAGCTCGCCTGCCAGGTGACCGACCTCTGCGGCGAGCTCGTCGGCGCGTACAACGAAATGTCCGAACAGCTCTCGATGGCGACGACCACCTGTGAGTTTGTCAGCCTGATCCGGCGTGAGCTGGACATCGAAGAGCTGCTGCGTTCGGTGCTGGAATACCTGCTCGCCAAGCTCGGCCCGACCAACGCGGCCGTCTTCCTGCCCGGCCAGTCGGGCGATTTCACGCTCGGGGCGTATGTGAACTACGACGGCCCGCGCGAGTCGGCCGAGATCGTGTTCGAGCAGCTCGCCGATGTGATCCCCTCGCGGTTCGAGGACGCTTCGGAAGTCTGCGTGCTCGACAGTCTTGAGGCGATGGAAGCGGCGCTGGGTGACGAGGCGCACTGGCTGGAGCAGCAGTCTGCGGTTGTGCTGCCCTGCCGCGGCGGCGAGAAGAACGATGAGGAATGCCTGGCCGTCTGCCTGCTGTTCCGCAGCGAGCGGACGCCGATCGAGGCGGAGCAGACGCCGCTGCTTCGGATGGTGGCCGAGCAGTTCGGGCGCCAGCTCGCCCGCGTGGTGAAGGTCCACCACCGCCAACTCCCCGACGACCACTGGGGCCGCTCCGGCGAACCCGATAACGGGGCGGACGGGTTTGGGATGGCGGCGTAGGGCGGGGATTCTCTTGACGACTCGGTGAGACGACCCGGGCCGGCGCCCGCGTTGTTTGCTGCGCACAACACCATCGGGCTGATCCAATCAACCGACACCGCCTCGCAGCGCTGGGCAGCGTCCGTTAGCCTGACTCGGACGAGTGTCGCTCCGGCGGTCGGGCCGTGACCGGCCAAAGACGGATGAACCATCGGGCGAGGATCCGGATTGTGAAGCAGAGTGCCGCATCGCCGTTCAACCACACGCCAGCGGGCGATCGCTGCGCAGATCCATCACAAGGAGGTGACGGATGATGAGAAGAGCCCTCAAAGCAGCGACGATGTCGCTCTCGCTCGCGACTGCCGCGAGCGCTCAGCCTCTGCCCGACTACGGTTTCGACTGGGTCACCGTCGGCAATACCGGCAACGCCGATGCCACATGGAACCAGTTTCCTGGTTTGCAACGGGAAGGCGGCGGGGTCGATCACATGTATCGCATCACGAGCCTTCCGGTATCGATTGCCCAATGGATTGATTTCGCGCATGCACTCGACTCCGTGGCGACATCGCAGGAGCGAAGCTGGCTCAGCACCGCGAGCAACTCGGTCTGGAGGGATCTGCATACCGGCGATCTTGTCATCCAAACCGGACGCGATGGATACGGCGCCACTTCAAACTTCATGCTTGCGGCGATGTACTGCAACTGGATGCACAACGGCCAGAGCGGCGGCCGCGAATCTTTCGATGACAGCGCATACGACATGTCCAGTTTCTACATCAATGAGTTCAACCACTGGTCGGTTGAAAACGCCCGCAGGTCCGACGCACAGTTCTGGATCCCGACTTTCGATGAACACGCCAAGGCGGCGTACTACGATCCCAATCGCTACGGAACCGGAGAGGGAGGGTACTGGTTGTACCCGCATGGCAGCAACGCCGTGCCGATCTACGGCCCGCCGAGCGAACCGGGCGCAGAAAGCAGCGCCGGTGTCGAACTGCCCGCTGGGCCTTGGACCCACTCGATTCCACCGGGGCTTTATCCAGAAACCATGTCCCCTTACGGCTTGTTCGACGTCTCGGGTGGTGTAGAAGAGTGGACAGACTCGACAACGCACTTTGAAGATCCGAGCCGTCGCTTGATACAGGGGTCGGCCGCCGGGCAAGCATTTCTGGCGCCCGCATATGATGATCTCGGCGGCGGGTACATCACATCCAGATTGACCGCCACTCGTGGTTTTCGGCTGGCAACAGTCGTGCCCTCACCCGGCGCATTGCTCTTGATCTCGCTCGCATCGGCGGCAGTTTGTTGCACAAGAAGAAGATCTGAATGACCAGAGTAGCTTTGTCCGTCTGCCTGCTGTTCCGCAGCGAGCGGACACCGATCGAGGCGGAGCAGACGCCGCTGCTTCGGATGGTGGCCGAGCAGTTCGGACGCCAGCTCGCGCGCGTGGTGAAGGTCCACCACCGCCAACTCCCCGACGACCACTGGGGCCGCTCCGGCGAACCCGATAACGGTGCAGATGGGTTCGGGATGGCGGCGTAGGGCGGAGAGCCTTCCGCAGACGCCTGCCCTCAAGCGATCTTCACAGCACAGGTCCGGCCCCCGAACGCCATCTGCCGCTGGCGGGGGCGATTTCCTGTTGCGGCGGGCGGCAGTTCACGCTAGATTGCCGCTGACCCGCTTGGGACTTTGGCAGGGGAAGCGTGTGAACCCCTGAGAACATATCGATTGACAGCACTCCGACGAGGAGGAGCGACTCAGCTGGGCACACTGGCTGGGTTTCGCCTCGGCGACTCGATCGGGAACAGGCGCAAAGGGACTCTGCGATGCAAAGCATTCAAACTGGGGCGATCCGGCTTGCGGCCGGGCTTGCTGTCTGTCTGTCGGCCTCGTTGACGAGCGCCGATCCGATCGAGTGGATCAATCCGAACGGTGGCTCGTGGACAGACGCGTCGAACTGGAACCTGTTGCGGGCACCTGGGCTTGACGACGACGCGTTGATTGCGGTGCCCGGCGAATTCACGGTGAGCTTCGATGTGCAGCAAAGCACAGTGTCGAGCTTGGCCATCACGAACCCGGCGACCACGCTCACGATACATCCCGGCAGGACTCTACGGATCGCTCACGAGCTGCACAACGACGGGCTCATCCTGATCGACCCCACAAGCGCCGGCCCGGCGAGCCGGCTGACAATGCTTCCCGGCTCAACCATTCAGGGCACAGGAACGATCCGCCTCAATCGCAGAAACTCGCACACCACGACCAGCGCTTGGCTGGGTGCCGGCACCTCTACGCTTTCCGATCCGGTGCTGCATACTTCGGGGCACACAATCGATGGCTTTGGTCGCATCGAGGGGTCGCTCATCAACTATGGCTTGATCGACGCCAATGTCACTGACGAACCCCTGATAATCGACAGTGTTGTCGAAAACCATAGCGTAGTGCGTTCAAGCGACGGGGACATGATCCTGTACGGCACAGTGTGGCAGTACGGTGACGGCGTCATTCTTGCTGAACAAGGCGGCGCAGGCTCCCTCCGCGTAACGGTCGTACGCGGCGGGACGATGCGTGCAGACGCCGGTCGCACCATCACACTTTCGTCGCAAAGTTACTTAGTGGGCGTCACCATGTTCGGCGATTTCGAGTACTTTTCAATCGGCACATGGAGCACAACGCCGAGAATCGCATCTCCCGGTATCACAAACCACGGCGTGATCAAAACCGCGGCAGATCCGAACGAGCGTACTGTCGATATACGCATTGTAAATCATGTCGCAATCGATGGCGACGGCATCCTATGGCTGAACAATGGCTCGCGGCTTTCGACGGAAACCGGCAGCGTCTTAGAACACGGCGCCGAACACACCATCAAGGGATATGGCAGGATAAGCGGCCACTTCATCAATCATGGCACGGTGATTTCCGACACCCCTGGACGAGACTTGACCATCAGCAATAGCACCACGACCAACCACGGTGTGATTGCGTCGGAAGGCGGGGGCTTGAATCTGCATACCGCAACACTCTCTCAGGGACCAAGCGGCGTATTCATGAGCGGGCACGGCGACTGTCGCATCAGCTACGGCAGCACCATCGAGGGCGGCACGATCCGATCGCTACCCGGCACACACTTCAACCGTGATATCGGCGGCAGCACGATCGCTTCAGTAAACATCGACGGGACCCTTGTCCTCCAGCAGAATACGACTACGAACTTCCGAGGCGACATCGAGAACGACGGATTGGTAATCGTCAATCCGGAAAACTCCGGAAACCAGGCGGCGATTCGAATCGTCGATACATGCTCGATCGACGGCTTCGGTGAAATCCGGCTCGGCGGCGAGGGCGTCCGAAGCGCATTTATTGTCGAACCGGGCGTCGACTTCACCAACGGCGCTGGCCATAGCATCGTTGGTTTCGGCCGGATTACGGGGTCATTCGTCAACGAGGGGATCATCGACGCGGATGTACCGGGGCAGGTTCTCCAAGTTACCGGCTCCACGATCAGCAACGACGGGTTTCTTGCGGCCACCGCAGGCACGCTGGAGCTATCAAGCGGAATCTACGAAGGCGGGCCGAACGGGGTCATCCTTGCTGCGGGTGGCGAGGTCGGCATCGGGGGCGGATCGGAGTTGCGCTCCCTCACATTCAACACATCGCATGGAGGTCGTATCGCCTTGTGGCCCGGCACCACGAGGCTAGCCAATGCTTCGATCCTCGGTCATGTTGAGTCTAGTCCTGGCAGCACGGTTCTCCTCGAAGGCTCGTACTTGACGAACGACGGTCTCCTGGTCGTCGGTCTCGGCTCCGGGTCTTCGAGCGCTGTTTTCGAAGCTCAAGAGGATCTGGTCATCCAGGGCGGCGGCGAAATCCTCCTGAACCGGCCGGGAGGATCGTCTCAGCTCGCGACATTGACCGATGTCACCGTGACCGTTGGAGAGAACCAGACGATCAGCGGCGTCGGACGCCTGAGGGGAGATTTCAACCTTCGAGGCATTACGGCGCCGGGATTGGGCAACTCGAGTGTCCTCCAACTCTTGGGCAATGTTCGTTTCGAACCGACACATCGCCTGAGGATCAGGGTTTCCGGGCCGACAACATTGCCCGCAAGCCATGGAAGGATTTCAGTCAGCCCGGCATTCGAGTTCGGCGGTGAGCTCGATGTTGAGTTTGTCGATGGTTACACTCCCGCGCTCGGAGACTCGTTCCAGATCTCGACAGGCGCGTACACCGGTGAGTTCGAGAGCCTGTCGATCTCGGGCTCGATCCCGTCGGGGTTGACAGGAAGCATCCGCTACGAGCCCACCCAGGTGCTCCTCGATATCGTCGACGCTCCCGCCTGCATCCCCGACATCAACGGCGACGGCGTCGTCGACGCCGACGACTTCTTCGAGTTTCTCTCCCTCTTCGCCGCGGGCGATCTCCGCGCCGACATCAACAACGACGGCATCATCGACGCGGATGATTTCTTCGAGTTCTTGACGCTTTTCGCCGCGGGCTGCTGACGCCGAGGCTTGGACCCAGCTTCTCCGAGGCCCCCACGCGGGGGCCTTTTTTCTGCGCGCCCCGTTCCCATTGCCCGGCACCCAGCGCCCCGACCCACCCGACTCTTCGCTGCGCTCAGAGGTCGGCGTCCACCCCGGCGTCTTTGGGCATCGACCCACGCTCGCTCGCCTCTCGACTTTCTCCCCTCGCCCCTCTCGCCCGCCGGCGGCGGGCGACCCTCCCCCTCAATTCCCCTCCCGCCTGGGCCTCAGGAACTCGTCGAAGATGTTGCGGATCACATTCTCGGGGTTCAGCAGTTCTCGCGCGCCTTCTTCGATCAGCAGTTGCAGGTCGGGCCTGGGGTTGGGCGGGGCGTCGAGGGGGCCGTCGATGCGGAAGGGGATCGCGGTGAGGGTCTCGGCCGCCACGCCGAGCGGGCCCGCCTCGCGACGGATCCTCTGGACCATGCTCTGGCTCAGGGCCTCCAGCGGCAGCACGATCACGATGTCGCGCGTGCGCCGGGCCAGGTCGATCCGTCCACGCGCCCTGACGGGGCCGCCGGCGATCTGCGTCTGAAAGTCGGCGAACTCGAGCACGCCGTCGTCGATCGTGAGCTGCAGCGGGGCGATCCGCTGAGCGCCCGCGGGGCGCACATCCCACCTCGCGGCACGCAGCAGGCCCTCGAACGCGGGCGTCGCGGCGAAGGTCGCCGAGCCCAGGTCGACCGTGAACGACGCGTCGAGCCCCGAGAGGTTCCCGTCGAGCGGGAGCGACATCGACGAGACCCGCACACGCGCCGGCTGGTCGTCGGCCCGCTTTTCGATCGTGCCGATCAGCGGCATCATCGACGAGCTCCGGGCCATCAGCTCGGGGCCGAAGCGGGTGATCGCCAACTCCGCCGGCTCGGTCAGGCCGAACGCACCGTCGCGCACGCGCCCGCTCAGGCCGACCGACGCGCGGTCGGAAGCGAGACGCCCGCCGAGCGTTCCTCCGGCGCGCGAGAGCGCGGCGGTCCGGATCTCGCCGCTGAGCTCGGGGCCGATGATCTCCGCGAGCAGGCCCCCGCCGACGGTCAGGTCGTCGATGAGCGCCATCGGGATGCGGGTGAGCTGGGCGTTCAGGTCTATGCTGGCGTTGTCCAGACTGAAGACGCCCCCGGGCGCGTAGCCCGCCAGCGAGCCGGAAACCTCCGCCCGCCCGGGGCCGGTGGCCCGCTGGGTGAGCGAGGCGGTGAAGTCGAGCCTGCCCGGGCGCTGGGGCCCGGCCCGCAGGCCGAACTCCGACCCGCCGAGGCGCTGCACGCCCGCGCCCGAATCAACCGCCAAGTTCAGCGCGCGCACGCGGACATCGACGCCGAATCGGTCGGGGTCGAAGAGCGGCGCGCCGCGCGGGATGGTCAGGCGCTGCACATCGGCGTCGAAACGGAGGCGGTCGACGAACAGCGCTCGCTCGACCCCCAGCGCGTTCAAGAGCGCGTTGGAGCTCGGGGCCATGCCGTCCCAGAGCAGCTTGCCCGGCGCGGCCAGCGCGAACGACTCGGGCGAGTAGTGCACCCGGACCGGCCCTTCGGGCGTCGAGGCGAGGGGCGATTCGAGTGTGATGGAGAGCTCGCCCCGCTCAGCAGCCTCGGCGAAGGAGCGGACGCTGGTGCTGACGCCGACGCGCCCGGGCCCGCCGAGTGAACTCGCGATGAGCCCGTCGAGGCCCGCGAGCGAATCGAGCCACGCGGGGTCGAGGCGGGAGGCGTCGATCGAGACCGCCGTGCGCTGGCCGTCGGCGTGGGCGCTGGCCTGGGCGTTGGCGTCGATGACGCCGAGCACGCGCCCGCCGGGGCGCTGGAGCGTGGCGCCGAGCTGGGCTCGCTCGAGCGCTTCGGTGAGCCTCAGGCCGCCTTCGCCCTCGCCTCCAGCCTCGCCTTGTGGCTGGTTCCATCCGGCCGCGAAGCGTGCGCCGAGGGCGATGTTGCGGAGCTCGATCGGCCCGGTATCGATCGGCGGGCCCGCCTCGCGGGCGATCACCAGCGGACGCAGACCCAACCCACCGCTCGCGCTCAGCCCCAGCGGCCCGGAGCCGAGCGGGAAGGTCGTGGGCTCGATCTGGAACGAAAGCCGCGTCGCGGCGGAGAGCTCCGGACGCAACGCCATCTCCGGCGCAAAGCGCTCCATCAACTCCCGGGCGACCTCGGGGCGGACGGTCAGCGCGAGCGTGCCCCCGGTGGGCATGCCCTCGCGGTCGAGCCCGGAAGTCAGGTTGATCTCTGTATCGCGCGAAAGTGCGACCAGCGTCGCGCTGCGTCCCTGCGGCGTGCGCGCGACCTCCGCCCTCGCGGTCAGGGTCGGTCCTGCGATCCGCTCGGCGAGGGCGGCGAGATCGACCGGCTCGCCCTTCGCGTCGGTCAGGATGTTCTTCAGTTCCGCCGGCGCCATCGCCATGAGCGCGAGCGGGGCCTCACGCAGCTCGACAAAGCCAGAGCGGAGGACCGGCAAAAACGGGCCCTCTTCGGTCAGTGCGGCCAGCATCGAGTCGCGCCCGAGCCCGAGCTCGGCAATCAGCCCAAAGTCCCGACCCCCGCCTTTGAGCTTCGAGTCCAGCGTGAGCGCGACGGGCCCCACCCCCCCATCGCCGGAACGCGAAGCGTCGAGGACGAGGGCGATCGAGTCTGCGCCCAGCTCGCGTCCGTCGGCGTCCTGAAGCGTCCAGCCATCCAGCGCGACCCGCCCGGCGATCAGCGTGCCGGTCATCGCTTCGCGCTCGAGCGGGAGATCGAGGGAGGTGATCGCGAGCGAGACGCCGCCGCCGGTCGGCACGAGCTCGAAGCCCGCGTCGCGGATCCTGTCGCCGACGAGCGCGCTCGCGAGGTTGGCCCCGCCCGAGGCGGTGAGGGTGATCGGCTCGTCGACGCCGACCAGGCGGTCTTCCAGCAGGCGCACGGCTCCCGAAGCATTCAGGCGTTCGGCGCTGGCGACCAGCTTCAGCCTGCGCCCGGCGCCCTCGGCGAGCTCGTCTGCGCCCGCTTCGAGGTTCAGGTCCAGCTCCGGCCCGATCGCCCCGGCAAGGGCGGTGCCGAGCTCGCCGAGGAAGACTTCGAGGAGGTCGGTGCGCAGGCCGCTGACCGCGGCGGTCCCGCTGACGCCCTGGGGATCGAAGCCGAAGCCCTCGGGGGAGACGACCCGGCCGAGGCGGATGTCGGCGACGAGCGAGCCGGCGTCGCGGTCGGCGAGGACCGCGCCGGCGCGGGCGCGGGTGTCCAGCTCGCCCTGCTCGTTCAGCACCGCGTCGGCGCTCAGGCCGGTGAAGGCGAAGGGATGCCGCTCCGATGCCGGCGGCATGATGGTGCCCCGCAGCGGGCCGGTCCGCACGCTGACCTGCGCACGCGGGGCCGACGACGGATTGGCCAGGTCGAGGCGCAACGCGTCGACGGTGATCTCCAGTGAGGGGTACTCGTCGAGGGTGATGGTTTCGGCCCTTTCGGCGAGGACCTCAGCGAACTCGGGGAGGGCGGCCATCACGCGCTCGCCGCGGATGCGTGCGCCGGTGGGGCCGGTGATCTCGGCGACGCCATCGACGAGGGCGAGGGCCGCCCCGATCTCTGCGCCCTCGGCGAGGAGGCGGGCCTCGGCCGCCAGTCGGCGCGGCGAGAACTCGATGGACGCGGCGAGGTCGAAGACGGGGTCGAACGCGGCCAGAGCCCTGCCCCCCGACGCGACCGCCTGCTCGCCCCCGAGCGGGAGCAGCACCCTGAGGAACGCGGTTTCGAGGCGCTGGGCCCGGGCGCTGGCGGTGAGCGAGAGTGTGTCGGGCGTGATGCGTCCGTCGCTGGCGGACCAGCCGCTCGCCTCGGCGGCGAGCTCGATCGAGCCGACGCCGGGGACCAGGGCGTCGATGGAGGGGCCGCGGGTGGGGCGGGCGTTGAGCGTGAGGCTGATCGGTTCGCCGGCGCGGATCGAGGTCGAGCCGGTGATCCCGCGGAGGCCGACGATGCGCCCGGGCGACTCGGACGGGTCGGCGTAGGTGACCTCGACCCCGTCGAGGCGGAGGCGGGCGCGCAGCGCGGGGGGGATCGAGGCGTCTGGCTTGTCTTCCCCGTCGTCTTCGAGGAGGGGGTGCAGGGCGCGGGTGAGGTTCAGGCGTCCGTCGTCGAGGCGGACGAGGTCGGCCCGCCCTCCGATGACGATCTCGCCGAGGTCGCGCCCCCCGAACACGAGCTTGAGCAGGCCGACGCCGACCTCGGCCTCAATGCGGGCGATGCGGCCGCCATCGGTGTCGAGGAGTTCGATGGGTCCTAAGCGTTGCACGCCCGTCCAGGCGAGGGAGAGGCGTTCGATGGAGACGCTGCCGTCGATCTCGGCGTTGGCTCGTCGTTCGACGATGGGGCGTGCGATCGAGCCGATCAGCGGGGGCCCGAAGAACCAGACGCCGATGAGCAGGAAGAGGACGGCCGCGACGCCGAAGGCGAGCGCTCGGCGGAGCGGGCGACGCCTGGCCCGCTTGCCCGAGGGCTTTGCGCCGGACTTCTTGGCGGGCTTGCCGGCTGGCTTGTTGGGGGGCTTGCTGTCGGGCATGGGGCGTCGCGCCTCTCTTTCCGGCTCTGGTCGGAACAAAACAATGCCCGGGCCGAGGGCCCGGGCAAGTGTTTGCGCGAAAGTCGTTCGGGGCGGGGTTTACTCGCCCTCTGTCTTGCCGATCTGCCACTCTTCGAGGTCGATCGGGGCCTGACGCCCGAAGATGGTGACCAGGACGCGGACCTGGCCCTTGTCGGGCATGACCTCGTCGACGGTGCCCTCGTAGCCCTCGAAGGGGCCTTCCTTGATCGTGACGGCCTCGCCCTTCTCAAAGCTGAGCTTGACGATGGGCTCGTCCTCGGGCTTGCGGCTGTCGCGGAGCATCTTCTCGATCTCGTGCTCCTTCATCGGGGTCGGACGCCCGGCGGTGCCGACGAAGTCGCCGACGCCGGAGGTCTCCTTGATGAGGAAGAACACATCCTGGGGGATGCGTCCGTCTGGCTCGAGGCGCATCTCGACGAAGACATAGCCCGGGTAGAGCTTGGATTCGGTGATGCGCTGCTTGCCGCCCTTGATGGTCTTGGTCTTCTCGGTCGGGACGAGGATGCGACCGACCGAGTCGGTCATGCCCTCGATCTGGACCTTGCGCAGGAGCGTCTCGCGGACCGAGTTCTCCTTGTTGGACTGCACGCGGAGGACGAACCAGTCCATCCCGTCGCGGCGCATCGGCTCGTCTTCGGGGATGACATCGGTCTGCTCATTGGGGCGTCCGTCGAGTGCTTCTGCGGCGTGCTGTTCGTCGGTCATCGGTGAAACTCCCGGTCTGGGTCGGGCGGAGACGGGCGGGCCAGCCGCCGTTCCGGGGGGGTCGCGCCGGTCCGGAGGGGCCGGCGACGCTCACGAGCAATGGTACGGACCAAAAAAACGCCCCGCGTTCTGCGGGGTCGGTCGGAACGATCATAGGCCCCGGAAGCGTCCCCGAGGGGGGCTCAACCTTCCAAGACGCCGACGAACTTGAAGAACTGGGAAAAGCCCAGGTCGATCACGAAGAGGAAGGCCGAGATCAGGAAGGAAGCGGCGACGACGACCCATGTCGAGCCGATGACCTCCTTGCGGGTGGACCAGTTGACCTTCTTCATCTCGCCGTCGGTGGCGATGAGGAACTCGCTGGTCCGCTTCTTGACGCCGACGAAGTAGTAGACGATCAGGGCGCCGATGAGCAGGATGACGCCCAGGGCGATGGTCTGGAGGGTGACGGTGTTGACGATCGGCTCGCCGCGGATGGTGCCCGCGACCTCGCCGACGAACGCGTCGCCTGTGGTTCTGACCTCGGTGATGCGTCTGAGCTCTGCGCCGGGCACGAGCTGCATGTTTCGGATGCGTCCGCGTTCGCCGGTGGCGCTGACGGTGTCCGCCGCGACGCCCGAGCCGGCCTCGATCGGGCGTCCGGCGTCGTCGAGCGACATCAGCGTGACGGTGTCGCCTGGCTGGAGCTCGCCCTGGACGGCGAAGAAGGGGACATCGTAGAAGGCGACGGGGAGTCGGACGGCGCCGATCTGCTGCCAGGCCCAGCCGCCGGCGGCCAGCACGATCATGCCCGCGCCGATGGCGGTGAGGACGCGGACCCAGTATCCCTGCCCGGCTTTGTAGATCCCGAATGCCATGATGCGTTGGGCCTCGCTTGGTTGGGCGGCTCTCCGCCCTTGGGGTTCAAGCACGCCAGGAGGGACTCGAACCCCCGACCGGTGGATTTGGAATCCACTGCTCTACCAACTGAGCTACTGGCGTCCGGTCGCAGTGCGGTCGGGGCTCTGTGGCCGCCCCGGGAGCGCCTAGATCACTTGCGCTTGACTCTGTGGAGCGTGTGCTTGCGGAGTCTGGGCGAGAACTTCATGAACCCGCTCTTGATCTTCTCGTCGATGCCGCCCTTGACATTGATGCTGGTGCGGTAGTTCAGGTCTCCGCTCTCGGAGCACTGCAGCCAGACATACTCACGGGCAGCACCTTTTTTCTTCGCCATGGCGTACGCCTCGCTGGATGGCCCGGTTCGCGGCCGGGGCTTTCCCGGCCCCGGCGTTGTCGCGCGGGGCCGGTACGGGAACTTCTTTCGGAAATCGGCCCGCGGACCTTTCGGGGCGCCGCGGGCCGGTGCTTGGGTCTCCGGCCTCGGAGGGCCGGGCTGATTACTCGATCACCTCGGTCACGGTGCCCGAGCCGATGGTGCGACCGCCCTCGCGGACAGCGAAGCGGAGGCCGGGCTCGATGGCGACGGGCTTGTCGCCGAGGTCGACTTCCATCTCGATGTTGTCGCCGGGCATGCACATCTCGGCGCCGATGAGCTTGACCTGGCCGGTGACATCGGTGGTCCGCATGTAGAACTGGGGCTTGTAGCCGGTGAAGAAGGGGGTGTGGCGCCCGCCCTCTTCCTTGGTCAGGATGTAGACCTGGCCCTTGAACTTGGTGTGGGGCTTGATCGAGTTGGGCTTGCAGATGACCTGCCCGCGCTCGATTTCCTTCTTTTCAACGCCGCGGACCAGGAGGCCGACATTGTCGCCGGCGATGCCCTGGTCGAGGGTCTTCTGGAACATCTCGACGCCGGTGATCGTGGACTTCTTGGTGTCGCGGGCGAGACCGATGATCTCGCACTCGTCGCCGACCTTGACAACGCCACGCTCGATGCGGCCGGTGGCGACGGTGCCGCGGCCCTTGATCGAGAAGACATCCTCGACCGCCATGAGGAAGGGCTTGTCCTGCTCACGCTCGGGCTCGGGGATGTAGCTGTCGATGGCCTCGAAGAGCTCGTCGATCGGCTTGCAGATGGTGTCGTCGCCGGGGTTCTCGAGGGCGGCGTGGGCCTGACCCTTGACGACCGGGGTGTCGTCGCCCGGGAAGTCGTACTTGTCGAGGAGCTCGCGGATCTCCCTCTCGACGAGCTCGATCAGCTCCTCGTCGTCGACGAGGTCGATCTTGTTCATGAAGACGACGATGTAGGGCACGCCGACCTGACGGGCGAGCAGCACGTGCTCGCGGGTCTGGGGCATGGGGCCCGAGTCGGCGGCGACCACGAGGATCGCGCCGTCCATCTGAGCGGCGCCGGTGATCATGTTCTTGACGAAGTCGGCGTGGCCCGGGCAGTCCACGTGCGCGTAGTGCCGGTTCTCGGTTTCGTACTCGACGTGCGAGGAGTGGATGGTGACGGTCTTGTTCGCGTCACGGACAGTGCCGCCCTTGGTGATCTCGGCGTAGCTCTTGGCTTCGCCGAGGCCCTTGGCGGCCGCGCGGGCCACCAAAGCGGCGGTCAGCGTGCTCTTGCCGTGGTCGATGTGACCGATCGTTCCGACGTTGACATGCGGTTTGGTCCGCTCGAAAGTTCCCTTGGCCATCGGAGCCTTTCCTCCACCTTGGTGCCGGGACCATCGCCCGGGCGTCCCATTGTGCTTCGTGGGCCACCGATGCTTCTGGTCGGCCCGATCGTCAAAAACGCTTGCTGCTGCCGGCGGAACGCCCGCCGACCCCCCGCGATCCGTGCGGGTGCTTTGCCGCCTGTCTCCGGTCGAACCCAAAGGCTCGGGACCGGAACCGGCGGCAGAGGGGATTGTTGCCGCGCCCGGCGTCGAGTCGAGCCCCAGACGCCCCGACCGAACGATTGACCCGGCCGGACGCCCCTCACGGAGGCCCGCCGGGGGCGCTTCTCAAGAGCCGCTAAAGGGATTTGAACCCTTGACCTCACCCTTACCAAGGGTGCGCTCTACCACTGAGCTATAGCGGCCGCGCACGGCAGGCCCCGCCGCGGGTCGGCATGATATCCGACAGGCACCCACGGTCAACGCGAGCGACCCGGCCCCGGGGCGGCGCCCGTTGACCGATCAGACGGGTTTTCAGGGCGATCGGCCCCCTCGAAAGCGGCCCGGTCGACGACAAACCCCTCCACAGCGTTCACCAGCACCACCAACTCCCCTTCGGCGCCGCTCGTTCGGAGGATCTCCGAGGCGTCGGCCGGCAGGCCCGCCCAGGGCCCTTCACCCGCCCTGAAGTCCTCCAGGCGGACCACGACCGCCGCAAACTCGTCCGAGGCGAGCAATTCGACCGCCCGCTCGGCCCCGATCCGCGGACGCATCACGCCGAGGCGGTACTGCAGGGCGACGGTGCCCGCGGCGAAGTGGAGCCGGTCGGGGTCTAGGCCGGACGCGACAATCGCGTCGGCCGCCGCGAAGTCCGCAGCCATCGCCTCGCGGTACCCCCGCGAGTCCGCGGCGGCCCCGAAGGACAGAAACGCGTGGACACCGATCGATCCCGCAACGACCGCGATCCCGACACCCCACCGGACCTTCACGGGCCAGGTCGCGGCGAGTGCGACCGCCTCGCGGGCGGCGAGGATCGCGCCCGGGGCGAGCAGCGGGATGAGCATCCTCCCCCGGATGTAGGGGGTAATTGTGAAGAACACAAGCCCGAGCAGCAGCCACGCGACCAGAAAACGCTCGAACCGGCGGACTCCGGGATCGGCCGAGGGATGCTTCCAGACCTTCCAGACCGCGATCAGCGAGAGCACGCTCCACGGGGCGAAGCGCACTGCGTAGTAGAACCAGACTTTGTAGAAATTCTGGAAGGGCAGCGCGCCCTCGTGGTTCGTCACCGCGTGGCCGACGAGTTCATCGCCGATCACCTTGTCGATGAACGGCTGGCCCGCGGCCGCCCACGCCGCGAAAAACCAGCCCCCCGCGGTCGCCAGCACGATGCCGAGTCCCGCGGCGTGCGCCCACCACGGAACGAAGATCGGCCGGCGGCTCTCGCCCTGGTCGGACACGGTTTCGGTCTTCGGGGCGGGATCCGTGCGTGCCGACCGGTGCTCCCAAAGAATTGCCGCGAGCCCGAGCGACGCCAGCAGCAGGCCGAGCGGGCCCTTTGTCAGCACGGCGAGGGCGACACAGCCCCAGAAGGCGAGCCAGGCGACAGCGATCCGCGTCGTGCGATCACGCCGCGCGGCGCGGTCCCAGGCGAGAAAGGCCATGAAGGCGGCCATCGTGACGCCGGCGCCGAACAGCCCGTCGGTGCGCGCCTGGTGGATGTGCTGCATGGCGAAGGTCGAGAGCAGCAGGACCGCCCCCGCGGTCGCGCCGACCCAGACGCCCATCCTGCGTGCCGTCAGCCAAAAGGCCGGCAGGGCGATCCCGAGCCACGCGATCAGGCCGGGGTAGTTGACGGCCATGCGGGTCGGCCCGCCGGCGAGCGTCGCGTAAACGCCGACCATCCATGTGTACAGCGGCGGCTTGGAGGCGACGCCCCCGTCGATGTCCGTCTGGACCGCCCAGCTCCCGTTGTGGACCAGATCGAGGATGTAGCCCATCGAGAGCGGCTGGTCGAAGCCGAGCATTAGCCACGGCGCCGTGAAGCGCACCGCGTACATGATCATCGCCAGCGCGAGCAGAAAGAGCAGCGCGAGCGTGAACCCCCGAGGGCGGGGCCCGGCCGAAAGTGCGGTCTGCGACTGGTCGTGCCGCATACGGGGGTCCGGCGATTGATCCGGCTCAGCCCTTGGCGAGCACGCGCCGATCGACGAGCAGCTTGAGGCACTCGGCGACGCACTCATCGACGGAACGGCCCTCGGTGTTGATCGTCAGCTCGGCCTTCTCGGGGGCCTCGTAGGGGTCGTCGATGCCGGTGAAGCCCTTGATCTCGCCGGCGCGGGCCTTCTTGTACAGGCCCTTGGGGTCGCGCTGCTCGCAGACCTCCAGCGGCGTGTCGATGAAGATCTCGATGAAGCCGATGCCCGCGTCGTCGTGCAGCTTGCGGCACAGATCCCGGTCGGCCCGGTAGGGGCTGATGAAGCTGGTGAGGGCAATAGCGCCCGAGTCGGCGAAGAGCTTGGCGACCTCGCCGATCCGCCGGATGTTCTCGGCACGGTCCTCGGCGCTGAAGCCGAGGTTTTTGTTCAGGCCGTGGCGGACATTGTCGCCATCGAGGCGATAGGCGTTGACGCCCTGGTTGACGAGGGTCTGCTCGAGGGCGGAGGCGATGGTGCTCTTGCCCGAGGCGGAGAGGCCGGTGAACCAGAGGGTGGCGCCTCGGGCGCCCAGGGCCTTCCATCGCTCGTCGCGGGAAAGGTCGCCTTCGTGCCAGTGGATGTTGGTGGCTCTGGTCTCGGTCATCGGTTCCGCTCCTCTTGCTTTTGGACCTGTGGGGAGCCGATCTTAGGCGCTCCTGCTTTCCGGTCCGGCCTTCGGCCCGTTTCCAGGGGGCCGGAGGCGTCCGGTTATACTCGCCAGATGCACGAAATCACCGTCCGCCACGAGTTCTGCGCCGCCCACTCGATCCGGATCGCAGGGATCGAAGAGCCCGTCCACGGGCACAACTGGCGGGTCTGCGCGGCGGTCTGCGCCGACAAGCTCGACAGCGACGGCCTCGTCTGCGACTTTCACTCCGTCCACGCCATGCTGCTCGAGATCGTCGCCCCGTTCGAGAACCGCAGCCTGAACGAGGTCGAGCCGTTCAACAAGCGAAACCCCACCGCCGAGCTCCTGGCCGAGCACATCGCCACCCGCCTGCACGAAGAGCTCGGCGGCGCTCTGGGCCCGCACGCCCGCGTCGCCTGGGTCGGCGTGACCGAAGCGCCCGGGTGCGAGGCGAGGTACCACCTCCCGAGCTGAGGAGGCCGTCGCGCCGCAAAGGGGCGTTTCGGGCGTGCCGCGAAGGCGCACTACCATCGACGGCCATGCAGACACTGGAAGAACGACCGCTCGGCGAACTGTTCAACAACCGCGATCTTTCGTGGCTGGAGTTCAACCGGCGTGTGCTGATGCAAGCGGCCGATGACCGCGTCCCCCTGCTGGAGCGGGTGCGCTTCCTGGCGATCTTTGCGAACAATCTGGACGAGTTTGTGATGAAGCGGATCGGCCTGCTCCGCCAGCTCGTCAGGAGCGGGCGCCAGGGGCGCTCGTACGACGGGATGTCGCCCGCCGAGGCGCTGTCGGCGGTCCGCTCGCTCGTGAACGAACTGCTCGACGAACAGGCCCGCATCTGGCTCGAACTGCTCGCGCCCGCGCTGGCCGTCGAGGGGATCCGGGTCGTCGCTTATTCCGAGCTCGACGCGCAAGCGCTGGCCAGGCTCGACGCGTGGTACCGGGCCAATGTCTTCCCCGTGCTGACGCCGCTGAGCGTCGACCCCGGACAGCGGTTCCCGTTCATCAGCAACCTGTCGACGAGCCTGGGCATCATGCTCAGCGCGCCGGGCGAGACGGAGCGTCACTTTGCGCGGGTGAAGGCGCCGGGGGTGCTGCCGCAGCTTGTCGCGGTGGAAGACCCGCACGAGCCCTCGCGGGGCAGGACCTTCATCACGCTGCAGGAGATCATCGCCAACAACCTCGACGACCTCTTCCCGGGGATGGAGATCCACTCGGTGATGCCGTTCCGCGTCACGCGTTCGGCGGCGATCGAGAGCGAGGACGAGGAGGTCGACGACCTGCTCGAGCATGTCGAGGAAGAGCTGCGCATGCGGCGGTTCGCCGATGTCGTCCGCCTCGAAGTGCCCGACGGGTTGTCGGGGCCGATCCTCGATCTCATCAAGGAAGAGCTCGAAGTCACCGACACCGATGTCTACGGGCAGACCGGTCCGCTCGACTACACCGACCTCTTCACCCTCACCGGGATCGACCGGCCGGACCTGAAAGACAAGCCGTGGACGCCGGTCGTCCCGCCCGTGCTCGCCAACCCCGAGGACAACATCTTCAAGGTGATCCGCGAGCGCGACATCCTGGTGCACCACCCCTACGAGAGCTTCGGCCAGTCGGTCGAACGCTTCGTCGACGCCGCCAGCAGAGACCCCGATGTGCTGGCCATGAAGCTGACGATCTACCGCACCAGCCCCGACTCGCCCTTCGTCGCCTCGCTGATCAGAGCGGCAGAGAGCGGCAAGGCCGTCGCCTGCCTCGTCGAGCTCCGCGCACGCTTCGACGAACAACGCAATGTCCGCTTCGCACGCCTGCTCGAGAACGCGGGCGTGCATGTCGCCTACGGCGTCGTCGGCCTCAAAACCCACTGCAAGACCCTGCTCGTCGTCCGCAAAGAGCCTGACGGCCTGCGCTGCTACGCCCACCTCGGCACCGGCAACTACCACCCCCACACCGCCCAGCTCTACACCGATCTGGGCCTCTTCACCGCCGACCCGGAGATCACGGCCGATGTCGTGGCGCTCTTCAACGCGCTGACGGGTCGCGCCCAGCTCCAGGACTACAAGCGTCTCGTCGTCGCGCCCTACCGCATGCGCCCGCGGACGATCGAACTCATCGACCGCGAGATCGACCACGCGACGGCCGGCCGCCCGGCTCGCATCGTCGCGAAGATGAACGCGATGGAGGACCCGGAGGTCACGCGGAAGCTGTACGAGGCGTCGCAGGCGGGGGTGAAGATCCTGCTATTCGTCCGCGGGTTCTGCTGCCTGCGCCCGGGCGTCGAGGGCCTCAGCGACAACATCGAAGTCCGCAGCATCGTCGGACGCTTCCTCGAACATGCGCGCATCTTCCACTTCGCCAACGCCCAGGAAGACCCCGCCGAAGGGGAGTGGTACATCGGCTCGGCGGACTGGATGTACCGCAACCTCTCCAACCGCGTCGAGGCGATGACCCCGGTGCTCGACAAGAGCGCCCGCCAACGCCTCGCGCGACTCATCGAAGTGCACGAACAAGACCGACGCAACGCCTGGCGCATCCTCCCCGACGGCCGCTCAGAACGCCTCGAACCCGAGCACGAAACCGAACCGGGCACCCCCGCCCACGACGGCACATTCGCCACACTCATGGCCGATGCGCTGCAGGACAGAGAACGGTCGAGGAACGAGCGGAGGTAGCGCTCGGCGAAGGCGAGCGGGGCGCGGGGCGCGGGGCGCGCGGCGCGGGGCGCGGGGCGCGGGGCGC
>JAFIFZ010000018.1 GCA_020831775.1 Phycisphaerales bacterium
GGGTTGTCGGTCAGCTTCAGAGACAGATTGGCGGCGGTGTGGGTTGTGCGGGTTAGCTGGCTATCAGGTTAGCGGGGATGCGCCGGGGCGCGGGGTGTTGGGTGCGGGGTGCGGGGTGGGGAGTAGGTTTTGGTAGCCACAGGCGGGACGCCTGTGCCACGAGACTTGGTAGGGTCACGGCTCGGCGAGCCGTGCCACCAGGGGCGCTCGCTGCGCGGGCGAGAGGGGCGAGGGAGAGAGAGTCGAGAGGCGAATGGGGTTTGGGGATGGTGGTGATTGGGGATGCTTTGGTGTTGCATCCGATCGGGGGCGGCCGCCGATAGAGTCACGGTCTTGGTGTCGGTCCGCTTGGCCATCCTGTTGTCGGGCTGGGTGTCTTTATGGGGGGGTCATCCGGGGCGGGTTGGGCGGCGAAGGGTGGTTCGTTCGGAGCCTTGTGCGCCTGCGTGAGAGCGGGGCGTTTAGAGTGGGTCATGCCAGCAGATTCTGTCGCGACGAAGCCGCCGAGCCGTGAGCATCCCGAGCCTTTGCCTGCGCCGAGCCGTGTGCAGATGAAGCATCTGTTGCCGTTTCTGGCGATCCATCTGGTGTGTGTGGGGGTGGTCTGGGTCGGGGTGAGCTGGGCGGCGGTTGCGGTGGCGGTGGCGCTGTACTGGGTGCGGATGTTTGTGATTACGGGGTTTTACCACCGGTACTTTTCGCACCGGAGCTTTCGGACGAGCCGCGTGATGCAGGCGGTGATGGCGGCGCTGGGGACGACGACG
This sequence comes from Phycisphaerales bacterium, assembly GCA_020831775.1. Classification (GTDB taxonomy): domain Bacteria; phylum Planctomycetota; class Phycisphaerae; order Phycisphaerales; family UBA1924; genus SLFH01. Next base: position 765 of record JAFIFZ010000018.1, read on the forward strand.
GCGCAGCGCGGGCCGATGTGGTGGGCGGCTTGGCACCGGCACCATCACCGGCACTCGGACGATCAGCCGGATATCCACTCGCCGCACTGGTACGGGGTGCTGTGGAGCCACATGTTCTGGTTTAACTCTGACAAGGGTGTCGAGATCGATCCGGAGCAGGTGCCGGACCTGATGAAGTACCCGGAGCTTCGGTTGATCGAGCGTTGGCACATGCTGGGGCCGATCGGGCTTGCCGCGGCGATGTTTGTGCTGGGGTGGGGGCTTGGCAAGGCGGGCGTGAACACGAGCGGTGCGCAGATGCTGGTGTGGGGGTTCGGGGTGTCGACGGTGGTGCTGTACCACTGCACATTTACGATCAATTCGCTGGCGCACATGTGGGGCGGGCGGCGGTTTAAGACCAAGGACGACTCGCGCAACAACCTTGCGCTGGCGCTGGTGACGATGGGCGAGGGCTGGCACAACAACCACCACTTCCACCCGGGGAGCTCTCGGCAGGGGTTTTACTGGTGGGAGATCGATGTGACCTGGTACATCCTTTGGGCGATGTCGAAGGTTGGGCTTGTGTGGGACCTTCGCGGTGTGCCCGAGCGTGTGTACCACGCGGCGGAGGAGCACGCGGGGCGCGAGGTGGACCCGGGGATGGAGCTGCACCGGAAGATGAAGGCGGCGCGCAGCCGCGGGCGCCCGGCGGGCGAAGCGCGGCGGCGATGAAGATCGCGATCATCGGTTCAGGGATCTCGGGGCTTGTGTGCGCGCACAGGCTGCACGCTGCGCACGAGATCACGGTGTTCGAGCGTGAGGCGTGGATCGGGGGGCACACGCACACTGTTGATGTGCGGCACGAGGGGCGGGATTTGCGGGTGGACACGGGGTTTATCGTGTTCAACCGGCGGAACTACACCGAATTTGACAAGCTGCTAGACGAACTGGGCGTCGAAAGCCAGCCGACGGACATGAGCTTTTCTGTGCGCGACGAGGGGACGGGGTTTGAGTATGGGGGGCTGAACCTCAATTCGCTGTTCGCCCAGCGGCGGAACCTTGCGAGCCCGCGGTTTTACCGCATGCTCGCGGCGATTTTGCGGTTTAACCGCGAGGCGCCGGCGGATGTGCTGGAGGGGAATGCGGGGTTCGAGACGCTTGGGGCGTATCTGGCGGAGAAGCGGTATCCGCGGGAGATGACCGAGCTGTATCTGGTGCCGATGGCGGCGGCGGTGTGGTCGAGCCCGGAGCGTGCGGTGCTGGAGATGCCGTTGCGGTTCTTTGTGGAGTTTTTTAAGAACCACGGGATGCTGCAGACGCGGGATCGGCCGCAGTGGCGGACGATTCGGGGCGGGTCGGCGTGTTATGTGGAGAAGCTTGTGTCGCCGTTTCGGGAGCGGGTGCGGCTGCGGACGCCGGTGGAGAGTGTGGTGCGTGATGGCGAAGGGGTGACTGTGCGTGCGGGGCGGGCGGGGCGCGTTGAGAGCGAGCGGTTTGACGAGGTGATCTTTGCGTGTCACTCGGATCAGGCGCTGGCGATGCTTGGGGATGCGACGGGGCAGGAGCGGGAGATACTGGGCGCGCTGCCGTACCAGGCGAACGAGACGGTGCTGCACACCGATGCGTCGGTGTTGCCGAAGCGGCGGCTGGCGTGGAGCGCGTGGAACTATCACATTCCTGATGGCTCGCGCGGGGGCGGGGCGGAGCGTGTGCTGGTGACTTACAACATGGACATTTTGCAGCGGCTGGGGTGCGAGTCGCCGGTGTGTGTGACGCTGAATCGGACAAATCGGATTGATGAGGGTCGTGTGATCGCGAGTTACCTGTATCATCATCCGGTGTACACGCCGTCGGGGGTTGCGGCGCAGGGACGATGGGGGGAGATCAGCGGGAGAAACCGTACGCACTTCTGCGGGGCGTACTGGGGGTATGGGTTTCACGAGGACGGGGTGCGGAGCGCTCGCAAAGCGAGCGAGATGGTGGAGCAGGTGATCAGGTGAGCAGGGGAGCGGAGGTTGGGTAGGGACAAGGCTTGGTAGCCACGGGCGAGACGCCCGTGCCACGAGATTGGGTAGGGACACGGCTCGGCGAGCCGTGCCACCCGGGCCGGGGAGGGTGAGCGGGAGGGTTGATGGGTCTTTCGAGCGCGGTGTATGTGGGGCGTGTGCGTCATCGGCGGGTTTCGCCGGTGCGTCATGCGTTCGGCATGCCGTTGCATCTGATGTACTTTGATTTGGATGAGGTCGAGGGGCTGTTTCGTCGTCGGCTGCTTTGGTCTTTGCGCGGGCCGAATGTGGCTTGGTTTCGGCGGAAGGACTATCTGGAGCCCTACGGGAAGCCGCTGGCGGAGGCGGTGCGGGATCGTGTGGAGGCGGAGCTTGGGCGTCGGCCTTCGGGGGCGGTGCGTGTGCTGACGCAGCCGCGGTACTTCGGGTGCGGGTTCAACCCGGTGACTCTCTATTACTGCTTCGAGGGTGAGCGGCTGGACGCGATCGTGGCGGAGATCACGAACACGCCGTGGCGGGAGCGGCACGCGTATGTGCTCGACGCGGCGGCTGCCCGCGGGGAGGCGGTTGGGGGACGGCTGCTGCGATTCCGGTTCAGCAAGTGTTTTTATGTGTCGCCGTTCATGGAGATGGAGATCGAGTACGACTGGTCGTTCTCTGAGCCGGGCGAGGGCGTGTTCGTGCACATGAACTGCCGCCCGGAGAAGCACGGAGATGGGGACGGGGAGAAGGGGACGGGGGAAGCCGGCGGGGCCGCATCCGGACAGGTTCGTCCGCCGAAACGCTTCGACGCCACGCTGACGCTCGCCCGTCGCGAGCTGACAGGGTGGCGGATGGCGTGGATCCTGGCGCGTTACCCGTTCCAGACGGCGCGGGTGGTGGTCCGGATCTATTTCGAGGCGATGCGTCTTCGGCTGAAGAAAGCGCCCGCCTACCGGCACGACCCGGGCGGGATGCGACAGGAGGGTGCGGCTTGATCATCCAAGGAAAGCTCCGGCGGACGGCGCGCGGGGCACGCTACACCGTTCTTCAGAAGCTCGGGCGAAAGTTCGTGCACGAGTTGGTCGGGCGCATCGGCGTCGGGCGGCTTGAGCTTGTCGATCGGACCGAGGCCTACGAGCGACGCGTTGTCGGCGGGCCGGGCGGGCCGCTGGTAGCACGGCTTGAGGTGCTCGACCCGCGGTTTTACGCGGCGGTGGTGTTCGGCGGGCGGACCGGGACGGCCGAGGCGTACATCGAAGGGTGGTGGAGCAGCGAGGACCCGGCGAAGGTCGTCGAGCTGATGACGGTGAACGAGCGGGCGCTGCGCTCGATGGACGGGACGCTGGTGAAGCTGTTGAGCCCGGCGAACCGCGCGGCGTATTGGCTGCGCAGGAACACCAAGAAGGGCAGCCGCAAGAACATCGCGGCGCACTATGACCTGTCGAACGATTTCTTCGCGTCGTTTCTTGATCCGAGCATGACCTACTCGTGCGGGATCTTCGAGCGTGAGGATTCGACGCTGCACGAGGCGCAGCTGGAGAAGATCGATCGGGCGTGCCGCAGGCTTGAGCTGTCGCCCGGAGATCGGTTGCTGGAGATCGGGACGGGGTGGGGTTCGATGGCCATACACGCGGCGGCGCACTACGGATGCCGCGTGACGACCACGACGGTGAGCGAGGCGCAGCACGCTTATGCGGCCGCGAAGATCGCCGAGGCGGGGCTCTCCGACCGGATCGAGCTCCTGATGACCGACTACCGCGACCTTGAGGGGCGGTACGACAAGCTGGTGAGCATCGAGATGATCGAGGCCGTGGGGTGGAAGTACTTCGATACATACTTCAAGAAGTGCTCGTCGCTGCTTGAAGATGACGGGCGGATGCTGTTGCAGGCGATCGTGATCCGCGATCAGGACTTCCATAAGGCCAAGAGGCAGCAGGACTTCCTGAAAGAGTACATATTTCCGGGGAGCTGCCTTGCGGGCGTGGAGGCGGTGGCGACCTCGGTGCGTCGCTGCACGGACATGCGGATCACGCACGCGGAAGACATCGGGCCGCATTACGCGACGACGCTGCGCCATTGGCGGGAGAACATGTGGTCGAACATCGACCGTGTGCGTGCCGAGGGGTTCAACGAGCGGTTCATCCGGCTGTGGGAGTTTTACTTCTGCTACTGCGAAGGGGCGTTCAGGGCGCGGAGCTGCGGGGATGTGATGTTCGTGCTGGACAAGCCTGGGTGCAGGCTAGAGCCGTGCGCGACCGCCATGGGCGGTCGAGAAGATCGAGCGGGCGAGCAGGTGAGCAGGTGACGCCGCGAGATCGGGATCATCGGTCGTTGGGCAGCAGCGTCGCGGCGAGGGTTTTCTTTCTGATCGCTCGCTGCAGAACATACACAGCGGTCGCGAAGTTGCCGGTGAAGACCAGGGCGACCGTCCAGACGAGCGCGGGCCACCGGCAGCGCTCGACAAACCAGATCCAGACCGCGATGAACAAGAGCCCGATGTACAGGTCGGCGAGCGTGGTCACGCCCCACAGAGTGGAGGCGACGGCACGCAGGCCCGCGCCGAGGCTCATTTCGAGCGATGAGACGACGAAGAGGACGAGCAGGCCGAGGATCGAGAGGGCGAAGGCGATCGCGAGGGTGAGGCCGCCGGTGTCGAAGCGGGGTGTGGTCATGGTGGGTCTCCGTGGTGGGTACTCGGGTGGGTTCGTTGGTGGGGGCGGGCGGGATGCTTGGTTGGAATCGTGGTTCAGACCTCTGCGAGAGGTTGGTGTTTCCGGGTTTGTGCGGGATTGTTCCGAGCTTGAGGATCGCGGAGAGGAAGTTCCTTCGCCCCTTCAGGGCGAAGCTGTTTTTGAGGATGCTTTCCACGGGTTCGGCGGGCGCGACGCGGTGCGTCTCGCTTCGCCTCACCCGTGGCAAGGATCGTCCGCCCCTTCGGGGCGGGGGATGCCGTGGGATCGGGAGTGTTTGCTTCGAACAAGCGCACCGACCTCGCAAAGCCGAGGTCGGTGGCACGGGTTGGCGCGGGCTGAGGGGCGTTGAATGATGGAATCGATCCTGATCCAGGTCGGGGCGTTGGCGGCGTTTGCCTGCGGGTTGATGCTTGTGCTGTGGTTTGTGCAGCGGGCGATCAAGGACGCCGGCGTGGTCGATGTCGGGTGGTCGTTCAGCCTTGGGGCTTCGGCGGCGATCTTTGCGCTGCTGGCCGACGGGGATCCCGGGCGGCGCGTGCTGATCGCGGTGCTTGCGGGGATCTGGGGCACTCGACTGGCGCTGCACCTTTTGACCGATCGCGTGCTCAAGGGCGAGGAGGACGGGCGGTACCAGGACCTGCGCGAGTCGATCGGGCCGGAGAAGATCCAGGGATTTTTCTTCCTGTTTTTCCAGGCGCAGGCGTTGAGCGTGGTGGTGCTGGCGCTGCCGTTCTTGTTGATCGCCAACGACACGCGTCCGTTCCCGGGGCTGCTTGATTATGTCGGCATCGGGTTGTGGGTGGTCGGTGTGGGCGGGGAGAGTCTGGCGGACTGGCAGCTCCGCAGGTTCAAGAAGGATCCGGGGGCGAAGGGGCGGACTTGCCGCGTAGGGCTGTGGCGGTACAGCAGGCACCCGAACTATTTCTTTGAGTGGGTGATCTGGGTGAGCTACGCGGTGCTCGCGTCTGCGGCGCCGTGGGGTTGGCTGGGCGTGCTGTCGCCTTTGATCATCCTCTTCCTGGTGCTGAAGGTGACGGGGATCCCGCCGACAGAGAAGCGGGCGATCAAGTCGCGGGGCGAGGACTACAGGCGGTACCAGCAGGAGACGAGCGCGTTTTTCCCGTGGTTTCCAAAGAAGCCGGCCAAGCCGCTGGATGCGGACGGCACGCCGGCGACGGAGCGATGATGAGCAGCGAGACGACACTGAGCGCAACGAACCTGCACGCCGAGCCCAAGGCGCCTTGGTACGCCCCGCTGATCGACAAGGGGCGGATCCCCGACGCGCTCTTGCGCCGCGCGATCACGGTGCGTCTGGGCAAAATGCTCAAGCGGATGCAGGACGCGGACATCGAGACGCTGCACGAGCGCCACCGCGTGTTTGTGCGGGGGCTGCTGGAATCGCCGATCGCGATTAGGACGGACAAGGCGAACGAGCAGCACTACGAGGTGCCGCCGGAGTTTTTCAGGTTGTCGCTGGGCCCGCGGCTGAAGTACTCGTGCGGGTACTGGCCCGACGGCGTGACGACGCTGGAGAAGGCGGAGGAGGCGGCGCTGGCGCTGGTGTGCGCACGGGCGGAGATCAAGGACGGGCAGAAGATCCTGGAGCTGGGGTGCGGGTGGGGTTCGCTGTCGTTGTACATGGCGGAGAAGTTTCCGGGGTGCGAGATCACGGCGGTGTCGAATTCTGGCCCGCAGCGGGTGTTCATCGAGTCCGCCGCGAAAGCGCGGGGATTCGAGAACCTGCGCGTGGTGACCGACGACATGAACGACTTCCGCGACGCAGAGTCGGCGTACGACCGGTGCGTGAGCGTCGAGATGTTCGAGCACATGAAGAACTACGACGCGCTCTTGCAGCGGATCTCGCGGTGGCTGAAGCCCGAGGGCAAGCTGTTCGTGCACATCTTCACGCACCGGGAGCTGTCGTACCACTTCGAGGAAGACAACAACTGGATCGGCAAGTACTTCTTCACGGGCGGGACGATGCCGGGCGACCGGCTGCTGTTTGAGTTCCAGCGGTCGATGCGGATCGTCGAGCACTGGCGGCTCTCGGGCACGCACTATGAGAAGACCGCCAACGCGTGGCTTGCGAACACCGACGCGAACCGCGGGCGGATTTTGGAGCTCTTTGCGCAGACCTACGGCGAGGGGCAGGCCGAGGTGTGGCTCAACCGGTGGCGGACCTTCTATATCGCGTGCGCGCAGTTCTGGGGGTTCGCGGGAGGCGGGGAGTGGCTGGTGTCGCACTACCTGTTTGAGAACGGGAAGGGGTGAGGGTGCGAGGGATGTGGATGAAACAGCACCGACCTCCTTTGGAGGTCGGCGGCACGGGAAGGTGTGCAAGTCGAGCAGTGCACACAGCGCCTTGAGGGGCGGCGCGTCGGGTACGATCGATTCCTTCGCCCTTTCAGGGCTCGGCGGGATGTGTCGCCTTCCACGGGTTGCGCATCGCTCGATGCTTCGCATCGTGCGGCGCTCCACCCGTGGCAAAGATCCGGCGCTCCTTCGGAGCTCCCGATACTGCGATCAACAACTCCGGTCAGTTACCGCGCTCAATACAGGAACTGGATCGCGGCGCGGACATTGAACTGGTCGGCGCGGTCGCTGGCGAGGAGGCCCTGGCTGTTGTTGGGCGAGAGCAGGCTGCCCTCCTGGCGGTCGAGGAACCACTGCGCGTCGACGGTGAACTTCAGGGCGTGGCTCTGGGGGATGAAGTAGTGGGTGAAGCCGGCGGTGATGGCGTTGAAGTCGCCCGAGTTTTCGCGGCCAGAGTCGGCGAAGATGCCGTCGTAGCGGCCGAAGACCTCCCACTGCTCCTCGATGAAGTACGAGGCGAGCGCTGTGACGCCGAAGTCGTTGAACGATGAGCCGTCGCGGTCGACATTCTGCCATGCGAAGACGCCGGCGAGCGCCCAGCCGTCGCCCTTGAGGGTGAGGTCCGCGGTGGCGGCGCCGAGGTCGAGGTCGTCGGTTCGTCCGGTGTCGCCCCCGGACTGGTAGTGGCCCGCGGCGCCGAGGAGTGCGCCGAAGCCGCTGCCCCGCCACGAGCTGTAGCCGCTGTAGCGGCTGAAACCGCCCTCGCCGAACTTCTGCTCGACGCGACCTGTGAAGGCCCAGTCTGCGGTGTCGGGGTCGCCGATGTCTTTGTTTGTGGCTCTGCGGCCGTCGGAGAAGGCGGCCATGAAGCGGGAGTCGTGCTGTGTGTAGACGCCCTCGACCATCTGCGAGCGGCCCTGGCTGAAGACGCGGTTGACGAGGGAGCGTTCGACGGCGGTCAGCTCGGCGCTCGAGTTGAGCTGCTCTCGGGTGAAGGGGAGCTTCTTCTGGCCGACATTGAGTGTGAATTCGTCGGAGAGCTTGAAGACGCCGAAGGCTTCGAGGATCTCGACCTCGCCGCCGTCGGCGTCGGCGTCGAGGAGGAGCCGGAGCTCGATGTTGTCGTCGATCTTGCCGCGGAAGCCGATGCGGTTGAGGTGGGCGCGGAAGCCGCCGGTGGAGTTGTTGTCCAGGTCGCTGTCGCGTCTGTAGTTGTAGCTGTATGTGAAGCGTGAGAGGAGGCTGACGCGGATGGGGAACTCCTCTGGGTTGTTGAGACTGATGCGCTCTGAGGCGTCCGACAGCAGTTCGGCTCGTTGGGCCTGCTCGGGCGAGGCGCTGGCGAGGGCGGCTGCGGCGCAGAGGGTGAGGACGGCGGTGTGCTTGCGGATCATGGGCGCGGGCTCCTTGTGCAAACGCGCGGAACCGTGGCTATCGGATCCGCAAGGCCGGAACTTAGCGCCGGGTTGATAAACGATCGAGGGGGAAAGTGTCAAAGAAGCGCAAAGAAGATATACGCACCTCTATTGGGGGATTGGGGTCGGGTCGAGCTTGAAGTAGTCGTGGATGTGGGCCTTGATGTCGGGGGCCCGAGCGAGGTGGACGACATCGAGCAGGCGGAGGAGGTCCTGCTTCTTCTTTTCCTCGATGGCTTGGGGGTCGAGGTCGCTGTCGGTCAGGGGGCGGACGGGGCGGTAGCGGCCGGGGGCGGAGGCGGGCTCGATGACGCCGAGCTTTTCGAGGGTGATGAGGGCGTACTCGAAGCGCCCGTCGCCGCGGCCTTTGCCGATGACATCGAGGTAGAGCTCGTCGTGGTCGAAGTCGGCGTGCCCGGCGTCGCCGTAGCGCCGGTCGATGGCGTGCCCGATCTCGGCGAGGAGGTGTGCGGGCGGGTTCATCCACTCGATGAACTGGCGCTGGACGGCGATGTCGTCCTGGGCGAAGAGGAGCTGGCAGGTGCTGGGCTCGCCATCGCGGCCGGCGCGGCCGGTCTCTTGTGCGTAGGCCTCGACGCTTGATGGGATCTGGGCGTGGACGATGAAGCGGATGTCGGGCTTGTCTACGCCCATGCCGAAGGCGTTGGTGGCTAAGAGCAGGAGGCCGTCGTCGGGCTTGGCGTTGATGAACCTTCTATAGACGCGTTTCTTGTCCTTTGGGTCGAGCTTGCCGTGGTAGGTCTGGATGCGTCGGTCGATGCCGGCCTTTTCGAGGGCGGCTGCGATCTCGCGTCGTGCGTGTTCGAGGTGCTTGATGAGGGCGTAGTAGACGATGCCGGTGCCGCGGGTTTCGCGGCAGCGGTCGACGATGTGCTTGGCGCGGTCGGCGTCGGACCAGACTTCGTCGGACCGGTAGGCGAGGTTTGGGCGTTCGATCGGCGCGGCGAAGAGGGGCATGTCCTCCTCGGTGACGCCGATGACGGCCCGGATGTCCTCCCTGACTCTGGGGGTGGCGGTGGCCGTGAGGGCGATGGTTGTGGGGTTGCCGAGGAGGCGGCGGAACTCGCCGATGCGTTGGTAGGCGGGGCGGAGGTCGTGGCCCCACTTGCTGATGCAGTGGGCCTCGTCGACGGCGAGGAGCTTGATCCCCCCGGGGACTCTGCCGAGGGCCTCGACGAAGGCGGGTTTGTCCATGCGCTCGGGGGTGGCGTAGATGAGCTCGAAGTCGCCGCGGGCGAGGGCGGCCATGCGCTCTTCGCGTTGTTTGCGGTCGAGCGTGGAGTTGATGTAGGAGGCGTCGATCCCTTTTTTGCGGAGTGCGGCGACCTGGTCTTCCATGAGGGCGATGAGTGGGCTGAAGACGAGGGCGACGCCTCTTGCCGTGCTTTTGCCACCGCCTTTTCCGGGGAGTGCGAGCGCGGGGAGTTGGAAGCAGAGGCTTTTGCCGGCGCCGGTGGGCATGACGACGAGGGCGTCGCGGCCATCCATGACACGGTCGACGATGAGGCGCTGGAGGGGGTAGAGCGCGTCGTGGCCGAAGCGGTGTTTGAGGATGTGTTCGATGGGCCTGTTCAAGGGGGATGAGGGTAGGAGCGAGTGTGCGCGGGGCGTCGGCGGCGGAGCAATCCGCACATCCCGGGCGGCGGATGTGCCGATGATGCGGCTCCGGACCTGCTGGGAAGGTCCGGTACGATTTCGGCCCTTGCCGCGTGGACCGCGTGCGGGAGGGCGTTACAACTACTTCCGCCTCCGGCCACAGACGGACGAAGGAGCCCGCCCCCGATGATGCTGTCGCTCGCCATCCTCGCGCTCTTGAGTGTTGCGGCGCCGTGGGTGTGCCGTTACGCCGGGCCGGCGCGGGGTGTGGTGCTGGCGGCGTTTCCGCTGGGGATCGGGGCGTGGTTTGCGAGCAAGATCCCGGCGGCAGCGGACGGGGAGGGGATCGTCGAGTCGGTTGCGTGGCTGCCTGAGCTGGGGCTGGAGCTTTCGTTCAGGCTGGACGGGCTGAGCCTGCTGTTTGCGCTGATGGTGACGCTGATCGGCGCGGGGGTGCTGCTGTACGCGGGCGCGTACATGAAAGGGCACCACCAGATCGGGCGGTTTTTCTGCTACCTGATCGGGTTCATGACCTCGATGCTCGGGCTGGTGCTGGCGGACAACCTGATCCTGCTGTTCATCTTCTGGGAGCTGACGAGCATCACGAGCTACCTGCTGATCGGCTTCAACCACGACAAGAAGGAGTCGCGGGCGGGGGCGCTGCAGGCGTTGATGGTGACGGGGCTGGGCGGGCTGGCGATGCTGGCCGGGCTTGTGGTGCTGGCGTTTGCGGCGGGCGACCTCGCGGGGGTTGCCGGCGGCGTGTGGAACATGAGCGAGTTGCCCGAGGGGCTCAGCGGGCACGCGCACTATCCATGGATCGTGGCGTTGGTGCTGGCGGGGTGTTTGACCAAGAGCGCGCAGTTCCCGTTCCACTTCTGGCTGCCCTCGGCGATGGCGGCGCCCTCGCCGGTCTCGGCGTACCTGCACTCGTCGACGATGGTGAAGGCGGGCGTGTACCTGATCGCGCGGCTGCACCCGAATCTGGCGACGGGGACGGCCGAGGGGCTGTGGGAGGGGCTGCTGATCGGGTTCGGGGCGACGACGATGTTTGTGGGCGCGTATCTGGCGACGCGTCAGACGCTGTACAAGCGGCTGCTGGCGTATTCGACGGTGAGTTCGCTGGGCGTGATGGTGATGCTGATCGGGATGGGGCATCCGGACGCCGCGGCGGCGTACATCCTGGCGCACGCGATGTTCAAGGGCTGCCTGTTCCTGGTGGCGGGGATCGTGGACCACGAGGCGGGCGAGAAGGATGTGGCGGAGATCGGCCGGCTGTTCAGAGCGATGCCGGCGACGGCGCTCGCGGCGGTTCTGGCGGGGATCTCGATGGCGGGTGTGCCGCTGGCGCCCTTGGCGGGGTTTGTGGCCAAGGAGAAGATGATCAAGGCGGGGCTCGATGCGGGCCCGCTGACGGCGCTGCTGACGGCGCTGATCATCGCTGCGGGCTCGTTTACGGTGTTCATCGCGATCATGACGGGGTTCAAGCCGTTCTTCGGGAAGGCGAGCCGGGAGCCGAAGAAGCACGCGCACGAGGCGCCTTGGCCGATGCTGGCGGCGCCGGTGATCCTGGCGGTGCTGGGGATCGTGTACGCGCTGGTGCCGGCGCTGTTTGCGACGCCGGTGGTGACGGCGGCGGGCGAGGCGATCAAGGGCGGGCCTTTCGAGGCGGCGCTGCGTCTGGACGCGTTTTACTACTACGAGATCAGCCTGGCCCTGGGGCTGAGCTTGCTGGCGACGCTGATCGGCGTGGGGATCTACTTCGGGCGCGGGCTCTGGGTGAAGGCGACCTCGCCCTTTGCGAAGCTCGACGGCGTGGTCGGCCCGGCGAAGATGTACGACTACGCGATGCTGGGGCTGACCAAGGGGTCGTGGGCGCAGACGCGGGTGCTGCAGAACGGGTCGCTGCAGGTCTACATCAAGATGACGCTGGTGGCGATCCTCGGGATGTTCGCCTGGGCGATCTGGCGGACGGGGTTCCTGCCTTCGGTGGGGACGAACTTCGAGCGGACGGGGCTTCTGGAGTGGGTGCTGATCATTTCGATCGCGGTCTCGGCGATCGTGGCGACGCGGCTGGGCTCGCGTCTGGCGACGGTCGCGGTGCTGGGCGTGATCGGGTACGCGGTGGCGGTGGTGTTTGCGCTCTACGGCGGGCCTGACGCTGCGATGACGCAGTTTGCGGTCGAGACGCTGATCGTGGTGATCTTCGTGCTGGTGGTGTACCACCTGCCTCGGTTTGCGGTGTACAGCGGGCTTGCGGTCCGCGTGATGGATCTACTGCTGGCGGCGACCTTCGGCGGTGTGATGGCGTGCCTGGTGCTTGCCGCGGGCTCGCAGGAGCTGTTCGCCCCGATCTCGGCGTACTTCAACGAGGCGGCGATGCCCGAGACGCCCGACGGCCAGTCGGCGTACGGGCGGAACCTGGTGAACATCATCCTGGTGGACTTCCGGAGTGTGGACACGCTGGGCGAGCTTGTGGTGCTGGGGATCGCGGCGATCGGCGTGTACACGCTGATGAAGCTGCGTGACGACCAAGAGGGGACGCCCGTGGCCGAGCGCGAGGGCGACGAGGATCAGAGCGAAGAGGGGGACGCATGAACTCCCTTGTGCTCCAGACCGCCTCGCGGTTCCTGCTCCCCCTGCTGCTGCTCCTGAGCGTGGTGATCCTGCTGCGCGGGCACAACACGCCGGGGGGCGGGTTTGTGGGCGGGCTGCTGGCGGCGTCGGCGTTTGCGCTGCAGGCGATGGCGTTCGATGTCGAGAGCGCCCGGCGGATGCTGCGGGTGAACCTCCTGGCGATGGTCGGGCTTGGGCTGACCTTGGCGCTGGTGTCGGGTTTTTTCAGCCTGTCTGCCGGTGGGCCGCTGCTCAAGGGCCTGTGGTTCGAGGTGCCGGTGCTGGGCTTTGACGATCCGATCAAGATCGGCACGCCGGTGCTGTTCGACATCGGGGTGTACCTGACGGTGCTGGGCGTTGTGCTGACGATGATCTTCACCCTGCAGGAGGTGGTCGAATGAGCCTGCTGCTTGCGGTGATTATCGGGATGCTGTTCGCCTCGGCGCTGTACATGATGATGCGCCGGAGCTTTGTGAAGCTGACGATCGGGCTGATCCTGATCGGGCACTCGGCGAACCTGCTGATCTTCACCTGCGCCGCGACCCGGCGCGACGGGAGCATGGAGCGGCTGCCTCCGGGGCTGATCGAGGAGGGCCAGACGCGGATCGAGGGCGAGTTCGCCGACCCGCTGCCGTTTGCGCTGATCCTGACGGCGATCGTGATCGCGTTTGCGATCACGGCGTTCACGCTCGTGCTCGTCAAGCGGGCGTACCAGGAGGTCGGGACCGACGACCTCGACAACATGCGGACCACCGACCGATGAATGCACTCGTCGTCAGCCCGATCGCGATCCCGCTGCTCACGGCCTTCCTGTGCATGATGGCCTGGCGGTCTGTGGCGCTGCAGCGGGCGCTCTCGATCGCGGGGGCGCTGGCGCTGTTCGCCTGCTCGGTGCTGCTGTTTGTGCGGGTGCTCGATGTGGGGGTGCTGGCGGCGGACATCGGTGGTTGGCGGGCGCCGTTCGGGATCACGATGGTGGCCGACACGCTGTCGGCGCTGATGGTGCTGCTCAATGGCGTTGTGGCGGTGGCAATCGTGTTTTACTCGATCGGCGCGATCGGGCCGAGGCGCGAGAAGCACGCGTACCACACGCTGGTGCACTGCCTGCTGGCGTCGGTCTCCGGCTCGTTCCTCTCGGGGGACATCTTCAACATCTATGTGTGGTTCGAGGTGATGCTGATGAGCAGCTTCGTGCTGCTGACTCTGGGCGGGGAGCGGGGGCAGCTCGAAGGCGCGCTGAAGTATGTGACGCTGAACCTGCTCTCTTCGAGCCTGTTCCTGTCGGCGGTCGGGCTGCTGTACGGGCTGGTGGGGAGCCTGAACCTCGCGGACATCGCGATCAAGCTGGGGTCGGCGGGGGACGAGGCGAGGCCGGTGATCGCGGCGATCGCGGTGCTGTTCATGGCGTCGTTCGGGATCAAGGCGGCGATCTTCCCGTTCTTCTTCTGGCTGCCGGCGTCGTACCACACGCCTGCGCCGGTGATCAGCGCCCTGTTCGGCGGGATCCTGACGAAGGTGGGCGTGTACGCGATGATGCGTGTCTACACGCTGATCTTCGCGCCGGTCTTCCCCGCGGCGGGCGAGATCCTGCTGTGGATCGCGGCGTTCACGATGGTGACGGGCGTGCTTGGGGCGGCGGCGCAGTACGAGATCCGGCGGATCTTGAGCTTCCACATCGTTAGCCAGATCGGGTACATGATCATGGGCCTGGCGATCGCGCTGCTCGTGCTCGAGCGGATGGACGGCGCACCGATCGAGGACCGGCCGGCGATGCTGGCGACGGCGGCGATGGCGCTGGGGGGCGTGGCGTTCTTCATCCTGCACAACATCCTTGCGAAGACGAACCTGTTCTTTGTCGCGGGCGTGGTGCACAGGCTGCGCGGGACGGGCGAGCTGAAGGAACTGGGCGGGCTGTACAAGGAACGCCCCTACCTCTCGCTGATGTTCATGGTCTCGGCGATGGCGCTGGCGGGGATCCCGATCCTGACGGGGTTCTGGGGCAAGCTGATTTTGGTGGTCGCTGGCGTGCGGGCGGGCGAGTACTGGATCGTGGGCGTCTCGCTGGGCGTGGGCGTGCTGACGCTGTTTTCGATGACGAAGATCTGGGCCGAGGCGTTCTGGAAGGCGAGGCCCGAGGAGGCGGAGGGAACCGAGCCGAAGCCGGACGACACGCGCGGGACGGGGTGGATGAACGCGGTGGTCGCCGGGTTTGTGGTGTTGATCATCGGTGTGAGCGTGCTCGCGGGGCCGATCTACCGGGTGACCGAGCGTGCCGGGCACGAGCTGATCGAGCGGGCGCCGTACATCCGCGCGGTGCTGGACGAGGAGTACCTGCGTTCGCTGCCCGGTGGGATCGGTGAGCGTTGGATCGAGCCTCGGGCCGAGACGGCTGCGGCGGGGGAGGGCCGATGAGCAAACTCATCGCGAACTTCCTGCTGGCGGGGGCCTGGGCGGCGGCGATCCAGCCCTTCAACGCGGCGAACCTCGCGGTGGGGTTTGCGCTTGGGTACATCGTGTTGTGGGTTGCGTCGCCCTCTGATCGGGAGAGCCCGTACTTCAAGAAGGTGTTCAAGGGGATCGGGTTCGCGTTTTTCACGCTCAAGGAGCTTGTGGTCGCGAACATCAAGATGGCGGTGTGGACGATCATGCCGCTGAAGCGGCTGCGGCCGATGATTCTTGCTGTGCCGATCCAGGAGGATCTGACCGACACGGAGATCACGATTCTTTCGAGCCTGATCACGCTGACGCCGGGTACGCTGACGATGGATGTGTCTGAGAACCGGCGGTACCTGTTCATCCACTTCATGCATGTGGACGACCCCGAGGAGGCGAAACGCGATGTCGCCGAGGGCTTCCAGCGTCGCCTTTTGGAGGTGACGCGATGAACGAGATGACATGGCTGCACGAGGAAGTGCTCGGGGCGATCTTCGATGTCGCGGGCATCGTGCTGGCGGTGGGGATCCTCTTTACGATCTGGCGTCTGACGCGGGGGCCGACGCTGTGCGACCGCGTGGTGGCGCTGGACCTCCTGGGGTTCCAGGCGGTGGGCGTGATCGCGCTGTTTGCGATTGTGACGCAGCGGCCGGTGCTGCTTTCGGTGGGGATCGTGATGGCGCTGGTGCTGTTTTTGGCTACGGCGGCGTTTGCGATGTACCTCGAGAGGAGGGCGAGGCCGTGATGGACTTCCTGATCCTCCTCCGCGACCACTGGCTGAGCCTGATCGCCGATGCGCTGGTGATCCTGCTGATGGTGTCTGGGACGCTGCTGTTTCTGCTGGCGGCGGTGGGCATCGTTCGGATGCGGGATGTGTACACGCGGATGCAGGCGGCGAGCAAGGCCGGATCGCTTGGCGTGGCGTGCATGGTGATGGCCGTGGCGATGTATTTCAAGAGCCTGAATGTCGCGGTCGAGGCGACGCTGGTGGTGCTGTTTATCTTCCTGACGACGCCGATCGCGACGCACCTGATCGCGCGTGCGGGGTACTTTGTGCGGGTGCCGATCTGGGAGCGGACGGCCAGGGACGAGCTGGAAGGGTGCTACGACGCGGAGACGCACACGCTGCACTCAGAGCATCTCGACGAGGGCCCGGCGGAATCCGATGCGCCTCCGCCGCCCCGGAAAGTCTGAGTCGCGGTAGCGGCGCGTGGGGGCGCGTTGGAGGGCGGGGCGGGGTATCATCGCGCGGCCGCGCCGGTGCGGCAGAGACAGCGGGGCAGCATGGCGGCATCACCACTCGTCGGCGTGATCATGGGTTCTCAGTCGGACTGGCGGACGATGCAGTTTTGCGCGTCGACGCTGGCTGAGCTGGGTGTTGAGCATGAGTGCCGCGTGGTTTCGGCGCATCGGACGCCGGATCTTTTGTTTCAATACGCGTCGGAGGCGGAGGGGCGTGGGCTTCGGGTGATCGTTGCGGGGGCGGGCGGCGCGGCGCACTTGCCGGGGATGTGCGCGAGCAAGACGGTGCTGCCGGTGCTGGGGGTGCCGGTGGAGTCTGCGGCGCTTAAGGGTGTGGACTCCCTGCTGTCGATCGTGCAGATGCCCGCGGGCGTGCCGGTGGGGACGCTGGCGATCGGGAAGGCGGGGGCGATCAACGCGGCGATTCTGGCGGCGTCGATCTTGGGGGGCGAGTACGCCGAGGCGGTGCGTCGGTACAGGGCGGCGAGGACGAACGCCGTGCTGGGGACGCCGCTAGATACGACGCCTGTTGATGAGGGTCGGGCGTGAGCGGGCCTGCGCTGGGCGGTCCTGTGCTGGGGGTTTTGGGGGGCGGGCAGCTCGGGCGGATGCTGGCGCTGGAGGCGCGGGCGATGGGCGTACCGACCCGCCTGCTCGATCCTGCGCCAGACGCGTGTTCGCGAGGCGTGGGCGAGTTGATGACTGCCGCGTTTGAGGACGGGGCGGCGATCGAGCAATTTGCGAGCGGGCTGAGTGCGGCGACGTACGAGTTTGAGAATGTGCCGCCGGAGACGGTTGAGCGGCTGGCGGGGCTTGTGCCGGTGCGTCCGGGTGCGGCGAGCCTTGTTGCCGCGAGCGATCGTGTGGCCGAGCGAGAGGCGTTGATCGGGGCGGGGTTCGGCGTTGCGAAGTACCGGGTGGTGGATGGGGACGGTTCGCTGGAGGCGGCGGCGGAGGAGGTCGGGCTGCCGGGGGTTTTGAAGCTGCGGCGCGGGGGGTACGACGGGAAGGGGCAGGTGGTTGTCCGCGAGGCGTCGGAGGTCGCGGAGGCCGAGGCTTGGCGGGGCGGGCGCGGGGCGATCTTTGAAGAATTGATTCTGTTTCGGCGGGAGCTCTCGATTGTGGGTGTGCGGGGGGAGGACGGGGCTTGCCGTTTTTTCCCGCTCGCGGAGAATGTGCATCGGGATGGGATCCTGCTGACGAGTATTGCGCCGGCGCCGGGGGTGTCGGCTGAGGTTGAAGCGCTGGCGCGGGGGCACGCCGCGAGCCTGATGGAGCGGCTCGGGCATGTGGGGGTGCTGGCGGTCGAGTTGTTTGAGACCGAGGGCGGCCTGATCGCCAACGAGTTTGCTCCGCGCGTGCACAACACGGGGCACTGGACGATGGACGGGGCGGCGTGCGGGCAGTTCGCCCAGCATGTGCGGGCGGTGCTGGGGCTGCCCCTGGGCGAGACGCGGGCGCTGGGGCACGCGGGGATGGTGAACCTGGTGGGTGCGTTGCCCGATGTGGGGCGGGTGTTGGAGGTGGCGGGGACGCGGGTGCACCTGTACGAGAAGGAAGCGCGGCCGGGGCGGAAGCTGGGGCATGTGAATGTGCTGGCCGAGACGGCCCGGGAGCGGGACGCGCGGGTGGCGGAAGTGCTGGGGATGCTGCCGGAGGGGGCTTTGGGCGGGGGCGGATAGCGGGTCGATCGGGTTGGGGCTATTCCGGGTCGGGGTGGCAGGTTAGTATCCGCTTCGGTGATCGCCTTCTCGGGGGAGAGGCGCCGGCGGCGGACCCATGCGGCTACGGACCAAGCTTCTCATTCTGCTTCTGCTGATCGCGCTGGTGCCGATCCTGGTGGTCGGACTGTCCAGCCGTCGCGCGGCGTTGGCCTTCGGCTCGGGGCTGGCCGAGGAGATCGAGTCGGAGCTCATATCCCGGGCCCGGAGCGATCTGCGTCGGCGGGTGGCGTCGTACACCGAGCTTTTGGACAAAGAGAAGAGCCTGGTCGAGACGCTGGTGTTGGCGCAGGGGCGGGAGGCTTCGCGTCTTTTGCGCGAGCCGGCGTCGGCGTCGACGCCGCCTTCGTTCTGGACGGGTGAGGACATCGACGAGGGGCGGCGGCCTCCGGGGATGGTGGTCTCTGAGCGGATGGTGCGTCGTGACGGGCCGAACGGCTCTGAGCGGGTGGCGCTGAGCCTGGCTGAGCCGGTGTTCGTGCCTGCGCCGGGGGTCGGGGTTCGCGCGGTGGAGGAGGCGGCGCTGCGCCTGCGCCCGCTGATCGACCTGATGATCGAACTCCGCGAGGGGCGGCCGGACCTGGTGCGTCACCAGTTCGTGGCGCTGTCGAGCGGGGTGTACATGTCGTACCCCGCGACGGGCGGGTACCCCGAGGGGTTCGACGCCCGGGAGACGGCGTGGTACGAGCGGGCGTCGCAGTTTTCCGGCGAGACGGTCTGGACGATGCCGGTGATCGACCCGGTGACGGGGACGGCGGGGATGGTGTGCGTGCGTCCCTTGCGGGACGACAACGGTGAGCTGCTGGGTGTGGCGGGGATCGAGCTGGCGATCGACGAGGTGCTGCGCGGGATCCCGGTGGACGACATCTCGAATGTGCCGCTGTCGCTGCTGATCGGGATCCCGCGGGGGGCGTCGCACTTCGACGAGCGTCTGCGCGTTTTCTCGCAGACCGAGGACCGCGAGGGGGGCGGGCGGAGTTGGCGTGCGGCGGAGGAGCCGCGGCTGCTGGAGCCGTTCATGCTCGAAGGGCTCGAACGGGCCGAGGACCGCGAGCGGGCGCGCCGGCTGGTTGTGGACATCGAGCGTGCGGCTGAGGGGCGTTCGGTCTCGACGGTTCGTGAGGTGATGTTCCGGGGCGAGACCTCGATGGCGGCGTTCGAGCCGTTCGCGAGCGACCCGAGCTTCTTTTTCATGTTCATCACGCCGACGGAGCCGGTGGTGCGTTCGGCGGTGAACATGCGCGACCAGGTGGTGCGCCGGACCGAGACGGAGATGACGGTGATGCTGACGATGACGGTCGGCATCGCTGCGGTGACGATGCTGCTGGCCCTCCTGGCGTCGCGGACGGTGACGAGGCGCGTGAACGATGTCGCTTCAGCCGCGAGGAAGCTCGCGGCGGGCGATCTTGACGCGACGACGAACATCCGGGGCAACGACGAGATCGCCGAGCTTGGCGCGGCGTTCAACGAGATGATGCCCCGTCTGCGCGAGCACCTGCGGATGAGCCAGTCGCTGGGGCTGGCGATGGGTGTGCAGCGCGGGCTCTTGCCCGGCGACTCGCCAGAGATCGAGGGGTTCGACGCGCACGGGCTGAGCCGCTACTGCGACGAAACGGGTGGGGACTATTACGACTTCATCCGTTCGGCGAGCGGGGCGTGGGCGGTGACGGTGGGCGATGTGAGCGGGCACGGCGTTGCCGCGGCGCTCTTGATGACGACGGCGAGGGCGGTGCTGCGCCGGAGCTCTGACGCGACGGACTGCCCTCGCGAGATCGTCAAGGACATCAACCGGCACCTGGCGAACGATGTGCGTCTCGGCCACTTCATGACGCTGTTTCTGATGATGATCGACCCGGAGGGCGAGGACGGGTCGCGCCGCCTGCGCTGGGTGAACGCGGGGCACGAGTCGGCGATTGTGTACGACCCGCGGACGGACTCGTTCGACGAACTGACGGGGGGCGGCATCCCGGTGGGGATTGAGCGGGACTGGCCCTACGAGTCGCACGAGTGCGCGTGCCCCGACCCGGGGACGGTGATCGTGATCGGGACCGACGGGATCTGGGAGGCGCGCGATCCGGGCGGCGTGATGTTCGGGCGCGAAGCGTTCAAAGAACTGATCCGGCGCAACGCGGGCGAGAGCGCCGAACGGATCGCGCGGACGATCATCGGCGAGGTGACGAAGTTCTGCCGCGACGCGCCGAGGACGGATGACATCACGCTGGTGGTGGTCAAGCGGGTGTAGGGCTGGTGCTCGTTGTGGGTGGCCTGCAAGCGAGCGATGTCTATCCATGCGTAGAGGGATGCGAGGCTTTCCGCCGCCCCTTCAGGGCGGCTTTGTTTTTGCTCGTTTTCCACGAGTTTGCTCGGCTTCGCCTCGCGGCACTCGTGGCAAGGTTCGTGCGCTCCTTCGGAGCGGAGATGCGGTTGGTGATATGAACGGGCCAGCGAGCATGGCGTGGATCTCGTGCCACCGACCTCTGCTTTGAGAGGTCGGTGCTATCTTGTGCGGGCAGTCGAGTTCTAAAACAGGAGACAGAGCACCGACCTCGCCGAGCCGAGGTCGGTGGCACGGACTTCTGACGGTCGGCGCTTGTGCGCCGGGTTCAGGTGGTGCGCGAGGGGGCTTTGTGTCGCGGAGTTGTTGCGATCGGGGCTTCGGTGACGCGGTCGGGGCCGACGGCGAAGACGCGGTCGCCTTCCTTTGCGTTGATGCGTCGGCCGCCGGTGAAGACGCCGAAGGCGGGCAGGACGAGTGCGCCCCTTGTGAGCCAGAAGCACGCGGCGCGCATGCGCGAGAAATTGCTGGTGAGGCTGACGACGGGGTGGATGTGGCCGCAGAGGAGGCCTTCGGTGGGCGTGCCGTCTTCGGGCGGCTCGTGCATCAGCGTGAAAGGACCGAGAGCGAATGGCGCGTCGACGCAGGTGATCCAGGGCGCGGGGGGATCGCCCGCGGCGTGGTCGTGGTTGCCCCGCACCAGCAGGGTTTCGATGGGGCCGGTCCGCTCGGCGAAGGCTGTGAACGCGTCGGCGGCGGCCTGGGTGACGCCCGCCTTGGCGTGGAGGAGGTCGCCGAGGATGACCAGCCGCCGGGCCCCGGCGGTCTCGACGAGCGAGGCGAGACGGTTTAAGTCGTGGGCGGTGCAGGCGTTGGGCGCCGCGACGCCAGAGGTGCGGAAGGCTTCGGCTTTACCGAGGTGGATGTCCGCGACGAAGAGCGTGCGTTGCGTGGCCCACCACGCCGCGGGAGCGGGGAGGAGGGCGAGCGTCTCGCCGGCGAGCTGGATGGTTGTGTGGTGCACGCTGCGCGGAGTTTATCCGCGCGGTGTCATGCGGCCTTGAGGTCGGTGCTGAGGTTGCGGGCCTCCCCCACCAACTCGTCGTAGCGGGCGAAGTCGAGCGAGAGGAAGGGGTCGACCAGGCTGGGGTCGAACTGGCTGCCCGAGCAGCGCCTGAACTCCGCGAAGACCTTGTCGCGGTTCATCGCGGGGCGGTAGGCGCGTGTGGAGCTCATGGCGTCGAATGTGTCTGCGAGGGCCATGATGCGTGCGGCGAGGGGGATGTCTTCGCCGGCGAGGCCCTTGGGGTAGCCCTGTCCGTCCCAGCGTTCGTGGTGGTGGAGGACGGTGGGGAGGACATCGTCGAACTGCGGGAGGTCGCGGAGGATGCGGTAGCCGATCTCGGGGTGACGCTTGATGGCGTCGAACTCCTCGTCGGTGAGGCGGCTGGTCTTGCCGAGGATGTGCTCGGGGATGCCGATCTTGCCGATGTCGTGGACGAGTCCGGCGATGTGGATGCGTTCGACGGTGCGCGGGTCGAGCCCGATCTTGCGCGCCAGGCATGCGGAAAGGTGGGCGACGCGTGCGGAATGGCCGCAGGTGTAGGGGTCTTTGGCGTCGATCGATGCGGAGAGGGCCTTGAGCATGCCGACGAAGAGCGCCTTCTGCTCGCGGTAGAGCTCGGCGTTTTCGAGGAATGGGCCGAGGTATCCGGCGGCGGCTTCGATGAGGTGTGTGTCGTAGGTGGAGACCTGCGGGTCGTTGCCGCCCTTTTCTCCTGCGAGGAGCCAGCCGATTGGGCCTTGCTCTCTAAGGACGGGCTGGACGACGACCTGGGGCCCGCCATCGGGCTCGAAGCCTTCGACATCGGAGCAGATCGTGAGCGTGTCGGGGCGGTCGAGCTTTGCGATGAGCTCTCTGGCGGCCTTTTCGATCTCGGGGAACGACATGGTGGGCCGGCCGGCGGAGAAGGAGTCGCGCCTGGTGGGCACGCCCTCGTGGACGCCTTCGGGGAAGACGAGCATGGCCCAGGAGAACTCGGCGGCTTCGTGGAGGCGCTCGAGGGAGGCCTGGAGGAAGGTCTCGGGCTCGTCGAGCTCGTTCATCGAGCGGCCGAGGGCGTAGAGGAGATCGATGGTTTCGTAGGCGTTGCCGAGGCGGTCGGTGAAGGTCTCGATGGCGTCTTCGTGCTCGGCGATGGCGCGCTGGTCTTCGTACATCCAGCGGAGCATCTGGAGCAGGCGTGTGCAGGAGCCTTTGTCGTGGTTCGCCCAGGTGCGCATGACTCGGCGTACTGCAACGCTCTGGAGCTGGGCGGCCTTGCACATCTCCTCGAACTCTGGCTGCTGGAGGCCCTCGGGCCCGAAGGCGAGGGCGACGGTGTAGCCGACGAGCCTGCGCCTGCGGCGTTCTGCGAGGGGGAGGAGCCAGCAGCCTGTGAAGAGCTCGTGGAGATCGGGCTCTCGGTCGCCGTCCCATTGGCTGGTGGTCGAAGCGATGCGTCGCCCGAGGGGCCCGGCGCGGAGCCAGAGGCCGAGGAGTCCGTCGCCGAAGGGTTCTTCGAGGATGAGGCCGGCGGCGTTGGTGCGCCAGACGGCCAGGCCGATGTCCGAGCACCTGGCGCGGACGCGGTGGCCTGGGTCCTTCTTGCTGCCGAGCTGGAACGGACCGGTCACGCGACCTCCCTGAGCGAGGCGCCCGGGCCGGCGCGGTCGGCGAGGAGACTCTCGAGCAGGCTGACGACGCGTCGGACGCTGAACGGCTTGGGCATGACGGCGGCGATGTTGAGGCGGTCGGCCTGGTCGGTCTCCAGGACATACCCGCGGGCGGTGAGCATGATGATTGGGATGCCGGCGGTCGGCGCGTTGGCGCGGAGGAGCTCGACAAACTCGACGCCGTTCATGTAGGGCATCTGGAGGTCGGTGATGACGGCGTGGGGCGTGCGTTCCTGGGCGATGAGCCAGGCTTCCTCGCCGTCGTGAGCGACATCGACCTCGAGGCCGTTCTGCTCGAGTTTTCGGGCGAGCAGGCTCGTGATGTGGACCTCGTCGTCTGCGAGCAGAATGCGCGTCATGTCCACCTCGATCGTGGGGAGATTTAGAGGGGCCGGGCTTCGTCTCCCCGTCCGCTCTGAGGGCTGTTTGCGCCCCGGCCAACATCGGCCGCACGGACGCGTTTCTTGATCCTTACGAGCCCCGATCGGTCCGGAAGCGTCGTCGTCCGATGATCGTTGTACGGATAATGACGGCGGCGTCGATGGCGTCGATCGCCGCGTCGGTTCCGACGGCGTTGCGGCTTACGGCGCGTTCGACCCATGCGGCATCGAAGGCGGCGTGGTCCCCAGGCGCAGCGGGCAGGAAGCCCGTGATCCGCACCGAGATCAGGCGGGCGCGTTCTCTGAGGCGACGCCTGCCCCCGGGGGGAATGGAGGGACCCGTGGAGTCCGGTCTGGTTTCGATGAAGCCTTGCATCCTTGCTGACTCCTGACGCATCTTGCCCGGGTGGGCGGCCCCCGGCCCGAAGCAATCGGCGTCCGCAATCGGTGTCTGTCGTTGAAGGCTTCCGGTTGAGCGATTGTGCATCGGAATGGGTAGTTTGGAGCCCCCTGCAACGGGAGGGACCGCCCGTTATCAGCCCCGGTGTTCCCCCCCGGTGCGGGCGATGCGGAGGCCGGGGCGGGACACACGCGGGGGGAGCCCGTAAACTCCCACGCCGGAGGGGGCTTTGGGGGCCCGACGCCGGCTGAAGACACACACACGCCGCGGGCGCTGCCCGCCACCGACCAGGAGACCGTGATGCCCGACCTGACGATCAATGTCCGCGAAGTGCTTGGCAAGGATGCGGACCACCTGCTCGGGCACGAGAGCCGCACGATCTCGAAATCGGCGATGTACCTGCCCGGACCGGACTTCGTCGACCGCGTGGTGTCGCAGACGGACCGGAACCCGGCGGTCTTGCGGAACTACCAGCAGATCCTGAACACCGGGCGGCTGGGCGGGACGGGGTTTGTCTCGATTTTGCCCGTTGACCAGGGTGTGGAGCACTCGGCGGGTGCTAGCTTTGCGCCCAACCCCGAGTACTTCGACCCCGAGCGGATCGTGGAGCTGGCGATCGAGGGCGGGTGCAACGCGGTGGCGAGCACCTACGGCGTGCTGGGGGCGGTGGCGCGCAAGTACGCGCACAAGATCCCGTTCCTGGTGAAGTTCAACCACAACGAGCTGCTGACCTACCCGAACCAGTTCAAGCAGATCCCGTTCGGGAACGTCCGCCAGTGCTACGAGATGGGTGCGGTGGCGGTCGGGGCGACGATCTACTTCGGGTCGGAGCACTCGACCGAGCAGATCCAGTATGTGTCGGAGATGTTCGCCGATGCGCACGCGTACGGGATGGTGTGCGTGCTGTGGTGCTATCTGCGCAACAACGCGTTCAAGGTCGACGGGACGGACTACCACACCTCGACGGACCTGTCGAGCCAGGCGAACCACCTCGGCGCGACGATCCAGGCGGACATCCTCAAGCAGAAGCTGCCGACGAACAACGGCGGGTACAAGGCGCTCAACTCGGGCGACTCTTCCTACGGCAAGTTCCGCAAAGAGGTGTACACGAAGCTGTCGGGCTCTGACGAGAACGGCAAGGGCGGGCACGAGATCGACCTGTGCCGCTACCAGGTGGCCAACGGGTACATGGGTCGCGTGCCGCTGATCAACTCCGGCGGCGAGAGCAAGGGCGAGAGCGACACGCAGGACGCTGTGCGTACGGCGGTGATCAACAAGCGAGCCGGCGGGATGGGGCTGATCTCCGGCCGCAAGGCGTTCCAGCGCCCGATGAAGGACGGCGTGAAGCTGCTGCACGCGATCCAGGATGTGTACCTGGACGAGGGTGTGTCGTTCGCGTAAACCCACGCCGGAACAAACTTAGATCTGTTGCACTGGCGGCTTGTCCGCCAGTGTTTTTTCTGTCACTCCCGGTCTTTGGAAAGCGATTCCAGGCGCAGGGCCGCGTTGATCAGGCCGAGGTGGGTGTAGGCTTGGGGGACATTGCCGAGGGCGATGTTTTCTCGTGGGTCGTGCTCTTCGCTGAGCAGGCCTGTGGGGCCGGCCATTTTGCAGTAGGTCTGGAAGAGGTCTCGGGCGTCGCCTTCGCGTCCGGAGGCGGCGCAGGCTTCGATGAGCCACGAGGTGCAGATGTTGAAGGCGCCCTCCTCGCCGGGCAGGCCGTCGTCGTAGAGGTAGCGGTAGAGGGCGCCGTTGACGCGGAGCTCGTCTTCGACGGCTTTGATCGTGCTGGCGAATCTCGGGTCTTCGGGGTCGAGCAGGCCGCAGAGGCCGATGGTGAGGACGGCGGCGTCCATCTCGTCGCCCGAATAGACGGCGGTGTAGGACTTCTTCTTTTCGCACCAGCCTTTTTCGAGGATCTCGTCTCTGATCTTGTCTGCGGTCTTGCGGAAGTCGGGGCGTTCCTCGCCGAGGAGTTGCTCGCTGATCTTCGCGGCGCGGTCGAGGGTGACCCAGCACATCGCCTTGGAGTGGACATGGTGCTGGACGGGGCGGCGGGGCTCCCAGATGCCGTGGTCGGGCTCGACCCAGCGGTGGGTGACGGCGGTCGCCATCGCTTCGACGAGGCGCCAGTGCTCTGATGAAAGCGGCGCGCCGGCGAGCATCAGTTCATAGACGAGGTCGGCGACGGGGCCGAAGACATCGAGTTGGACCTGCTTGGCCGCGGCGTTGCCGACGCGGACGGGGCGCGACATGGCGTAGCCCATCAGTTCGGAGATCTCGGCCTCGACGCCGAGGTCGCTGCCGTTGACGGTGTAGATGGGGGCGAGGTGCTCGGCCGAGCCGAGGCGGTCGATGACGCCGAGCAGCCAGTCGAGCAGGCGGAGGCCCTCGGCGGAGGAGCCGAGGCGGCAGAGGGCGGTGGCGGTCATCGCGGCGTCGCGTGGCCAGCAGTAGCGGTAGTCCCAGTTGCGCACGCCGCCGATATGCTCGGGGAGGCTGGTGGTTCCGGCGGCGGAGATCGCGCCGGTGGGCCCGTAGCAGAGGCCCTTCAGGACGAGGGCGCTGCGCTGGACGAGCTCTTCGGCGACGGCGCAGGGGCGGAGTGTCGCGGCCCAGTCGCGCCAGAAGCGGTCGGTCTGCCTTCTGCGCTCTGCTTCGGTGAGTGCGGCGGGCTGGGCGCTGCCTGTGCCGTAGCGGAGGACGAGGAGAACCGAGCCTTTGGAGAGATCGACCTCGGCGACGCCGGTTTGGTGCGGGCCGTCGTTGTTGATCCTCCACTCGACGCCGGGCGAGCGGAGGACGATGGGGTCTGCGTGCCCGCCGACGGTGAGGCCGTGCTCGCGCGGGATGAGCGTTGTCGCGGAGCGACCGAAGTCGAGGCGGGGCGCGAACTCGATAACGGCCTTGCCCGAGCCGGAGATGACGCGGGTGAGGTCGGTGCGTCCTGCTCGCTGGTTGGGCCTGCCCTGGGAGCAGTCGAGGTAGTCGGTGACGGTGACGCCGGGCCAGCGTGTTTCGAGGATGAAGGAGTCTTCGCGGTAGAACTGCTGCGGCGCCCGGCGTTCGCCGATCGGGCGGACGCTGAAGTAGCCCGCACCGGGCCCGCCCAGGAGCTCGGCGAAGACGGGGGTCGAGTCGATGCGTGGGCAGCAGAGCCAGTTGACGCGCGCCTCGGGAGTGACGAGCGCGATGGTGCGCAGGTCGCTGAGCATCGCGTGGTCCTGGATGGGGACGCAGGCGGCGCTTTCGAGGAACGCGGCGCGCCGCTCTGCGAGGTAGGCGAGGACGCGGGCGGCGTCGCCGGTATCGGAGACGCGGAGGTGTGCGGCGGTCTCACCCTCCCCCACCTTGATGCCAAGGTCCGGGCCTCGGAGGGTTTTGAAGGCGTCTTCGTCGGTGATGTCGTCGCCCATGAAGAGGGCGGCGGTGGCGCCGACGCGGTGGCGGATGCGTTCGAGCGCGTCGCCCTTGTGTGTCGAGCAGACGGTGAGCTCGACGACCATCTTGCCGTGCTTGACGATGACATCGGTGAGTGAGCCGGGCCCGTTGAGAGCGGCGTCTCTGGCTTTGTTGCCGTCGTTCTCGGAGGCGTTCCGGAAGTGCAGGGCGGCGCCGGAGGGCTTGCTCTCGACGCTGAGCCCCTTTGCGCCAGAGGCGATCTCGTTGAGCTGATCGATGACCTGCTGGCGGAGGGAGCGTTGTTCGGAGCTGAGGCGGTCGGCGTAGCCGGCGTCGAACTCGCTGCCGTGGCTGCCGACGAGGCGGACACCCGCGGGCTCGCCGGTGAGGCGTGCGAGGTCGACGAGG
Source organism: Phycisphaerales bacterium (assembly GCA_020831775.1). Taxonomy (GTDB): domain Bacteria; phylum Planctomycetota; class Phycisphaerae; order Phycisphaerales; family UBA1924; genus SLFH01. The sequence continues at coordinate 28,362 of JAFIFZ010000018.1, forward strand.
GCGCGTCCTGAGATGATGACGCCGACGGTGCAGGGCAGGCCGGCGATGGCGCGCATGGCGACGACGGATTCGCGGATCGGGAAGGCCTTGTCGGGGTCGCTGACGATCGGGGCCATGGTGCCGTCGTAGTCGCTGGCGACGAGGAGGCATGGCGTGCGCGCGATCTCGTCGAGGCGGCGCGTCAGCTCGGGGTCGAGGCCGTTGGAGTTGCTCTTGGGGTCGGTCACTTCTTGAGGGCTCCGAGGAAGCTGTCGGCCCAGTCGTAGACATCGTGGGCTCTGAGGTACCGGCGCATGGCGGTCATGCGTCGTTTCTGTTCGGCTCTGCCCATGTGGAGGGCTTCTTCGATGGAGTAGGCGACGCCGTCGATGTCGAAGGGGTTGACCTTCACCGACTGCCTGAGCTCGTCGGCGGCGCCGGCGAACTCGCTGAGGACCAGCACGCCGTCGTTCTTGAGGCGGCAGGCGGGGTACTCCTTGGCGACGAGGTTCATCCCGTCGCGCAGCGGCGTGACGAGCATGACCTCGGCGAGCGTGTAGTAGGCGATGAGCTCTTCCTGGGCGAGGTTGCGCCGGAGGTAGTGGATGGCGACGCGCCCTGTTTCAGAGTGCTGGCCGTTGATGCGGCCGACGAGCTCTTCGATGCTGCTGCGCATCTCGACATACTCGGCGACATTCTCTCTGCTGGGCACCGCGACCTGGATGAAGACGACATCCTCGGCGGTGAACCTGGCTCGTCGGAGGACCTCCTCCATTGCGCGAAGTCGGACATCGATGCCCTTGGTGTAGTCCAGCCGGTCGACGCCGAGGAGGATGCGGCGCTCGGGCCCGAGCTTCTGGCGGATCTGCTCGGCCTTGACCAGCACATCCGCCGAGGTCGCCAGCCCCTCGAACCTTTTGAAGTCGATCGAGATCGGGAAATTGCTCACGCGGGAGACGCGGTCGCCGAAGTGCAGTTCGGTGTCCTTGCCCGTTGCGCTTGTGAAGCGCCGGGCCGTGCGCGCGAAGTTCTGCGCCGAGAGCTTGGTCTGAAAACCCAGCAGGTCCGCGCCGAGCATCCCTTCCAAGAGTTCCTTGCGCCGGGGGATGCGGGCGAAGAGCTCTTCCGAGCAGAACGGGATGTGCAGGAAGAAACCGATCTTCGCGTCGGGGCAAAGTTCCCTGAGCATGCCGGGGACGAGCTGGAGCTGGTAGTCGTGGACCCAGACGGTGTCGCCGGGCTTGTAGACGGCCGCCGCGGCCTCGGCGAATCGCCTGTTGGCCTTCTCGTACGCGGCCCACCAGCTTCTTCTGAAGACGGGCACGCGGATGGCGTCGTGGTAGAGGGGCCAGAGGGTGGTGTTGGAGAAGCCCTCGTAGAAGCTTTCAAGATCCTGTTTGGAGAGGGGGACGGGCTTGAGGGCGATGCGGTCGCTCTTGAAGGGTTTGGGCGCCGCGCCGGTGGAGCCGGCCCAGCCGACCCAGGCGCCGCCGGTTTCCTGGAGGATGGGCTCCAGCGCCGTGACGAGCCCGCCGGGGCTCATCTTCCAGACCGACTTTCCGCCCTGGCGGACGCGGTGGACGGGGAGACGGTTGGCGACGACGATCAGCCGTCCGCTTTCTGAACGCGTCTTCCGCCGCGGGTTTGCGGCAGGAGAATTTTTCTTCGCCATCGGCAAAGACCCCCTTCGGATGGATTTGGCACGGGTCTCGCTTTCGAGACCATAGCCGCCGGGAGGGGGCTCCGCCCGCCTATACACCAGCGTCATGGGCTCCGCCCCGCTGGTCGAGGTGACCGGAGACGGCCTGTTCTGCCGGGCCGCGGGCTGCCACATCGACCCGTGGAAGCCGGTCGAGCGGGCGATCGTCACGCACGCGCACGCCGACCACGCGACGCCCGGCTGCGGGCGCTACCTCGCCTCGCCGACGGGCAAGATCGTGCTGGCCCGCCGGGTGCACGCGGGTGCGGCGATCGACGCGGTCGGCTTCGGCGAGACGATCGAGATGGGCGACGCCAGGCTCACGCTGTTTCCCGCCGGGCACATCCTCGGCTCGGCGCAGGTGCGGATCGAGCACGCCAAGACGGGCGAGACCTGGGTGATCACGGGCGATTACAAGACCAGGCCCGACCCGACCTGCGAGGCGTTCGAACCGGTGCGCTGCCACACGCTGCTGACCGAGAGCACCTTCGGGCTGCCGATCTACCGCTGGGACCCCGACGAGCTTGTCAAGGCGCAGATCAACGCGTGGTGGCGGGAGAACTCGGACGAGGGGCGCACGAGCGTTGTCTTCGCGTACGCGCTGGGCAAGGCGCAGCGTGTGCTCGGCGCGTTGGAGGCGTCGATCGGGCCGATCGGCGTGCACGGTGCGGTGCTGCCCCTCAACGAGGCGTACGCGGAGGCTGGAATCGCGCTGCCCGAGACCGTGCACGCGAACAAGGAGACTGCGGGCGAACTGAAAGGGCGGGGCTTGATCGTCGCGCCGCCTTCTGCGGCAGGCACGCCCTGGCTGCGCCGGTTCGCGGGGCCGGGCGGGATGTCCACGGCGATGGTGAGCGGCTGGATGCGCGTGCGCGGCAGACGCCGCTGGCGGCCGGTCGATCGCGGGTTTGTGCTGTCCGACCACGCCGACTGGCCCGGGCTCTTAGAGACGGTGCGCGAGAGCGGGGCGGAGCGGGTCGGCGTGACGCACGGATCGAGCCGCCAGCTTGCGAGGTATCTGAGCGAGCAAGGGCTGGAGAGCTTTGTCGTGCCGACGCGGTACGAGGGAGAGCTGGGCACTGAGCGCGAAGAAGAACAGGCCGGAAGCGAGGCGGAGCAGTGAAGCGCTTCACCGACCTTTACACGGCGCTGGACGCGACGACGCGGACGGGCGAGAAGGAACGCCTGCTGGTCGAGTACTTCTCGAGCACGCCGCCGGAGGACGCGTCGATTGTGCTGGCGATCCTGACGGGCAACCGGCCGAAGCGGGCGGTGAAGACGCCGGTCTTGCGTCGGGCGGTGTCGGAAATGTCGGGCGTGCCGCCCTGGCTTGTGGCCGAGTGCTACGAGCAGGTGGGCGACTTTTCGGAGACGATCGCGCTCTTGCTGCCCGACGACTGCCCGGCGGGGACCGACGAGCCCTTGCACCGGTTTGTGCGCGAGCGGATCGGGGCGATGGCGGGGCTGAGCGAAGAAACGCAGGTGATGGCGCTGCGCGAGACCTGGTCGGGGCTGAGCCGCGAGCAGAAGCTCGTGTTCCACAAGCTGATCGGCGGGAGCTTCCGCGTGGGCGTGCAGAAGAAGCTGGTGGTGCGGGCGCTGGCGACGGTCGCGGGGGTTGAGCTGGCGGTGATGGACCACCGGCTGGCGGGCGGCTTTGCGCCCGACGCCGAGGCGTACGAGACGCTCTTGCGGACCGAGGATGAAACCGACAACGCGGCGCGCCCGTACCCGTTCTTTCTGGCGCACCAGCTCGATGCTCCGGAGGAAGGCTTGGACGCGGCGCTGGGCGATCCGCGCGTCTGGATCGCAGAGTACAAGTGGGACGGCGTGCGCGCGCAGCTCATCCGGCGGGCCGGGCAAACACTCCTCTGGTCGAGGGGCGAGGCGATCATCAGCGGGCAGTTCCCCGAGCTTGTCTCGATCGGGCGGTCGCTCGACGACGGGACGGTGCTCGACGGCGAGGTGCTGATCTGGCGGGACGATTCGCCGCGACCGTTTGCAGAGCTGCAGCAGCGCCTCAACCGCAAGGTGGCGCCCGTGGTGCAGCCGGGGCTGTTCGACCGGGACGAGGCGGTGCTGGTCGCGTTCGACATCATCGAGGCGGGGGGCGAGGACCTGCGCTCGCTGCCGCTGCAAGCACGGCGGGAGAAGCTCATCGAGACCGTCGAACGGTCGGGTGATCCCGCGCTGCGCCTGTCAGAGCCGGTGCGAGGGGAGACATGGGAAGCGCTCGCGAAAATCAGGGCCGGGGCCCGCTCGCGCGGGGCCGAGGGGCTGATGCTCAAGCACCGGCTCTCCCTCTACGGCGTCGGGCGACGCAAAAACCCAGACCCCGCCGACCCGGGCTGGTGGAAGTGGAAGCTCGACCCATACTCCGTCGAATGCGTGCTCATCTACGCGCAGGCGGGCAGCGGACGGCGCAGCGGGCTGTACACCGATTACACCTTCGGCGTCTGGAGCGACGGTCCTGAAAAACCGGAGCGCGAGCTCGTGCCCTTCGCCAAGGCGTACTCGGGGCTGACGCAGGAGGAGATCGAGAAGGTCGATCGGTTTGTGCGCGCCAACACGACCGGGCGGATGGGGCCGGTGCGGCAGGTGAAGCCGGAACTGGTGTTCGAGCTCGGGTTCGAGGGGATCGGGCGCAGCGATCGGCACCGGTCGGGGATCGCGGTGCGGTTTCCCCGGATGCTGCGCTGGCGGACAGACAAGAAGCCCGAGGACGCGGACACGATGGCGGCGCTGGAAGCGTTGCTTTCTGCGCAGGACGGGGGCCGGGCGTGAACGCGGGGATCGCCACGATCGAACGCTGGTTCGCCGGTCGCGGGTGGTCGCCGTTCTCGTTTCAGCGCGAGGCGTGGGCGGGCTATCTCGAAGGCAAGAGCGGGGTCGTGCACGCCCCCACTGGCACGGGCAAGACGCTGAGCGTGTGGCTGGGGCCGGTGATCGAGTGGCTGGAGGAGCGTGGCGGGGAGGTGGCGCAAGAGCCGCCGCAGATCAGGGTGCTGTGGATCACGCCGATGCGCGCGCTCGCGGGGGACGCCTGCGCGTCGCTGCTTTCGCCCGTGTCAGACTTGGGGCTCGGTTGGAGCGTCGAGGCGAGGACAGGGGACACCTCGCAGAGCGTGAAATCGCGCCAGAAGACCAGGCTGCCGACGGCGCTGGTGACGACGCCCGAGAGCCTGTCGATTTTGCTGTCGTACGCGGACTCGAAATCGCTGTTCAAAACACTGCGCTGCGTCGTGATGGACGAGTGGCACGAACTGTTGAGCACCAAGCGAGGGGTGCAGGCGGAGCTGGGGCTCGCGCGGCTGCGCGCGTGGCTGCCCGGACTGCGGACCTGGGGGCTCAGCGCGACATTAGGCAACACGGTCGAGGCGGCGCGGGCGCTGGTCGGGCCGCTCGCCCCCGAGCCCTTGCTCATCAAGGGCGCCGAGCCCAAGCGGGTCGAGATCCGCACGCTCCTGCCCGAGAGCCTGGAGCGGTTCCCGTGGGCGGGGCATGTGGGGACGAGGCTGGTCGATCAGGTGATCGCCGAGATCGAGGGCGCGCGCACGACGCTGATGTTCACCAACACGCGTTCGCAGGCGGAGATCTGGTTCCGGCGCCTGATGGACCTGCGCCGGGACTGGATCGGACGCGTCGGCATCCACCACGGCTCGCTGGACAAGAAGCAGCGCAAGACGGTTGAGGATGCGCTGCGATCGGGTGAGTCGCCGCTGGGGCCGTTCAAGTGTGTTGTGTGCACGAGCAGTCTGGATCTGGGCGTGGACTTTCGGCCGGTGGACCGGGTGATCCAGGTGGGCAGCCCGAAGGGGATCGCGCGGCTGGTGCAGCGGGCGGGGCGGAGCGGGCACTCGCCAGGGCTGACCAGCGTGATCGTGGGCGTGCCGACCAACGCGATGGAGCTGGTCGAGTTTTCCGCGGCCAGGACGGCGCTGGAGGCCGGGGAGATCGAGAGCCGCAGGCCGCTGGAGAAGCCGCTGGATCTGCTCGTGCAGCACATGGTGACCGTCGCTGCGGGGGGCGGGTTCCATCCGGCGGCGCTGCTGCAGGAACTCCGAACGACATGGGCGTTCCGAGATCTGACCGATGAGGAGTGGGCGTGGGCGATGAGCTTCGTCGAGCACGGGGGGCCTGCCCTGACGGCGTACGACAAGTACAAACGCATCGCGCGCGAGGCGGGCGATGGGATGAGCGGGGGGCCGAGCGGTGAGCATCGCTGCGTTGTCGCGTCGCCGCAGATCGCCCGCCTGCACCGCATGGGCATCGGCACGATCACCTCCGACCAGGCGGTGCAGGTGAGGTACGCCTCGGGCAAGGTGCTCGGGCAGATCGAGGAAAGCTTCGTCACCCGCCTGATGCCGGGCGACCGGTTTGTCTTTGCGGGCAAGGTGCTCGAACTGGTGCGGTTGCGCCAGATGACGGCAATCGTGACGCCCGCGAAGTCGAAGAAGGGGGCGGTGCCGCGGTGGAACGGGGGGCGGATGCCGCTGAGCACACAGCTCGCGCACGGCGTGCTCGCGAGGCTGGCCGAGGCCCGAGAGGGCGTGTACGCCGACCTTGAAATGCAGACGGCGATGCCCCTGCTGGAGCTGCAGAAGAGTGTGTCGAGGCTGCCGGCGCCGGGCGAGCTCTTGATCGAGCGGGTGAAGACGCGTGTGGGGTGGCATGTCTTCTTCTACCCGTTCGCGGGTAGGCTGGCGCACGAGGGGCTTGCGCCCGTGGTCGCGTGGCGGCTGGTGAGGCGGTCGCCCCTGACGGTCAGCGCGACAAGCAACGACTACGGGCTGGAGATCCTGACCGAGACGCCGCTGGAGCTCGACGAATCGCTGTGGCGTGAGCTGCTCTCGCCCGAGGATCTGGTGCCGGACCTGCTCGATGCGCTCAACGCGACAGAGATGGCCCGGCGTCAGTTCCGCGAGATCGCGCGCGTCGCGGGCCTCACGCACACGGGCTATCCCGGCCAGCGGACGCCTGCGCGGCATCTGCAGGCGTCGAGCGACATGTTCTTCGAGGTGTTCGAACAGTTCGACCCGGAGAACAGGCTGCTGGATCAGGCCCGGCGCGAGGTGCTGGAGGGGCAGCTCGAGATCGAGCGTTTGCACGCGGCGCTCGACGCGATCGCCTCGTGCGAGATGGTGTTTGTGGAGCCCCCCTCGCTGACGCCGATGAGTTTTCCCCTGTACGCCGAGCGGCTGCGTTCGACGCAGGCGTCGAGCGAGGCGTGGGAGGACCGTGTCAGGAAGATGGCGGTGGAGCTCGACGGGCGGGCTGCGCGGTGACCCCGCTCATCTTTGCCCTCGGACCCACGACGATTCGTCGATCGCGAACTTCCATGGGGGCTGGGCTGTGTAGCGGTTGTAGATGTCCATCGCGTCCTGGGCGGAGATGACGCCCTTGAGGAGCACGACATCGGCGATGCGTCCTGAGAAAGGGTTGGTGTTGGGGGAGGTGGTGCCGGCGCTGGCGCCGTCGGTGGAGACGCCCAGCGCGATGGGCTCGGGGTTGGTGGTGCCGTCGTCCCTGCCGAGGCCCCAGCGGGCGGGGAGGAGTCGGATGTGGCGGGAGGCGCCGTTGGTGTAGATCGCGCACGAGCCCATGGCGTCCCATCGGATGAGGACGAAGTTCCACTGGTTGGGTGTGAGGCCGGTGGCGGTGAGTGTGGTGTTGCCGGCGCTCCCGAAGAAAGTAACTCTGGCGGCCTGGTCGTTGTGGTAGGTGACTCTGAGTCCGCCGCCGTTGTTAGAGCCGCCGGCCTGCTTGGAGAAGATGGTCTGGTCGCTGGCGGAGCCGGTGGCGAGGAACCAGAAGGCGAGGGCGCCGGACTCGATCTCCAGGCTCGGGTTGTGGATGATGCGGACATGGGAGGAGTTCGCTATGGCCATCGAGCGTGCGCCCGGGTCGTAGGGGATCTCGGCCCATCTGTTCTGCGCGACAGTGCCGTGGAGGCGTCCGTCGTTGGCGGCGATCTCGTCGTAGGCGAAGGAAGCGCCCTGCTCCCTGAAGCGCCACCGCCCCGCGAGTGTGAAGCCGTCCCAAGGGTCTTGGCCGGCGGTGATCGCCGGCACGACGGTGGTCTGGAGCCTTGCGCGTGCGCCGCCGATCTGCGCCGAGGACGCGATGACAAAGGGCTGGGTCGGGTCTGTCGAGAGCGTTTCGGTGCTGGCGGGGTCGTGGGCGCTCAGGACGAGCTTTGCGCCGTCGAGGTCGAGCTCGACGGGTCCGTCATAGCGCTCTTTCCAGCCGGTGGGGTCGGCCAGGGCGCGGTGGACGCCCAGTTCGACGCCCGAGGCGGCCGCAGCGCGGGCGCGGGTTGACTCGGAGGTGAGCTTGGCGCTCTGGGCCTGGGCGTGCTGGACCATGACGGCGGCGAGCCCCGCGGCGGTGACCAGCGCCGTGGTGGAGAGCACGAGGATGTAAGCCGAGCCGCGCCGGCGCCTCATGACCCGTCCTCCGTGGCGCGTGCGGCCTTGTCGAACCCGCGCGTGCGCAGGGCGGAGATCTTCGCTGCTGGGAAGTCGCCCCGGAAGACCTCGACGGTCACGAGCCGCACGCCGGTGTCGGTGGCGGTGGGGTTGAGGTCGTCGTCGACGAAAGTGACGGTGACGCGGCGCTCGTAGGCGGCGTGCGCTGTGAGGTCGTCGCCGGTGATGTCCTGTGGTGGTGAGGCCCGCCAGCCGTGATATTCGGCGATCGAGACGAACGAGGCCCTGGAGCCGGACTTGCCCTCGATGGGCGAGGTTGTGCCTGGATCGTCGAAAGGCCTGGAGAGCACCTCGGCGAGCAGGTCTTCGGCGAGCATCACGCCCACGCTGTGGCGCTCGGTGATCGAACGCGAGCGGCCGACCATGCCGAGGGTCTCCATCGCGGCGACCAGGACGATCGAGGTCACCATAACGCTCATGACCGCTTCGATGATGGTCAGGCCCCGGCGGCCGGTGTTGCGGCGGTTCACGGCGAGGCCCCCGGCGTTGGCTTGATGAACGCGCCGACGCGGACGGGGCGCGAGCCGTTGTCGATCTCGAGGGTGACGCGCCGGATGGGTGCGGGGTCGGGGTCGGTCTTCGTGGTCGGGACGGCGCGGACGGAGTGGACGAGGCGGCGTGAGCTGCTCCATTCCTTCCACTCTGACGACGGCGTCTCGCGGTACCAGATCCGCCAATCGCCGATTCTCGAATCGCGATCGATCGCCGCGGTGACGCCGGACGAATTGTTGCAGACGACCATGACACAGAACGGCCCGTCGGTCGGCGTCTCGTGGGAGGTCAGGGGCACGCGGACGAGTTCGTAGGAAGTGGAGATGCTGGAGACCGCGACCTCGCCCCATGCGATGAGCCGGCCCGGCGTCTTGGCGTCGGGGTCGAAGCGCCGGACCTGGACGGTGACGGTGCCGGAGGGGAGCAGGAGCGTGTTGCGTCGGAGCATGACGCGAGCTTCGGTAAATGTCGCTCTGACGGTTCCATCGGGCAGGTCCGGCTCGAAAGGCTGGGAGATGGCGGCCTGGTCGTCGACAGTGAAGCGATCGTCGTCGACGCCGGTGATGTTCGTGACGAGCTGCTCTTCTCGCGTCTGTTCGCGCGGCGCGACGGGGCCCTGCTGGCGTTCGTAGCCGATCGCCATGCGCTGCACGCCCGCGAGCACCTCGACATCCTCGCCAGAGCCGAAGGTGCGGAGCAACGGGTCGCCCGCGACGCCCGACCAGTGGTAGCGGACGGTGCGCGTGCTCCCGTTGTGGCGACGGACGCGGAAGGCGATCGAGCGGGGCTCGGCCTCGGTGATGTCGATCGCGCCGGCGAGCTCGGCGGCGAGCAGGTCCGCCCCGTGCAGTGTGTCGAGGCGGGCCTTGAGTGGGTCGCCGGACTGCGGCGCGGCGCGGCTTGTGATCATAATCGCAGAGCTGAGCCCGCCGATCACCGTCGCGGTGATCGTCATGGCGACGAGCAGCTCGATGAGTGTCATGCCTCTCTGACGCACGCTTGCACCCCTCACAGCAGCCCCGTGACGATCCCGATCGTCCCGCTGAGCAGCCCGCCCGACGAACCCCCGGACTCTTCGTCGTCCTCATCGTCTTCGGGCGGGGGCGGGGCTGGGAAGAGGAGTTCGAGCTTCTTGACGAGCTCCTCGGCGTCGCCCCCGACCTCTCGTGTCGTGTTGCCGGCGCGGTCGACAAGAATCAGGATCGCGGCGCCGCGGTTGGAGATCACCAGCCCCGAGGACGAGCCGGAGAGCCCCGTCGGCCAGAAGACGATCATGTTCTGGTGGTCCCCTCCCCTGAACGCGTCGAGGCGGACACGGAGCGGAGACTCTCCGAGCTCGACGGCGTAGCTGGAGGCGCCCCCGTCCCAGCCGACGGCGTAGCGGTTGTCGGCGGCGTTGAAGCCGACGGCGGCGTAGGACTCTGCGGCGACCGCCTGGCGCCTGGCGCGATCGATGTCGGCGCTGATCCGGTCGGCGGCGCCGGACAGGCTCGCGCGGAGGTGGGCGTCGGTGAATCTCGGCACGGCGATGGCGCCGGCGATGGCGATGATCGCCGCGACGAAGGCCAGCTCGACAAGGGTGAACGCCCTTGGCGCAGCGGGACGCCCGCGCCTTGCGGGGCGCGGGCGTCCGTTGTCATGCTTCCTGCTCCAGCGGGGCATCGCTCACTCCCCAAGAGGAGAGGTCGGGATCAATAGTCGCGGAAAGGCTTGCCAGCGGCGTCGGTCTCCTCGGCGGGCAGATCGGCGCGGATGGCGCCGGTCGTCGCGTCGTACAGCCAGGCGACGGTCTCGCCCGAGGCGGTGCCGATGGCGTTCAGGCCGCGCTTGGACCCGACCTTCAGGGCCGGGATCTCGCGCAGGTAAGGCCCGTAGATGTGCGTCGCGTCGCGGGTGGCGCTGGTGGCGCCGGCGGCGCTGCTGTACTGGGTGAGCTGGGCGGCGATGTCGGTGCCGCTGGGGTAGCTCCCGTCGTGCTCGGCCTGGTACATCTCGATGGCGCGGCGCAGGTTGGCCAGATCGCTGACGAGCGAGGCTTCGGCTGCGCCCTCGGCGCCGCGGCTCATCCGCGGGATCGCGATGGCGCCGATGATGCCCAGAATGACAACGACAATGACCAGTTCGATCAGGCTGAAACCGCGTGAAGCGCTATGCATGGCATATTTCCCCGTGGATGTTCTTGAAGCCCGGGGCCAGAGCTGAACGGAAAGCCACCGGTGCATGCTTTGCATCGTCGACGCCGCGTTCCGACTTGACGCGAGCCGCTTACAGAGTGGGTCGTGCGGCGGTTATCGACCCGTCGCGGGCTCGATAACCATGGTCCTGCCCTCGCGTTCGAGCTCGACCCCGCCGCGATCGATCTTGCGGACCTTCCAGCCCTGGGGCTCGACGGTTTCTCCGGCGGCGTAGATGCGTCCGTTGATCAGGGCGACCGGGCGCTGCCCCATCACCACCGAGCTGACCCGCAGGCGGTTGCGGTCGGCGTCGTCGGCTCGCTCTTCCTGAGCCTGTTCTGCGACCTGCACGACCGCCCGCATCGAGGCGGGGAGGCCGAAGGCGTTCCGAGTTTCGTCGGCCATCGGGGCGTTGGTGCCCAATAGGTCCAGCGCCTCGGCCAGGGCCGAACGGCGCGACGGGGCGTGCTCGCGCAGCTGGGCGAGGGCTTCTTCCAACTCCGACGACGAGGGCTGCTGCTGGGCGACGCCCGCGATGGCGGCCGAAGGCGATCCGCCTCGCAGCAGCGTCATGTCGACGATCAGCCCGCCGACGGCGGCGACCATGATTCCCGCGTAGACGCGTCTGGACTTACTCATGCCCCAAGAAACGGACAGATCCGGGGGGAGCATGAGCCGGGCGGACCCGCTTTTTCAGGGGCCCTCGGAGTGATCCGCACGCCACGCAAGATCCACCGAGAACGAAACACCGTCCTTGGCTTCCTGTCCTAACGCCACGACCTCCATCGTCCGCAACGCGATGTCCGGGAACGATTCGTGGAGGTACTGGAGGTAGCCCGCGAACGCGCCCGGATCGCCGCGGCCGGAGAGGCGGATGCCCGTCACGGTCATCAGACGCCCTCGATTGGCCTCGCCCGGCGAGACATTGTCGATCCGCAGGCCTGAGTCGGCCGCGACGCCCGCGAGCTCGGCGATGACGCGGTTGCGGTCCGATACGGGCCGGAGCTCGATCATGCGCGCCCCGATATCGGCCGCGGCTTTCTGGAGGTCTTCGTCGACGCGTCGCTGCTCGACGCGGGCCTGATCGAGCACGCGCTGCAGGGTTTGCTCGCGCAGGACGGACTCTGCACGCTCGGCCCTGGCCTGCATGTGCGGCCAGACACCGAAGAAGAAGACGCCCCCCGCCAGCGCGACGACGCAGGCGGCCCCGGCGAGATCGATCGGCAGCGTTGCTTTGAGGTTCATCGCTTCTCTCCGATCAGTTCGGCGCGGATCTTGAAGACGACGCCGCGGTCGGCGCCCTCGCGGCTGTCGCGTCGGGCCTCGACGAGCTCTGCGCTCTTGAAGAGCCCGGTTTTTTCGAGGGCGAGGACGAAGCGTGAGACCTCGGCCTGTGTGGCGCCGGTGCCGTCGAGCTCCAGGACGCGTCCTCGGTCGGTCTGGGTGAGCCACATTCGTCTGAGGCCGGCCTCTTCGGTGAGGCTGTCGGCGATGACGCCCAGGAGGAGGTGCCACGCGGGGCGGTCGCCCAGCGCCCGCGCAAACTCCATCTGCTGCGCGAGGGCACGGGCCTCGCCGGCTCGCTCAGAGACGGAGAGGTTCACCTGCGCGATGCGTCCTTCCAGGCGTGCGATGGACTCTGCGCGGTCGTCGGCGGTCTGCAGCGCGAGCATCGCGCCGACAGCGAGCCCAGAGAGCGGGACGAGTGCGCCGAGCACACCCGTCCAAAGGCGGACGCGCCGGGCCCGCAGGCGAGCGGTCTGGCGCGCCGGCGGGATGAGGTTGATCGACGATTGGGTGCTGGTGATCGGGTTCATGTGTCGAACCTCGCGGCAAGGCCCATGGCCACGACGAGCCTCGGGTCGGCGGGCGTCGGATCACCGGGCAAGGCCGGTGGCGCTTCGGCGGTGTCGCAGGACGAGGCGACAAGGGCCGAGACGCCCGCGGGCGGACGCCCCGATGCGAGCAATCGTCCGGTGCACTCGGTCTGGTGGCGCCTCCTGGCGTAGTCGAGGGCGGCGGCGGTCTCGCGCTGGATCGGCTCCGCCCACGCGCGGATGTGCTCGCGTACATCGCTCAGCAGCGCCCAACGCTCGTCGCTCTCGTCGAGCCCGACGGCGTAGAGGGCGTACCAGGCGACATCGTCGTCGAGGTCGAGCGATTCGATGACGCTGCGCTCCAGATCGCCGACACCCGACTGCTTCGCCGAGCGGGTGTAGACCACCACGCCCTCGTACACGACAACGATGCGGACCATGTCCGAACCGAAGTCGACGACGCAATCAACCTCGCCCCGCCCATGCGGGACGATGAGCGAGAGGGCGCGGGCCGCGGCGGACTGGTGCGCGTCGATGGCGGCGACATCGAGGCCCGCACCCTCCAGCGGGGCGATCGATGCTTCGGCTGATTTGTGGGGCAGGGCGACGGCCATGACGCCGGGGCGGTCGCGCGAAGCCGCGGGGGCGGGCAGGTCCCACACCCCGACCCCGAACGAGCCGGGCTGGAGGCGGTACATCTTGGCGAGCTCGCCCGAGGCGATCTTGTCGACGGGCGCGCCGCTGGAGACGGGCGGGATCTCCAGCGGAGCGCTGACGAGCGAGGGCTCCGCCGCCCCGAGTGTGACGGCCGATCCGGTGAACCCGACCCGCCCAAGCGTGCCGACGAGGCGCTGCGCCTCTTCTTCAGACAGATGCTCGCCCGCGCCGGGGGCGCGCTCGAGCACGACAGAGGCCCGGAGGGAAACGCCCTCGCGTGTCTTTTCAAGTTGGGCGGCGGCGATCCAGCCCGGATCGATCCACACACCGATGGAGCTCTTTCTCGTCATCAGCCCACCCCCGGCGCAGAGGCCGTCAGGTCGAACAGCGGGAGGAACATGCTGATGGCGACAAACGCCACCACGACGCCGAGCACCAGCAGGATGATCGGCTCAAGGATGCTCGTCAGGGACTTGACGAGCACCTCGTTGTCTTCGTCGATGAAGTTGGCGATGTGGGTCAGGATCTGGCCGACATTGCCGGTGCGTTCGCCGTTGCGGATCGCCTCGACGACCGCGGGCGAGATGAGGCCGGAGCGTTCGAAGACGGCGCTGACATTCTCGCCACGCTCGACCGCGTCGGACGCGCACTCCAGAAGCCTGCGGTACTCGTTGTTGGTGCTCGCGTCGCGGGTGAGCGAGAGGGCTTCGAGCAGGGGCACGCGGCTTTCCAGCAGCACGCCCAAGAGGCGGGCCGTCCCGGCCGTCGCGAACGAACGGGCGATCGACCCGAGCAGAGGCAGACGGATGACGACCTTGTCTGACGCATCCTTGCCCGCCGGTGTTCGGATCCAGACGACGGCGCCGACGACCGCGGCCGCGATCCCGCCCAGCAGCCAGGGCCAGTGGCCCCGCGTCCACTCCGAGATCGCGATGAGCGCCTCGGTCGAGGGGGGCAGCGTCGCGTCGAGCGATTCAAACATGCCCGTAAACCGTGGCAGCACGAACACCACCATCATCGCAAGCACGCCCAGCGAGACGGTGATCAAGAGCGCCGGGTAGACCAACGCCCCGATCACGGCGCTGCGCGTGTGGTACCGCTTTCGCGCCAACGCCGCGACGCGGTCGAGCATCACCGCGAGCTTGCCCGAGCTCTCGCCCGCGGCGATCAGGCTGCGCGTGACATGGTCGAACGATCGCGGGTGAGCGGCCATCGCCTCGCTGAGGGGCTCGCCCTCCTCGACGCGTCTTCTGACATCCGAGACGGTCTTCTTCCACGCGCCTTCTGTGAGCTGCTTTTCCAGTGCCGCCAGCGCGTCGACGACGGTCGTCCCGCTGGTGACGAGCACCGCGAGCTGGCGGGCGAAGACCGCGACCTGCTTGAGCCCGCCGGCACGCCCGGAGCCCGCGGCCCTGGCGGAGGTCGTCGCGGCGTCGGCCTCGCGGACCTCGTCGACAAACAGCCCCTTGGCGCGCAGGTGGTCCTCGGCCTCCTGGCGGGTCTCGGCCTCGGTGTGCCCGAGGACGGCCTTGCCGTCGGCGTTGTACGCGGTGTAGGCGAAGCGTTTCATGCCGCCGCCTTCCCGGGCTCTTGTGCGTCGGTGTCCTCGATGTGCGTGACGCGGAGGACCTCTTCGAGGCTCGTCTTGCCCTCGATGGCGATGAGGACGCCCTCGTCGCGGAGGGAGAGGGCGCCGCCGTTGCGGAGGTGCTCTCTGATCTCGTGCGTGGGGGCGGAGTTGTGGATCATGCGTCGGATGCCGCCGGTGACCTCCATGACCTCGTAGATGCCCACGCGTCCCTGGAAGCCCGAGTCGTGGCACTGCTGGCAGCCAAGGCCCTTTCTGAAGGCCTTGCCCCGCATGTCGAGCAGCCCCGCATCGGCGAGGACGCGTTCTGTCGGGTAGTACTTGCTCTGGCAGGCGGGGCAGACGGTGCGCGCCAGACGCTGGGCGACGACACCGTTCACCGCGCCCGAGAGCAGGTACGACTCGATGCCCATGTCCAGCAGGCGCGCGACGGCGCCCGGCGCGTCGTTGGTGTGCAGGGTCGCGAGCACGCCGTGCCCGGTCAGCGCCGCCTGCACCGCGACACGGGCGGTCGGCTCGTCGCGGATCTCACCGATCATGATGATGTCGGGGTCCTGGCGGAGGATGCTGCGCAGGGCGCGCGCGAAGGTCATGCCGATCTGCTCGTTGACCTGGATCTGGTTGACCATGTCGAGCTGGTACTCGACGGGGTCCTCAACGGTCACGATGTTCAGCTCGGGGCTGCGGAGCAGGTCGAGGGCGGAGTAGAGCGTCGTGGTCTTGCCGCTGCCCGTCGGGCCGGTGACGAGCACGAGCCCGTGCGGCCGGCGCAGGACGCGGTTGAAGGTCTCGAACGCCTCGTGCCTGAAGCCGAGCTCGTCGAGGCGGACGCGGAGGTTTTCCTTATCGAGGATGCGGAGCACCAGCTTCTCGCCGAGCAGCGTCGGCATGCTGCTGACGCGCAGGTCGATCTCGCGACCCTCGGCGAGGATGCGCACGCGACCCTCCTGGGGCAACCGCTTCTCGGCGATGTCCATCTTGCCGATGACCTTGATGCGGCTTGCGATCGCCGCGTGCATGCCCGGCGGGGGCTTCATCAGGTCGCGGAGCACGCCGTCGACGCGGCTGCGGATCCTCGTGCCCCGCTTGTCGGGCTCGACATGGATGTCGCTGGCCTTGCTCTTGATGGCGGTGAGCAGGGCGACATTGACCAGGTTCACGATCGGGCTGCCCTGGATCATCCGGTCCAGGTCGGTCGTCGGCCCCTCGTCGATGCTCTCGCGCTCGACCACCTCGACATCGGACTCGGCGAGGCTGGTGAGGAACTCGTCGACATCCACATCGCCCGAGGCGTACTTGCGCACGAACTCGAGGATGTTCGCCTCCAACGCCAAGACGGGGCGGATCGTGTGCCCGGTGAGCTGGTGCAGGCGGTCGATCGTCGGGAGGCTCTGCGGCTCGGTCATCGCGACCGTCAGCTCGCCCCGGACGAGAAACATCGGGATGACGCGCAGCCGCTCGCACTCCTCGGCGCCCACGAGCCTGAGGAGGGCGGGGTCGATCAGCCCGTGGCGGAGCTGGCAGCCCTTGACGCCCAGCGTCTCGGCGAGCGCGCGCACGAGCACGCCCGGTGTGATGACGCCCTGTTCGACCAGCACGGCGCCGAGGCGCGCGCCCGTCGCCTTCTGCTGCGCCAGCGCGTGCCCGAGCTGCTCCTGCGTCAGCGCGCCGCGCTCGACGAGCACCTCGCCCACGCGGGCGCGTTTGGGGCGCTTCTGCCCGGGCCCGTTCTGGGCGTCGCCGGGCGGCGTGTTGGGCGGCTGGTCGCTCACAGGAAACTCCGCACCGCGGTCTGGACATCCTCGTACCGCTCGAACCTGCCGGCGTGCCCGGTCAGGTCGAGGACCTCGCGCAGCGTCTCGTTCATGCCGCAGACTTTCAGGGAGAGCCCGCTCTCCTCTAGCGCGTCTCCGGCGTCGATCATGGCCTCCAGGCCCGCGCTGTCGACATAGGGAACGCCCGAGACATCGACGATGAAGCGTCCGAGGCTCGATCGCAGCGACTCTCTGACGCGCGCCAGAAAGCCCGAGGCGTCGTCCTCGGTGAGCGGCCCTCTGGGTTTGAGCACCGTCACGGCGCCGTGGCGGTCTTCCTCGATCTGCACCGCGATACCTCCGGTGTCTTCGCTCAGGCGACCTGCAGCGTCGCGCCCGCGCCGACGGGCACGCGGAGCGTGAATGTGCTTCCCTTGTCGATCTCGCTCTCGGCGGTGATGTCCCCGCCGTGCAGGCGAGCCATCTCTCTGGCCAGCGAGAGGCCCAGGCCAGTGCCCGTGATGTCCTTCACTCTGCCGTCGGTGGCGCGATAGAACTTCTCGAAGACGCGTTCGAGGTCCGCCTCGGCGATGCCGATGCCGGTGTCTTTGACCTCGACGATGAGCTCGCCCGGCGTCACCTCGACGCGGACCTTCACCTCGCCACCCTCGGGCGTGTACTTCAGCGCGTTGCCCATCAGGTTGTGCAGGACCATCGCGATCTTGTCGCGGTCGCCCTTGATCGCCGGCAGCTTGGGCGGCAGGTCGAAGGCGAGGTCGATCCCCTTGGACTGCGCCTGGGCGACGAAGTCCTCCGACACGTCGGTAAAGAGCTGGTCGAGCCTGATCTCGCCCGGGTTGAGCCGGAGCGAGCCCGCCTCGATCTCCGAGACGCTGAGCATGTCGGCCACGACGCGTTCGAGCCGCCTGGTCTCCTGGTTGATCACATTCAGGCAGCGGCTGCGCTCTGCGATCTCGTTCTCGTCGAGCTCGAGCGCCTCTTCGACATAAAGACGGATGTTCGTCAGCGGGGTCCGAAGCTCGTGCGTCGCCTGGGCGACGAAGCTGTGGCGGGCCTGCTCGGCGACGCGCAGCTGGGTGATGTCCTCGATCATCACCAGCGCTCCGGCCCCGTCCTCGCGGCGCAGGGGCCGGATGCCCAGGCGCAGCACGCCCGTGGCGCCGGCGTCGTTCTCGTCGACCCGCTCGACCTCGAGGGACTTCTTGGCGCGGACGCGCCCGCTGGCGACATCGCTCATCGCATCGGCGACGCTCTCGTCGCCGACGACATCGCTGAGCCTTGCGCCGGTGAGCTTGTCGCGCTCGGCCCGGAGGAAGACCGACGCCGCGCCATTGGCGTATCGGATCGTGCCGTGCTCGTCGACGACGAGCATGCCCTGCCAGAGGGCGTCGCAGGCCTCGGTGAGCTCGCCGCGCCGTTCGCGCCTCGAGCCGAGCTGCTCGCCGGCGCGTTCCTTGGTGACGCGGCGGCGCAGCTCCTCGCGGTCGTCGAGCAGGCTGTTCCACGCCTCGGCGGCCCTGCCCAGCGAGGCGTCGACGCGGAGGGCGTCGTTGTTCTTCTCGCCGGAGGCGGCCAGGAGGACCGCGTCGCGGACCGCCCCCACCGCCGCAAAGCCCCGGCGCATCCGCCGGTAGATCAGCATGAACCCGCCCAGGGCGACCCCGCCGATGATCCCGACCCCCACGAGCCCGTCGAGCTCCGCCTTGGCGGCGGCGACATCGCCCGGATCGACCTCAAGCAGCACCGAGCCCTTTCCTGCGATCTGCAGCACTCGGGTGTGCTCGCCGGCGGCGTCGGCGGGGACCGAGGGCCAACGCCCCTCGGGCGGGTCCTCGAACCGGACCGACGAGGGGTCCGACGAGGCGATCACCCGGCCGTCGCCCATCGTGACCAGCAGCGACCTGACCTGTCCGGAATCGGCCGCGTTGACGACCAGCCTGCGGAAACCCGTCAGCTCCCCCGCCTCCAGCAAGGTCGACCCGGCCTCCTGCATCAGGCCGAGTGTGGCGTCGGCCCGGGAGTGCCAGGCGCGGACCTCGGCCCGCTCGGCGCTCTCGTTGGCCCACCACGCCGCACCGGCGATCGAGCCGAGCAGGAGCACGAGGAGTCCGAGGCCTGTCCAGGCGACGGCCGATTCACCCCGCCTGAGCAGGGGGGGGCGGAAACCGAATGTGTTCGCAAAGCTCTTCATCATGCGCGACCGCCTTGCCGACGATGGATTCGGCGTCAAAGTTCGTATCGGTGTTGATCGGCCGCCGATGAACCCGCCTGCACGCCGACCCGCCCGTTCATCAGCCGAAACGGGACATTGAGGCCCGCACCGGGGGCGCTCCGGCGTCAAAGCCCCCGCCCGAACCGGCGTTCCGCACTGGAGCACTCAGCCTTGCAAGCACTCGGATGGGACGCCTGGTTCACCGGCGGCGTGCTGGTGCTGATGCTGGCGCTGCTGGTCAGGGGGCGATACGCGCCTGATGTCGTCCTGATGGGCGCCCTGCTCACCCTGCTGGTTCCGGGGGTGCTCGAACCCGCCGGGGCCCTCCGCGGCTTTTCCAACCCGGGCGTGATCACCGTCGCGATGCTGTATGTCGTCGCCACGGCGATGCGCGAAACAGGGGCGATGAACCTCATCAGCGAGCGGATGCTCGGGCGGCCCAAGACCGTGCTGGAGGCCCAGGCCCGGCTGGCCCTGCCCGTCGCGGGTATGAGCGCGTTCATCAACAACACGCCGATCGTCGCGATCTTCCTGCCCGTGCTTTCTGGGGTCGCCAAGAAGTCCGGGCTGCCCGCCGGCAAGCTGTACATCCCGCTGAGCTACTCGAGCATCCTCGGCGGGATCTGCACGCTCATCGGCACGAGCACCACCGTCGTCGTGGCGGGGATGCTGATCTCCTACGACGCCCGGGGGCCTGACGACGAGCCGTTGCGCTTCGGCATGTTCACGCTGACTGCCGTGGGCCTGCCGATCGCGGTCTGCGGGATCGCGTACATCCTGATCTTCGGGCGCGCCCTGTTGCCCAACACCGGTGGCCCGACGGTGAACGGGCAGAGCAACCTGCGGCGCTACACCACGGCTCTGCGCGTCGGCGAGGGCTCGTCGGTAATCGGCAAGAGCGTCGAGCAGGCCGGTCTTCGCAACCTGCCGGGGCTGTTCTTGAGCCGCATCGAGCGGGAGGAGAACACGATCATCGCCGTGGGGCCTCAGGAAGTGATCCTCGGGGGCGATGTGCTGGTGTTCGTGGGCGTGCTCGACTCGGTGGTGGACCTCCAGAAGATCAAGGGGCTCGAACCCGTCGCCGACGAGGGGCCCACGCCCGACGGGTACCGGCCCAACATGCGCCTGATCGAGGCGGTCGTCGCCTCGGGCAGCCCGCTGGTGGGCAGGACGATCCGCGAGGCGGGGATGCGCGCCCGCTACAACGCGGTCGTCGTCGCGGTGCACCGCCAGGGTTCGCGCGTCAAGGGCAAGCTCGGCGATGTGCGCCTCCAGCCCGGCGACACCCTGCTGCTGGAAGCGCCCAACCGCTTCGCCGAACGCTACCGCGACAGCACCGACTTCTTCCTCGTCAGCGAGTTGCAGAGCCCCGCCGCCCTTCGGCACGACCGGGCGCTGCTCGCCCTGGTCATCCTCGCCGGGCTCATCATCACGATCACGATCGGGGTCTTCGAGCCGGTGGTTGCGGCGATGGCCGCGGCGGGGCTCATGGTCGCCACACGCTGCTGCACGGGCGCGCAGGCCCGCGCGTCGATGGACTGGCAGGTGCTCATCACGATCGGAGCGGCGTTCGGCATCGGGCACGCGATGAGCGATACGGGGCTGGCGGCGGCGATCGCCGAATCCCTGCTGGCGGTCGCGGGCGGCCTTGGCCCGTGGGCGATGCTCGCCTCGGTCTTCCTGCTGACGACCGTGTTCACGATGGCGATCACGAACAACGCCGCGGCGGTGCTGATGTTCCCCATCGCGCTGAGCGTCGCGCAGGCGGGCGATCTGAACTTCATGCCCTTCGCGGTGGCGATCGCGGTGGCGGCCAGCTGCGAGTTCGCCTCGCCCATCGGCTACCAGACCAACCTGATGGTCATGGGCCCGGGCGGCTATTCGTGGTGGGACTACATCCGCTTCGGCGGGCCGCTGACAGTCCTCTGCGGCGTCGTCTGCGTGATGATCACCCCGTTTGTCTGGGGCTTTTGAGCCGGGCCTCTTCTCAGCGATGCGGATCGATCGGTCAAGGCGCCGCGACCGTCAAAGCGCGGCGATCGACCGTGCCACCGACCTCCAACGGAGGGCGGTGCTTCCTGTCATCCAACCGATGCGAGCACACGCTCAAGAGCCTTGTAAAAAGCAGCACCGACTCTCTCCCCGCTCCGAAGGAGCGCACGAACCTTGCCACGAGTGCCGCGAGGCGCAGCCGAGCAAACTCGTGGAATACGAGCAAAAACAAAGCCGCCCTGAAGGGGCGGCGGAAAGCTTGAGCTGTCCTCGTCGGATCGAAGACCGCGCCGTAGACGAGATCGATTCCTTCGCCCCTTCAGGGCTCGGCTTGGATGGCGAGCTGCCCACGGGTTCAGCTTCGCCCGATGCTGCGCATCGCGCGGCGCTTCACCCGTGGCAAAGATCCTGCGCTCCTTCGGAGCTCTTGACGCGGCTCACTTCTTCAGCGCCACCGCCAGGCCACCGATCGCCGAGGCCGTGCTCGGCACGGCGCCCTTGACGAAATCGCCGAAAGAGGCGAACTGCGCCTGCGCCCATCCCGCGGCAGAGTCGTAGCCCCCGCGCACCTCGTCCCAGTTCACGCTGATCCACTCCATGTGTTCCAATCCGAGCAGCGTGAACAGGAGCACGCCGGCGATGATCACCACGATCTTCATGAAGGTCTTCAGCGCGTACCCGAGCGCGAAGCCGACGAAGAAGGCAAAGCCGAGCCGGAAGATCGCAGGCGAGTAGTCGTCCAGCCAGCGATCCTCTTCGTCGACCGGGTCGGGGTCGGCGCCGGGGTCGGTCGGGCGGGGCTGGCCGGGCAGGAAGCCCGAGGCCCCGGGGTCGAGCTCGCCCGGGCCTTCGGGGGCCGTCGCGGCGGGTCGCTCGGGCGCCGTCACCCCCGAATAGACCATCAGCCCGAGCCCGCTGGCGGCGACGATGCCGGACACGACCAGGGTGATGATCTTCCACATGGGCATCGCGGCGGCCGATGCGGTCGCCGACTCTGCGGACGCTGCGGGCTTGGTCATGACACGCTCCCCTCGGCCGGGGCCAATCCCCGGGCCAACAGACAAGCGTATCACACCGCTATGCGCCGTCCGCGAAGCCCCGGACACCCTCTGCGGCCAGTTTCCGCAGGACCTGCATATACCGGTCCGCGTAGACCTCTTTCGAGAACCGCTCGATCGCGTGCTCCCGGGCCCGCTCGCCCAGGCGGGGCCAGTCGCCCCGGGCCTCCATCACGCGCCGGAGGCCCGCCGCGAACGATTCGGGCGAGGGGTCGTGCACATGCCAGCCCGTCTGGCCATCGAGCACCGACTCGGCCGGCCCCCCCAGCGCGTGCACGAGGATCGGCCGACGCATCATCATCGACTCGATCACGCTGAGCCCGAACGGCTCGGGGTCGACCCGCGCGTTGATCGAAAAATCGATGAGTTGGTAGTTCGCCACCGGGTCGGGCACCTCCCCGGCGAAGTGCACCCGATCGGAAAGCCCCAGCGACGAGGCGAGCTCCCGGATCGAGTCGGCGTACTCGCCCTCGGTCGGCCCGCCGACCAGATATAGGTGCAGGTCCTTGGCGCCGTCCCCGAGCAGGCCGATCGCGCGCACGATCCTGTCCTGCCCCTTGCTGGGCTCGATCCGCCCGATGATGCCCGCGACGGGCGCGCCCTCGGGCAGCCCCGCCTCGGCCCGCGTGAGCGTGGCAGGGCGGTCGGGGTCGAACTGGTCCTTGTCGATGCCGAGGTAGATCCATGTCTTCGGGACGCCCGCCCCGACGGTCGAAGCCGTGTAGCGGCTGTTGCCCACGGGCAGGATCGACCTCTTGCGGCACATCCGTCTGTACAGCCGCTTGTTCAGATCAAACGGATACCCGCCCCCGACGATGTTGGGCATGTGCCAGAGCGTCGGCACGCCCGCCTTCACGCCCGCCCGGCCCGCCAGCCCGACGAGGTTCGGCCAACGGACATGGATGACCCCTGCACCGAAGTCTTTGGCGACCGCAGCGACGCGCTCTGCCGCGCTGCGCTCGTAGGCCCGAAGGCGGAGGTAGGCCCCCACCCTTGCCAGCCCCCCTCTTTCGAGGCCAGGCGCGCGCCCGACACCGAGGCGGACGACCTTGTGGTCTTCTTTCTCCAGTTCGTCGGTGAACGCCTCGTCTTCGAGGGAGGCGAAGCAGAGCCGCCATCCGGCGCCGCGGAGGTGGTCGGCCAGCCCGAGCGCGGCTCTCCTGGGCCCGTACCGCTCACGACCGGTAATCAGGAAGAGGGGGGCGGGATCTGAAGGCTGCATGAACAGGCTCCGGGAGCTGCCGTAGTGTCTCAATAAGAGACGGACCCCTCGTCAGGAACGGCCGCCCGACACTCCTGACGCGATCGGCCTGATTGTTCGCAATCCTGAAGCCGAAGGGGAGAGCAGGGTCCGATCACCAATCTTTGGCATCAGACACACTGCGGAGTCCTGTGACACAGACACTGTTCATCGAAGTGGTCAGCGAGGAGAAGGACGCCCGGGCCAAGGGCGATCTGCACGCCGAATTCGGCCACCGCGTCAGCAGCACCACCGACACGATCGACGACGGGGTGTACGCCGGGTGGTCGTTCCGCAACGGCCGCCTGCACCTCTGGAACGACCGGTACGGGATGTACCCCTGCTTTTACGCGATCGAGGAGCGGGGCGGGGCTTCGGTGCTGCGCGTCTCGAACTGCCTGCTGCGGCTCTTGGCCGAGGGTGTCGACCCCGAGCCGGACCACGAGGCGCGATCGGCGTTCCTGCGCTTCGGGTTCTACCTGGGGCACGACACGCCGTTTGCGAGGATCAAGGCGCTGCCGCCACGCGCGAGCGTCGGGCTCGACGACGGGCGCTGGTCGATCACCGGCTCGTACACCCCCGCGCCGCCCCGCGATTGGACGGAAGAGCGGGCGATCGAGGCGTTTATCGAGGGGGTGCGCGGGGCCATCGGGCGACGCCCCTGCGACCCGGCCCAAACGGTGATGCCCCTGACGGCCGGGCGCGACTCGCGACACATCATCCTCGAACTCGCCCGCCAGGACGCCGCGCCGGCGCACACGCTCACGGCCAACCCCTACCCCGCGCTGCGCGACACCGAGTCTGAGGCGGCGGCCGAGGTCGCCCGCCATGTCGGCGCCGAGCACGAGACGGTCGAGCGGTCGAGCTCGCTGATCGATCTCGACGAGGTGCGCAACCTCCGCACCGACCTGCTGACCGACGAGGGGACCTGGGCGGAGATCCTCCGCCCGCGCCTGAAGGATCTTGCGCCGAGCTTCGCCTACGACGGGATCGCGGGCAACGGGCTCGCCGAATCAAAGAAGTCCGGCGCCCGGCACGCCAGGCTCTTCGCGCAGGGCCGCTACGAGGAGCTCGCCGAGGTGCTGGTCCGCCAGCACGAGGTCCCCGATGAAAGCATCGAGCCGTTCATCCCCGAGGACCACCGCGACGCGTACGACCGCTCGCGCGTCGTCGAGCGCACGGCCGCATTGCTCAAGGAATGCCGGGGCGAGGCGAACCCGGTCGAACGCTGGTACGCCAGGTCGCGGACGCGGCGCGAAGTGATCCTCTGCAGCACGCGCATCTTCGACTTTGTGCCCACCACCTACGCCCCGTTCCTCGACCACGAGCTCTACGACAACCTCGCCTCCGTCCCCGCCCTCGACCTCGCCCGTTTCGGCGATATCCACAGCAAGGCGATCGCCAGGGGCTACCCCGAGGCGGCGGATCTTGCCTACGGCCGGCCCGGCGCGGGCCAAAGGATCTCGGGCAAAGCGGCCGAGATGGCCGATGCACTGTGCCGGCTGATGATCTACGCTGCCCGCTGCCGCCCCGCCCGGGCGCCGCGGGTGGCGCTCTGGACCGCCCAACGCCTTGCCGACCGACGCGCCGAGAAGACCATGCCCAGACGCTTCCTGCAGTACATGATCCAACTCGAGCACATCGACCGTGCCGCACAGAACCCGGAAGACATCCGGTCGCTGCTGGAGCGGTTCGAGTGAGCGAGGGGTACGCGAAGACCGCGGGAGTCGCCGCGGCATGGCTCGCGCTGACGATGATCGTCATCAAGCTGCTCGGGGCGATCTCCCTCTTCGTCCTGGGCTTCCTGCTCGACAGGGAGGACTTCGGCGTCTATGCGATCGCGCTCGCCTCGGCGGCGCTGGTGCGCGCGTTCCAGAGCGGGGGCGTGCAGCACATCCTCGTCAGGTCCGGCGAAGAGGAGTACAACCGCCTCGCCCCCCAGTGCCTCTGGATCAGCGTCGCGCTGAACACGGTGATCGCCGCGGTGCTCGTGGGCTTTGCGCCCGGGATCGCCTTGGCCAACGACGAGCCCCAGCTCAAGCAGATGATGTATGTGATCGCGGCGACGGTGCTGATCGCCGCCGCACGCCCGGTGATGTACGCCAAGATTCTCATCGACCTGCGCTACAGCCTCCAGGCGAGGCTGAACATGTGGATGAGCTTCATCCAGTACGCCGGCATGATCGCGCTGGCGGCGCTGGGCTTCGGGCCGCTGAGCTTCGTGCTGCCTTTGCTGGCGGTCGCGGCGATCGAGACGGTCGTGCTCTTGCGGGTGGTCGGGCTTCCCTCGGGGCGCCGGCTCCCCTCGCTGGCGCTCTGGCCCCCGATCCTTGTGCAGTCGCAGTGGCTCCTGCTGGCCGCCGCCGCCGACGCCCTGCACACCCACGGCGACAAGATGTTCATCGGCACGATCGTCGATACCGACACCGTCGGCGTCTACGCCTTCGCCTACATGATCGCCTTCCAGGCCCTCGCCCTGCTCTCGATGCGCCTGCGCGAGATGCTCTTCCCGATCCTGTCGAAGATCAAGGACGACATCAACCGCCAGGCGGCGGCCGTCACACGCACCCTCAGCGCCCTGATGATGATCACCGCCCCCGCGATGATCGGCATCTCGATCACCTTCCCGGCGCTCGAACAGGCGCTCTACGACGGCAAGTGGGCGGGCGCCGTCATCGCGACGCAGATCCTCTGCGCGATCATCCCCCTGCGGTCGCTCATCACGCTCATCAACTCGTGGAACATGGCGATGGGCGCATTCAAGACGCAGTTCCTCGTGCTGCTGGTCTGCGGCGTGACCACCGTCGCCGGCTCGCTCGTCGGGGCGGTTGTCGGCGGGACCGCGACCTCGATCGCCATCGGCGTCGGCGCTGCCAACCTCGCGATGTTCCCGACGATGATGGTCGTCCAGCTCCGCAACCGGGGCGTCTCGTGGACGCGGATCTTCGGCGCGTTCAAGCCCTACCTGCTCGCGATCGGCCTCGGCACGCCGGCGTGGGTCGGCCTGCCCTTCCTCTTCGCCGCGATGCAGATCCAGGCCGGACGCGTGCTGCCCTTGCTGGTCGCGTGCGCCGCGGCGGGGGTGTACGGGCTGATGTATGCCGCGGCGATCCGCGTGCTGCTGCCCGACCAACTCCGCGACACGCTCTCGATCATCCCTGGCGGGCTGGGCGAGAAGGCGATCAAGGCGCTGCGCCTGGAACTGCCCACACGGACAGACCCGACGCCTTGAGCCGGCCCGGGCCGCAACGCATCAGCTTGATTACTGATCGTGCCCCTGGTGCGCCGGGAGCTGGTGGCCCGCGTCGCGGAGAGTCTTCTCTCTGGCCGCGAGCTCGATGTCGTAGTCGACCATCATCGCGGCGAGCTCCTCGACGCTGGTTGTCGGCTCCCAGCCGAGCTTCTTCTTCGCCTTGGAAGGGTCGCCCAAGAGCAGGTCGACCTCGGCAGGGCGCAGGTAGCGCGGGTCGAAGGCGACATGCTTTTCAAAGTCCAGGCCCGCGTGATCGAACGCCATCTGGGCGAACTCGCGCACCGAGATGCAGCGGCCCGTGGCGATCACATAGTCGTCGGGCGTCTCCTGCTGGAGCATCATCCACATCATGCGGACATAGTCGCCCGCGTAGCCCCAGTCGCGCTTGGAGTCGAGGTTGCCCAGGAAGACCTTGTCCTGCAGGCCCATCTTGATGCGCCCCACGGCCCGCGTGATCTTGCGGGTGACGAAGGTCTCGCCGCGACGCGGGCTCTCGTGGTTGAACAGGATCCCGCACGAGGCGTGCATGTTGTAGCTCTCGCGGTAGTTCACTGTCGCCCAGTGGGCCATCACCTTCGC
>JAFIFZ010000026.1 GCA_020831775.1 Phycisphaerales bacterium
AGGGGCGAACAGGGACTTCTCTCCCTTCAAACTTCGATGTTGGACGTTCGATGTTCAACGTTCGCTTTCATCCCCAAACCCCCCCCACCCCCCCGCGCCGCCCCCCCCCCCCCACCCCCCCCCCCCCGCCCCGCCCCCCCCCCCCGCGACCCCCCCCCCCGCACCGCCCTCGCCGAAATCCCGGGCCTGATCGAGGGCGCCGCCGACGGCGCCGGCCTCGGCCACGACTTCCTCCGCCACATCGAGCGCACACGCGTCATCGTCCACCTGCTCGATGTCATGCCGCAGGACGGCGGCGACCCGGCAGAAAACTACCGCATGGTCAGGGCCGAGCTCGCGGGCCACTCCGAAAAGCTCGCCGCCAAGCCCGAGATCATCGCACTCAACAAGCTCGACCTCCTCGCGGGCGACGAAGCCCGCCAGGAAGCCATCGAAACCCTCCGCGCCAAAATCACCGACGACGGCGGCAAAGGCTTCGAGATCGTCGGCCTCAGCGGCGCCACCGGCCTCGGCACACGCGAACTCCTCGAACGCCTCTGGCCCATGCTCGACAAACCCGCCCCAACAGCCAAAAAGGGCTGGGTCAAGTCCGAGTCCTGAAAGCCTGATGATGTCCGCATAGACCTGCAGCACTGGCGGCTCGCCCGCCAGTGTTCTCCCTATCTACATGTCCTTCTGCTCGACTCTCTCCCGCTCTCGGACCGGCAACGCCGGTCGCCCGGCTCCAAAGGAGCCGACGAGCCTTGCCACGAGTGAAGCGAGGCGCAGCCGAGCAGAACTCGTGGAAAGCAAGAAAAATCCCTTCCGCTCCGAAGGAGCGGCGGAATCCCTCACTCGCTAGCTGTCTTGTCTGCGCCAAAGCACAATCGGCTCCGGACCCCGCTGCCCCGGCACCTCCACCCGCGAAGCCATCAAGCTGTCGCCGAGCGTCACAACCGCGCTGCACCAACGCCAGATCCGACTCCCGATGTCTGTATCCGAAGCATCTTGCGCATGGTTCTTGTAAACGCACTCCAAATCAAATATGTCGCTTCCGGGTTCCCAGCAGAACAGCCAGCTCCGAATCCCGCAGACGCTCGCAAAAATCCTAATCTCGAATCCGTACCGCTCGCGAGTGAGCTCGCTCCAGACATCGCTCATCACGGCGATCTCAAACCGGTCCCACGACTCGATCTTCAGGACATCTTCACCGATGATCTCTCCGGGGTTCTTGTGCTTCCGCAGCAGCTCACACCCGACCAGCATCGCGTCGAGCTCCGCTTCCGGCGGATACCCCAGCGTTACGGTCAAACCGCCGGATATCTCTTCGATGAGGTCGTTCACGGCTCGTTCGTCCGGCCTGGCGATCGGTCCTCCGCTGTCATGCATCGCTCGCTCCTCGTCCTCTCTCGACCAAAACCAGCCACTCCGCATTCCCCTTCCCCCGCGACTTCTTCCCCGCCCCGCCAAGCAGCGGGCTCTTCGTCACTCCAAGCACCTCAAACCCCTCTCCCCGCATCCGCTCGACAACCTCCATCGCCACACGCTCCGCCTCCTCCTCCGCCAGCACTCGCCCGGGCGCAACACGATCGAGCTCCTCCGTCTCCAGCTCATAGTGCGGCTTCACCAGCGTCAAAATCCGCCCGCCCGCCTTCAACCACGCCGCCGCGACAGGCAACGCCCTCGACTGCCTCGTCCATCCCAGATCGATCACCACCAGATCCACCTTCTCCGGCGGCACAGCATGCAGCGCATTGGTCCGCTCCATCACCACCACCCGCGGATCGCTCCGCAGCTTCCACGCAAGCTGCCCGTACGCCGTGTCGACCGCATACACCTTCGCCGCCCCACGCCGCAACAGCGCATCGGTAAACCCGCCCGTCGAACACCCCAGGTCCGCGCACACCAGCCCCGTCGGGTCGACCCCGAACACCCGCAGCGCATGGTCCAGCTTCTCCCCCCCGCGCGACACAAACGACCGCCCCTCCGGGTCGTCCGAAAACCGGCCTGTCTGCTCATCGGCCACGCGCGTGCCTCCGTCGGAAACGGTGGGGGGTGGAAGGCTCCAGGGCGGAGTGTAATCGCCCGACCCGCTGTACCACCAGACCGGCCGATCTGGTAAACTCCCCGCGCGCCAAGCAAACCACGCCTCCGCACCGACGGGGAACCGCGATGCAGCATGTCGAATCGCTGCCATACAAGCTCAGGCACAGGGCCCGCCATGTGCTGAAACCCGGCGAGCGTGTCGTCTGGGTCGCTCAGCCCGTCCCGAGGTGTTTCACGCCCGATGCGAGGGGTCTCTTCCTCTTCGGCATCCCGTGGACGGCGGTCTCCTGCACCGCCGTCGCGATCATCTGGAACTTCCAGGCGCCCGACCTCAGCTTCGGCAGCACCGACTGGTTCGGGTTTCTGGTCACACCGTTCGTGCTCGTCGGCCTCGTCTTGCTCAGCGCGCCGCTGTACGCCCGCTACTGGGCGCTCGGCGCCGCCTTCATGATCACCGACCGACGCGCACTGATCTTCGAAGGAGGCTTCCTCAAGAGAACGCGCGACTTCCCCCCGCGCAGGCTGCGCCGCCTCTCCCGCATCGATCGACCCAACGGACTCGGTGATATCGTCTTCGAGAAACGGACCATTGTCCAATCCGACGGCGGCAAGGTCGTCAAGATCACCGGCTTCAAAAACATCCCCGACGCCGCCGCCGTCGAACGCCTCCTCGAACAGCTCGCCGACACGGACGCCGATGCCGGGGGGCCCGCCCGATGATCACGCCAGAACGGCTCCCCGAGCGCAGCCGTCGAACCCTCGCCGACACGCTCGCACCAGGCGAAGAAATCCTGTGGCTCGCCCGCGCGACCCCACGAATGTTCACCAACAGAACCGTCTTCCCGTTTATGTTCGGCATGCTGTGGCTTTCGTTCATGTTGTTCGTTGCGACCCAGCCCAGCCAGAACCCGCCCCCGCCCGGCGACATTGATTCGCCGCTCATGTTCGCGTTCTTCTGTCTCGTCGGGGCGGGGCTCACGTCCGTCCCCTTGATCGCATGGCTGTTGGGCAGGAACACCGTCTACGCCGTCACCGACCGCCGAGCCCTCATCTTCGAGGGCTGGCCGACCGAAAAGATACGGACCTTCCCCGCCGGACGGATCGCCTGGCAACGACGCGACACCTACTTCGGCAGGGCCGACCTCGTCTTCGGCACAGAAGTCACCAGTGTCGAGATCAACGACGACAACACCCGCGACTACGGCTTCCTCAACATCAAGGGCGCCGCCCGAGTCGAGGAACTGCTCGGCGCGATCAACACACTCGCGACGGAGAATCCATCTGAGCACCCCGGCCCGGCGCCCGAGGCCGCGAGCCCGCTCACCACGATTCCCGAACACCTCGCCCAGAGACTGCAAGCCGAGCTCAGGCCCGGAGAACGCGTCGTCTGGCGCGGTGTCCCGGTGAAGCGATGGTTCTCGACCGATTCGCTCCCCGCCTTCCTCGTCGGGCTCTTCATGCTCGCCTTCATCGGTGTAGCCGTGCAGGCGACGCTCAGCAGCCAACCCCCCGGCGCCGCCGATCCGATGCTCGTCGGTTTCGTCGCCGTCTTCGTGGTGATGGCCGGTGCTGGTGCGGTGATTGCCCTCTCCCCACTCGGAGAACGCCTCAGATCGAGCAACACCGTCTATGCCGTCACCGACCGCCGCCTCATCGAAATCTCCGGCAGCCGCGAAAGGCACATCCGCTCCTACCGCCCCGAGCAACTCACCGAGCTCACCCGCATCGACAGACCCGGATCCCGCGGCGACATCCTCATCGGCGACGAAGCCGAGATCCGAGACATCAAGACGCAAGGCGGCCAACCCCGCGGCCTCTACAACATCCGAAACCCCGCCCACATCGAGCGCCTCCTCCGCGACCTCGTCAACCGCTACAACACCCAACCACCCCCAACCTCCCGCCCCGCCGCGCCCCGCCCAATCACACGAATCATCAAACGCTACAACTGAACCAACCACCAATCGCAAACTCACCAAATGCTCCGTGCCTCCGTGCCTCTGCCTCCGTCCCTCCGGACGCTCCAAAGGAGTGGCACGGTTGTAGCCCCGGGTGGAGCCAGG
>JAFIFZ010000022.1 GCA_020831775.1 Phycisphaerales bacterium
CGCTGCGCTCCGCACCAGAACCCCCACCCCCGCCCGACCGCCCCCCCCCCCCCCACACCCAACGCCCTCCACCCCACGCCCCCATGACCAAATACGACTGCTACGAACTCTGCGTCCAATCCCCGCCGGCCCTCGTGCCGTTCCTGGTCGCGTTGCATGCGAACGACCCGAAGATTCTCGCCGAAGACTTCTGCGGCTCCTGCGCCGCCTCCCTCACATGGCTGGAGCGTGTGCCCGACGGGCGTGCGATCGGCACCGACCTCGACCCCGAGCCGCTGGCGCGAGCACGCGAACGCGACACTTTCGACGACCGCCTGACACTCCAAGAGCGCAGCGTGCTCGACGCCGACGAACCCGCCGATGTCGTCTTCGTCGGCAACTTCTCGATCGGCGAGATCCACGACCGCCCCACGCTCATCCGCTATCTCTCGCGGGCTCGCGAGCGCCTGCAACCGCACGGCATCTTCGTCTGCGACATCTACGGCGGCGGCTCCGCCTTCACCATCTGCACAGTCAACCGAGGCCACCGCGCCCCCGGCGGCCTGCGCGTCCTCTACACATGGGAACAGCGCGAGGCCGACCCTCTGACGGGCATGGTCACCGATGTCTGCCACTTCCGCGTCGAACGCTCGGGCCAGATCATCGAGGAATACACCGACGCGTTCGTCTACCGCTGGCGTCTCTGGTCGGTCCCAGAGCTCCGCGACGCGATGGCCGAGGCCGGATTACGGACCACGGAGGTCCACTCCAAAGTCGTCGATCCGATCGAGGACGCCGAGCCGAAGGCGCACCCGATCACCGACCCAAGCGAACTCGAAGAGAGTTTCATTGTCTTCGTGGTCGGGAGGGTGTGAACGCGGTGAAGGCCGACCGAACCCGCGCCGGCGCGAGCGTCAATCGGCCTCGCGAGCACGCAGGGCGACGTCGGGAAAATCGGTGAACACCCCGTCGACCTTGTAGCGATGGAAAAAGCGAGCCGTCGCGGCTTGGTCGTCGCAGAAGGTGTATGGGTAGACCGCCAAGCCGAGCTCGCGAGCAAGCTCCAGCAGCGCCTCTCCCTCGGCGGTCGGCGACTCCGAGTCGTTCTCAATCAGTTTCCGGCTCGGCCCGATGCCCGCGAGGTACGCCGCGGTGTCGCGGAGACGCTCAGGCTCGGGGTGGCGTGAAAGCAGCCACACCATTGGCAGCTCCGATCCGTGCTCGAACACCATCCGCCTGATGCTGGCGATGTCGAAGCATTGCACGATGCCGCCGTCGTCTGGGCCGGTGTACCCGTGCCGCGCGAGCGTTTCGAGCAGCACCGGTTCGATCGGCTGTCCTTCGCGCCGGTGGAATGCGGGCGATTTCGGCTCGGGGATGACGCCGACGGAGCCGCCGGTGCTCCGGTTGAGTTGGGCGATCAACGACAGCAATTCATCGAGCGTCACGATCGTGTGCCCGTCCGTCTCGTCGCCCGACACCCGCTTGGAGAGCGACTTGAGCTCCTCGAGCGTGAAGTCGATCACATACCACTTGCCGTCGTCTCTGGCGCGATCGGGAAACTTCTCCGGCGCGTCGGTGGTCCGTTCGAGCGTCAGGTCGTGAGAGCAGATCAGCACGCCGTCGGCGCTGAGCACAACATCAGGTTCGAGCATGTCCGCGCCCTGGGCGTAGGCCATGGCGTACGCGGCCATGGTGTGCTCGGTCACATACCCGCTGGCGCCGCGGTGGGCGATCACCAAGGGCGAAGCGAGCGAGCCCGACGCCGCAAGAGCAAGGAGCAGCAGGAACGCAACGATTCGATTGAAGCTCGGCATGGGCGGAGATTAGCTGCGACTGCGCGTCCCATGTCCCGCGGGATCAGCAAGACTGCGCAAAGGCTCGCGACCGAAGCCCACTCCCCTGACCCCAAAAAGGTCGCCGGGCCCCGGTTTCCCGAGGCCCGACGGCGGTCCGGCGCTGCTGATAAGCCGAGTTCTGTCCGGCCGACGGTTCGCGACGGGGTATTGACGGGGGCCCGTGTCGCGCCTGCCGGCCTGGGCGGCCATTTCTCTTGCCGCGCCGTTGCCGACGCGGTCCCGGCATACGCCGGAGCACCCTACCCGCCCCGACAGTGGCCGGGCCGGCCATGGAGGCGGACCTCCGCGGGGCTGCTTGGGCTTGCACGCGCCGGGGTTTGCTAGCCACCGGCTGTCGCCAGCCGGGCGGTGCGCTCTTACCGCACCCTCACACCCTTGCCTGTGCCGGACGGATCCGGCCATCGGCGGTCTGGTTTCTTTGCACTTTCCCTCGGCCGGGACCGCCCCGGCCGGGTGGGGGTTACCCACCGGCGTGCCCTTTCGTGCTCGGACTTTCCTCGACCTGCCGGTTTTCCGGCAAGCCGCGGCCGCCTCGCAGCGCCGCAATACAGTACGCGACAGAATCATGTAGCATTCCCTCGTGGTGGACTCGAAGGGGACAATTCCGACGCGGGTCGCCCTCTGGTGCACGCCCGAGCGGCTGCCGATCGTCCGTGCAGTACGCGACAGGCTCGGCCTTGTCGTTTGCGCCGCCGGCTCGCCCGGGCGTGGAGAGAGCGGGGCGCTGGCCGAAAAGCTCGGCGCCGAACCCGTCGACGACCTGCGCTCGATGTTCGCCTCGGCCGAGGCGGACCTGTTCTGGATTTTGGACCCCGGGCCGTTCGGCGACGACCCGGCAGACGCCGCGGTGATCCTCAGCGCCCGCCAGCGGGGTTCACGCATCCTCGCGGCCGAGCCGATCCCGTCCTCAACCGTCGAGGTGCGGGCCGGCCGCTGGGCCCGCTCGCACCAGGGCCTGAGCGCCGCCGATGCGTGCGACCTCGCCCCTCTGGTCCGCCACGAACCGGCCTTCGCCGAACTGCTCGACGCGATGCAGCAATTCCGCCCCGTGCGCACGCTGCGGGTCGATGTGCGGGCGCGTGAACGCGACGCCTCCCTCGCCCTGCTCCTCTTCGACGCGATGGACATCGCGCGGGAGCTGATGGGGGAGCCCGAATCGATCGACGCGGCTTACGCCTTCTCGGTCCCTGGACGCCCGCTGCACGCGCTGCCGGGCGAGACCCTCCGCGAACTTCGGGGCGACATCGCCTTCACGGGGCGCTACGCCGACGGGCGCGTGCTCTCGGGCCTCGCCAGCGACCAGGCCGGCGCGTACGCCTTCCGCATCGACGCGGTCGGGCCCGCGGGCGAGCTCTCGCTGGACCGCGGACGCCTGCTCTGGCGCGACGGGTCCGGCGAGGTCATCGAGGATTCACGCTGGAACGAACAAGACAAAGACAGCGGCGAATTCGCCGCGGCGAGCGTGGCCGGCGCGATGCGCCGCGTCCTTGAAGACCGCGCCCCGCCCCCCGCCCCGGGCTCGTTCGAGCTGACCCTCTCGATGTGCCAGGCGGCGCTCCTGAGCGCTCGCACCGGCCAGGGCGAGAGCCCGGCGATGCTCAGACGGATCGCCGCGACGGCTTGAGGGGTGACCCGACTCCACAGGTCTCCCTTCGACTGCTCTACTCTCGCCTGTTCGACCCTCTCGCGGCCGCAGGCCGCGCCCCACTCACTTCCAAACAGTCAGATGCCACTGCTTTTTGCCGCGCCGGATCGCCAGCAACGAGCCGTGCAGCAGGTCGCCCTCGCCGAGCGTTTCGTCCAGCCCGATCTTGCGTCCATTGACGCTCACAGAGCCCTGGGTCAGGAACTCGCGGGCCTGGCGTTTCGAGCTTGCCAGCCCGGTCTCGACGAGCAGGTCGACCGGCGAGACCCCGGCTTGCAGGTCGGCGATCGGATGCTCGCTGGAGGGGGCTTCTGCGAGCACCTCGCGGAAGGTCGCCTCGGGCAGGCTTGCGATGTCGCCCGAAAAGAGGGCCCGCCCCGCCTCTTCGGCGGCCGCCGCCTGATCCCGACCGTGCACCAGCGCCGTCGCTTCGTTGGCGAGCGTTCGCTGCGCCTCGCGGGCGCCGGGGCTCTCGCTATGGCGGGCGACAAGCGATTCGATTTCCTCGCGTCCCAACAGCGTGAAGACCTTCAGGAACCGCTCGACATCGTCGTCGGCGGTGTTGAGCCAGAACTGGTGCATCGCGAACGGGCTGGTGCGGTCGGGCGTGAGCCAGACCGCGCCGCTCTCGGTCTTGCCGAACTTGCCACCGTCAGATTTCGTCGCCAGCGGCATCGTGAAGCCGTGGCTCAGGGCGACCTTGCCCTTGAAGATCCGCTCGCCTTCGTCGAGGCGGCCCTCCAAGCCGTGGCGCACGGCGGTCGACTTGCGGATCAGCTCGATCCCCGCGGTGATGTTGCCCCACTGGTCGCTCCCCCCGCACTGCACCGTGACGCCCTCGCGCTCGTAGAGGTGCCGGTAGTCGTACGCCTGGAGGATCATGTAGCTGAACTCGGTGTAGCTGATCCCCTGCTCGCGGTTGTGCAGGCGCTCCTTGACTGACTCCTTCTGCATCATCGCGTTGACGCTGAAGTGCTTGCCGGTGTCGCGCAGGGCATCGAGGAACGAGACCTTCGACAGCCAGTCGGCGTTGTTGACCACGCGCGGCGAGCCGAGGCCCGCGTGGGTGAAGACGCCGTCGAAGATGCGGCGCTGGCCGGTGATGTGCCGGTCGACCGTTTCGCGGGTCATGAGCTGGCGCTCGGCGCTCTTGCCCGATGGATCGCCGATCAGCCCGGTCCCGCCCCCCATGAGCACGATCGGGTCGTGCCCGGCGCGCGCGACATGCACCAGCGCGATGATCGGGACGAGGTTGCCGATCGTGAGCGAGTCGGCGGTCGGGTCGAAGCCGGCGTAGATCTTCCGGCGTCCGGAGGCCAGGTGCTCGCGGAGCTGGCCTTCGTCGGTGGATTGGTGCAGCAGGCCCCGCCAGCGGAGCTCGTCGAGCAGATCGATCGTTGTGGTGGTCATGCTCCGCAAGCGTAGACGGATCAGCGGGCCGCGCGTGTGCGCACGCTCAGCGGGGGCCCAGCGCCCAGTCCGGCTTGGCGGCCTGGTCCGACCAGAGGCGCATGTCGCGGAGCTCCTCCCAGCCCAGGGCGCGGACATGCCCGTCGAACATCGCCGTCAGGGCCTTGCCCCGGTGGCGGAGGTCGACGAAGCCCGAGTTCTCGCGCGGGGTGGGCGTGCGCGGGTCGTAGGTCGAGGCCCACTGCTCCCCCGCCGACTCGCTGAAACGCGGCGCCCAGACATCGAAGTGGCCCGGGAACTCGCGGCTCAGCCCGACAGAAGCAAAGGTCTCGCGGTCGGCCCTCGCCGTCGCGAAAGTCAGCAGCCCCGAAGGCCGGCGGACCTCGTCAAGCCGACGCACATAGAACCGCCCGAAGACCCGCTCGGTCGTCGAGTTGAAGGCCAGAAACCGCTCGTTGCCCCCGATGTACTGCGAGTTGAGCCCGTAAAGGGGGAAGAGGCTGATGACGTACTTCTCGTCGATCCCCGGCAGGTTGGTCCTGGCCATCTCCTCCAGCGAGGCGTCGCGGTGGTACATCCCCGCGAAGTTGTAGTTCATGTACGGGGCCAGGCGCCAGGGATAGCGGCTGGCGGTCGGGAAACCGATCGCCTCGCCCGAGCGGTCGTACGCCGTGATCCGCCCCTGGTTGATCATGTTGCGGCTGGGGTACCCGGGCAGCACATAGCCCCGGTGGGCATCGGCGTACGAGGTGTAGGCGATCATGAGCTGCTGCCCCGCCACCATTTCCTGGATCTGCCGGGCGGCCCCCCTTGCCCCCGAGAGGGCGGGCAGCATGATCCCGATCAGCACCGCGATGACCGCGATGACCACCAGCAGCTCGATCAGCGTGAACCCGCCGCGCACACCGTCCCGCCGGTGGGCGAGGGGCTGCTTGCGGGGGTGAAACGAACGCATCGAACGCCTCCGGCGGGGTGGGCGAGCAGTATAGCCGACTTTTCGGACTCGCTGAGACTGAGTCGCAACAGAGGCGGATTTCCGCTTGTCTAGCTGAGACTGAGTCGCAACAATACCAACGATAGCCGCATTCATCCTGTTCCGCAAGAACAGTTCGCATCTGACAGCACGGAGTTTCGCATGACCACCCGCATCCGAGGGACGCTCACCCTCGCCATCGGCCTGAGCGCCACCGCCCAGGCCCAGCTCGTGGACACCTCGTTCCAGCCGCCCAACGAGGACCGTTGGAACTACCCGTTCAATCTCACGCCCGGTGTCCGGTTCGAGGCCTCGATCTTCGGGGCGATCGACGAGCCGGGGTTTGACGACTACGACGGTCAGTACATCGTCGGTTTCGACACCTCTAGTGAGGTGCCGCCCGGCCTGGCCCCCTCCCGCTACACCATCGAGTCGGCGCGGCTCACCCTGGTGATCGCCAACACCGACGGCTTTCCCCTCGATGTGACGCCCGACTCCTACCGAACCTTCCTCGACCCCTCCGACCCGGACTATCTGCCCGACACGACGCCGGGCCGCCCGATGGAGGTCTTCGGCACCGGCTATCGCAACGGCTTCACGGCCGAGACCTGGAGCGCGAACTCGCCCTTCGGCGGCGCGCCGACCGTGCCCCCCGCCCAGGGCGCCCGCAACGCGTTCGCAGCCTTCTTTGAGGCCGATGGCACTCCGGTCGACATCTCCAACCGCCTCAAGGAACGCTTCGATGTCGTCCCCTGGGGCATCGGCACGATCGACGGGCGCCAGCCGGGCGACACGGTTGCGCCCGAGGATGTGGTGGTCTTCGAGATCGACCTGTGCTCGCCCAGCGCCTTCAGGTACCTCCAGCAGGAACTGGCCCGGGGACAGATCCGCCTGAGCGCCGCCTCGCTGCTGCCCGCCAGCGGCGACCCGACCGGGGGGACCGGCCCCTCGGCCTTCCCGTCGTTCTACACCAGCAACAACCCCGTCGCCCAGGCCCTCGGCCTGACCCCGAAGCTGGATCTGCGTGTGCGAGTCGGCTCGCCTGCGGACATGACCGGGCCGACGCCGGGCTCGCCTGATGGGGTGATCGACGCCGACGACTTCTTCTTCTTCCTGCAGTTGTTCGCGGCGGGCGACCCCCGCGCCGACCTGACCGGCTCGACGAATCCGAACGATCCCGGTTTCGGCGTGCCGGACTGCGTGATCGACGCCGACGACTTCTTCTACTTCCTCGCGAGGTTCTCAGAGGGCTGAACCCTGCCCCGCCCAAATCTCGCCTCCTTTGAAGGAGGGCGGCGCGGCCGAACCCCGGGCGCCGCCCTCTTTTTCTGCGCATCGGTCACAGCGCGACAACAGGACGCTGGGCAATAAAAACGCGGCGGCCCGGAGGCCGCC
>JAFIFZ010000003.1 GCA_020831775.1 Phycisphaerales bacterium
GGCCGGAAGGAAAGCTTCGATCCCCGCCCGGGCAAGGGGGGACGCGGAGCCGCTGGGCGGCAGGGCGCGGGGTGGGGGGCGCGGGGCGCGGGGGGAGGCGGCGGCCTTCGGCCGCGGCTTGTCTTTGTGTTCCGGCGCCCTGAACCCCGTGCCTGGAACGCAGCCTCGGCCGCAGGCCGAAGCGACCCCTGCGCCCAGCACCCAGCGCCCCGCGCCCGGTTTACCCCCGATGCAGCGACTCCCGCGAGATCATCAGCTCCAGGGTCTGGGCGACCAGGTCGATCTCGCGCTCGGTCATTCGCCCGTGGAAGGGCAGGGCGATCGTCCGCCCCGAGACGCTCTCGGCGATTGGGAACTGGCCGGGTCTGTGCCCGAGGTCGCGGTAGGCCGGCTGGAGGTGGATGCAGGGGAAGTAGGGGGCGCACCCGATCTCGTGGATCCGCATCCCGTTGATGACCCTGTCGCGTTCTTCTGTGGCGAACTCGGTGCTCAGCCGCACGACATAGACGAACCACGACATCATCGCCTCGGGGTTGATGGTGGGCAGGACGACCTCGGGCACGCCCATCAGGCGCTGCATGTACAGGTCCGCCACCACCCGCCGACGCTCGATGATCGTTTTGAACCGGCGCATCTGGGCGACGCCGATCGCGGCGTTCAGCTCGCTCAGGCGGTAGTTGTACCCGACGCGCTCGTGCTCGAGCCACGCCCCGGTGTTCATCGGCCCGCCGGGGCCGCCCGGGGCCGTCGCGATCGGGCGCCCCTGGTTGCGGAGGCTGCGGCAGGCATCCGCCAGCCGCTCGTCGTCGGTCACGATCATCCCGCCCTCGCCGGTGGTGATCTGCTTGTTGGGGTAAAAGCCGAAGACGCCGACGCGACCGAACGACCCGCAGGGCCGTCCCCGGTAGGTCGTGCCGAGCGCCTCGCAGCAGTCCTCGATGAGCGGGATTTCCAGCTTGGCCGCCAGCCTGGCGTACTCGTCCATGTGCTGTGGGTTGCCGAAGGTCTCGACGGCGAGGATGGCGCGGGTGTGCTCGGTGACGGCCGCCTCGATCTTCGCCGGGTCTGCGTTGAGGCTCTTGGGGCAGATGTCGACGAAGACGGGCTTGGCGCCGACATAGCGGATGACATTGGCCGAGGCGATGAAGCTGAAGGGCGTGGTGATGACCTCGTCGCCGGGCCCGATCCCCAGGGCGAGCAGCGCCAGGTGCAGGCCGGCGGTTCCGCTGGAGACCGCCACGCCGTGCGAGCAGCCGGCTTCCTGGGCGACCAGCCGCTCGAACTCCTCCTGCATGGGGCCGATCGAGAGCCGCCCGGAGCGGAGCGTGAGAATGAGGAGCTCTTCCTCGAGGGCCGAAAGGTCTGGGCGACTGAGGGGGATCTCGTGCTCGGACATCGGTCTGGCTCTGCCTGTCTGCTGGAGGAGTCGGCGGATCTCGGGCGGTCCGTGCCGAAGCAGGAGCGGTCGGCGCTGGCCCCCGGCCAAGCGTACACCGCCGGCGTGGGCCGGACGCCCGCCGCGAGCGCAGAAGCGCGTGCGGGGGGCGCCCGGCGCCGACGCCGGAGGAAGAGGGGCAGCGTGGAGTGTTCAGCGACCGGTGATGCGTTCGAGCTCGCGGTGCAGGCGGGCGTTGAGCTCGGCGACATCGATGGCGACCAGATCGTTGTCGAAACGGACGGCCTCGCCCCCTTCGATCTGGCCCTTGATCCGCTTGTGGGCGGTGATGACCGTCGAGTGGTTGGGTCTTCCCATCGCCCGCGCGATCTCGGGGTAGCTGTGGTTGGTCAGCTCACGAGAGAGGTGGACCGTCAACGCCCGGGCCAGCACGACCCGCTTGTGGCGCCCGCGCCCCACGAACTCGTCGTGCGCCACGCCGAGGGACGAGCAGACGCGGTCGATGATCTGCTGCATGCGGATCGGCCTCCGGACGCCCCCGCCCCCGGAATTGCCATCGGCCATGCCCATGGCTCTTGAGGCGAAGGCGGCGTCGATCATGCCCGACTCTGCGCCGGGGATCAGGCGGCAGGCCGCCTGCACCCGCGTGACCATGCCTTCGATCTCGCGCACGCTCGGGCCTGTTCGCCCTGGCTCTGTGGCGCGCTCAGCCCTTTCGCTGATGACCTCCGCCGCAGAGGGGTCGATCGCCAGCCCGCGCCGGCGTCCGATCTCGGCGATGACCTTCAGGCGCAGCTCCCGTCCCGGAGGAGTGAGGCGGAAGAGCGCCCCGGCCATGAAGCGCGAGGTGAGCGCGGCGCTGA
The DNA here is from genome assembly GCA_020831775.1 of Phycisphaerales bacterium. Lineage (GTDB taxonomy): Bacteria > Planctomycetota > Phycisphaerae > Phycisphaerales > UBA1924 > SLFH01. Next base: position 2,260 of record JAFIFZ010000003.1, read on the forward strand.
CACGGTTCATGTCGCGCGGGTGCTCGTCGGAGGCCATCGCGACGAGCTTGCCGTCGAGATCGATCGCGTCGAAGGTGTGCAGGAACTCGCCCTGCGTCTTGTCCTTGTTGTTCAGGAAGTGGACATCGTCGATGCAGAGGAGGTCGCAGTCGCGGTAGCGCTGGCGGAAGGAATCGAGCTTGTTGGCCCGCATCGAGGCGATGAACTCGTTGGTGAACGCTTCGGCGGTGACATAGCGAACGCGGGCGTCGGGGCGGGAGCGCTCGAACGCCGAGGCGATCGCACGCAGCAGGTGCGTCTTGCCCAGCCCGCACTCGCCGTGGATGAACAGCGGGCTCAGGCGGGTGTCGCCCGATGCGACGCCCATCGCGGCGGTGTAGGCCAGCTTGTTCTCGTCGCCGACGATGAAGTTGCTGAACTCGTACTTGCCCGAGGCGGGCTCGACTCTGACGGGCTTGCGCACCGGGGGCGGCGCCTTCTCGGGCGCAATTCGGCGTCGCGTCGCCCTCTCGACCACTCGCGAGGCCTCGAACGCGTCGCGGTCGACCACAAGGCGGAACGACTGCGGCGCCGGACGCCCCACATCGCGCAGCACCTCGCGGAGCACGCCCGAGTACCGACGCTCGATCTGCCCGGCCAGGAAGTTTGAAGGCACGGTCACCCGCAGCTCGCGCGGCTCGATCGAGAGCTCGGCCATCTGCGAGAAGTAGCGTCGGCAGGGCTCCTCGCCGATCTTCTCGGCCAGGCGGCGGACCACCTTGCCGAGGATCTCGGCCCGCGAGGGGCCGTCGGTTTCACCAGAGAGCGGTCGAGCGCTCGGCGGACGGTTGTCGCTCGTGCGACCGGGCGCAGCGCGTCCCGTCCTTCCGTTCTGGTCGTTGCCGGCGGTCATCGTCTGCACGACAACCGGGGACGCGACCGTCTCGACTGCGACTGTCTTCTTCGCGGCTTTGAACCCGCTGTACACGCCGTGATGCCTTGCCTCCTGAGCGGTCACAGTTGTACCACCTCCATCCATGAAATCCGCACGGACGGACCGGTCAAGCTCGGTGCGCACTGACAGCGCACGGAACGGTGATCCGGTCCGATGGCCCACGAGTCCTTCACCTTCGGATTCGATGCGGTGCGTCGCCTTCGGGCCTTCAGCCGACCCTTGGCTTTACTCCGTGCCTCGGGCGATGCGCCGCATGCCGCGATCCGCTCGGCCGATCCCTGGCCGATCGCGGTAACTTAGGCGATCCGGGTTCGTCGCGAAACCGATCCGAAACCGATTCGCGTTTGCTCACGCGCAGAAACCGCTGAAAAATCAAGGGTTTAGGCCGCGTGAAAAAAACTTGTCCACCGGGGACGCGCGCTGATCGAACAATCGGTGGATAACCCGGTGCACAACCCGCGCCCCACGCCCTCAGCCTCCCGCCGGGCCCTTCCGGACCATCGCCACACGCTCTGCGAAGGGCGAAAACCCGAGCGAGCGGTAAAGCGACAGGGCCGGCTCGTTGCGACGGTCGACGGCGCAGGTGATCTCCGCGGTCCCCGCTTCCGACGCTTTGGCGAACGCGTGATCGAGCATCCGGCGCGCGAGCCCGAGACCCCTGACCCCCGGATCAAGGCCGAGGTAGACCAACTCCATCGACGGCGTGTCGCTGTTGGCCGAGAGCAGGGCGCACCCGACCGGCTCTTCCCCGCGCAGCAGGAGCCACCAGTGCGACGGGTCGAAGCGGCCCGCCCCCTCGTGCGAGTCGAGGATGTTGGGGGTCGAGCGCAGGCCGCAGAGCTCCGGACAGTCCAAAGTCTCCCGGTAGGTCCTGTCGAGTGCCTGGATGAGCAAGGTCCTTCGGTGGTCCTGGCCGTAGGCGGAGGCGGGGACGCAGCGGAGGCCCTCCGGCCAGCGGATGTCCGGCTCGGGGAGGGGGGAAAGGGGCGCCTGCAGGTACAGCAGGTGCCCGACGAAGAGGAAGCCCGCGTCGGCGAAGGCGTCGATCGACCAGCGCTCGGTCGGCTCTGGAAGGGTCTGGAAGAGTTCGGGGCTGTGGTGGGCCTTGCCGGCGAAGCCCTCGCAGGCCGCGGCGATCGAGGCGGCCCGCTCGGCCTTGGCGGGGGCGCCAGAGCCGTTGGGGGGCGAAAGGAACATGGTGACGGTCGAGCCCCGGCCCGGGACGGCGAGGCAGACCTCGCGGACGGGGCCTTCAGCGGAAAAGACGCCCCACATCAGGGAGGCATCGATCCCGTGGCGTTCGGCGTTTCTGAGAAATCTCGAGGCGGAGGCCCGGCTATCGGGCCCGGTCGCCCCGACGAGGCGTGCGGCCGCATCGAGCCGACGCGAGGGGGGGATCCAATCGGCCTGGGGTGGCTCCGGTTTGGAACCGGGGGCCTGTGAGGGGCGCACAATGGTCAACGGAATCCCTCCGCCCGGGGTGTCGTCCGGGGCGGAGCGTTGACGCACCGGCCCCATTCACTAGACTAGCCCTCCCGCCGCGGGGCCGGGATGCCCACATGGAGTTTCCGAAATGAATCAATGCATGACCAGCAGGTGGACCCCATCGTTTCTGGGCAGGGCCCTGGCGGCGTTTGCGATCGTGTTTTCGGGCGTTGCGATGCTCGGGGCGGCCCCCCAGCCGAGCGTCCTGGCACGCTCGTGGGACCTGGATTTCCGGCCCGGCGAGCTGCGGGTGATCACGCTCACCGGTGAGGGCGGGGCGGATAAGCACTACTACTACATGACCTTCCTGGTCACGAACCTGACCGGGGAGGAGCGGTTTTTCGCCCCGATCTTCGAGCTGACGACCGACCGGGGCGAGATCATGCTCGCCGGGCGGGGCGTTTCCCGACAGGTGACCCAGGAGATCCTCGAGCGTCTGCGGAACCCGCTCTTGGAGCAGCAGTTCCAGCTTATCGGTCCCTTGCAGGAGGGCGAGGAGTTCGGACGCGAGGGGCTGCTGATCTGGCCGGTCGGGCGTCAGGACATCAACGAGGTGAATGTCTACGCGATCGGGCTGAGCGGGGAGAGCCAGACGATAAGGACGCGCGACGCCGAGACGGGCGAGATCAAGGAGATCGTGCTCCGCAAGACGATGATGCTCCGCCACGACCTGCCGGGCGAGCTGGCGGATGAGCGGGCGTCGCGGGTGGCGGGCAAGACGCTGCCCCGGACCGAGCAGCGATGGATTCTCCGCCAGCAGGCGGCTAGCCTTGAGGCCGCCGAAAACGCCGCGACAGAGCGGGGCGATCGGCAAGATAGAAACCAGACGCGGGACAGCGGCGAGACCTCCCGGTAAACCCGGCGGGCCGCCCCCTTCGAGGAACGGTGCGACATGGCGCATAAAAAGGGCCAGGGCTCTTCCAAAAACGGACGCGACAGCAACCCGCAGTATCGCGGGATCAAGCTCTACGGCGGCGAGAAGGCGAAGGCCGGCTCGGTGATCGTGCGTCAGTGCGGGACGAAGATCCATCCGGGCTTCATGGTCCGCAAGGGCAAGGACGACACGCTGTTCGCGATCGCCGAGGGCAGGGTGGTCTACCAGGGCCGCAAGGTCCACATCGACCCGGCCGACCCCGAGACCCCGCGTCCGTTCCAGCTCCGCAAGCTGGTCGAGTCGACTTCGAACAACTGAAGCCGCCCGTCGCGGGTGTGAATCAAGGCACAACGAAGCCCGGCCCCCGCGGGCCGGTCTTTTGCTGCGCTGGGTTGGGAGTAAACGCGGACCCGGCTCGGCGAGCCGGGCTGCCCGCTGGGCTGCCTTCAGCAGCCCTGGGCGAAGAGGGTGAGGTATTCGAAGAAGTCATCGGCGTCGATCACACCGTCGTCGTTGAAAGGTCTTGCGAGGGCTTGGTTGGCCACATCTTGATCAGGAGGCGTCAACAAAGGTTGAAAGAAACGATGACATGCCATGCTCTTTTGAATAAACAGCGTGCAGATCATCCATCGCTCTTGTGACGCCAACATAGAACAGGCGACGTTGCTCACGCCACTTCAACGAATTGGGGACTAGTGTGTACCTAGGTATCACGCCATTGTCCAGCATGGGCATAACCACGACAGGGAACTCAAGACCCTTCGCGCTATGCAGTGTAACAATTGTTAGGTGCGATGATGGCCCTCGCTTTATTGCAAACTCTGATACTGGGGTGCCATGATGTAGCCCATCTTCCTTCGTAGATTCAATCAAATCCGCCAATGAAGCAAGTTCCCGCTCCAGGGCATCGTCGGCCAGCCCGCATGTGGAGACCACTTGCTTATCAAAGTCTTCGAGCCAATCTTTCAGTAAGATATCTTGTCCCCGCATCTTCCAGAGAAAGCTTACGACGCTCGTCCAAGCAGTGTCGATATCTCGCGAGCGATCTCCAGTACGGTCGATAGCGATCCAGTCGCGCTGTAAGTAACTCATTCTGGGCGGCTCGCCACGATCCAGAGGAACGCACCATGTCGTCGCATCGGCAATCCATGAGACAAGAGAAGTTCGTTCGTACGGCAACCCTCTATCGAGACGAATGTACTTGATGTCGTGAGTCGCGCACTCGATCGCCAATGCCTGGGCCATAAATCGGTCTTGAACTAGGATCCCAATATCTCCCGGTTGTATGTCTTGTCCGTCGTTAAGAATCGATGGGAGCAGTTTTCGGACGACAAACTTCGCATGTGCTTGTTGTCGTGGGAGCCATTTGTTTGAAGAAGCAGATATTGAATGGACTTTAACGCGACCAGTATCGCTGCGATGAGCGCGATGCTGTCTGTTATCGCCGAGGATCGCAGCGGCAGCGATGACTAGTTGGGTTCCAGATCGGTAGTTGAGCCGTAGATCCACGCGCTCGACATCACTGCGATCGGCGAACTCGGCGAGCAGCTCGGGGCGAGCATCTTGGAGCTCTTGGTAGATACATTGATCCGGATCACCGACGCCAAATACACGCACTCTGTGATCACATAACGTCACGACGATGTCGTGCAAAGCCGCCCCAAGGTCTTGATACTCATCAATCGCAAGAATCGGGTGCTTTGCTGCGATGCAGTCTCGGACCCATTGATGGGATGTGACGAGTTCCGCGGCGAGATTTGTGATGTCGTCGTAATCGATGAGGCCGCGTTGTCGGAGCATTGCTTGATAAGCGCAGGAGATCTCAGGGACGCAGTCATCTAGTCCCTCAATACCTCGTCCGCGACTCTTGCGGAATCGTTCGATCAGCCTGCCCCAGCCATCAGGGCCGCCCCACTTCTCGTCTGCAGAAAGGATTCGCTCTAGTGCCTGTTGGCCACACTCTGTCCGCTCTGCATCTCCAGCAACGCGTAGCGTTTCAGGCAGATTGAATCCTGCGGGCTTAGCAAAGGGTCTTAGAATGTGGCGAAGGCAGTATCCGTGAACTGTACCAACAAACAGAAAAGGAGAAGAGCCGACCCCGAGTTCTGAGAGTCGCTTGAGCAGCTCCGTTCGGCACTCATTACTGTATGTGATGCACGCCACTCCCCGTGGGGCGGTGACATCTTCACATAGCATGCGAGCAACCTTTGCCGTCAAGACCTTTGTCTTGCCGCTGCCGGGGCCTGCAAGAACGCCACAGTTTCCCCTGCTTTCATATGCGGCGAGCTGCTCCGGATTTTCGATGAACTTGTGAGCCACTGCCTTGTATTGTGCAGGCGTCATGACTCGTCGATCTTTGCTATAAATCGGATTGCATCGGCAATGTATTCAGGACAAGTCTCCGTGGTTATCTGTCCTGCGAGTCGCTGAGCAAAGCGGCCCTTTCCGATCTTTTCAATGATCTTCAAAATCTTGTTTGCGAATTCCTCATCTGGAGCGATTTCTAGATCTGCAAGCTGGGTCGCTAGTTTGTTGCAATGTTCTCCCCTCGCGAAAGATCGCAGCGTCGTGGCCATTTCCTGTCTGCCAGATTGCTTGCCCATGATGTCAAACTCTAGAGTATGAATGCCCACAAAGATGCCAGTCTGTCGTACTGCAGCAGCAAACGTATCGGTATCGGCGCCGTGTTGCAAGGCACCATGGGGATCGTCGAGTATTCGAAGTAGTCGCTTGACGCGAGGCACAGCCAAAGGCGCTTTGCCCGGCCGCGGGTCCCGATCAGTGAGGACTGCGAACGGTATGTCAAGGGCACTGGGGGCCACAAGCTTCACAAATGGTTCGAAATGTGTTCCTCCGATACTGCACACGGAAACACCTATTCGGTCGAAGTCAATTCCGAGCTCTCTTGCGAAAGCGGGGAGAAGGAATCGCTCTGCGTCGCCTTCGACGAACAACACTCGCTTGGCGAACAGTAATTCAGCTCGGGTCACATCGAGATAGCGCTCGATGTCATGCACATCACATTCGTCAAGGCCGGCTTGGGCGCCAGATCGTACTACGGACGCTGTGCCCGTATGTCGCAGCAAGAGTATAGATCTGATTGGGGCAACGCTGGCAATGTGTGGAGAGTGAGTTGTCAACAGTAGAGACTGTATGTCCGCGTTGCCTGCGCTGTCCCGCAGCAGTGAGCGGTACATGACACGCTGCAACTGTGGGTGTACATGTGCCTCTGGTTCTTCGATGGCAAGGAAGGTGTGCGTACGCTCGTCCTCGGCGGCCTCAAGTCCAAGCAGCCGAAGTGCCACATAGAGTGTGTTGGACGCGCCAAGACTCGCTTCTGATATGGTCCGCTTGGCCTCACCATCGAATACAAGCTGCAATGATCGGAGTAGGCGTGCTGGGTCGGTCGAAGCAATGTCAAGCGTTGCGTCGACGGCATGGTCATCTCCGACAAGAGCGACCAAGCGTGATTGGATCGTACCAATTAGTTGTGCGATCTCATCGATTGAGGTTACATCGCCGAAAGCTGTTTCCATCGACTTGGCGACATTTGGGATAAGGTCAGGGTCACGGGATGCTATGGCGTCCTGCGCGGCTTGGATGAGCGGCCGAAGCGGGGAACGCCGCCATCCGCTGAGATCACCCTCCGCATCTCGAAGTGCCGGGAGAAGTTCCATAACAACGAAGCGTCGAAGGTTGTAGCCAAGGGGCAGATCTCGATTATCCCCGCCGTAGATGACATACTCGTAGTCGTCAAGAGACTTTGGCGGGTCATCGGGATCAAGAAGCGGGCCGAACAAGTAGGAGATCCGTGCCGTAAGGGGTTCGGCGTTGACAATGCAATCCGCCAAGACTGCGAGCGCCCGCTTGTTGTCAGAGAAATCTTGAAGCTCTACTGAGACCTCAATCGTATGCGCGTTCGTGATCGGGTCGTTAAGCCCCTCCCAAAAGTCTTCAGCTCGAAGCATCCGTGATCGCTCTGGGAGTGAGGGGTCGAGCAGTAAGCGGATGGCGGCAAGGAGATTGGATTTTCCAGTAGCGTTTTCTCCCACGATGACCGTGTGCTGGCCCATGGGAACATCTACCGACTCAAAATTTCTGAAGTTCTTGATGATCAGTCGCGAGAGCTTCATGGCATTCGTCTCTGTGAGCAGTGAACGGGAGTCATGTAGAGCATCGGCATCGTGTATTCAGGCATTCTATGGGGGCTGGGCAGTGTGAGTAGCCCCGACCCCTTCCGATAGCTTGGAGGCGCTGTTCGATGGACGATCTCGGGAAGTCCCCAAGCCGCCCGGCAGGCATCGCTGCGTTCGCTCATTGATTCCGATCTCTGGGAGCGCGGCTTCTTCACTCCGGCGAGTGGACGCGAACTCATCACCCTGTCCACGGTGCGTGGCATTCGGAGCCTTCCACAGCGGGACTCGCGGAGAAACCACCCTGTATGGGCATTGTGTCCTAGTCCCTCGCCCTGGCGATCGCGGCGATGGCGCTCACCAGCCGCACGGTCTGGTCGATCGTGAGCTGGGTCGAGGCGTCGCTCATCGCGTTCTTAGGGTCGGGGTGGGTTTCGATGAAGAGGGCGTGCACGCCCGCGGCGGTCGCGGCTTTGGCCAGCATCGGCGCGAATCTCGGGACGCCCGAGGTCTGCTCGCCCAGGCCGGGGCGCTGGGTGCTGTGTGTGCAGTCGAAGCAGACGGGCGGCGGGCCGCCGGGGAGGTCGAGTTCCATGAGTTCGCCCAGGCCGACAAAGTCGTTGACGAGCCGGTGGTAGCCGAAGAATGTGCCGCGCTCGGTGAAGAGGATGTTGTCGCAGCCGGCCTCGGCGAGTTTCTTTGCGGCGCCGCCCATCTCGACGGGCGAGAGGAACTGGCCCTTCTTGACATTCACGGCGCGCCCGTGCTTCGCGGCTGCTTCTCCGGCCGCGAGCAGAAGGTCGGTCTGGCGGCAAAGGAACGCGGGGATCTGAAGGCAGCCGACGGCGGCCGCGGCGGGCCCGGCCTGCGAGGGCTCGTGGATGTCGGTGGTGGTGGGGACGCCGAGCTTCTCGCCGATCTCGGCGATCTGGGCGAGGCCCTTCTCGATGCCGGGGCCGCGAGGCGAGCGGATGCTCGAACGGTTCGCCTTGTCGAACGAGGCCTTGAAGACGAAGCCGAGCCCCGCCTCGCGGCAGGCGTCGCGCACGGCCTCGCCGACAGCCATCCCCATCTCGAGTGATTCGAGCACGCAGGGCCCGGCGATGATGACCGGGGCGTGGCCCGGGCCGATGGTCAGGGCGGACGGCCCGTGGCCGATGGTGCAGGTTCTCGTGGCGCTGGTCATGGGTGCAACGGTAGCGGCGCAGGGCGACGGGTATCCTGTATGCGGCCGGGCGGGTAGCTCAGTTGGCCAGAGCGCTCGTTTTACACGCGAGGGGTCCCGGGTTCGAGTCCCGGCCCGCCCATTGACGCCGGCTCGTGCGCGTCAGCAGCGGCCTTCGGGGTCGAAGGGGGAGGGGTCGAACGAGGGCGTGCGGCTTTCCATCAGGTCGGCGAGCAGGCGCCCCGTCGCCGGGGCGGATTTGACGCCGGTCATCTGGTGCCCGATCGACAGCCAAAGGTTTTTGAGCTTCGGTGAGGGGCCGATCGCGGGCATGCCGTCGGGCAGGCAGGGACGCAGGCCCGCCCATGGCTGGGGGGGCGACTGGGGCTCGGCGAAACGGACCATGGCCCTGGCGCCCTTGATGATCGCGTCGACACGCCGCCGGTTCACCGAGAGGTCATCGCCGACGAGTTCGAGCGTGCCGGCGATGCGGAGCGTCTCACGGTGGGGATTGACGGCGACCTTGCGGTCTGAGAGGTAGATCGATCGCTCGGGGTGGTGCTCGGCCCTTGGGAACTTCAGCGAGTAGCCCTTGGCGGCGCGCATCGGGATGCGCAGGCCGAAGGCCTTGCCGACTGCGCCAGACCATGCTCCCGCGGCGAGGACGAAGCGGTCCGCCGCGATCTCACCTCTTGATGTCTGCAACGTTCGGACAGCGCCGCCCTCGACGCGTGCGCCGATGACCTCGGTGTGCTCGACGATCGTGACGCCGAGCGATCGGGCGTGCTCGGCCAGCGCGAGCATGAGCCGATCCGGCTCGCAGTGGGCGTCCTTTGGAAAGAAGATCGCGCCGGCGGTGGGTCCGATCACGCAGGGCTCGGCCTCGCGTACGCGCCCGTCGTCCCATCGCTCGTAGGGGACGCCCATGGGTTCGGTGAGCTCGGCGGTGCGGAGGCCGGCGTCGAGTTCGTGGTCCGATTCGCAGAGCATGAGCAGGCCGCGGCGCTCGAAGCCGAAGTCGGCGGGCGTTTCGGCAGCGAAGCGTTCCCACGCGTCGGTGCTCCAGTCGCAGAGCTCGACCATGGGCGGCATGGCGCGGAGGTAGCGATTCTGCGAACCTGCGAGGACGAAGCGGAGGAGCCAGAGCGCCAGGGCGGGGCTGAGCGAGGGTTTGATGTAGAACGGGCTCTCGGGGTCGAGCATCCACTTCAGGCCTTTTTTGGCCTGCCCGGGCTGGGCGAGGGGCGCTGCCCGAGATGGAGTCAGCCATCCCGCGTTGCCCCACGAGGCGCCGCGCCCGGCCGCGCCCCGGTCGACCACGATCACAGAGCGTCCGGCGCGGGCCAGCTCCACAGCGCAGCAGAGACCGATCGCGCCCGCGCCGATGATCGCGATCTCGGCGTGGTGTTCTCGGGCCTCGGTCTTCTGAAGGCCTGCGTGCATGGCGTGGAGTGAATGTACGCAGGCGGCGTCAAGCAAGATCGGTGTGAAGTTCGGTCCGCAGGTTTACCCAGTCGCGCCAGACGGAAGCCGGTCAACGGACACCTCGCTCCGAACGCTTGCGTCCGCCCATGCTGAATTGAACGCTTGAGTTTGAACCCACACGGAGGGGTTGATTCGGGACAGAATGCGAGGTTGACCATGCGTTGCCTGTTGAGTGCTGGAATCGTTTCGTTGCTCGCCGGAGCCGCGGTCGCGGCCGGCGGGGGCAACTCCGGGCTGGTGGTCCTCAGTCCCGGCGCACAAGGGGCGCTGGAGATGGTGGGCAACTCCCGGGTCGAGATCCCCGCCAAGATCGTGTATGTGAACTCGTCCCACCAGCAAGCGGTGGACACCACCGGCAGCGCGGTGCTGGACGCACCGGCGATGTACCTGGTCGGCGGCGCCCGCTTTAACGGGCAGTCGGAGTTCACCGGCACGCTGCACAAGAGCGGCGCCGCCTTCGCCGATCCGTTCGCGCACATGCTCTATCCGCGCTCGGATTCGATGGAGAACTTCGGCGGCTGGAGCATCAACAGCAATGTCACCCTGAGCCCGGGGTATTACCCCCAAGGCATCAGCATCTCCGGCCAGGCAAAGGTCCACATGGACCCGGGCGTGTACATCTTCGGCGGCTCGGGCTTGAAGCTCACCTCGGGCAGCCTGATCGGCGATGAGGTCACGATCATCATCCAGGGCGGCGAGCTGGAGCTGGCCGGTAACGGGCAGGTCCACCTCTCGCCCCCGTCGGCCGGGATGACCAAGGGCGTCGTGATCGCGCAGTCGCGTGACAACGACAGCCAGATGAGCCTCGCCGGCGGCGCCGAGATGCACATCACCGGCGCGATCTATGCCCCCAACGCCCAGCTCCGCATGGTCGGCAACAGCGAGGTTGACGGCAGCGGTCCGCTGATGGGCGACCTGGTCGTCGCGGATACGGTGCAGTTGCGAGGGACCGCGACGATCCGGATCGGCCGCGGCGAGTTGAAGGCGATCAGCCTGCCGGCGCTCCCGCTCTTCGATTGATTCCCGTCCCGGGCTCCGGCCCGGACAACCAGGCGTGATGACCCGCTGTCGCCCGGGGCGCGGGGGGGGCCCCGCGGGGGGGGTTTTTGGCCGGGTGGGGGGCGGGGGAAAAAAGTTTGTGTTTTTGGTTTTTTTGGGGGGTTTTAATATTTTAAAAAAAAAAAA
>JAFIFZ010000024.1 GCA_020831775.1 Phycisphaerales bacterium
TTGAACATCCGCCGGGGCGCGCCTTTGCCGCTACAAACATCCTAATAAACCCCTGCCCGTGGGGGAGGACGCCGACCCCTGAGCAAAGCGATGGGTCGGGTCGGTGGTGCACGGAGATCGGTCCCGCGATGGACCCGACCCTTCGCTGCGCTCAGGGATCGGCGTCAGGGCGAAAGCGCTGGTGCAGATCACCGACAGCATGTCCGCCCGGGCGAGACGCCCGGGCCACGGTCTTCTGCCGCGGGCGTCACCTACGCTGAACGCCGATGGCGAAGTTTCAGCGTCCAACCGGCACCCGCGACCTCTACCCCGAGGATGTTCTGCGCCGCCGGTATGTGCTCAACGCCTGGCGTGACGCCTCGGTCCGCCACGGGTTCGAGGAGATCGAGGGGCCGACCTTCGAGCACCTGGACCTCTACACCGTCAAGAGCGGCGAGGGGATCGTCAGCGAGCTGTTCAGCTTCCGGCGTTCGGGGGGCGAGAAGGACTACGCCCTGCGCCCCGAGTTCACGCCGACGCTGGCGAGGATGTACGCAGAGAAGGCCGCGACGCTGCAGAAACCGACCCGCTGGTTCACCGCCGGGCCCTACTTCCGGGCCGAACGCCCGCAGCGGGGGCGGCTGCGTGAGTTTTTGCAGTGGAACTGCGACATACTCGGCATCAATGTGTCCGTCGAGAAGAAGGATGCAGACGATCAATCGTACATCAGAGATGTTGCTGCGGCCAAAGGTGATCTTGACTCGGGGATTCTCGCTTGCCTTATCGGTTTCTTGGAATCGCTTGGCTTGACTTCAAGTCAAGTTCGATTGCATTTGAGCAATCGAAGGCTAACTCACGCGATTCTGGATGACATCGGCATTGACCATGATCTGCATGCAGAGGTATTTTCGCTACTTGACGCTAAGTCAAAATTGACAGGCGAAGAGTTTGCGTGGAAGGCCGGGGAGATAGGCCTAGGGAAAGAGCACATTGAGGCGATTGAATCGCTTATTCAGGAGAGCCAGAATTTCGGATGGGGCCGCGCGCTCAATGAAATGCTTAGTGGAGATAGTGAAGATTGGCACAGCGAAGTAGATCTGCATGAGTTCTTCGATATGCTTGAGAAACTTCGCGCCATGCAGCTCGAAGATTGGTGGAGTGTAGACTTTTCGATCGTCCGCGGCCTCGCCTACTACACCGGCATGGTCTTCGAAGTCATCGCCGGCGGCGAGCGTGCCGTCGCCGGGGGCGGTCGGTACGACAATCTCATCGAGATGTTCGGGGGGCCGCCGACGCCGGCGGTCGGGTTCGGGATGGGCGATGTCGTGCTGTCGCTACTATTGCAAGACAAGGGCCTGATGCCCGAAGGAGCCGCCTTGGCAGACGCAGTCAGCAGCAAACCAGCCTCCGCCCGCCCGGATGTGTTCGTTATCAGCGCCGACGAGGAGCAGGGCGACCCGCTCGTGCTGCCCTTGCTCTCTGCGCTGCGCCGAGGGGTGCAGCGGAAGGGGTTCGGCGGCAAGCCGTGGGACGCCGACCGCTATGTCGTGCCCCCCATGCACGCACGCACCAGCGACAAGTCGACGCGCAACCTCAAGAAGCTGCTGGCCGACGCCGAGCGTCAGAAGGCCCGCTTCGCGGCGATCGTCCACCGCGAGGAGGTGGTCCAGCTCAAGGACCTCGATGCGCGCAAGGACCTCGGCGACTTCCACGCCACGCCCGATCTGGCGACCGACGACCGCCCGTTCGTCGGGGCCGAGATCGCCAAGCGCCTGGGGTACTGAAAAACCGTCGGGACGCGCCGGGCGGGGACCACTAGAGTTGCCGCTATAGACCCGATCGATCCACGACGCCGGAGACCGACGATGCCCGAGCAGACGAGCAAATCCATGGACGACATCATGGCCCTGTGCAAGCGCCGGGGCTTTGTCTACCAGGCGAGCGAGATCTACGGCGGCATCAACGGCTTTTGGGACTACGGGCCGCTGGGCGCCCAGCTCAAAAAGAACCTCCGCGACGCGTGGTGGCGCGATGTGGTGATGCACCCGTGCGCCGGCAAGCGCGGGCCGGGCGGCAACCCCGTGCGGATCGTGCCCGTCGACACCTGCATCATCCAGAACCCGAAGGTGTGGGCGGCGTCGGGGCATGTCGCGGGGTTTAACGATCCGATGGTGGACTGCCGCGAGAGCAAGGCTCGGTACCGCGCCGATCACCTGATGTGCATGGGCGAGAAGGGCGACAAATCCGGGCAGATCTACGCGTTTATCGATGGCGACGAAGAGTCGTTTGCCACCGCGCTGAAGAAGCTAAGCAAGTACAAGAAGCGCGACCTGACCAACGACGACATCGACCTCTGCCCGTTGACGCAGATGAGCGCCGAAGAGCTGAAGATCACGGTCGGGCCCCACGCGAAAGAAGTGGGCACGCTCACCGAGCCCCGCGCTTTCAACCTGATGTTCAAGACCTACATCGGCGCCACCGCGACCGAGGACGACATCGCCTACCTCCGCCCCGAGACCGCCCAGGGCATCTTCATCAACTTCAAGAATGTGGTCGACACCACGCGTGTCCGCGTGCCCTTCGGCGTGGCGCAGACGGGCAAGGCGTTCCGCAACGAGGTCACGCCGCGGAACTTCACCTTCCGCTCGCGCGAGTTCGAGCAGATGGAGATCGAGTTCTTCTGCCACCCCGATGAAGCGCGCGAGTGGTACACCTTCTGGCGCGACTGGCGGATGGCGTGGTGGGAGTCGATCGGGCTCAAGGGCGACAACCTGATCCTCCGCGAGCACGACTCCGACGAGCTCGCCCACTACGCCAAAGAGGGCGCAGGCACCAGTGACATCGAGTACCGCTTCCCCTTCACTTCCCCGGGCTACGGCGAGCTCGAAGGCGTCGCCCACCGCACCGACTTCGACCTCCGCCAGCACCAGGATCACGCGAAGGTCAAGCTCGAGTACTTCGACCAGGAACGCAACGAGCGGTATTTGCCGCATGTCATCGAGCCGTCGGCGGGGCTCGACAGAGGCGTGCTCGCCCTGCTCTGCGAGGCGTACACGCCCGACCTCGACCGGCCCAGCAAGGTCTACATGAAGTTCCACCCGCGCATGGCGCCCATCAAAGCCGGCGTCTTCCCGCTGGTCAAGAAGGACGGCATGCCCGAGAAGGCCGAAGGCCTGCGCGACGAGCTCGTCAAGCACTTCGGCCACAGCGGCTTCATCGAGTTCGACGAGAAGCAGTCCATCGGCAAGCGCTACGCCCGCATGGACGAGGCCGGCTGCCCCTTCTGCTTCACGATCGACGGCGACACCATGACCGACAACACCGTCACCGTCCGAGACCGCGACACCGCCTCGCAGGAACGCATCGGCATCGACAAGGTTGTTGAGTTCTTGCGCGACCGGATCGGTTGAGGGCGGCGAAATGTGCGCAGAAGGCGCGGGCGTCGTGAAGTCTGTCTCGATGTTCTGCGGATCGAAAGCCCCGCAAGGGGCGCTGGGTTGTAGCCACGGGTGGAGGCGTGCAACGCACGCTGGAACCCGTGGTGAATGTCCCCTTCATGAGTCCGCTCTGAAGGAGCGGTGGAAGCGGCGGATCTAAACAACGACTTCCTTCACCCCTTCAGGGTGAAGTTGTTTTCAAGAGACACTTTCCACGGGTTGCGCTTGCCCGACGCTGCGCATCGGCCTGCGCTCCACCCGTGGCTACATTCTGCCGTCCCTTCGGGACGGAGAGCAACCAGGTGTACAGATCGCCGGCAGGATGTCCGCCCGGGCGAGCCGCCCGGGCCCCGATCTGTTCTGCGCCCCCCTCCGCGCGCCGCTCGCCCCCCGACCCCCCCCCCCCCCCCCCCCCGGGCGCCCGCCCCCCACACCCCACTCCCTACGCCCCACAACCTACTCTTCCCCATGACCACCACCGCCAAGGGCCTCGACCTCCGCGCCATGATCCGTGACGAGCTCGATTCGATCGTCGAGCTCCGCCGCGACCTGCACCGCCACCCCGAGCTGGGCTATCAGGAGCGGTACACGAGCGAACTGGTCGCGCGCGAGCTGGAGGCCGCGGGTGTCGCCTTCAAGACGGGCATGGCCGAGACCGGCGTCCTCGGGCATCTCTCGGGCAGGGCCGATAAAGCCGTCGCCCTCCGCGCCGACATGGACGCCCTGCCCATCGTCGAGGAAACCGGCCTGCCCTACGCCTCGCAGAACGCCGGGCGCATGCACGCCTGCGGGCACGACGGGCACACGGCCATCCTCGTCGGCGCGGCTCGCGTCCTCAGCAAGATCCAGGACCGACCCAACCCCGTCACCTTCGTCTTCCAGCCCGCAGAAGAAGGCGGCGGCGGCGGCGGACGAATGACCGACGAGGGATGCCTCGATGGCGAAGCCGGCGGCGGCCTCGGCGTCCCCGTCTCGCGTATCTACGGGCTCCACGGCTGGCCCAACCTCGCCCTCGGACGCGTCGCCAGCAAGCCCGGCCCCCTGCTCGCCTCGACCGATGAGTTTGTGATCACCGTACGCGGGGTCGGGGGCCACGCCGCGATGCCCCACTTCGCCAAGGACCCGGTCGTCGCCTCGGCCCACATCGTCACGGCGTTGCAGACGATCGCCAGCCGCAGCGTCGCCCCTGTCGACGCGGTGGTCTGCACCGTGGGCCAGATCAACGGGGGCGTGGCGAACAATGTCATCCCCGAGACGGTCACGATGGTCGGCACCGTGCGCACGCTGAGGGCCGAGACGCGCGAGCTGGCGCAGCAGCGGCTCTTCCAGCTCGCCCAGCGCACCGCAGAGGCCTACGGCTGCAAGGCCGAGGTCGAGTGGCACCCCGGCTACCCCGTCACCCGCAACGACGACGGCGCGACGGAGAAGTTCTTCGGGATCGCCAGGGCGGCGCTGGGCGATGACGCCGTCTCGCTCGTGCCCGAGCCAGCGATGGGCGGCGAGGACTTCAGCTACTACGGCATGAAGGTCCCCGCCTGCTTCTTCCTGCTCGGGCTGACACCGGGCGCACAGGGCGACGGCACGACGCCAGCGCCCGTCCCCCAGCTCCACCAGCCGCTCTTCAACTTCAACGACGAGGCGATCGCGACGGGCATCGAGATGATGTGCCGCCTGGCGTTGGAAGGCTGATTTTCAAGGGATATCCGGACACAATCGTCCATCCGCTTCCGAGTTCGGCGCGGTGCGTGCTGGCGCATTGGCGACCAAATGCCGTGGCATCGCGGAATCGGTCCGAACCCGAAGCACCGAACAGGCGATACAACCGCATGAGGTCGCGGGCCGGTCTCCGACGCGATCGGTCCGCACACACACCGGGGCGGGTGGCGACCCCCGCCCGCCCCGGATTCAAGCCGAGTGCCGTGCCAGCGATCGTTGCTCCGACGATCGACCTTGCGATCGTCGATGGGCGAGCGTGCTCGGTGGTACGGAAGTTCAAGCAACATACGATCCGGCGTGCCCGACGACCCCGACTCTCCGCTGACCGACGAGGAAGGCTTTCTGCCCTCCGACGCCCCTCCGGCGTGGGGGTCTGAGTCGCGCGCCGAGCGGCTCGCCCGCCTCTCGGCCAAGGCCCGCTCGCTCCCGGCCGAGCCGGGCGTCTACCTGATGAAAGATCACAAGGGCGTGGTGCTCTATGTGGGCAAGGCGGCGAGGCTGCCCGACCGCGTGTCGAGCTACTTCGTCCCCTCGGCGGACCTCGGGCCCAAGAAGTCGGTCATGCTCGACCTCGTACACGACTTCGACACGCTTGTCTGCGAGGGCGAGTGGGAGGCCCTGCTCACCGAGAACCGCCTCATCAAGGACATCAAGCCCCGCTTCAACGAACGCCTCACCGACGGCAAGAGCTTCCCGTACCTGATCGTGACGCAGCGCGAGGACTTCCCGCGCGTGCTCGTCAGCCGCAACCCCAGCGACCCGAAGTGGAAGGGCGCGAAGATCTTCGGCCCGTTCACGAATGTGGGTGCGCTGCGCGAGGCGTTGCAGATCGCCCAGCGGATCTTCAGGTTCCGAACCTGCAAGCTCGACATCGTCGAGGGCGACCCGAAGAACAAGTACTTCCGTCCCTGCCTTCTGTATGCGATCGGCCAGTGCACCGCACCGTGCGCCGACAAGATCTCCAAAGACGCCTACCGCGAGGACGCGGACCGGTTCGTGCGCTTCCTCGGTTCGAGGCGCAGCCGCCTGCTCCGCGAGATGGAGGAGGAGATGCGCGAGGCGTCGCAGGCCCTGCGCTTCGAGCGAGCCGCGGCCATCAGAGACCAGATCAAGGCGATCCAGCGCCTCGACGAACGCGCCAGCCGCTCCGACGGCTGGCAGCCCGAGACCGAGATCGCCTTCGCCGACCCCGAGCGCGCGATCAAAAGCCTGCAACGCACGCTCGGGCTCGACGAGCCCATCCGCTGCATCGAGGGCATCGACATCGCCCACCTCATGGGCGGCGAGACCGTCGGCAGCAAGGTCTGCTTCATCGACGGCAAGCCATTCAAGGACGAGTACCGACGCTACCGCATCAAGGGCGCACAGAACGACGACTACGCCAGCATCCGCGAGGTTGTTTCCAGGCGTTACCGCGAGGCTGGTCAGGGGCACGAGCTCTATCCCGAGGTGATCCTTATCGACGGGGGCCTCGGCCAGCTCCACGCGGCACTCGAAGCCTTCGGAACGCTGGATGTCCAGCCCCCGATGGTCATCTCGCTGGCGAAGAAGGAAGAGCTGATCTTCGTGCAGGCCAGATCAGAACCGATCCGCCTGGGGCGCGAGAACCCTGGACTAAAACTCTGCCAATACATCCGCGACGAAGCTCACCGCTTCGCCCAGCACTACCACCACATCCTCAGACGAAAGAAAACAGTGGGGGAGTGACAACACAGAACCCCGCGCCCCGCTCCCCGCGCCCTAAAAAGGCCTCTTCGTCGGGTTCACAACCATGTTGTCGCGCCCGAGCACGAGCAGGTCGGCGATCTCGATCGCTTCGGCGAAGCTCTCTTTCGCTTGGTTGATGTCCGCCGCGCCGCGGAGGACCTTGCCGTCGAGCAGGTGCTCAATGGTCGCGACGGCGTCGCCGCAGATCAGCGTGGTGTGACGGGCCTCGTCGATGAGCAAGCCGCAGAGCCCCGGGCTGACGCCGTAGAGCGGGAAGAGGTCCAGCCCCGGCGCAAGCCGGTCCGGCGCGGCTTCGCAGCGGTGCAGGATCGCGATGTGCTGGCGCAGCGCCTCGACCGTCTCGTCGTCGCCCTCTTCCATCGCACGCTTGAGGTGCGAGGCCAACGGCACGCCCACGCTCTCACGCTCGCGCCCGCCGATCAGCCAGCGCGCGTTGGCGAACGCGCCGATCCCCCGCCACACCTCGGGGTGAAATCGCGTCAGAAACACATCCGTGACGGCGTCGGGTCTGATGCCCGCCCGCTCTTGCAGGCGAGCGCCGATCATTTGCTCGGGCAGCCCCGGATCGACGAGCACGACGCGGTCACCCGAACGGATGAGCGAGGTCGTCGCGTGCCCGGTGCGCACGGGCGACCCCTCGCCCCAGTTGGGGTGAATCGAGAGCGTGCCGATGCTGATGATGCGCAGTTCCATGGTGGTTTCAGATCACGCGGTCGCCCTGTGGCTCTGGCGGCTTACCCGCCAGTGTCTTTCGTCGAAGGCTCGACCCGCACGCCGTGCTCGAAAAGCCCCGAAGGGGCGAAAGGTTGTAGCCACGGGTGGAGCGCAGGCCGACGCGCGGCGTCGGACGGAGCGCAACCCGTGGAAAGTGTGACAACGCACGATCGCCCTGAAAGGGCGAAGGAACGAGGCGTAACTGCTTCCTCCGCCCCTTCAGGGCGGGTTGTTCTATGGATCCGCTTCCACGGGTTCCGGCGTGCTTTGCACGCCTCCACCCGTGGCTACATTCCTGCGCCCCTTCAGGGCGATACCTTGACCTGCTAGCCATTGCCTTCACCCCTCACGAATCCTGCGGCGGCGCCGTCAGGTCTTCCAGCATCGGATGATGAGCCGCCTTCTTCGCCTTGAGCATCTCGATCACCCGCTCGGGCACCATCGTCTTGAGCACGCTCAGGTCCTTGCCCAGCGCCGTGATCTGGCGGATCAGGCTCGACGAGGTGTACGCGAAGCTCTGGCCCGCGACGACGAAGGCCGTCTCCAGCCCGGCCACCTCGCGGTTGGTCACGGCCTGCTGGATCTCGTACTGGAGGTCCGAGAGGTTGCGCACGCCGCGGAGCAGCGCCGCCGCCCCGGCGTTGATCGCAAAGTCGACCGTCAGCCCGTGGAAGGCCTCGACGCGGACCGTCGCCCCCTCAGGCTCACGCTCGACGAGTTCGGCGACGAGCACCCGCGCCGTCTCCAGGCGTTCCTCGGGCGAGAAGAGCTGGTCCTTGGAAGGGTTCCGCCCGATCGCCACGATCAGCTCGTCGAACAGACGACGCCCGCGCGCGATCACATCCAGATGCCCGAAGGTCATCGGATCGAAACTCCCCGGGAAGACGGCGATGTGCGTCCTGGCCATGGCCCGAGTGTACGGGCCCGGGCGGCAACACGGATGAAAGCGAGCCCGCGCAAAGAAAAGGCCCGGGGGTCAAGCCCCGGGCCCGGAAGTGTTCGGGTCGGTCGAGGGACCGGGTCAGATCGAGGGCGCCTCGGGCAGGTCGACCGGCGTCTGGTTGAGGTGGTTGAAGTAGTTGGTGTAGGTCGCCAGGGCGTAGTTGGCCACGACCTCGGCGATAGCCCCGTCGGTGTAGCCCGCGTCCTTGAACGACTTGATGTCGTTCTCGGCGACATTGCCCTTCTTCTCGTGCAGGGTCTTGGAGAAGCGGGTGAGGGCGTCGAGCTTCTTGTCGTCGTCGATCTTGCCGCGGCGGGCGCCGATCGTCTGCTTCTCGCTCAGGCCGGCGTTCTTGCCGATCATCGTGTGGGCGGCCGTGCAGTACTCGCACCCGTTCTCCTGCCCGATGGCGAGTTGCACCACCTCGCGCTCCTTCTCGCTCAGCTCGCCCTTGGCCAGAGCGCCGCTGAGGGCCAGGTAAGCGTCCAGGGCGGCGGGGCTGTTGGCCATCCCCTTGAAGATGTTCAGGTGCTTGCCCTTCAGCGGGCCGTCGAAGAGCTCTTTGGCGCGGCCTTCGGCGTTCTTCGGATCGATCGTTTTCAGTCGGCTCATATCTGTCTCCCTGCGGGTGAAAGGTGTGTTTGCCCCGGCTTTGGGGCCGGTTCAGCGTCCGGCGCCGGGACAGAGCGGAACAGCCGCCGCCCGGCTCTTGTTCCCTCTCCGCCTCCGCCCGGCTGAAAGCCCGAATCATCAGAAACCATCAAGAGACCGTTTGATCTTGGTTCAGGGGCTTTCCGGGCGACGGGGATGGGTTAGCATTGTTGAAATCGTGTTGATAAACCCGGACCGCACGGCCAGAACCCTAGCGCGGGCGCAACGCCCAAGGGGACGCCGATGAACAGACTTCTCCGGCCCAGGACAACACAGCGCCTCTTCTCCTCCCGCTTCGGGTGGCGCGTCGACGACGACCCCCTCTTCGACCCCGGCGAGCGGCGGCCGACCTCCGAGCCCCACGCCCGCACTCTCACCCGCATCGACGCCCACTGCCACTCCAAGGCCTCCGACGGCCCCGCCATGGCCGCCCTCGGCTTCATCGGCTGCCCCGAGTCCTTCTCCGAGCCCGAGAAGGTCTACGACCAGGCCAAGGCCCGGGGCATGGACCTCGTCACCCTCACCGACCACGACACCATCGCCGGGGCGATGCAGCTCGTCGAGCGGGGGTTCCAGGACTTCATCGTCGGCCAGGAAGTCACCGTCTACTTCCCCGAGGACCGCTGCAAGCTGCATGTGCTCGTCTGGGGGCTCGACCCCGCCCTCGACGAAGAGATCACGAGCAACCGCCTCCGCGACGATGTCTACAGGTTCGCCGCCTGGCTCAGGGAGCGCAACCTCCCGCACGCCTTCGCCCACCCGCTCTACATCCAGAACGGCAAGCTCACGCTCTGGCACCTCGAACGCGCGGCCCTGCTCTTCAAGGGCTTCGAGGTGCTCAACGGCGCCCACAGCGTCGATCACAAGCGGGCCCTGGACCGCTTCCTCGACCGCCTCACGCCCGGGCGGCTGCTCCGCCTGGCCGACAAGCACGGGATCGAGCCGATCTGGCCCCGCGCGTGGGAGAAGGCCCGCACCGGCGGCTCCGACGACCACGCCCTGCTCAATGTCGGCAAGACATGGACCCAGGTCGTCTGCCCCGAGGGGCGCAAGATCGCCGACCCCGCCGAGTTCTTCAGGCGGGTGATGGGCGGCAAGTCCGACGCCGGGGGCGACGGGGGCCACGCCGCCCTGCTCGCCCACCAGCTCAACGCCGTTGGCGTCACCTACCTCGCCAACCGGTTCGAGGGCAAGGGGCGTCCCCGCACGCGCTACGCCCGCTCCAAGCTCCTCCGCTTTGTGGGGTACGACGAGCGACCGCCCGGCAAGGGCTCGCTGGTCGCAGACACGCTCCGGCGCAAGGTGATCCAGCGCAAGAAGCGCAACAACCCGCTGCTCACCGCCCTGCGCGAAACCCTGCCGGATCTCCTGGAGCGCCACCCCGAGATCAAGAGCAAGCTCGACCCAGACCGCTGGACCGACGGATCGGCTTTCAGCGAGCACGACCGCATGGAGGCGTTCAGCGCAGAGCTCGTCCGCGACATCTCCGCCATCCTCCAGGACAGGGGCCTGCAGTCCCTTGGCAAGAAGGACGGCAAGGCGGTCGCCGAGCACCTCGCCGCGTACGCGCTCCTCCAGGCGGCCCAGCTCCCGTACATCTTCAGCCTCTTCCACCAGAACAAGGAGCGCTGGCTCGTGGACCGCATCGAACACCGCCTGGCTGAGCCCGGCTCGGGCGTCTCCGCCGCAGAGCGCCCCATCAAGGTCATGCTCTTCACCGACACACTCGGCGATGTCAACGGCGTGACCCGTTTCATCCGCACCATGGGCGAGAAGGCCAACGAGCACGGGCGCGAGCTCACCATCCTCACCTCGACCAACATCCCCTGCCCCGACCGGCCCTGGATCAAGAACTTCAAGCCGCTGTTCTCGCACAAAATGCCCGGCTACGACCAGCTCGAGCTCGCCCTCCCCCCGCTGATGGAGATGCTCCGCTTTGTCGACCGCAACCGGCCCGATGTGATCCACATCTCGACGCCCGGCAGCGTGGGGCTCGTCGGGCTGATCGCGGCGAAGATGGCCAAGGTCCCGGTGGTGGGGGTCTACCACACCGACTTCCCCGCCTTCGTCGACCGCATCTTCGAGGATCATGTCATGACCTCCGTCGCCGAGGTCAGCATGCGGAAGTTCTACGGACGCTTCGCCGGCGTCCTCACACGCAGCAAGGACTACCTGCCCAAGCTCGAAGCGCTCGGCCTCTCGGCGCAGCGGTGCAGCGCCCTGACACCCGGCTGCGATACGAAGCTGTTCACTCGGGCGAAGCGCGACCCGTCGGTCTGGGAAGGGACCGGCGTGCGCCCGTCCGCCGTCAAAGTCCTCTACTGCGGGCGCGTCAGCGTCGAGAAGAACACGCCCCTGCTCGTCAAAGCGTGGAAGCGGGCCAAGAAGGAGCTCGACGCCAGGGGCGTCGACGCCCAGCTCGTCGTCGTCGGCGACGGTCCGGCGCGAGAGCAGATGGAGCGCGACCTCAAGCGTGACGACGCCGTCTTCCTCGGATTCCGCCACGGCGAGGAACTCTCAAAGCTCTACGCCTCCGCGGACCTATTCGTCTTCCCCTCCGAGACCGACACACTCGGACAGGTCGTCATGGAGGCCCAGGCCTCCGGCCTGCCCGCCATCGTCTCGGACATCGGCGGGCCGAGCGAGATCGTACAGGACGGGCTCAGCGGCATGGTCGTCCCCACCGACCGCGCAGACCTCTGGGTCCGCGCCATCGTCGATCTCTGCGCCGACCCCGGGCGACGCAATGCCATGGGCGAGACCGGGCACGCCGCGATGCAGGCGATGTCCGTCGACGCCATGTTCGAGTCCTTCTGGAGCACGCATGAAGCGGCGTGGCGTGAACGCGTCGAGCAGGAGGGCCTGACGCCCCAGGCCGCCGGCGCCGACGCCCGCGACCAGCCCGGCGTGACAAGCCGAGCCGCTTCGGCGACCTGAACGACGCGATCATCGCAGCTCAAAAAGCAACAACGGCCCGGACGTCCTTGCCCGGGCCGTTGCGATAGACAGATTCGTCGCGGCCGATCAGGCGGCGCGACGGGCCTGGCGGTTGTTCGTGCCGATCCGGAAGTTGCCGGTCCGGGCGTTGCGGGTCACGCGGACATTCCGCTTGGCGGTGCTGTTCCGCTTGACCGTCGAGCGACGCGTCGCGGTGGCGTTGTTGGTGTTGCGGCCGTTGGTCTTGACGCCAACGGTGGTGTTGCGGCCGGTGCTGCGACGGGCGGTCGTCCGGTTCGCGACAGTCTTGCGGGCGCCGATCCGGGTGTTCGTCCGGCTGGCGGTGCGGCCGACGGGCTTGCGAGCCGTGGCGGTGCGGGCGGTCGTCTTGCGAGCGACGGGCTTGCGGGCCGTGGTGGCGCGAGCGGTCGTCTTGCGAGCGACGGGCTTGCGGGCCGTGGTGGTGCGAGCGGTCGTCTTGCGGGCGACGGGCTTGCGGGCCGTGGTGGTGCGAGCGGTCGTCTTGCGGGCGACTGGCTTGCGGGCCGTGGCGGCGCGAGCGGTCGTCTTGCGGGCGGTGGTGGTCCGCTTGGCGGCGGGGCGGCGGGTCGCGCCGGTGGCCGTCTTCCGCGCCGTGCTCTTGCGAGCGGTGGTGGTGCGGGCGCTGGTCTTGCGGGCGACCGGCTTGTTCGTGGTGGTCCGGGCGGCCGTCTTGCGGGCGCCGGTCCGGGTGGTGGTCTTGGTGTTGGTCTTGTTGGCGAGGGTCTTGCGGGCCGGGCTCTTGCGGGCGGTGGTCTTGGTGGTGCTCGCCTTGCGGGTGGTGGTGCGGGCGTTGGTCGCCTTCTTCACGCCGGTGGTCCGCGAAGCGGTCTTGCGTGCGGCCGGTTTCCGGGCCGTGGTTTTGCGGCGGGCGTTCCCGGCGGTCCGCTTCGAGGCCGAAGCGGTGGTACGACGGGTGGTGCCGCTTGTGCGGCGGGTGCGGTTCGTGGTGGCCATCTGTGGCGCTCCTTCGCTGATTGATTGCAGCGTGTGCTTGGTGCCGGCGGGGCTGGCTTTGTGAATGTGTTGGCCCTGCCGCCGGCTTCCCGGGGTCGCGACGCCTCCGAGCGCCGCGAAACAATCGATGTGCAGACACCGCTCGTTGCGGTTGTCGGGTTGGCAATCGACCGGTGGAAGGGGATGCATCACACTTTTTGGCATCTTTCTGTTTGAAGATGGCCAAAACGCCGACTTCGCGCGTCCGACGCGCCCTGTCCGCTGACCCGGCGCGTCTAAAGATGATGCGTTTGACCCGCCGCAAGGAACCCCGATCCGTGACCACCGCACCGCCCGGCCAGCCCGAGAGAACTTCCGACCCCCGCGCCCCCCAGGGCTGGTCCCCGGCCGCCTGGACGCGCAAGGGCGAGGCCCACCAGTTCGCCTACCCCGACGCGCAGGCCCTCAGCCGCGCCGTCACCCGCCTCTCCCTCCTGCCCCCTCTGGTCACCTCGTGGGAGATCCATCGCCTCCGCCACGAGATCGCCGAGGCCCAGGAAGGGCGCCGCTTCCTGCTTCAAGGGGGCGACTGCGCCGAAACCCTCGAAGAATGCACCTCCGGCGTCATCGCCAACAAGCTCAAAATCCTTATTCAGATGTCGCTCGTGCTCGTCCACGCCGGACGCAAGCCCGTCATCCGAATGGGCCGCTTCGCCGGCCAGTACGCCAAGCCCCGCTCGGCGCCGACCGAATCGCGCACCGTCAACGGGCGCGAGGTCGAGCTGCCCAGCTACTTCGGCGACCTCATCAACGCCGCCCCCTTCACCCCCGAGGCGCGCACACCCGACCCCGACCGGATGGTCCAGGGCTACCAGCACGCGGCCCTGACGCTGAACTTCATCCGCTCGCTCTGCGACGCCGGCTTCGCCGACCTGCACCACCCCGAGAACTGGGACCTTCGCTTCTTCCAGCACGCGGGCCTCACGCCGGAACTGCGCATCCAATACGAGGCGATGAGCCGCGACCTCGCGGGCGCCCTGAAATTCATGGAAGCGCTGGGCGAGCGCTCCGTCGACGCCCTGAGCCGCGTCACCTTCTTTACAAGCCACGAGGCCCTCAACCTCCACTACGAATCCGCCCTCACCCGGCGCGTCCCGCGCCGCGAGGGCTGGTTCAACCTCTCAACACACATGCCCTGGATCGGCGAACGCACCAGAAAGCTCGACGGCCCCCACATCGAGTACTTTCGCGGCATCGAGAATCCCGTGGGTGTCAAGATCGGGCCCGAGATCGACCCAGTCGATCTGCTCAACCTCGTCGACACCCTCAACCCCCGCAACGAGCCGGGCAAGATCGTCCTGATCTCACGCCTCGGCGCCACCAATGTCGCCCGCGTCCTGCCCCCCCTCGTCCAGATCGTCCGCTCCGCAGGCAAGCGCGTTCTCTGGATCTGCGACCCGATGCACGGCAACGGCATCACCACCGCCCACGGCGTCAAAACCCGCTCCTTCGACGCCATCCTCAAAGACCTCGAGCAGACCTTCGACGTCCACCAACGCCTCGGCGGCCCCGGCCTCGGCGGCGTCCACTTCGAGCTCACAGGCGAGGATGTCACCGAGTGCGTCGGCGGCGCCTCCGGCCTCGGCGAAGACGACCTCTCGGCCAACTACACCTCACTCTGCGACCCACGCCTGAACTACGAGCAATCGATGGAACTCGCCTTCCTCCTCGCCGGACGCATGAGACAGGCGGAGGGGTGAGGGAAGCGCGCAGGGAGCGGGGCGCTGGGCGCAGGGTCTTCGCGGGTTCGATCCAACTCACTTCGGGCATCATCTGCGTGCCACAGATCCAGTGACGAAGCCCCCGCGCCCAACTCCCAGCGCCCATTTTCTTCCTCCCTCAGTCAAGCCGCCTTCCGTGCGGGTCGATAACCCGTGCGACCCACCCGAAGCACGGAGGCTTTCGTCATGAGCAGCGCAACCGCGACAGACGCCCGCCCGACCCTGACCCTCCCAGAAGACCGCCGCCGCTCCCCGCGTCGGCCCGCTTCCGGCTGGGCCATGATCGCCTTCACCAACGACCACGCGCCGGGACGCCTCGTCCCCGTCGACCTCGTCGACGAGAGCCCGATCGGCGTCGGCGTGCTCTCGCGTCAGCGTGTCGATGTCGGCGACCGCTTCGAGCTCTTCAGGGGCTCGACCCCCTGGCCGGCCAACAACGGGCGCGTCGTCCGCTGCGAGCCCTGCGAGGGCGGCTACTTCATCGGCCTGGCATTGCAGGTCCGCGCCGTCGCCGCCGCCTAAGTAGTCAGTACACGCAGCGCTTGCGGATCAGCGCCGGGCTCCGAGGATCGACCGAGGCGAGCGACTCTGCCGCCCGTTTCCCCGCGTCGCCTTCCCCATAGGGATGCGTAAAGGACGAGCGATCGAGCTGCAGCGCTGCGTCGACCGCCTCCCTGATCGCATCGGGCGTCTCCCGTTCGGCGTGCACGACATTGCCCGCCCGCTCGCGCCCCGCCTGGCGCTGGCCCACATCCACAGCCGGCAGGCCGACCGCCGCGGCTTCGATCAACGCCGCTGACGAATTGCCCACAAGCAACCCGCCAGCGCCCGCCAGCTTCTTCAGCAGCCCCACAAACACAACCCGCGGCAAGTGTTCGCGCGACTTCACCCCCGCCTGGTGGATCGCCCGCAAAGTCCCCTGGCGCCCCGGATCAAAGTTCGGCCAGAGCGCCAGCACCCGCTTGCCGCCCAGCGCCTCGAACACGGCAGACCCTGCGTGCTCCTCTTCCTCCGGATGACGCCCGATCGGGTGCATCAGCACCAGCGCCTCGGGCTCGCCCAACGACTTGAACTCGGTGTCGCTCAAGGGCTCGATCCCACCGAGCCCGTCGACCGCGGGCGAACCGATCACGCGAACCAGCTCCGGCTTTTCGCCCATCTTGATGATGCGCTGGGCCGAGGCTTCGGTCGCGGCAAGGTGCAGGTGTGCGAGCTTGGTGATCGCGTGGCGCATCGCCTCGTCGGCGACGCCCTCGGCCCGGTCGCCCCCGTGGATGTGCGCAAGCGCCCGCCCGCCGATGCTCGCCGCCGCAGCAGCCGCGAACGCTTCGATCCGGTCGCCCAGCACCACCACCCAGTCGGGGTTGTGGCGCTGCATCGACCGCCCGAACCGACCAATACCGACGCCCACCGCCTCGACATCCTCGGACCGACCGACCCTCCCCGCGACCTGCATCGGCACCGAATCCGAAACGGGAAACTCCGCTTTCACATCGCGGAAGGTCAGCGCCGGCATCACCAGGTGGCTCCCCGCCGCGACGACAAGCAGGTCCAGCGACGGGTGGGCCTCGATCGCCCGCATCACCGGCGTCAGCAGCCCGAAGTCCGCGCGGCTGCCCGTCACCACCATCACCGGGAGCGCACGCCCAGGCGCAGACGCTTCTGCGCCGAACTCACCCGGACGCACCGCGGGCTCGCCGTCCCAGCCGTCGCCGATCACAACAGCTTCCCTTCGCGGCCGGTTGGCTGGAACGCGCCATGCATCACAGGCCGAGCGCCCCGGCCCTCGGCCCGATCTTGGCGATGTCTTCCAGCGGCGGCTGCACATCCCCGCTGGTCAGGATCACGCCCGCCTCAAGGTCGCACGAGGCTTTGCGCCCCGACGCCTCGTCGATCAGCGCCGGGCTCAGCCCGGTGCCCGGGCGCATCGTCGTCAGATCGTTGCGGTTGACCGCCTCGCCCGCCTTCTTGGGCCGAAGGAGCGCCAGCGACTGGCGGCTGACCCGCCGCACATCCTTCTCGCAATCGATCACCCGCTTCTGCCCGTCGCCGAGGCGCGGGTCGCTCGCCAGCCATGCCGAGTCCATCGTCTCGCCGATTTCGGCCGCGACGCCCGGGCGCTGCTCGCGCGCCGCCCTGCAGTAGCGTGCGAACGCCTCCGGCCCAAGCGAAGCTTCGTGGTCGGGCCCGAACGCGAGGGGGTCGTAGGTCAGGTGCTTCTCGAGGATCCGGGCGCCGATCGAGACCGCCAGCGCCCCCGTGTCCTCCTCGGTCGTGTGGTCGCTGTAGCCCACGGTCAGCCCGCTCATCGCGTGCAGTGTCAGCATCGCGGCGATGCTCGCCTCCTCCGGAAGCGTCGGGTAGCAGCTCACACACTGGAGCAACGCCAGCCGCTCGCGCGCCCCGTCGAGCCATTTGAACGCTCGCCGCACCTCCCAAAGCTCCGATGCGCCCGTGCTCACGATCAGGGGCTTGCCCGTCGCGCACAGCGACTCAAGCAGCGGCTTGTTCACGATGTCCGGGCTGGCGGTTTTGTACGCGTCGAAGCCCAACGCCTCGGCGGTCCGCACGATCCCGGGGCTGAAGACCGTCCCGATCACCTGCATCCCGTGCCCGCGCGCCCGCTCGATCACGCTGGCGAGCGAGTCCTCGTCGAGCTCAAGCCGGCGCAGCATCTCCGCCGGGTCGGCCTCGCCCGCGTCGCGCTGGTACTCCGCGAGCGTTGCGCTCTTGCTCATCAGCATCTCGGCGCGGAAGACCTGCACCTTCACCGCGTCCGCCCCGGCCGAAGCGGCCATGTCGACCAGGTCGAGCGCCTTCTGCGGGTCCCCGTCGTGGTTCACGCCAACCTCGGCGATGATGTACACCGGGGCGTCGTCTGAGATTTCGCGTTGGCCGATCTGCATGGTTACCCCGATCGTTGGCGCGCCGCGGGCCCCGTGGTGGCCCAAATGGTGGCCCGGCTCGCCGAGCCGGGTTCAAGCCGACTCACAATCGGTTCAGGCCATCTTCCTCCGCAGCACCGCATCGGCGACCAGCACATCGATCTCCGAATCGATGTCGATCACCTCGCCCTCGCCCGTCCGGACGCCCCGCCGATCGACCCCAAAGAAGGCGTGCGGGCCCGAGGTGGCGCCAGGAATCTCCAGCCGCAGCGCCCGGGCCGAAAGCGCGATCACCCCCCCGTCTGGCACAAACGCCGGCGGCAGGTCCTGCCTGCGATAAACCCCGTGGTTCAGGACCTCGCCCTCCCAGGGCGAAACGGCGCCCCCCTCGCCCAGCCTCGCGGTCCACCACGGGTGGTGCTTGCCCACCGGCGCGTAGCTCTGCACCGAATCGCAGCCCGACGACTCCAAGAGCTCCAGCGCCTCATCGATCAGCCACTCCGGCCGCACCGGCACATTCGCATACAGGATAACCACGAGACCCTCGTGCCCAGATACCTCAAGCGCGTGCCTCGCCGCATCGTCGACGCGTGCCGCATCGCCCGCGAGCTCGGCCGGGCGCTCGATGGCCTCCGCGCCGAGTTCTTCTGAGATCGCTTTCGCCCGCGTGTCATCGGTCGAGACGAGCACGCGTCCGACGCGCCGGGCCCGCTGCGCCTGCTCGATCGTCCACGCGATGCAGGGTTTGCCCCCGACCTCGCGCGTGTTTTTGCCCGGCACGCCCTTGCTGCCGCCCCGCGCGAGGATGATCGCCAGCGCCCGCATCACGACCCGCTTTCTTCAGCCCGCCTTGCGGGCGGGCGCTGTCTCCATCGAGGGCCAGACCGCGTCGGGCGTGAGCTCGGAAGTCACAATCAGCTTCTCCGACGCGAAACGCACCGCCGCCCTCGACGGCACAGGCAGCGGCTCGATCCGCTCGCCCGGGATCGCTTCGGGCAGCGGATCGATCACGCAGCACCCGACCGCCGCGAGCCAGTGGTCGTAAAAACCCTCGATCTCGTCGCGGACCGCGTCGCGCCGCGTCAGCCGGGGGACGATCCAAGGCACCGTCGGCCGTCCCGGCGCCTCGGCGTCGCGCGCCCGGTTCACCAGGCTCTGCGTCCGACGCAGCAGATCCGTCAGCCCATCGCGCCCGGTCAACGCTCGGTAGCTCTCGTGCGTGCGCGCAACCAGATCGAGGCTTACCACATCAACACCGGATTCCAGCAGCGGCCCCGGGTCCTCGGACAACTCGCCCGTCCGCAGGTGCACGCCCGCGATCCCCTTCGCCTTTGCCTCGCCCGCCGCCGCGATCGCCCGCTCCAGACTCTCGCCATCGGCCCGCAGCGTCAGCGTCGCGTCGGGATGGGCGTTCTCGAGCGCGTCGATCCATATTGGGGTGTACCTGCGGCTCGCGTCGTCGGTCAGATCCAGCTCGATCGAGCGAGGCCCGAACCCGCGCACTTCATCTCGCGTCCGCGCCAGCGCATCGACCAGCGCCCGCACCGGCAGGCGGAACCACTCCGGCCCCATCGGCTCGATCGCCCGAAGCAAGTGCGCAACCCGCGCCGGCGAGTCCGGGATCGCCCGCGCGTGCAGGTCCCGAAGCTCGGGGGGAATCTGCACGCACCATGGCTTTGCGATCGGGTCCGGCCTCGCAAGTCGCGGCGTGTACCCCAGCACACCCCCGATCGACGCGAACACCCCGCCCCGATCCCCCTGCTCGGCCAGCTCACGCAGGAGCGCCGCGTCGCAGAAGATCCCGCTCAATCCCGGCGCCGCCTGCGAGAAAACAACGCGGTGCTGCTCGGGCGATTCGTGGTGACGACGCACCAGGTCATCGATCAACTCCGGATCGACCGCAGCCCAGTCGCCCCCGACGAGCACGCCCGAATCGAACCCGGCTTCCTCAAGAGCATCGGCCGCCGCTTGCGCATCGAGCGCCTCGTCATACACCGTCAGCCCGCCCAGCGACCCGCGCCAGCACGATGGCGCAAACAGCCTCGACACCCGCGTCGACGCGAGCCTCGAAGAATGCTGGCGCCGCGCCGGACGCACCACGCTGATCCGCAGCCTCGACGGCGCGTCGCCGATCGCCGCCGAGACCTTCGACGGGTCGTCGGTCAGCACGATCACGCGACGGAGCGTCTTGCACCCGCCCAGCCGCTGCAGCGTCCAGTCCAGGGCGCTCCGCCCCATGATCGACGGTTCAAGCAGGTCCCGCCGCACGCCAAGGCCGCTGACCTTCGTGTCCGCAAAGACCACAGCGGCGACACGCGAGCGCAGCCCGCCGGACCTTTTGCCCTTCTCGCGGGGCGAGGCGTCGCGCGTGATCTTCGGTCCGCCGGCGAGGCAGTCGGCCGCGTCGTGCAGCATGATCGCAAGATGCTCGGCCGCCTCGGCGATCCACGAAACATTCTTCATGTCCCGCTCGGTCCGCAGGCGGTGCTCCTCCATCTCGGTCAGCTCGCCCGCCAGGCCGATCTTCCGGTCGGCCTTGAGCCGGTTCAGTGCCGCCGTCTGCGCAATGTACATCGTCAGGTCGAACGCGGGCCCGAGCTTCTCGACCTCCTCGCGGATCGCGTGCACCTTGTGCACCAGCTCGTTGATCTTGCGGGGCTCGGTCTCGTCCTTCGCCTTGGCCAAAAGCCGCGACGCCTCACGGCTGCGCGTCGAAAGCGTCCGCGCATCCCGCTGCACACGACGAACACGGTCGATGATGGGGGAGTGGGCGCTGGGCGCTGGGTGCTGGGCGCTGGCGTGGCTGCGGCCTTCGGCCGCGTTGGGCTGTAGCGCTTCGGTGGACGCGTCATCCGTGACACCCCGCGCCCCGCGCCCCGCGCCCAGCGCCCACGCTTCAAGCGCAGCTTGAAGCGTCACCGCCTCCGTATGCTGCTTCTTCACCCCGCCCTCGGTCGCGTCGATCACCCGCAGCCCGCGCTTCGCGTCCTCCAGAAAGTCCGCCTGGAACTGCACGAGGTACGAGTGCATCTGGTCGTCGGTGAAGATCGCCCTGCCGTACACATCCGTCGTGCGGTGCAGCACCGACTTCGCCCGCGCGATCCGCTCCCACTCGAGCATCTCCAGCGTACGGAACTCGTTCAACTCCGCCGCCCACACCTCGTGGATCGCCGCACCCGCGGCGTAGTACTGCCCGTCGGTAAACCCAAGATCCTGCCCGATCAGAATCACCGGGTCGCACCCCAGATGCCGCGCAAAGTAGTACGCCAGGTGCGCCACCGTCGCCCCGGGCCGGATCGGCGCACGCTCGGGCGCATGCTCGCCCAGCAGCGTGTCCAGCCGATCGTCCTGCGCCACACGGATCTCGCCCGGAAACGCGTCGAGGATCGCCGGGTTCGCCTTGGGCTCCACCACCAGCGTCACGCCCTCGACCGCCTCGGGCGTCAGCCCCTCGTAAAACCTGCGGCTGATCTCGTGGTGGTCCAGCGCCACCACATAGTGCGGCTTGATCCCGCGCTCCAGCATCGGCTTCAGCACCGTCTGCACCGCGATGATCGTCACCCGATCACGCACCCCCGGCTCGGCGAGCAGATCGAGGTTCCGGCGCAGGCTCGGCCCCGCCGAGACCACCACCGCCGGCGTCCCCGCCTTCGTCCCCGCCAACTCGCCGATGCCCTGACACCCCGTGTAGTGGTCCAGGTTCATCAGCAGGTTGCGCAGCGTCGGCTCGACCTGCACCAGCGTCGTCGTCACCGTCGTGCGCACAGACCGCACCACCCCGGTCACCGTCTGCCCGAACGCCGTCGCGGCAGGCCCGAGCCTCGGCAAACTCGGCGGGTGCTCCACGATCGTCAGCCCGAGCGCAATCAACGCGTCCAGCCCGCTCAGCTTCGACGCCAGCCCCGCATGGTCGTCGGGGTCCGTCGCGATCACCAGCCTCGCCTTGAGGATCCACTCAGAGCAGTCCACCCGCTCCAAGACCGCACGCAGGAGACCGAGGTCCGGCTCGAAGACGATCAGCGCCCCGAACTCACGCAGACGCTCCGCCAACGCCCGCACATGGTGCCCCAGCCCAAAGCCCATCACGACCACCGCCCCGCACGCGTCGAGGTCGACCCCCTCCGCCAGCCGCTCGCCCTCGGAGATCGGCCGCTTGGCGCTGGCGAGCGATCTGGATCGCCCCAATTCCCGGACCTTCGCCGTCAGCCCGCCATCAGGGGCCAGCTCGAAATCGAGGTCGGCGCGAGGCGCCGTCGCGGCGATCCCCGCCGCAGTATCAGGCGAAAGTCGCCCGATCGCTTCGAGGTTGCGCTCCAGAACGGCCCGGGAGGGCGCCGGTGTCTCGGGAAGGCTCATGGGTGCTCCGTGGTTGGAACGCCTCCGGCGTCCCGGCGGGGCGAAGCCCTGACCGGCCGGATTGCAGCTCGCACCACCAAGAATCGGCCCCAAGGGCCCCGCGGCTGTAACCTCTCTCCACAGCGCGACGGCCCGCGCAACGACGAAAGGTCCCCATGTTCAGGGTGCTCGCCCAAGTCGGCTTCGAACCCCCCGCCTTCGACCTCATCGATCAGGCCCCGCTCGCCGAGCGGATCTTCCTCGAACAGCCCCTCCCCCTCGCCTTCGCCTTCGTCGTGCTCGGGCTGCTGCTGGCGGCGTGGTACCTCCGCCGAGCCGAGCCGAAACGCGCACTCTTCGGCCTGATCCCCATCGTGCTGGGCGTTGCGGTGTTTCTTATCGGACACTTTGTCACCACCGATCGCCAACGCGTCGCCGACACCACGCGGGACCTGATCTCCGCCATCGCATCCCCGGATCCGGGGGTGCTGCAGCAGGCCCTCGCCGAAGGCGCCGAGATCCGTGCCCACACCATGCGATGGCGCAAGGAAGACCTGATCGAGCTCGTCCGGCGTGCGGAGGCCTCGGACGGGGCGTACGACATCCCGCCCCGCTTCACCGTCGAGTCGTACCGCATCCGCCAGGTGCGGGCGGCCCTCGATTCGCCCACGATCGCCCGAACGCAGGTGAATGTCACCGCCACCGCCGACGGCCGCCCCCAGGCGACCTGGTGGGAACTCGACTTCGATCGCACCCCCGACGGCTGGAAGGTCCGCACGGTCACGCTCAAGTGGCTCGCCGGGCTCGGGAACATAGGGGCCGGGCCGGGGCGTTAGTCCCGAAGACCGGCACGGCGAAAGACCAGCCGGGGCGCGATTGCTCTGGCTGCCAGCCCGCCGATCGGTTAAATTGTCTTCTACGCACATGCCCGCACGATTCCTGCTCATCCTGCTTCTGCTCCTGCCCGTGGCGCTGACGCCCCGCGTGCAGGCGGTCCCTGCGCAAGGACCCGAGCGGACTTCGTGCTGCGTGCTCTGCGCCTGCGGCGACATCTGCCCCTGCGTCATCGACGAGCCGGCCGAACGGCCCGCCCCCGAGCCCTACGCCCCGACGCGCGGGCCAGAACTGACGGCGGTCATGGCCAAGTCCGCCCTCGACACCTGCAGGAGCGAGCCCTCGCGCCCGCTCCTGTTCGCACCCGTCCGCGATGAGCGTGCGGGGCTCTGTAGTCTCCCCGTCCTGGCGAGGCTGTGCGTCTGGCGAACATAGCGGCGGCGCCCAGCGCCCGGGATGCGCGCACGCGCCATCCGGCCGCTCCCTGAGACCCCGCCCGGACGCGGCTTGCCCGCGTCCAGGGCGGGCTGGTTTCAACGCCGCTCCTCCCAGATACCCGCACCCACTGAATCTCAAACGCCGGGCCGCCGCCATTTCGGCGCGCAGCCCGCAACGGACCCTGAAAGGGACCATTCCATGTTCCGAATCCTCGCATGCACGATCTCGCTGGCGCTCCTCGCCGGCTGCGCCACCAACGGGAACGACACCCAGCACGCCGAAACACAGCGTGTGTCCGACACCCACCACGACCACACCGCCGAAATGCCCGACTCGCCCGAGCCAACGGGCGACAAGGTCGTCATGACCGTCGCCGGCATGGGCTGCCCACTCTGCGCCGCAAACGCAGACAAGTCGCTCATGTCCATCCGCGGCGTCACCGGCGTCGACATCGACCTGGGCACCGGAAAGATCACCATCGGCGTCGACCGCGTCTCCCCGCCCTCGACCGACCGCCTCCGGCGTGCCGTCACCGACGCCGGCTTCACCGTCCAGAGCGTGGAGGGATGATGATGTCTCGCAACGCAGCGTTCGCGGCGTGCGTCGGCGTCCTGGCCGCGGCCATCCCGGCCTTCGGGCAGGAAGCGATCTTCACGCCCGCGGCGACACAGCCCGCAAAGGACCGCGTGTCTGTCCGCCAGCAGGTCTGGCTGTCGAGCTACCACAACGATCCGACTGACCAGGACCGCGACTTCTACGAGGCCGAGCTCCGCACCATCGTCGCATGGGGCATCCGGGGCGATCTCTCGCTCAACGCCGAGATCCCCCTGCTCTACCGCAGCGGGTCGAGCGTCGACGGCTCGTCGAACGAGGCCGGCGTCGGCGACATCCCCCTCTTCCTCAAGCACCGGGTCTGGCAGAACGACACAGGCCCGACCGACACCCAGCGCATCGGCATCATGGGCGGCGCCGTCATCCCCTCGGGCGACAACCCCTTCAGCTCCGGCAGCGTCGATCCTTTCGTCGGCGCCGTCTACACCCAGGTCGCCGGTCGCCACGGGTTCAACCTCGCGGGGCGTTACACGCTCACGACCGGCGGCAAATCCGACGCCGTCAAACCCGGCGAGAGCACCAGCGACCTCTTCCGCTACGACGCGGCGTACCTCTACCGCATCGTGCCCGAGGCTTACGGGCCCGACGCGTTTCGCTCATGGTACTTCACCTTCGAGCTCAACGGCAACGCCGAGACCAACGGCGACAGCGAGCTGTTCGTCTCTCCTGGCATCCTGTACGAATCGCCCGAGGTCGCCTTCGAGATCGGCGTGCAGGCCCCGCTCTATCAGGATGTCAACGAGCGGATGCGCCGCGAGTTCGGGCTGATGATGGGGGTCCGCCTGCTGTTCTGAGTATTTCTCAAGCTCCCGTTCCGGCGCGGCCCGGGGACCAGCCTTCCACCGCCCTCCCGGCGTGGACGGCCCCCCGGGCCGCCCGCTTTTTTCTCTCTCATCGTGCGACACTTCGGGGCTTGCATCGACCGCTCCGATCGTGTGCAATACACCCATGACCACGCTCAACCCCAAAGACCGCGCCGCCCTCGACGCCGCGATCGCCCAGGCCGAAAAGTCGCTCGCCGAGGGCGGCATCCCCATCGGCGCCGCGCTCATGCGACCCGACGGCGTGATCGTCGCCCTCGGGCACAACCGGCGCGTCCAGAGCGGTGACCCGACCGCCCACGCCGAGACCGTCTGCATCCGAAACGCCGGACGACGGCGCGACTGGCACACCCTCACCATGGCCACCACCCTCAGCCCCTGCGCCATGTGCTCGGGCACGGCGGTCCTGCACCAGATCCCACGCGTCGTCATCGGCGAACACGACAGTTTTCTGGGGCGGGAGGACTGGCTGAAGGCCGAAGGCGTCGAGATCGTGCTGGTCGGCGATAGTCGCTGCCGCGAGCTGATGACGGCGTTCATGCGCGACCGGCCGGACCTCTGGAACGAGGACATCGGCGTGCCGCCGGAGGAATGACGCGGGCGGGCGTGATCGGGCAGTGACTGGGGACGGAGGCGTCGGGTCGAGTCCTTCGGCGATACCCTTCGCCATGACCGCCCACACGCTCCGGATCTTCAACTCCCTGACCCGCAAGGTGGAGCCCTTCCGGCCCGCCGACTGTTCTCGGATCTCGTTCTACACCTGCGGGCTGACGGTCTACGACTTCGGGCACATCGGGAACTTCCGGAGTTTTCTCGCAGCCGATGTGCTGCGCCGGTGGATCGAGTCGCCGCTCTGCGTGATCGAGGGACCCAGAGGGGAGCCCCACGCCGGGCCCAGGCGCGTCGTGCATGTGATGAACATCACCGATGTCGGGCACATGACCGACGACCAGGCCGCCGACGGCGGGGGCGAAGACAAAATGGCCCTCGCCGGCCAGCGCCTCGCCGAATCGAAGAAGTCCGGACGCATCCCAGATGGCGCGGATGTCGACCCCGCCGACCCCTACTCCGTCGCCGCCTACTTCACCAAGGCCTTCATCGAGGACGCGACGGCCCTGGGCCTTCGGGCCGTCATCGACGCCGAGCGCGACCCGACGCTCCTGCCCAAGGCGACCGACTCGATCGGATCGATGATCCGCGTCATTCAGAAGCTCATCGAACGCGGGCACGCGTATGTCGTCGGCGAGGCGGGCTCGCGCGTCGTCTACTTCGATGTCCGCTCCTTCCCCCGCTACGGCATGCTCAGCGGCAACACGCTCGACCAACTCAAAGGCGGCGCCGGCGGACGCGTGCAGGCGGAAAACCAGGCCGCAAAACGCCACCCCGCCGACTTCCTGC
Source organism: Phycisphaerales bacterium (assembly GCA_020831775.1). Lineage (GTDB taxonomy): Bacteria > Planctomycetota > Phycisphaerae > Phycisphaerales > UBA1924 > SLFH01. The sequence goes on from JAFIFZ010000024.1 coordinate 26,185, forward strand.
TCTGGAAGGAAGATTCCTCGCACCTCATGAAGTGGCCCAGCCCCTGGGGCGAGGGCTACCCCGGCTGGCACATCGAGTGCTCGGCGATGGCCTACGACCGCCTCGTCGAACAGGAACGCGGACGCGGGGTCGCAGACGCCGTCTTCCGCAAGAGCGATCCCCTGATCGACATCCATTCCGGCGGCGAGGACAACATCTTCCCCCACCACGAGTGCGAGATCGCCCAGTCCTGCTGCGCGTTCAACGAAGACCCCGGCCGCTCGGCCATGGCCCGCCTCTGGTTCCACCCGCGGTTCCTCATGGTCGACGGCGAGAAGATGTCCAAGAGCAAGGGCAATTTCTACACCTTCCGCGACCTCCTGGCCAATGGCCACGAGGCCGGCGCGATCCGCCTGGAACTCATCCGCACGCACTACCGCGCCAACGCCAACTTCACCGAGCAGGGGCTCAAGGACGCCGCACGCATGCTCGAACGCTGGCGACGCTTCCGCGACGAGGCCGAGGCGTCCAGCGGGCAGGGCGAACGCCCCGAGGTGCTCGACCGCTTCGCCGAGGTGATGCACGACGACCTGAATGTCTCCGGCGCGATCGGCGAGATCAACGCGTGGATCAACCGCACCGAGCACCCGACACGCGCCGACGGCGCCGCGATGCAGCGCATGGACATGGTGCTCGGCGTGCTCGGTCTCAAGCGGGCGGAGAAGACCGCGACCGAAATCGGCGTCTTCATCGGCGTCGAACCCGACGCGGAGATCGAGTCCAAGCTCGCCGCCCGACGCGACGCACGCAAGGCCAAAGACTTCGCAAAGGCCGACACCATCCGCGACGAACTCGCGCAGCAGGGCTACCAGATCAAGGATGTCGCGGGAGGCAAGGTGGAGGTGAGGAGGGGGTAGGGGGAAGAGACGGAGAGACGGAGAGACGGAGAGATGTCGAGAGACCTGTGGCACTGGCGGCTTGTCCGCCAGTGTTTTCTTTCATTGACGAGTTGACCGCGGCCAGCTCCTGTCGCTCCGAAGGAGCATCGGATCCTTGCCATCTATGAGCAGGCCTCTGTCAAGGGGTCGGCGGGAATTAAACGGGATCGTTCCAACCATCTATCCGGCGTCATCGCTTTGGACGCGCCACTTCACTCAATACGGGTCGGCCTCATTCACGGGTAGGGC
>JAFIFZ010000063.1 GCA_020831775.1 Phycisphaerales bacterium
CCTGCGGCGGGCGGTTGACCTGTCGCGGTCCGCTGGTAAAGTTGGCCCTGCCGATCGCCCGACAGGGCTGATCGAGGGGCAGGTAGCTCAGTTGGTAGAGCACCGCACTGAAAATGCGGGTGTCGGCGGTTCAAGTCCGCCCCTGCCCATTGGTCCAGCGGACCGCCAAATCGAGGACCGCCGAACCATGGCCCGAGGCGTCACGCCCCGGGCCCTTTTCGTTTCTACGCCGCGCGCCCGACAGCGGACGCCGCAACAATCACCCGACCCAACAACCACCCGATCCAGGAGGCCCGATGCCGGCATCGATCATCGACGGCAAGGCGATGGCCAGAGCCATCCGCGAGAAGCTCGGCGAGCGGATCAAGGCGATCCGGGCCCGGGGGGGCGTTGTGCGTCTGGACGCGATCCTGGTCGACGCGGGCGACAACGCCGCGCGGGTCTACGCCCACAACCAGGGCGCCCGCTGCGAGGACCTGGGCATCGAGTACAAGCTGCACGAGTTGTCGGCCTCCAGCGGGTTCGATGAGATCGCCGGACGCGTGCTGCTGCTCAACGAGAACGACCGCGTGCAGGCGATCATGCTGCACATGCCGCTGCCCGAGGGCGTCGACCCCTACTCCGTGCAGCGGCTGATCGACCCGGACAAGGATGTCGAGGGCGTCAACCCGGCCAACATCGGCAACATCGTCTATGGGCGCTCCAGCCTCGCGCCGTGCACGGCCCTCGCGACCGTCACGATGCTCGAAAACGCGGGCGTCGAGCTCCGCGGCAAGCGGGCGGTCGTCGTCGGCGCGGGCGATGTCGTCGGCAAGCCGATCGCCGTGCTGCTCATGCGGCGGGAGGCGACGGTCATTTCCTGCAACATCCACACCGAGGGGCTGCAAGAGCTGTGCGCGTCGGCGGATGTGATCGTCGCCGCGGCCGGCGTTCCAGAGCTCGTCAAGGCCCCGATGGTCAAGCCCGGGGCGGTCATCATCGATGTCGGCGTCAACCGCGTCGAGCAGCCCGACGGGACGATGAAGACCGTCGGCGATGTCGCGTTCGACGAGGTCTCTCCGATCGCGGGCATGATCAGCCCCGTGCCCGGCGGCGTTGGCCCGATGACCGTCGCGATGCTCCTCTCCAATGTTGTGGAGGCGGCTGAGCGGCGGATGGGGATGCTGGGGTAGAGGGGTGTGGGGTGTGGGGTGGGGGGGCGGGGGGGGGGGGCTGGGGGGGGGGGGGGGGGGGGGGGTGGGGGGTGCTCGCCTTCGGCGAGCGGGCGAGCAATCAACGTGCGTCGGCGTCCTCACCCAGCAGCTTCATCGTCGTGTTGATCATCCGCAGGCGGAGCATCGCCATCGCGGTCCGTGCCGACCAGAGGCGAACGATGTCGCGCGGGCCCTTGAAGCGGAAGCAGCGGATGTCGGGCTTCATGCCGCGGCTGGCCAGCCCGATCCAGACCATGCCCACCGGCTTCTCATCAGTCCCCCCGCCGGGGCCGGCGACGCCGGTGATCGCCAGGCAGTGGTCCGCGTCGGATCGCTCCAGCCCCCCCGCCGCCATCTCGTGGCAACACTGACGGCTGACGGCGCCGTGGGCTTCGAGCGTTTCCTTCGAGACGCCGACCAACTTCGTCTTCTGCTCGTTGCTGTAGGTGATCCACCCTCCGACAAACACATCCGACGCGCCGGGGACCATCGTGAGCGTCTGGCCGAGCATGCCTCCGGTGCACGACTCGACGACCGCCAGCGTGTCACGCCGCTCTCGGAGCACACCCACGATCATCTCTTCGAGCGTGCGGGATCCCTCGGCGAAGACCGCGACGCCGAGTTTGTCGCGCACAGTCTCGGCCATGCGTTCGACGGCGAGCTCGGCGTCCTCGCACGATCCCTCGCCCTCGTGGCGGATGCGCACGGAGACGACGCCGGTCGAGGCGGTGGTGCCGACGCTCGGCGACGCGGTCCGGGCCATGAGCTCGCCGAGGCGGGAGGCGACCTCGCTCTCGCCGTAACCGAAGGTGTGCAGCACGCGGGTGACGATGGTGCGGTCGTCGGGGGGCCGGATCTCGGGCAGGACCGAGGCCTCGAACATCGGCTTCATCTCGTGGGGCGGGCCGGGCATGCAGGCGATGAGGACGCCGCGCGGGTCGGTCGCGAGCAGGCCCGGCGCCGTGCCGTTCGGGTTGGTGAGGCTGCGCGCGGACTCGGGGCGGAGGGCCTGGACGCTGTTGGTCTCTGGCATGGCCCTGCCGCGGCCTTCGAACCAGGCGCGGATCTCGGCCAGCGAAGCCTCGTCGGTGACCAGCCGCTCGTTGAGGAAGGCGGCCAGGGCGGTGCGGGTCAGATCGTCGGCGGTCGGGCCCAGCCCGCCGGTGGTCAGCAGCAGGTCGACCTCGGCGGAGAGTCTGGCGAACAGGGCGGCGAGGCGCTGGGCGTCGTCCTCGACCGTCGCGTGCTCAACGACGCGGACGCCCAGATCCGTGAGGCGGGAGGCGAGCCAGCGGGTGTTGGTGTCGAGGGTCTGGCCGAGGACGAGTTCGTCGCCGATGGAGATGACGGCCGCGGTGCGGTGGGATGGCATTGGCAGAGAATAGGGCGCTGGGGATGGGGCGCTGGGCGCAGGGTGCGGGTTGCCAATACCATGCCCGCGTGAGCACGACAGCCGACAAAGTGACGGAGCTCCGGGACCTCCTGAAGCGGGCGGACCGGGCGTACTACATCGAAGCGTCGCCGATCATGTCCGACGCCGAGTACGACCGGCTGCTCGCCGAGTTGAAACAACTCGAAGCCGAGCACCCCGAGCTCGACGACCCCGACAGCCCGACCAAGCGCATCGGCGACGGCCCCATTGGCGGCTTTGAGACCTTCGACCACGCCCTCCCGATGCTCTCGATCGACAACACCTACAGCGAGGAAGACCTCGCCAAGTGGCACGAGCGGATGGTCCGCCTGCTCAAGGACAACGGGGACCCGCCGCGCTTCGTCTGCGACCCCAAGATCGACGGCGTCGCCATCAGCCTGCGCTACGAGGACGGGCGGCTCGTCCGATGCCTGACGCGGGGCGACGGGACCAAGGGCGACGAGGTCTCGCACGCGATCCGGACGGTCCGGTCTGTGCCGCTGAAGCTCGATGAGAAGGTCACGGGCGTATTGGAAGTTCGGGGCGAGGTCTTCATCCCCGACCCCGAGTTCGCCCGGATCAACGAGGAGCGCGAGGCGGCGGGGCTCGAACCCTTCATGAACCCCCGCAACGCGTGCGCGGGCACGGTCAAGAACCTCGACCCGTCGGTGGCGGCCGAGCGCAGGCTCCGGTTCGTCGCGCACGGGCGCGGGGCGATGCCCGAGAGCTTTGCGTCGGGGCACGCGGAGTTTCTTGAGAAGATCAACGCGCTGGGCGTGCCGTCGAGCCCGCACACGAAGGTCTGCAAGAGCCTCGATGAGATCGTCGAGACCATCCGCTCCTTCGACAAGACGCGCCGGGACCTCGACTACGCGACCGACGGCATGGTGATCCGCGTCGACCGCTTCGCCCAGCAGGACAGCCTCGGCGTCACCAGCAAGAGCCCGCGTTGGATCATCGCGTACAAGTACCCCGCCGAACGCACGACGACCAAGCTCCTGCGCGTCGAGCACCAGGTCGGCAAGACGGGCAAGATCACGCCGCGGGCGGTGATGGAGCCCGTCGTGCTCGCCGGCACGACCGTGCGCCACGCGACGCTGCACAACTATGGCAACATCGTCAAGAAAGACATCAAGATCGGCGACACCGTCGAGGTGCAGAAAGCGGGCGAGATCATCCCGCAGGTCGAGGGCGTGATCCGGGCCGAACGCCCGAAGGACGCAAAGAAGATCGTCCCGCCGAGCGTGTGTCCGATCTGCGGCGGGCCGGTGGAGCCCGAGTACCGCGACGGCGCCGAAGACCCGTCCGAAGAAACAGCCCGGCGCTGCGTCAACCCCGAGTGCCCGGCGCAGGTCCGCGAGAAGCTCATCTGGTTCGCAGGGCGAAAGCAGATGGACATCGATGGGCTGGGCGAGAGCACGATCGACCAGATCCGCGCCGAGACGGACATCCCGCTGGAGTCGTTCGCCGACATCTTCCGCCTTCACGAGCACCGCGAGAAGCTGCTCCTGCTCGACCGCATGGGCGAGAAGAAGGTGCAAAACCTCCTCGACGGGATCGACAAAGCCAAGACGCGCGGGCTCGCCCGCGTGCTCGGCGGCATGGGCGTCCGGCACATCGGCGAATCGACCGCAAAGAGCCTCGCCCGCCTCTTCCCGGATCTGGACGCGCTCTTGCAGGCCGAGGAGTGGCAGTTGCGCCCCAAAACCCTCAGCAAGTCCGAGGCGGTCGAGAAGGGTTTGGATGCCGATCCCAAGGACCGGCCCGAGACGGGGCTGGGCTCGCTGACGGCGCCGATCTTCCACGCGTATCTGCACTCTGATGCCGCGAAGCAGACCTTCGCGCACCTCCGCGAGGTCGGGGTCGACCTGACGAGCAAGGAGTACAAGGCGCGTAGCGACGGGCAGGCCGGGTCGCCCGAGCCGGGCGACGGGCCGTTTGCGGGCAAGACGGTCGTGCTGACCGGCACGCTGGAAAACTACGAGCGCCAGGAACTGACGGAGATTCTCGAATCGATAGGGGCGAAGGTCACCGGCTCGGTCTCGAAGAACACCGATCTCCTCATCGCGGGCGAGAAGGCCGGCTCCAAACTCGACAAGGCGAAGAAGCTCGGCATCGAAATCTGGGACGAGAAGACGCTGCTCCAGCATCTGCCGAAGTAGCGTCCAGCAAGGAGGCGGGCATGCACAATGTCGAGTTCAAGGCCGAGCTCCGCGACAGAGACCTTGCGCGATCGGTCCTGCTCCGCATGGGCGCCACGCCGATCGGCGTGCTCGAACAGACCGACACCTACTACGCCGTCAAAAACGGGCGGCTGAAGAAGCGCGAGACCGCGGGCGAACGCACCGAGATCGTCTTCTACGACCGGCCCGACAGAAGCATCCCCAAGCTGAGCCACTTCTCGCTGTACACCGAGGAAGCCGCGGCGAAGGAGTTCGGCGACCCGCCGGGCGAGGTGCGGATCGTGGTCCGCAAGGTGCGCGAGCTGCTGATGCTCGGGAGCGTTCGCATCCACCTCGACGAGGTCGAAGGGCTCGGGACCTTCCTCGAGTTCGAGGCGCTCGTCTCGCCCAGCCAGACCGTCAAGGCCTGCCACGACAAGATCGCCGAGCTGCGCAAGGCCCTCCGCCCCGCACTTGGCGAGCCCATCGCCTGCGGCTACGCGGATCTGCTTGAGCAGGAGTGAACTGGGCGCTGGGAGCGGGGCGCTGGGCCCCGCGCCCTATCTCTCACAATCCGCAGGATTCCACGCCACGCTTCTCGAGGTACCGCTGGTGGTACTCCTCGGCGTGGTAGAAGGTCCCCGCGTCGACGATCTGGGTCGCGATCGGCTTGCTGTACTTGCCCGATTCGGCGAGCTCGCTCTTGCTCGCCTCGGCGGCACGCCTTTGCTCGTCGTTGTGCACGAAGATCGCCGAGCGGTACTGACGCCCGACATCCGGGCCCTGGCGGTTGACCTGGGTCGGGTCGTGCATCTTCCAGAAAGCCGTCAGCAGTTCGTCATAGGTGACGCGGGTCGGGTCGAAGGTGAGCTCGACGGCTTCGGCGTGCCCCGTGGTGTCGGTGCAGACCAACTCATAGCTGGGCGCGTCGACCGACCCGCCGGTGTAGCCCACGCGGGTCGAGATCACGCCGCCGATGCGGCTGAACTTCAGCTCGGGCTTCCAGAAGCAGCCCGCGGCGAATGTCGCGACTTCTGTCGCCATGGTCAATCTCCAGTCGATCGGCGCAACCCGATGGGCGAGGCCGGTGTTCCGTTGCGTTCAGCCCGTGCGCGAAAACCGCCGCTCAGACGATCTCGACCGCCATCGCCACCGCGTTGCCCCCGCCCAGGCAGAGGGCTGCGACGCCCTTCTTGCCGCCGGTCCGCTTGAGTTGGTGGAGCAGCGTGGTGAGCACGCGGGCGCCCGAGGCGCCGATCGGGTGGCCGAGGGCGACGCCCCCGCCGCAGATGTTCAGCTTGTCCTCGCCGATGCCCAGCTCCTTGATGTTGCAGAGCACCTGGGCGGCGAAGGCCTCGTTGATCTCGAAGAGGTCGACCTCGTCCGCCGACCAGCCGACCTTCTTCAGGAGGCCGGAGACACCGGTGATCGGGGCGGCGAAGATCTCCTTCGGCGCCACGCCGGATGTGTGGTAGCCGACGATCTTCGCCATGGGGCTCAGGCCGAGTTCCTCGGCCTTGGTGCTGCTGGCGACGAGGATCGCCGCGGCGCCGTCGGAGATCTGGCTGGCGTTGCCGGCGGTCACCGTCCCGTCCTTGTTGAACGCCGGGCGGAGCTTGGCGAGCACCTCTGCCGAGGAATCGGGGCGGATCCCCTCGTCGGCGCTCACGCCGCCCTCGGGGCCGGGCTTCTTGCGGTTGCCGACCTGCTCGCCCGTCAGAGCGACGGTCTCTGTGTTGAACCAGCCCTCGGCCGCGGCCTTGGCGGCCCGCTGGTGGCTCTGGGCGGCAAAGCGGTCCTGCTCCTCACGCGAGATCCCGAACTTCTCGGCGATGTGGTCGGCGCCGTTGCCCATCGCCCAGTTCTCGAACGCGCAGCGGAGCCCGTCGAAGGCCATGTGGTCTTCGAGCTGGCCCGCGCCGTACTTGATCCCCGCCCGGGCGTGCACGAAGTGCGGGGCCATCGACATGTTCTCGATGCCGCCGGCGAGCACGGCGTGGTTGTCGCCCGCCTTGATCGACTGGGCGGCCATCATCACCGATTCGAGCCCGGAGCCGCAGACCTTGTTGATGGTCTTGGCGCTCAGCGTGTCGGGCAGGCCGGCCATCAGCCCGACCTGGCGGGCGGGGTTCTGCCCGAGCCCGGCCTGCAGTACACACCCCATCACGCACTCGTCGATGTGGTCCTTGATCTGCGGGGCCTCGTCGAGCACCGCCTTGGCGGCGTGCGCGCCCAGCTGCGGCGAGGGCGTCGAGCTCAGCCCCCCCAGAAAGCGGCCGATCGGGGTGCGCTTGGCGGCGATGATGACGGGCTGGATGGCCATTGGCGTTCCTTCTCTCGATGCTCGAACGGCGTTGTCTGGATGGGTCGCCAGCGCCCGGGGATCTCGTTTCCGGACCTTGGCGCCCGCGCCATGGATCTGTTCGGATCGTCCGGCGTCGCCCCAGTTTAGGCCCCGGCCCCGCCGACCGGCCCCCCCAGCCGCGTTCTCGGCGGTGATCGGCCTCTGAGCGACCGGGCCAGGCGTGACAGCACGACCGCCCCGGGGTCCGCGAACACGCTCGAACTGGCGATCGGTGGCGTCAATTCCCACCTTCTCCGATGTGACCCCTCGACCCACCGGTTCGGGCGTCTAAGACTGCCCCGGAGAGAGCCGAGATGCACACACGACTGATTCCATGCGCGGCGGTGATCGCCGCGGTGGTCCTCATCACAGGTTTGGCGGGCGGGCCGTCGACCGCTTCGGCTTCCGATCGATCGGGCGCTTCAGCGTCCGGTTGGGGCGTGGCCCCGGGGGCCCTGGTGCTGCTGGGGTGTGCGTGCCTGGTCGCGGCCCCGCGACGCGAGGCGACGGCCGAGAACCGGCAGATCGCCGCCCCGATGGCCGAAGCCGCCTGAGATCCCGACCCTCCAGTCCCCCCGCGAGCGTGCCCGCACGCCGATGGCCCGACGCATCGGATACTGCGACGCGACCCAAGCCGGTACCCTTCGGTATTCGCCGCGCGTTGCGCCGATCCGAAAGGGGCCCATGGGGCGGAGCACAGCACAACTCCTCGTCCTGCCGCTGCTCCTGATCGCCGCAGTCCTGTCCGGCTGCGCGACCGACCTGCGCGACGCCCACGCCCTGCACGCCTCGGGCCGATTTCAGGAGGCCTGGGGGCGGATGGATCAGATCGACCTCCGCAACCGGCACGACGCGATCTGGGTGCTGCTTGAGCGGGGCAAGATCGCGCAAGACTCCGGCAGGTTCGAGGAGAGTTCGCGTGCGCTCGATCGGGCGTGGACGATCATCCAGGATGTCGACGATCGGGCGGTCGTCAGCGCTTCGGCGACGACCAACGACATCCTCTCTTTACTGACAGACGAGCGGGCCCGTGACTATCTCGCCTCGCGCCCCGACCGCCTCTTCCTCCACACGACGCAGGCCGTCAACCAACTGCTGCTCGGCGAGTACGAGCTCGCTGCGGTTTACAGCCGGCGATACATCGACCTGGCCGCGTCACTGGACCCCGAGGGTGTCGGCGTCTCGATGCGTCCGGAGCAGTTCGACCGGGCCGCGTCGACGCGGAATGTTCGCCTGACCTCCGGACGCTCTGTCAGCGTCTCATCGATCGAGTCGATGCCCGAGTATGTCCGGCTGAACCAGCGTCTGAGGGCGGCGCCGGTCACGGGCCCCGCTGACGATGCGGCGCCCTACGGCCTGTTCGTCGGCGCCGTCGCGATGCTGCTGGCCGACCGTCGTGCGGAACTCCAGGACTTCCTTGTCAGGCTCGAACGCCTCGCGCCGGACCTCGCTGATGCCGTGCGCAGCGCCGAGTCGCAACCGACCGTTTTCGTGCTCTTTGAGAACGGGCGGGCGCCGAGGCGTGAACCGGTCCGCAGCTTTCCCTTCGGGTACGCGGTCGGCGCGATCGAGCTGCCGGCGCTCGTCTTCGACTCCGGGCCCAGAGCTTCGTGGCTGGAGGCCGACGCCGACGGGCTCGTCGCCCGCTCGGTAATGCTCGGGAGCGTCGAAGCGGCCATCGCTTCGGACTTTTCTTCGAGGCTCTGGGAGATCTGGGGCAGGCCGATCCTCTCTGCGGCGATCAAGATCACCGCGGGCGAGGTCGGCGCTCACCAGGCCGAGGACGACTGGATCTCCGCAACGATCCGGGCGGTCTGGATCAGCGCCGTGCTGCTGGCCCGCGCCGACACACGGACCTGGCGCACGCTCCCCGCAGAGCACCACGCGCTGGTCGTGCCTGCGCCGTCGAGCGGGATGGTGAGGCTGCGGCTGGCGGGCCGCTCGGGCACGGGCCGGACCATGGAGGTCGCGGTGCCCCCGGACCGATGGACTGTCGTATGGGTCCGCAGCACGGGCTCGGGGCCCGTCGCGGTGTATCGTCAGGGGGCGGGGCGGGTGCTGACCGCGGGCGGCCGCTGAACACCCAGCCGGGCACGGCCGCACCAACGCGGACCCTGAGGGACTTGAACGGAGCAGCTGCGATGAGCCCTGGAAGCATGAAGCACGCTCGGACACTGGCGGCGCTGTCGATCTGCGGCGCGATGCTGCTCTCGGGCTGCGCGTCGGTCAACCGCGTCGAGACCGCCGACACCGACGAGTCGAACATCACCGCCCGCCAGGTCTCGCGCGACAGATCGCTCTCGCGGGATGTCAGCATCCGCAGCGTGCGCGGGAGCATCGTCGACGGGCGGATGATGGGCCAGCTCATCGTCCGCAACAACGGCAGGAGCCGGCGCGAATTCCGGTACAATGTCCTCTGGTTCAACGCCGACGGGATGCAGATCGATCGCGGCGCTTCCACCTGGACGTACGACCATCTCGTTGCGGGCGAGACCAAGACCCTCCAAAGGATCGCCCAGAGCCCGGGAGCGACCGATTTCGTCTTCCAGATCCACGGCGTTAAGTGAAATTTGCAGCCGCGGAGATCGCGGCGGGAGACACATCATGCGGGCCGCCGCCACCACACTCGCACTCGTCCTGATCGCCTCGACATTCACCGCCTGCACGACCACACGCGTGAACCCCGAGAGCCAGGTCACCGACTTACGGCGTCTCAGCGGCGCCGAGTGGACCGCCTTCGCCAACGAGATGGTCAATTCCCTCGCGATGAGCGGGATCATCGACGACTTCCCCACTGACGACACCGGTCGCGTCATCGTCGCCATCGGCGACTTCCGCAACCAGACCGACAACCACTACTTCACCCGCGACCGCCAACTCATGTACAACCGGATCGAGGACGCGATGGTCCGCAGCCGCCGAGTCGGCATCAACCGAGATGTCGCCGGCACCGGGGGCACGCGCGACGCCCTGCTCCGCGACATCCAGGACCTGATGAACAGCCCCGACTACGACCCGCAGACGATGCAGCTCGGCTCGGGCGCCCCCATCCCCTCGCTGATCCTCACCGGGCAGATCGTCGCGATCACCACCCGCGAGGGGCGGACGACGCAGATCGATTATCAGGTGAACACCGAGCTGATCGATGTCCGGCGTCGCTACGCCGTCTGGTCCGACAGCTTTGATCTGACCAAGCAGCGGACCCGGGGCCTGTTTGGGAGCTGAAGCCCGCCTCGCCGAGCCCTGTGAACCGTGCCCGCTCTCCCGGGGCGCGACGCATGAACGGCGTCGGACGGGCCCGTTGGCGGCCCCTTTTCCGACATCCCCGACCGGAGGCCTGCGTGATGCGATCCAGCGACCTGCTCTGTGCCGCGGCGTGCGGCGTGATGCTCCTGACCGCCAGCACGCTCGCCCAGCCCCGCGTGGACGACTTCCAGAGCGCAGATCTGCCTCGGATCGTCGCCGACGACTCGCTCGGGTCGGATGTCCTGCTCGCAGAAGACCTGGAGAGCGCGTTCGACGGCGCAGAATCCGTCTTCGGCGAGTCGGGCGACCGCGTATTGTTTTTTCAAACACCCGACGGCCCGGGCGTCCTCGCGACCGGCCGGGCCTCGTACGACCCCCAGGCCGGCGACAGCCGCGCCGGGCTGCTCGCCCGCAGGCTCGCGTTGACCGAGGCGACGCTGGAGGCCAAGCGCCGTGTCGCCGCGGCAATCGGCGGGCTCTCCCTCGACGGACGCGAGGAGTTTGCCTCCCGCCTGAAAACCATTGACCGGCGCGACAGCGGGCGGATCGAGCTCGACCGCGAGATCGCCGACAGCGTCAGGTCTGAACTGAGCACGCTCGTCCGCGGGGCAGTGATCGAGCGGATCACCGACGATCCGATCGAGGGCGTGATCCGGGTGACGGTGGTCGCATCGCCCCAGCTCCGCGGCGCTTCGCTCGACGCGATGGGCCGGGTGCGGGCGTACCGCTCACTGGAAGACCTGTTCAACGAGATCGCCGATGAGCTGGAGCTCGGCCTGACCCCGCCCAGCGGGGGCGTGGTCGCGCTGGTCGGTTCGCCCTCCCAGCGTGTCTGGGTGGGCTACGCGAGCGAGCCGGTGGGCAGCGACCTTGACGAGCGCTCGCGCTCGCTGATCGAGCGGGCCTCGTTCCGGCACGCGAGGCTCCACGCCGAACGAGGGCTGCTCGTATCCATGACCGGCGAGCTGATCGAGAGCGAGGAGAGTCTCGAGACAAGCCTGCGTCAACGCGTCCGCGATGCCGACGAAGCGTTCTCCCGACTGGACGCGGGGTACGGACGCGCCGCGATCGACTCGCTGGTGCTCGAAAGCCGCAGCGAGTCGCAGACCCGCGCCCGCGTGGACGGCACGCTCCCTGCGGGCATCGAGCACGAATCGTTCCTTTCGCCCGACGGGCTGTGGGCGCACCACATCGCGTGGCTGGTTGAGGCGGGACCCGAACCCCGGCGCCAGCGCGACGAAGCCGGACCCCGCTCGCCCGAGCCGGCGCCCGAGCCTGTGCAGCCCCGCGTGCGCATGCGCCACGCCGGCGAACCCTGCGACGACACGGGTGAGGCGGGTTTGCGCCGCATCGAGGCGATGGGTGTCGGTGACTCCCGGCGAGCCGCGATCGAGGACGCCCTGCTCATCGCGGTGATCCAGGTCAACGGCGGGACGCTCCGCGCCGAGACCGAGGCGAGCACCGTCCTTCGCGAAGCGATCGACACGATGCGGGCCGGGCTGTCCAACGAGCCCTCGATCGAACGCCTGACGCGCGACCGCATCACCGCGTCGACCAGCGGGCTGGTCAGCGGGTTCCGCATCATCGATGAAGGCGTTTCCGGACAGACTCACGAAGTCGTGCTGTGCGTTGATGTGCCGGTGTTCGACCCCGACCGGCCGAGAGCGCAGGGCCCGGCAACGATCGCCGTGCTGCCCTTCACGGTCGGGCCGATGGTCCAGCACGCGGATTCGGCCGAGCGTCTGGAGCGAGAGCTCGGGGCGGCGCTGAACCGGCGGCTTCTCGACGCGGGCCCGGTGCGCGTGCTCGACCGGCGCTTCGTCGAGGATGTGCGGCGCGAGCTGGAAGGAACCCTCCGCGACGCGCGCGAGGGGCGCTCCCCCACCGACGAACTGGTCAAGGCCGGGCGGAGGCTCGGGGCGGACTTCGTCGTCGCCGGTGAGATCATCGCCTTCGACCACGAGGTGCGCTACCGCCAGAACCGCGCACGCCGCGCCGAGGAACGCCTCGAACGACTGACGGTCCGGATCGAGACCCGCGTGATCAATGTCGCCACCGGCGAGGTCGTCGGGGCCGAGCTGTTCAACCAGGAATGGTCGACCAACGAGCTCGCTCGCCTCCGCTGGGGCGGGCGCACGCCGGACTACCCCGGCCTCGCGGCCGACGCCGCGTCAGAAGCTCTCGCGCCCGCGGTCGCCCGCGTCGTGGCCGGGCGCGTGGCGCAGGGGCAGACGCGCGGGCCGAGCGGGCTGGACGACCGACCGATCGACGCGATCGTGCTCTCTGTCGGCGACCAGGTCGTGCTCGAACGCCTCGACCCCACGCTCGACCGGGGCGATGTCGTGCAGATCACCGAGAGCCGGCGCGTCACCACGCGCACCGGCGAGACGATCAGCGAACGCTTTGTCGTCGCCGAGGCCCGCGTCACCGGTGTGAGCGCCAGCGGCAGGACGGTGCTGGCGTCGATCATCGCCGGCGACCCCGGGGCGGTCCGCGAAGGGGCGTTGTGCGTCAGAAAGGCCGGTCGATGAAGCGGCTGCTCCTCGGAGCTCTGCTCGCCTTTGCGTTGTGTGTCGCGCCGCCGAGCGCAGGCGTCGCGATCGGTTCGCCCGTGCTCGGCGACTTCGATATCCCTTCGCAACACCCCGCCAGAGCGAACGAGCTGCGACGGGTTTCCGATCCTCGGCGCGTTCGGATCGAGATGAACGCGGACCTCGGCGGGCCGGTCGTCCACGCGTCTGGCGCACAAGACGCGATCAACGCGGCGATCGACCACCTCGACCGTCGTCCGGGCGCGGTCTTCATCTCCACCGACGCCGGGCTCGGCGTCGTGGGGATCGGCGGCGCGACCAACACCGCCGCCGACGCGGGCAACCCCGTCGTCGCGGCCGAGGGCGCCCGACTTGCGGCGATGGAGGCCTCGCTCGATGCGCGCCGGCGGATCGCAGAACTCCTCGGCCGCCTCGGCAACCGTGGGCGGGAAACGATCACGCAGCAGGCCTCGGCGCTGGACGGTTCGAGCGCCGACGCGGGCGCTTCGATGCGCCGGATGCTGCGTGGGGCGGTCGTGTACGACCGGCTGGAGACGTCCGAAACCAACGAGCGCAGGATCGTCATCGTCACCACCCCCCGCAGCGAGGGGCGCGTGCAGCAGGTCGCCCACGGGGTGATCGCCGCGTGGAGCATGGAGGCGGGGTTGACCGCGGTCTTCTCGCTGATCGGCGCCGATGCGTCGCCGGCCTCCGGCGCGTGGGTCGTTGGCGTGGCGCAGAGCGGGGATGTGGCGTGGGTCGCGTACGGGGCGGCGCCGATCCGCAAGCACGCGGACTCTGGCGTGCAGCGCCAGCTCCGCGACGAAGCGTTCAGAGCCGCCGAGCAGCGGGCGAGAAGGGCGATGGTGCAGGCGGTTCAGGGCGAGGCAATCGAAGCCCCCGAGGGTTTCGCCCCGCGCGTCCAACGGATCGAGCGGGAGATCGGCTCGCTGCTCGACCCCGACGGGAGCACCGGCAGAGCGATCGGGGGGATCGCCTCACGCGTCGCTGCGGCAGGAGTGAGCGAGGACCACATCCGCTCGATAACCAGAGGCTCGATGCCCCCGGGCGTGCAGCTGCGCACTTATACCAGCGCCGACGGCTCGTGGGCCCAGGCGGTCTGCGTGCTGACGCTGCGTTCAGAAGATGCGGCAAGGCGGCTCTCGGCCACGCTCGGCCAGGCGCCGCTCGGATCGCCTTCGAGGCTCGGTGTTCCCCTCCGGACCGGCGAGGACGGGCTCTTGCTGCTCAACGATCGGGGCGAGCCTGTTCCCGTCCGCTGACGGGCTCGGCGTCGGGCGCCTCGTTGTCGGCCGGCTCTGTCGAGCCCGAATTGGTGTCCGGGTCGGCGTAGGTCATCCGCGGGACATCGGTCAGCAGGCGCAGCTTGCCCCACAGGAGCGACGCGACGCCCACACCCCCGACGAGCACGAACGCCGCTGCCTTGACGACTTTTCTCCGGTGGCCCGACAACGGTCCGCTCCTTGCGTTTCTGTCCCGAGGCTTCATAGCTCCGGGTCTTCCGGCTCGACACGCCCGCTGGTGACATGGCCGGTGAAGCCGTCGATCCGCAACCAGTACGAATCGACCGGGCCGTCGATCACGATCAGCCCGCCGGTGGAGGGCGCGTTGCCCTGCGGCGTCGTCACCGGCGCGCCCATCTCGTCGAAGATCAGGACATTGCCGCCATCGATGTCGACCGAGCCCAGCCGGCTGAGCCCGAAGGTCGCGTCGGCGAGGTTCAGCTCCAAGCGGCCCGACGCACGGGTCGGCTCGAAGAGGACATCGTTCTCGATGTCCAGAACGGGGCCGTTGACCTCCAGGCCGAGCGTGGTGTTGGTCGCGACATCGAAGACCATCGCCCGCCCACGCTGGAACGCCATGGCGTCGGACTGGATGTAGGTGATGTCGGCGATCACGGCGCGGACGGCGGCGCGGGTGCGCAGTGAGTCGGCGCTGGCGACCTGCGGGATCACCATCGCCCCCATGATGCCCAGCACCGTGACGACGATGAGGACCTCGATGAGTGTGTAGCCGCGGGGGGAGCACGAACAGTGCCGGCCCTTCGCCTCGCGACCGGTGTGCTTCATCCTGCGCCCTGACAACATCACGCTCTGCCTTCCGGGGGTCTTAGTTCCCCCGCTCGACCTGCTCGACCTGGGCCGAGCGGCGGTCATTGGTTTCCTCGCGTTCGTTCTCTCGCGGCTGATCGCGGAGACGGACGGGGGGCATCTCGGTGACCTTGACGGTCAGACCGCTCTTGAGCTGGGCCTCGATCCGCTCCATGCGGTTCTCCAGGCGCTGCATCTGGGCGATCATCTGCTTGCGCTGCTCTGCGGCGCTGATCAGCCCGCCCGTGTGGGCCTGGGCCTGAGCCGGGTTGGAGGCCGGGCCCCCATCGCGGAACAGGGCGGCACCCATCACGAGCCCGAGGGCGAGAGCGGCGGCGGACGAGGCGGCGAACTGACGATTGATCCGGGCCATGCTGGTTCTCCGATCGTTACCCAGGCGATTTCGCTCAGGGCTTCGGGAAGGGCCTATCGGATCCGTCGAACCCCCCTGCCCAGACTCTTCCGGTAAAACCGTCAAAGATCCATCCGTGCGAAGTCTGGAACCCCGTGTCCGGGGTGCTTTCCAGGCTGATGACGCGACGGTTATCGCCCCCAACCCAGGTGTTGGCCGGGGCCGTGGAGAGGAAGTCTCCGCTGCCCACAAGCTCGCCCCAGGTGCCGTCGCCCGCGGTGATGTTGGGGTACCCGCCGACGGTGCTGTAGTAGACCTCCAGCGCGTTGCGCAGGCGGGTCAGCTCGTAGCTGGTGGTGTTGATCCGAGACTCGTCGGCCGAGTTTGCAAACTGCGGGGTGACGATCGCCGCGAGGATCCCGAGGATCACCACGACGATCAGGATTTCCACAAGGGTGAACGCTTTCCGGCGCCACTGCGACATGCGATCCCTCACTTCCTCACGCCCAGGCCCGAAAGGGCCCGGTGCGGTCTCTCTCCAAGGGCTGGGGGGGGCCGGGGGGGGCGGCCCCCCC
>JAFIFZ010000084.1 GCA_020831775.1 Phycisphaerales bacterium
CCCGTCTGTGCCGGGGCCCCGCGGGTTGGTGCGTCCTCATTGTTCTGGGGGTAACCCGTCCCGGGCCGCGCGGGGGGGCGGCCCGGGGCGTCGCCGCTGGCGCGGCGAACGAAGCGCGCACAGTTGGTTACGCGCGCCATAGGTCACCCGTAGCGACGACGCGATGCACGCGGGTCGCCCCGGAGTGACCCATGCCACGAGCGAGCGACGACAGCCGGCGCAGCGGAACTCTCGTCACACTCGAGGAGAGTCTCCCGCTCGGCAAGTCGAGCGGAATGGGATCTTCCTCATTGGAAGGGTTCCGATCGGGGAGCTTGAAAGGCCCGCGTCCACAGGACGCGGGCCTGTTTGTTTGGCTGGCGGGGATCGCTGAGGCTCGGGGCGGATAGGTGGCTTTTGTTAGCATATGCGATCTCGGCGGCTTTCGGGTGGTCGATGCTGCTCGTGGGTGTGCTCGCGCGGCGGACCTAACACGCGATCGGCTGTCGGCGGTATTCTGCATCCGGGCCGATCTGACTTACCAGCCCGGAGGATGCTGATGTCCGTGGTTCGTTGTCTCGTTGCGTTGTTTGTTGTCTGCGTTGCGTTGCCGGCGGCCCACGCCCGGCCCAAGCCCGCGTTTCTGCTCGACTCGATGCTCGACCAGATCTACTTCGACGACGAGAGCGGGCTGATCAGGTTTTCGGATATGAACCTGGCGTTCGCGCCGGAAGACGGGCTGAACGCGTCGGTCGTGGTTGTGAACGCTGAGAACACCGTGGTGCAGCGCTTCGAGTTCTTCCCCGACTACCGGCTCCACGACGGGGTGTTCGCGACGGCGATGGTCAGGGGCCCCGCGGAGGTGACGCTGACCGAGCCGGGCGTGTACAACATCGTCTGCTTGGTCGACGGCGAGATGGCGACGCGTCTGCCCGTTGTGCTCGAACAGGTTTCCGAGGGTGACGACCCGTTCGATCCCGTGAAGAAGTACGAGTTCTTCGGGCTCTGGCGGACATACGGGTATCTCACGATCGACGAGAACGACGCCGGGAAATTCCCGAAGCTTTCGTTCTGGGCCGGCGGGCGAGACCTGGCCGAGGGCGAGCAGAGCGACAGGTTCCGCGTCGTGCTGAAGCGTGACGGCGAGGTCGTCGCGCATTCCAGGCACACGCAGGGGCACATCGCAAAGGGGCACTACAAGCGAGTGGAGATCACGATCCACAAGCCGCACGAGGAAAGGGATGTGACTAACGCCCCGCGCTCGCCGCTGTCGGACTGGACCCAGGACGGCGAGTACGAGCTGCTGGTGACCCGCAACTCCGACGGGCGGCTGATCCGGCGGTTCCGGTTTACCGCCAAGGACGGCGAGATCGAGGAGCTGCCAAACACCAAGCTCGGCTACGAGCCGCGGATCGATTACATCGTGCCGCGGGTGCCTGTCCGGGGCGTCACCACTTTCAGGCTCGAAAGCGCGATCTGGATCAGGTCGGACTGACACCCGGCGGGAAGGACGCAGCGATGGGGTACTCCAAACGCGATCTGCGTGCGGCGGACATGCTGGCCTTGGTCTTCGTCGGGCTGGGCATCGCGATCGTTGCGTAGGGCGTCGCCGGATGGGTGAGGGATCGAGAACCGCATCGCCGTCGCGGTGGGGGGGCTGACCGCCCAAGGTCCGGGTCGGCACTTGCGTGTCTCGGTCGTTCCGTGGCGTCGGTTCGGGTGTCTCGCAGGGGCGGTGTTGGGCGGCTGGACGTTGCTGTGCTATGGCGCGGGGCTATTCTGACGGGCTGCCCGAGCGGTCGGAACGGGCCGCTGTTTCAGAACCCGGCCCGTCACCGCTGACCAGACTATCCATGAATACAGAGCTTGCGATTGTGCTCGGCCTTCTTTGTGCGGCGATCGTCATGTTCGCGATGAACAAGCCGCGGATGGACATGGTCGCGCTGATCATGATGATCGCGCTGCCGTTCACAGGCGTGATCAGCATGGGCGAGTCGCTGGCGGGCTTTGCGGATTCGAACATCGTGCTGATCGCAGCGCTGTTCGTGATCGGCGAGGGCTTTGTCCGCACGGGCGTCGCGCGGATGGTCGGCGATCTCATCATCGCGAGGACGGGCAACAGCGAGGTCCGGGTGATCGTGATGCTCATGGTCAGCGTGTGCCTGCTGGGCTCGCTGATGAGTTCCACGGCTGTCACCGCGATCTTCATCCCCATCGCGTTCCGCATCGCGTACTCGACCGGCTGCTCGCCCGGGCAGCTCATGATGCCTCTGAGCATGGCGGCCTTGATCAGCGGCATGATCACCCTTGTCGCCACGGCGCCCAACCTCGTCATCTCCAGCGAGCTTCAACGCCAGGGCTTCGAGGGGTTCGGCTTCTTTGAGATCACGCCCTTCGGCGTTCCGGTGCTCGTGCTCGCGATCGCGTACATGCTCTTCGCCCGGCGCTGGCTGCCCGGCGCGAAGAAGAGCGCCGACGCCGGGAGAGCTGTGGCGCGCCCCAGCCTCAAGGACTGGATCCGGATGTACAACCTCGCCAGCCGCGAGCACCGCCTGCGCATCCCGGCGGGCTCGCCGCTCGTCGGTAAAGCGCTGAGCGAGCTCGATCTCCGGGGCTCGACGGGCGTGAACATTCTGGCGATCGAGCGGGCGCGGCGTTTCGGCAGGAACCTGCTGAACCCGACGCGCGAGACCGTGCTCCAGGCCAACGACATCCTGCTCATCGACCTTCTCCAAAGCTGCCCGAGCGTCGAGGGCGTGCGCGAGCGGTTCGGGCTCGTATCGCTTCCCTTGGGCGGCGCGTACTTCGACGACCGCTCGCAGGATATCGGGATGGCGCAGGTCATCGTCCCCGCCGAGTCGAGGCTGGTCGGCAAGTCGGTTGTTGAAGCCGGTTTCCGCACACGGACCGGGCTCACGGTCATCGGCTTGCGGCGGGGCGCCGATGCGTTCAGCGAGGAGTTTGTCTCCGAGAAGATCCGCGTCGGCGATACGCTGCTCGTCGTCGGCCCTTGGAAGCAGATCGAACGCGTTAAGCTCGACGACACCGGCGTCATCCTCATGCAGATGCCGTCCGATGTCGAAGAGGTGCTCCCGGCCCCGGGCAAGGCCCCGCACGCGCTGTTTGCGCTCGGCGTCGTTGTGGTGCTCATGATCACCGGCGTCATCCCGAATGTGCAGGCGGCGCTCATCGGCTGCCTCATCATGGGCGCGACAGGTTGCATCGGCATCAACGGCTCGTACAGCGCGATCAACTGGAAGACCATCGTGCTGATCGTCGGCATGCTGCCGTTCTCGCTCGCGCTGCAGCGGACCGGCGGCGTCGAGCTCGCCGCGGCGGGGCTCACCGGGCTGACCGGCGGGGCCGGGCAGCATGTCGTGCTGGCGACGCTCTTTGCGCTGACGATGGTGCTCAGCATGTTCATGTCCAACACCGCGACGGCCGTCCTGCTCGCGCCCGTCGCGATCGCGGTCGCCGTGGAGATGGGCGTGTCGCCGTACCCGTTTGCGATGATCGTCGCCCTGGCGGCGTCGACGGCCTTCGTGACGCCGGTTTCCTCGCCGGTGAACACGCTGGTGGTGACGCCGGGGAACTACAAGTTTTCCGACTTCGTGCGCATCGGCGGCCCGTTCGCGGTCATCACGATGATCGTTTCGGTGATTCTCGTGCCGATCGTCATGCCGCTGGCCCCGCTCGCGGGCGAGGCGGTCGATGCCGCGCTCGTCGAGCCGGCGCCCGAGGCCACGGCAGCCCCGGCCTCTGAGCCCGCCGATCCGTCGCCCGAACGATCGGGCCCTTGACCCGGCCTGGGGTCGCCGCCTCGGCTCTGCGGCGAAAGTTGCGTCTCAGGGGCGGTATCCCTTACATTGCCCTCGCTGCCCGTGGTCTCTGGCTTGGAGTCGGGTCCGCGGGCGGGGAGGGCATGACCGATGGGGTATTCCAAACGCGATCTCCGTGCGGCCGACATGCTGGCCCTGGTCTTCGTCGGGCTGGGCATCGCGATCGTTGCGTACGGCGTCGTTGGATGGGTGGGGGGCGTGGGGGGTGCCAAGCCGCAGGATGGGAAGGACGGGGAGAAGATCGTCGCGCCGGATCAGGCCGCAGCGCCGGCCGGCGCCGATGAGAAGAAGAAGGCTTCGGAAGGGTCCGATCCGCCGGATCTGGTGCCGCTCATCTTCGGCGCCGTGTTTCTGGCGCTTGGCGGCGCTCTGCACTTCAAGGTGAGGCAGTTGCAGCGGAACGGGGGCGTGGAGCCGTCGGAGGACGAGGGGGCGGTGGGGGCGTAGCACCATGCCGTAGCCGCCAGGGGAATGAGTTGGGCAAGATGGGCCGGGCACGGGGTCTCTCTCCGGCCAATGGCCCCGGCGTAGCGGCCGTCGGGGATCCGCGGCGTCGTTTGTCGTTGATGCGGCAGAGGCCTTCGGCCTAGGGAATCGGAAGCGCCAGGAGTTGAGTTGCCAGCAGTTTCGCCATACATTACCCGGATGGCTCAAGAACTAGGGCTAGAAGCCGTAGCATTGATACGCGCCTGGTCCAGATGGCAGGCCAGGCCATGTTCCAAGCTGATTTGGCTGCTGATACAGCGAGACAACGGATTCCAATGGAACGCGGTGATCGCTCGCATGTTGACCAAAAAACGACGGCTAATGCTGGCTTTGGTAGAGTTTCCGCGGATTCTCCATGATGTAGGTAGGTGTTCCCGTGCATGCTCAATGGGTAGTTGGGGTGACCCGAACACTCGTGTGCGAGAGTGGAGGCGCTGAGGATTGATGGCGATGTTCAATCTCTATTCCAAGCGCCAAAAGGCACTGAGAGGCGAGGTGCCGGATGTCTACTCATACGACGATTTGCCGCATGCGTTGAAAGTGCAGATTATACACATCTGGGCGGATACATTGGGAAGCGAACAGGATTACAACGACACATATGGTTGCGCACCCAAAGTAGTGAAATTGTACAAGTTTATTGTCGACACTCTGTGCCGGGAGTACGGATTGTTTTCGCTTACAGCAGTGAGAGATAGACGAGATCAGGATTACCTAAACGAGCTCAAAGACTTTCTGCTTCAGACTAATGAAGTTGAGAAACAGTTGGATGTCGTGGAGTTAACTTTCGTGTACATAGATCGCGTGACACGCGATTCTGAGCACCTTGGACGCTATGGCGCATCTTCCCGCGCTGACGCTGCGATAGGCGAGCTTAATTCGCGATTTAGGGAACATGGCGTCGGCTACCAATTCCTCGAAGGTGAGATTGTAAGGGTAGACTCGGAACTGATCCATGTCGAGGCTGTGAAGCCAGCCCTGAGGTTGTTAAATGAAGAGGGGTATAAAGGCGCCCAAGATGAGTTTTTAAGTGCTTACGAACACTACAGGCACGGAAAACACAAAGAGGCGTTGAATGAGTGTCTTAAAGCATTTGAAAGCGTCATGAAAGCCATTTGCGATAAGCGGGGGTGGTCATATGCACCTAACGCTACTTCGAAGTCGCTCATTCAAGTGTGTTTCGACAACCAGCTCGTTCCGCAAATGTGGCAACAGCAATTCGTTTCGTTGCGTAGTCTGTTGGAAAGCGGCATTCCAGCGGCTAGGAATAAGCTTAGTGGCCATGGTCAGGGGGCGACTCCAACGGTAGTGCCTGATTACTTGGTCGCCTATATGCTCCATATGACGGCATCGACTCTTGTTTTTCTGGCGTCAGCGGAGAAGAATCCGGCATAAAGGGTAGTGTGTCGAGCAAGGCTATGTCTCGACTTCTTTGGTGAATGAGTGGGCTGGATTGTACAAAGGGCTGTTTAGGCATGAGTGATTTCATAAGGGATTATGCGCTTTGGACATTTGTCGCGGCGGTCTTGGGGGCGATGGCTATTGTGGTCATGGTCTTGATATATGTTGCGCAGAGAAAGAATAAGCGGCTGAGTTATGAAGTTGTTTCAAGCACTCAGCTTCTTGGCGTGCATGCTAAGATTCAAGGCAAGGTTAAGGTTTTGTATGAAAATAGTGAAGTGAAAAATATTCATCTGTTAATATTGAAATTCGTGAACAGTGGAAATCAGTCGATTTCGTCAAGCGATTTTGAGCAGCCTCTGAGTATTGCGATGAATAGCGGGGCGACCATTCTTACATACGAGGTTGTCGGCGAAAGTCCGGAGAATCTGGAGGCGATGTTTGTGCAGAAAGAGAATGCTATGGTCTTGAGTCCTTTGTTGCTTAATCCCGGAGACTCATTTTCTGTCACAGCTCTAGTCAGTGATTTAGAAGGCCAGCCCGTGGTGTGCGGCCGCATTAATGGTGTGAAAGCTATTTTAAATGCCGATGAAGGCCATTGGCCATCTCTTGTCTATGTGGCCAGTTCCTGCGTGTTCGCCGCAGTGGGTGTGGTTTTTGCGGCTGTCGGCAAAGACGAGGTGTTATTCTCGTTGTTCGGTCGAGCGGTATCTGTGAGAGGTGTCGGTGTGATTCTTATTGGGGCTGGGTATGTAATGATGTGTGCGGCGGCATTGAGGAGTAGTCGTACGAGGAATTTGATGCAAGAAATCTTGAGTGTTACGGCGGGCTTTTATATCAGAAAATTGTAGGGTGCCTTGGGTGGCATGTCGATTTCTCGCGCATTGATAGATGGCCTGGCCTCATTCGCCGCATGGCTTGTCGATGAGTCTGGCTTGTGCTGTTAGGCGAGCGAGCGTAAGCAGATGCCGTGTCGCAGCTGTGGTGTCGCGGATTCATGAAATGTGCATAGGCATGCCATTGCCGCTGGTGCGGAGAATTACTGTTTGGTAGGTGCGGCCAGTTAATGTCGGCGCCAAGAGCACGTTGTTGCAAAATCGCTGTCCTATGCGAAAGGCCGTGCAGGATTGCAAAGAAGTAACAGTTGACTAGTAGATCTGTTCTCGCTTCACGAAGCCAAGCACACCGAGCCCAACCCTTTGCACCGCCGCCGCGACGCCAGCGATCAGGCTCGGTGTGGAAGATTGCGCGGCGCCAAGGGCGGGCGAGATGGGTACGGGCTTGCCGGAGCCCCTACTTCGCCAACGCGTTGTAGCTGGTGATGAGGTTGCGGTAGGAGGGGAGGTGGCTAGAGAAGAGTTGGCCGAGGCCTTCGATGTCGTTGCGCCAGTCGCGGTGCAGTTCGCAGGCCGCGCCGAACCATGTCATCAGTTGGACGCCTGCCGCCTGCATGCGGAGCCACGCGGCTTCGCGGGTGGTCTTGTTGAAGGTACCCGAGGCGTCGGTGATGACGAAGACTTCGTAGCCCTCTTCGATCGCCGAGAGCGCGGGGAAGGCGACGCAGACTTCCGTCACCACGCCGGCGATGATGAGCTGCTTCTTGCCGGTGTCCTTGACGGCCTGGAGGAACTCGTCGTTGTCCCAGGCGTTGATCTGTCCCGGGCGTGCGATGTACGGCGATTCGGGGAACATCTCCTTCAACTCCGGCACGAGCGGGCCGTTGGGGCCGTTCTCAAAGCTGGTCGTCAGGATCGTGGGGAGCTTGAAGTACCTCGCCGCGGCCGCGAGCGCCAGCACGCTGTTCTTGAAATCGTCCGGCGTCGAGTCTTGCACGAGGTTGCACAGGCCGGACTGGTGGTCGACCAGCAGCACGGCGGCGTTGTTCTTGTCGAGTCTGCGGTACTTGAACGACATGGTCTGCTCCGATCGGCACTCGCCGCCTCTGTGACGGCCCGCCAGCGCCCGGGACGGCGGCCGGGCTCGGGCCATGGACCCGTGAGGGGAGCGCCGCGCGGCTCTGTTCCCTCACGCCTTGCGTCCATGGTACCATTGCCCAGTACGCACTTTCCCGCCCAGTAGTAACCCTGAGGATAGTGAACGGATGGCGAGGTCCCGGAAAGCCGTGAGCTGCCCCGTGGAGACGACCATCCGCGTTGTCGGGGGGCGGTGGAAGGTGCTGGTGATCCACTACCTGCTCGAAGGGGACAGGCGGTTCAACGAGCTGCAGCGGCTGCTGCAGGGCATCTCTCCGCGGACGCTGACCAAGCAGCTTCGCGAGCTGGAGGACGACGGCATCGTGAGCCGCGAGGCCTTCCCGGAGATCCCGCCGCGGGTGGTGTACTCGCTGACGGCGCTCGGGCGCAGCCTGGAGCCGGTCCTGCTCGCGATGGCGAGTTGGGGCGAGGGTTACGCGCCGGAGCAGACGGCAGGGCGGTCGGGCTCTCGGTAAATGTTGGATGTTGTTTTGCGGCGCCGGGTGGGGCGTGGCTAGCCGCGTGTCTATCGGGGGGGCGAAGCGTCCGGGGCGGGCGATCTTGATGCGCGCACTGTCACGGATGGGCGGCGTGGCGCCTCGGGCTGGGTCGGCCGGGCGTCTTTGGGCGGGGTCGCGTTCTCGATGTCGCGGAGAAGGCGCTGGTCGACTTTGCGGCGTTTGCCGGTCAGCAGTTCGTCGTAGCGATCGGCCCGCTCGGATTTGCTTTTGCTCGTCACGCCGGATCCCCTTTCGTTCCTCGCGTCGCGGCGTGCTTGCGCCGCTCGGCGGGTCCGCAGAAGGCGGAACAAGCCATCATCACGCATCCGGCGCGGCGGCACCATAGGGTGAATCCTGTAGGGCGTGCGTCCCTCTGACCCTAGCAGATTTTCACTAGGTCCTGATAAGCGCGTCGGATACAATGCGAGAGTACGGTTTGTATGGGTGGACGGAAAAGGCCGGTGAACGACTGGCTGGCTATCTCAATCAACAGGTGGGGCTGTGACGCCGCAAGATCTGCATCAACTCGCTGAGACTTTCGTCTCGCTGCTCGACTGGCCTTCGGCGGTCGTTGCCGGCGCCGACGAGATCGTCGTGTGCAACGAGCCTTGGTCGAAGCTGACGGGCGCCGGCCCATCAAGCGAGTTGGAGAGCAGCCTCCGCGGGTTCTCTTCGATCGAGCCGCTGATCGGGTCGCTCCGCGCGGGATCACCGACGGTCGGCTCCATCACGACGGCGCGTACGCCGGATGTGGCCTCGATGGCCGAGATGCTCCCGGTCGAGTACACGATCCGCTGGCGTCGGCTGTACATGAGCCCGGATGATCGGGCGCTGGCGCTCATTGTCCTTCAGGACCATTCGGAGGTCGAGCACCTCGCCTCGGTGATTTCCTCGCAGCGGCTGCGGATCAACCAGTTGTTGGTCCGCCAGACGATCATCGAGGAAACCGAACGCCGGCGGCTCGGGCGTGCGCTGCACGATGTGGTGTCGCAGAACCTCGGTCGGATCCGCATGGATGTCAAGCGTCTGGTCGCCGCGGGAGTCGATGCGGACGAGCTGCTCGCCACGATCGACCGCGTGATCGAGGACACGCGGACGCTCGCGTTCGAGCTGAGCCCGCCGGTGCTGGAAGACCTGGGCGTCATCCCGGCCGTGCAATGGCTCGCCGAGCACCTGAACAAGCGCTACCGCTCGAAGATCACGGTCGACGAAGTCGATCGGGAGCCGAGGCTCTCGCACGAGACACGAACGATCGTCTTCCGCGCGATCCGCGAGCTGGCGATCAACGCGGCCAAGCACGCCGAGGGCTCGGAGGTCGTTATCTCGTGCTCCTTTGGCGATCGCGTCGTCAGCTTCACGGTGAGCGACAGCGGGCCGGGCTTCGATGTCGCGACGGCCTTCGGCGGCGCCGACGGGGTCCAGCGGTTCGGGCTGCTCAGCGTCGAGCAGCAGATCCGCGGGATCGGCGGCGTGTTCGAGCTTGTGAGCAATGTCGGGGAGGGAACCAGGGCGACCGTGACGGTCGCCCTCCAACCGGAGAAGGGTGGGTCCCATGACGAACCCGACGACCGTCGTCGTCGTTGACGACCACGCGTTGATGCGTGGCGGCATCTGTTCGATCCTTGAGCACGACGAGAGTGTCTCTGTCATCGGCGAGGCGAACAACGGCCGCGAGGCCGTCGCCATCGCATCGAAGCAGGCGCCAGATGTGATGCTCGTGGACATCGGGATGCCGGATCTCAACGGCATGGAGGCGACCCGCAAGATCCTGGCGGCCGACCCGAAGATCAAGATCATCGGGCTCTCGATGCACTCAGACGCTCGGTATGTCACGGGGATGCTCGACGCCGGGGCGAGGGGCTACATCCTGAAGACCTGCGACTCCGATGAGCTGCTCCGCGCGATCGACTCCGTCTGCCGCGGCAGGATCTATGTGACCAGCGAGCTCACCCATGTGCTCATGGATCGTTCAAAGAAAAGAAGCGTCGGCGAGGGCCACGGCAAGGGCACGCCGCCGCCGGACAGTCTGACCCCCCGCGAGCGCGAGATCCTCCAGCTCATCGCCGAAGGGCTGACGAGCAAGGAGATCGGCGTGCGCCTGGGGGTGGCGGTCAAAACGGTCGAGACCCACCGGACGAATGTGATCCGCAAGCTCGATCTGCACTCGATCGCCGAATTGACCAAGTACGCGATCCGTGAGGGCATGACAAACCTCACTAACTGACTCAGACCGGGCCATCGGGTGAGCGCGGCTCGGCCTCTCATGGTTTTTCCCGATACCAATCGGTCCCCGGGACGCCCATACTGCTTGCGTGAATGGTGGACGCCTTCCAACGGGGAGAAACGCGTTTTACCCCGTTCACGGAAGGGCGTGCCATTATGGACCGCAATGACATCAGAAAACTCTCGCCGCTGGCGGTGGCGTCTCGCGACTTGGTCGTGCAGCTCGCCAACGGCGCCGACCCGGCGGTTGTCGAGGCCGGGTGCCGCGACCTTTTGACGAACAACACCAACGGGCTGGGGTCAGCCGACACGAAGGTTGTCGAGGTCGCCAGCGAGATCGTTCGTGGCGTGCTCTCGGCGGTGTATCTGCTCCGGACGCCGGCGATCGTGGCCGCGACCAAGGGCGTCGCCGAGACGGGCCATCCGGGCGAAGCGGGCGACGCGGAACGACTGGCGATCTCGGAACGAGCCTGCCGCGATGTCCGCGACAGCGAGGACGCATCCAATTCCGACTACACCTCGGCCCTTGAAGGGGCCGCCTTCGCGGCGAGGATGACCGCCGACGAACTCCGCGAACGCATCGGAAGCGGGGCTTCATCGACGAACGACCAGAAGCCGAAGAGAGACCCGCCGGCGGTCGCTGCGGACGATTGACAAGTAAAGAGATCCACGCGGCGCATGCCGGAGCCGACGGCTCAGCCTCCGGACCGGCGCGCTGCCACGACGGCTTTCGAGCGTTGACGCCCACGCGTGTGCGACGGGCGCTAATCGCTAGACCGTGGCTCCCGGAGCCACTTACCAACGGAGTGTTCTTCATGAATCCCGAAAAGCAGAATCAGCAGAATCCGCAGGCTCAGCAGAACCAGCGCGATGAGCAGAACAAGACGCCCGGCAACAAACGCGAGACCGACCAGGAACGCCAGGCCGGACGCAACGCCGACGACCAGGGCAAGAAGCCCGACCGGGTCGGTCAGGTCGCCCAGGCCCAGCAGACCGGCAAGCCCGGCGAGCATCAGGCCAAGCAGGCGAATCCCGGCAAGAAGTAATTCTTCCGTGCTACCTACAGGACGGGAGAGCGAGTAGAGGAGCGCCGCTCGGCAGGGTGAGAGCCTTCCGAGCGGCTTAAAAACGGCCCGCACGACCTTCGTGCGACATTCAGCCGCGGCGATAGAAGTCATCGGCGACAACAGCGATGACGCATCGGTTCGGACTCCTCAGGACCCCCGATGCCTCTGGCGGTCGCGCATTTGTTTGGTGGCCATGTCTGTTTCACGCCGGGCTTTTTTTCGCCTGAGTGATCCGGACTGGCCATCCGCGACCGCCGGGGCTCGGGTCCTGATTTATTGCTGCGCTACGCGGCCGCGCCACCGAGCGCCATCCCCAGCACGACACCAATGCCAACCCCTCCTGCCGCAGCCGCGCCGCCGGCAACGGCGGCCGGGATGAGTGGGGGCTTGCCGCAACCGCCTGCCCTCGTTCTGGGGGATCTCGCTCAGGACTGCTTCGATGATCGCTCGGCCGGGCTTCGTCTGCTTGCCGGTCGTGTCGGGGATGGCTTCGGCCTGCCGTGCGGAAAAAATCGTACACGCAGCGGGTGATTCCGTGTATTCTGCTTCCTCCCGACACGGGAGTCGCAATCCATGCCCGGCACATCGTCGGGCGCAGACACCAAAGCGGAGGACGACCTGATGGCGAGCAAAGACAACTGCAGCGGTACGTGGGCGAGGAAGGCCGGGGCGATTGTCGTCATCGTGGGCGCCGTGGCGGCCACATCGTTCGCGGTGGTCGGCGGCGACCAGGGCCAGCGGGACCGTCGTTCGGCACAAACGCAACAAGAGTACACGATCGAGAACTTCTTCACCCGCGACCTGACCTACGCGGCGACCGCCAACGAAACCAACGACAAGCGTTGGGAGAGGATCCAGAGCCAGATCGGCAAGCGGGCCCCGGAGTTCAGGGTCGGAGAGTGGAAGAGCGGCGACAAAGACCTCAAGGGCGGCTCCATCGAGTCGATGCGCGGTGAGATCGTCGTCATCAACTTCTGGGGCACCTGGTGCCCGCCCTGCCGCGCCGCCATGCCCAGGAACACCGAGATCGCCCGCAAGTATTTGAGCCAGAAGGTCCGCCTCGTGGGTGTGTGCAACACCCGCGGCAGCGAGACCATGATGGAAACGGCTGAAAGGCACGGCGGGCTTTTCGCTACCGCAGCCGACAGCGACGACGCGACCAGGACCGCCTACGGCGTGCAGTGGTGGCCTTACTACATCATCGTCGACCGCGAAGGCATCGTCCGTGCCGCGGGCCTGAGACCCAACAAGCTCGAAGAGGCGATCGATCGCATCCTGGCCATCCAGCCCTATGTGCCTGAAGACGAAACCACCGCAGTAGGCGCCGCCAGCAGCGGCTGAGCGATCCCGCACAACACCCACGCGCCCGCCCGGCGGCCTCTCTGCGCTTGCGCACGGGGCAGACCGGGCGGGCGCTTTGCTTGGGCTCGCGCAGGGCGCATCGCTTGTAGCAGCGGCGTCAGGGGTGATCGATGCGCCGCGATCGATGCTGTCTACACCCCGCCCCCCAGCACGACCCCGATCCCGACACCTCCGGCCGCAGCCGCGACGCCGGCGATCAGGCTGCCCAGCACATGCAGGGTTGCGAGCCTCCACGCCCGCTCTTCGCAGAGGCGTACGGCTTCGTACATCCAGGTCGAGAAGGTCGTGTACGCGCCGAGGAACCCGCCGCCGAGGGTGAGCGTGAGCGCCGGCGGGAGATCGGTCTGGCTGGCGTAGCCGACGAGGATGCCGAGAAAGAGCGAGCCGCTGAGGTTCACCGCCCAGGTGCCCAGGGGGAGGACGGTGCGGAGGCGTTGGGAGACGGCGAAGTCGACGAGATAGCGTGCGATCGCCCCGGCGCCGCCTGCGAGGGAGGCCAGGATGAAGAGCGTGGGGGTCATGGCGAACCCCCCGTGCTGTTCGGTTGGCGGGCGTCCCTCGGGCGGAAGAGGCGCCGGCCGATGAGGATGCCGCAGACCGCGGCGGCGAGGCCGAGGACGACGCTCAGCAAGGCGTAGAAGACCGCGACGCCGATCTCGCCCCGCGTGACGATCTCGACGGTGTAGTTCGAGAATGTCGTGAACGAGCCGAGCACCCCGGTGGCGAGGAAGGGGCGGAGGTGCGGCTTGCTGGTCCAGCGCTCCAGGATCGCGACGAGAACGAGCCCGAGCAGGAACGCCCCGACGACATTCTCCGCAAGCGTGGTCCAGGGGACGCCTCGGGCTTGGTTGGGAAAGAGCTCGACGAAGCCGAGGCGTGCCGCGGCGCCGATCACGCCTCCGGCGCCGACGGCGAGGATCGCGTCGGGCGGGGGCAGCGTCGGAGGCTCCGGCCGGGACCGCTCCGACTCCGGTCGCGGCGCCTCGGGAGGGGCGGGTGTTGTCTCGCGGTCGACGCGTGAGGGCGAGGGCATCGGTGCGGCAGGGTAGTGCGGGCGGGTCGTGCGTCTATCGCTCTTCCGCCGGCTGGCGGTCGCGTCCGAGGATGCCCGACAGCCCCTCAAACGCTTCGCTGAAGGGAACGACGCGGATCGAGCGGTCTTCCAGCGTGCCCCCGATCCGGACCGTCACCGCGTCGGCCTGGGCCGAGGTGAGCATGCGGTCGATCGTCGCGGCGAAGGGGAGGCCGAGGTCGCGGAGGGGGCGGACGCGTCCTCCGGCGTAGCCGTCCAGCGGGCTCTCGCCGAGGGCCATGACCTGGCCGAGGCGGAGGCTCGCGAAGATGTCGACGCCGCGGTTGAAGTACTCGAACCGCGTGACATCGAGGGCCTCGCCTTCGAGGCGGACATTGGCGAAGCCGCGTCCTGTTGGGTCGCGGTCGCCGATCCTGACATTCATCGCGTCGTAGAGCGTGGCGATGACGCCGACATTGGCGAGGTCTGAATCTTCGATGATGATGGTGGATTCGCCGAAGAGGCGGTGGGGGCGATGCATGTACCCGCCGACAACCACGCTCCCCGAGAGCCTTCCGGGCACGGGGTCCATCGTGGGGTCGGCGGTGCGCGCGATGCGGTCGAGGTCGAGCGTTCCGAGGGTCGCGTTCAGGCGGACGAAGCGCTCGCTCCCGTGCATGGTGGAGGTGCCCCACGCCTCGATCGAGCCGTCCGCGACGGTCAGGCGCGCGTGTTCGAGCACGACGCGCTCGGGGCCTGCCCAGAGGCGGATGTCGTAGGCGTCCAGATCGACCTCGCGGAAGCCGCCCCGATCGACGCTGCCCCGCAGATCGACAAGCAGGGGGCCGAACGAGCCGGGGCCGCGGCTCGGGCTCACGCTCAGCTCGCCGTCGACCAGGCCCCGCAGGTCGTCGAGCAGTTCGTCCGCGTCGGGCGGGGCGAAGCGACGCGCGATCGAGACGGCGTCGAGGCCCTCGATCCGGGCCTGCAGCTCCGTCTCGGTCCAGTCGTTCAGGGGCAGGCGGCCCCTGGCGTTGATGCGTCCGTCGCCCGCGATGATCTCGGCGTCGCCGATCTCAAGCGTTTGTCCGCGGACGGCGCCGTCGAAGTCGGCGCTGCCGATCGGGTTCTGCTGGTAGGACGCTTCGGCCCGGCCCTTGACGAGCATGTCGGCGGTCATCGATTCGATGTCGACGGATCCGGCGAGCTCTGCGTCGAGTACCGCGTCGAACTCGGCGTAGCGGACGGGCCACCGGCGAGCTTCGAGATCGACCCGGAGCCCCGCCTCGGTGATGAGGTCGTAGGCGATCGTGCCGGAGACATGCCCATCGCCCTGGCGGAGCAGAATGTCCTGGAGCCTTGCCTCCGCCCGGTCGGCCTCGATCCGACCCGACGCCTGGGCGATCTCGATCGGATCAAGCACGAGGTTGCGCCCGGACCACTCGCCCGTGAGCGTTGCGCGACCCGCGTCGCCTTCGGGGATCTTCGCGACGAGCTCGAACCCTGCAACGCCGGCAAGCCTGGCGCCCACGCCGACCGCCTCAGAGAGCTGATCGAACGCGAGCCCGTCGGCCCCGATGCGGACATCGATGCTGGCGTCGGGGTCGATCAGGGCGACGATGCCCGCCTCGCCTCCGAGGAGTTCGAAGCGTTCGGAGGTGTAGACGATTCCGTCGGCGTCGACTTCCGCGAGCCCCCGCATGGTGACGGGTTCGAGCGGCTCGCCGCGCAGGCGCAGGTCGGCCAGCGCGAGCGAACCCTCACCCGCGAGCTCGACGGGGTTCAACGTGCCCCCGAGCTCCAGCTCTGCGAACACGCTGCCGGCGATGAGCGCGGGCGCGGCCCCGTCTTCGGTCTCGTCGGCGATGCGGAGCGCGACCGTCGTGCGAGCGAGCAGGGGTGTCTGGCGGTAAGGGTCGTAGGAGCCGGAGGCCTGCACGCTGGCGAGCTTGCTCTGGAGCGACAGATCCCACTCGTCGGCGGCGGCGCCGCGTCCGCTGGCTTGAGCGGCGAGCGAGAGTTGGTCGAGCGCGTCCAGCCCCGGGACCAACCAGTCCTCGACGCCGATGTCGATGTTCCACGCGCCGGTGTCGATCGCGTACTCGGCCCTCGCCGCTCTGAGCCGGGCTTGGGGGAGGTTGAGGTTGCTCAGGCTCACGAGCCCGGGCTCGTAGGCGACCCTCGCGCCCAGGCGCGACAGGTCGATCACGCCCCCGTCGGCGTCCCAGATTTCGAGCCGGCTGAACGAGAAGCCCGCCGACGCCCGGTCGGGCAGGTTGCCCGAAGCGTCGAAGTCGATCGCGGCGCGGACGGCGTTCGGCCCGGCGTCCAGCACCGACTCGCCGGAGCCTGTCAGGACGGTGCGCCCCGCTTCAGAGAGCAGCACGCGCAGGTTCACGCTCCCGTGGTGGGCGTCGATCGGGCCCGCCTGCCCGCCGCTCCAAACGATCGAAAACTGGCCGGTCTCGCGCCCCAGACGCCAGGCGCCCTCGATGTCGGCGGTCACGCCCAGGGACTTGGCCCTGAGCTTCTCGAAGCCGACAGAGCCGTTGGCGTAGCGCACGGCGCCGCCCGTGAGCTGCGCCTCGCCGATGTCGTCGGCGAGGATGCGGATCGAACGGGGTTCGATTCCGAACTCGCCGGCGCCGGCGAAGAGCAGCGCACCGCCGGAAGCGTGTAGCGGGCCGAGATCCGCGTGATCGAGCTGCAGCCTCCCCTTGAGCCCGCCGCCGGAGACCTGCCCGGACCACCGCCCCGAGGCGTTGACGGCCCGAGCCTCCCGCCTGAAGTCCTCGGGCAGAAAGTCGACCAGCGGCCCGAGGGAATCGAGCTGGAAGCTGACGCGGTGCGCCCAGTCGGCGCCGACCCCGATACGCCCCCTCGCGCTGCCAAGCGTCGCCTCGGAGACCTCGAAGGCGTAGGCCACCGATGTTTCTGGATCGCCCGTCAGATTGACGCGGAGCTCGCCGACATCACGCCCGGTGTCGCGGAGCACGATGGTCACGCTCTCGGCCCGGAGTTCGGGGAGGCCGGGCACGCCCCCTCCGCCGCCGTCGCGTCCGCCCAGCGCCGCGCCGACACGCGCGAGGGCTTCTGCGATGTTCCAGCCGCCCGCGGCGTCGCGCTCGACGATGACCCGCACCTCTTCGAGTTCGAGCCGGCGCAGGCCCGGGTCTCGCAGCAGGCCGATCAGCCCGACATGGCGGTGGGTCGCGCCGACGCGCCCGACCTCGATCATCACTTGCTCTTCCAGCGGCAGGCGGACGGTGATCCCCCGGACCACCGTCTCCCCGCTCCACGCCAGTTCGACCTCAGCGATCTCGACGCGCAGCCCGAGCGTCCGCGAGGCGACGCTTTCGGCGATCGAGCGGGGCAGGTCGCCCTTCCGGACCGCTTCGGCGCCGAGGTACACGCCTACCGCGATCGCCGCGAGGATCAGCAGCCAGATCAGCCGACGCAGCCAGCGTCGGCGGCGGACCTCGACCATGACCACGCGCCGGCGGGCGCGCCGTTTCGGCCTGCGCCGGAGCTCACGCGCCGGGCGTTCGGGCTTCTTCGATTCCGGTTCCGTCACCGAGGGTCACGATCGGCGGGGGCGATGTCGCCGGTTGTCCGCGGGCCGAGACCGAAGAACCACCAGTCGTCGCGTGTCGAGCGGCCGACGGATGGGCCCGAAGCCGCGACGACATCCCCCGTCTCACGCCAGTACGCGACATAGGCGACGCTGGCGAACCCGCGTTGGCGCTGGTTCTTGGCGATCGCCAGTTCCGGTGAGACCAACGGCGCGCCCCCCGCGCTCTCCACGGGGCTCGTGATGAACACGGGCGGCAGGCCGGCCAGCGAGTCGTAGCGGTCGATGCCGACGCCACCGCTGCGGACCTCGACGACCACATCGCAGAGGTCCCGATCGGGCACGAGACGGACGCCCGCCAAGAGCAGCCGGGCTCGGAGTTGCCCGAGCACAAACGACGCCTCGGATGCCGCGAAGTATCGGTCGTCGAGCCAGACCTGGCGCCCGCGGAGGTTCTCGAAGGAGAGCCCTTCCACCGCCTCGGTCGCGGCCGTGGAGAGCATGAACTGTTCCGTCGCGGTCCGAGGCGGATCTGTCACCCGGATCGAGGAGCAGCCGGCGCTCGCCATTGCGGCGCTGAGGATCAGTATCCATCGGATCCAGCGGTGTGTGTAGTCGCAAAGCATGGACACAGGGTACCGCTCTTGCCTGTGGCCCCGCCACCCGCTTTATCGGAGTATTCCCCGGGTGGTCCGCGACGGTCTGCTGGGGCGCGATGTGCGCCTGAACCGCCAGCCATGCGTGTCATGGTTTGGCTGTTTGCGTCCCGATTCTTCGGCGAGTGGCCGACCCGCCCAAAATCCGATATCGACAGGAAGCAGATGGGCCGAGTGGTCGCGGGCCGCCGCAGATGGCCACTAATTGAGGCCATAGCGGACTTTCAGAGAGACTGCTCGGTTATTGGACTGTTCTGGAACCTGGGGCTCTTCGCCGCGTATGTGCTTTTCCGGGTGTTCTCCGTCCCGGAATCTGTTATGTTGTTTGCCAGTTCAGTGTCGAAGTCTCACTGACGCAGGCGGCGGGCCGTTGGGGCGGGCCGTCACAGTCCCGCCAGGGTGTCTCCAAGATTGGGGTATGAGTTTATGAACAAGAAGAGCGTGAATTGGACGGTCTGGGCGTGCTCGCTCGGAATCGGAGCTGGGGCCTTTGGGGCCGACAGCGCAGCCGGGCTCGAGCTCGTCAGCGACGGCACCATCCACAGCCTGTCGATGCAGGGCCAGCCTGCGTTCCACAGGACCACCCAGCCGATCAGCAATCAGCGCCTGATCGAGGTCGCGGGCACCACCGCGGCTGTCGCGATGTGGGATGAAGGGCCAGCCCGGGCGCAGCGGTACGCGATCTCGCTCGACGGCCGGTCGTTCACCCGCCCGTTCGAGCGCAGGCAGCTCATCCGTCTGCACAACGGCTTCTTCGACCCGACGGTCGGCACGCCCCCGGTCGCGCCGGATCTGCGGGCAGGGCCCGAGGCCGAGTTGTTCATCGTGCAGTTCAAGACCCGGCCGATCGAGGCGTACCGCCAGGCGGTGCGTGAGGCGGGCGGGACGGTGCATCAGTTCATGGCCGACCAGGCTCACCTGGTCCGCATGAGCCCCGACGCCCGCGAGGCCATCGA
Source organism: Phycisphaerales bacterium (assembly GCA_020831775.1). Classification (GTDB taxonomy): domain Bacteria; phylum Planctomycetota; class Phycisphaerae; order Phycisphaerales; family UBA1924; genus SLFH01. The sequence goes on from JAFIFZ010000084.1 coordinate 19,026, forward strand.
GGCGATGCCCTTCGTCCGCTGGGTCGGGCCCGTGCACCCGGCGTACAAGATCGAGCACGAAGTCCTTCAGGAGCTCAACGCGGCCGACTTCATCCCCGCTCGCCGCTATCACATCAAGGTGCTCGAGTCCGACAACGCGATGAAGCAGATCGTCGCGGACGAAGTCGCCCGCGTCGGCGGCGTCATCGACCAGCTCAACCCCAACGGGTTCCTGGTCGACGCGACGCTCGACGGGCAGCAGCTCCGACAGATCCTGCGCCTCAACGAGGTCCAGTTCGTCGACCGCTGGGGCGCGCCAGAAGAGGACATGGACATCGCCCGTGAGATCAGCGGCGCCAACCTGATCGAGACTGTCGGCGGGTTCACCGGCGCAGGCGTCCGAGGCGAGGTCATGGACGGGGGCCTCCGCACCAGCCATGTCGAGTTCGCCGGCAAGTCGATCCTCATCCACGGCGGCAACACGAACAGCTTCGGCCACGGCACGCCCGTGACCGGCATCATCTTCGCGACCGGCAACAACCCGCAGGCCCGAGGGCTGCTGCCCGACGCCGACACCATCATCTTCAGCGCGTACCAGCAGCTCGGCGACCGCTACGCCCACACGGCGAATCTTGTCGATCCCAACGGGCCGTACCGCGCCGTCTTCCAGACCAACAGCTGGGGCTCGCCGCGCAACCTCGTCTATTCGAACATCACAGCCGAGATGGACGAGCTGCTCTTCGACCACAACATCCTGATCACCCAGTCGCAGTCCAACGCGGGCAACCGCCAGTCCCGCCCGCAGGCTTGGGCGAAGAACATCGTCTCCGTCGGCGGCGTGCAGCACCAGAACACGCTGAGCAAGCACGACGACTGCTGGTGCGGCGGCGCGAGCATCGGCCCCGCCGACGACGGACGCATCAAGCCAGACCTGACCCACTTCTACCACAACATCGCCACAACCGGCGGCAGCAACGACTCGAACTACACCAGCTTCGGCGGCACCAGCGGCGCCACCCCGATCACCGCCGGGTACTTCGGCCTGCTCTTCCAGATGTGGTCGCAGGGCGTCTTCGGCAACGATGTCTCCGGCGGCGATGTCTTCGACGAGCGACCCGCGGCCAGCACCGCCAAAGCGATCGCGATCAACAGCGCCTCGCAGTACTCGTTCAACAGCCCCAGCGCCGACCTGTCCCGCGTCAAGCAGGGCTGGGGCCTGATCGACATGGGCATCGCCTACCAGGAGCGCGATCGGATGTTCGTGATCGACGAGAGCGAGATCCTCGGCGAGTTCGAGGACTACGCCCGCAATGTGATCATCTCCCCCGACGATCCTGACCTGCGCGTCACGATGGTCTTCCGCGATCCCGCGGGCAACCCCGCCTCCTCGGTCGCCCGCATCAACGACCTCAGCCTCCGCGTCGTCTCGCCCTCGGGCGTTGAGTACTGGGGCAATAACGGCCTGCTTGACGGCAACTGGTCGACCTCCGGCGGCGATTCGAACACCGTGGACACTGTCGAGAATGTGTTCATCCAGAATCCCGAGGCCGGTGCCTGGCGTGTCGAGGTCATCGCAGACGAGATCAACCAGGACATCGTTCCGTCAGAGCCCGGCGCTCAGGCGCTCTTCTCGCTGGTGATCGCAGGCGGCGAGGTCCTCCCCGACGCCTTCACCTTCGACCTGCCGGCCGATCCGCCCGTCGCGGCGGCCCCGGGCGACAGGATCTCCTTCCCCGTCGAGATCGTCCCCGGCGGCGAGACGGTCGACCCGAGCAATGTCTTCCTGAACTACCGCTTCGACGACGGCGCCTTCACCGCGATCCCGCTGACCTACCTCGGCGACGATATGTACGAAGCCGAGCTGCCCGTCGTCCGCTGCGGCGACCGGCCCGAGTTCTTCATCAGCGCCGTCGGTGACGGGGGCGCTGGCACCGAGCTGACCATGCCGGTCAACGCGCCGCAGACGGTCTACAAGGCGGATGTCGGCGCGTTCGAGATCATCTTCAGCGACGACTTCGAGAACGATGCTGGCTGGACCGTCGTCAATGAAGACCTCGTCAGCGGCGCCTGGGTTCGGGAAGTTCCTCAGGGCGTGCTGTTCCGTGGCGGACCGGCCGCGGACTTTGACGGCTCCGGAAGGTGCTGGATCACCGGCAACGGTTCGGGCCGAACCGATGTCAGCGGCGGACCTACGCGGCTTGTCACGGCTCCGTTCGAGTTGCCGGAGGGCACGATGATCGGAGAGCTGAGCTACGCAGAGTGGTACTACAACCTCGTCAATCCCAACCCCTTCTGGGTCGAGATCTCAGACGACGACGGCCAGACCTGGCACGAGATCCGGAGATACATCAGCGGTGATGGCGGCTGGACGGTTCGTGAGATCCCGTTCCGACACGAGGTCGACCTGACCAACCCCATCCGGTTCCGCTTCAGCGCGATCGATGTTCAGGGCGACTCGGTCGTGCGTGCCGCCATCGATGCGTTCGCGATCCGTGCGTTCGTCTGCGAGGACACCTGCCGCGCCGACATCAACGGCGACGGGGTCGTCGATGCCGACGACTTCTTCGAGTTCCTCTCCCTCTTCGCGGCGGGCGACCCGATCGCCGACTTCAACGGTGACGGCGTCATCGACGCAGACGACTTCTTCGAGTTCCTGGCGGTCTTCGCCGCCGGCTGCCCGTAATCGAGCCGCCGCAAGTCCAATCTCGATAAGACTCCGATCGCCCGTCGCCCAGTGCGGCGGGCGATTTTTCTTTTGCCCGACCTTCCGGTTATGCGTTCTGCGCCGAGGGCGCCGATCGCGCGAGATGCGGCGCGCCGGATCGCCCCGGCAAACCCCACGCGGGTGGTTTTACGCATCGGCGAATCGCAGACTTGGATGGTGAGACGGCGCCGCAGCGGCGTCGGGCTCTGATCCTCCTTGAAGCGAAGGAACGCCAGAAATGACCATCAGGACCGTGACCTTCTGTTCGGCCGTCTTTGTCGCTGCCGGCGCGCACGCCCACCCCGCATGGTCGTTCTCGACCGACGGGTTTGCGATCAGGTCGGGCGGAGACATCCTGATGGGGCACCGGGCCGAGGTCATCGGGGGGGATGTATTCACCGCCGGCAGGCTCCACATGCAGCACGACTCATGGACCAGCGGGGCCGGGTACTACGGCACAAGCCTGCAGGCGAAACACGCCACGGGCGCCGGTGGCGGCTTCGAGCAGTCCTCCGCCCCGTTCGGCGGCGCTCCATGGTCGATCCCCGACATCGGTTCGTCGAACATCAGCGTCGGCCACGACGGCGCTTGGACCGTCGGCGCCGGCGCGTACCGGAACCTCGACGCGAAGCACCGCGCCTCGGTCGGTCTCTCGGCGGGTGAGTATGTCTTCCGCTCGATCAGCCTGGGCCACGACGCGGTGCTGAATGTCGACACCTCGCTCGGCGATGTGTTCATCTTCACCGAGCGCGATGTCACGCTCGGGGAGCGGGCGAGGATCAATGTCGCCGGCGAGGGCGGCGTCTACCTCGTGGCGGGCGACAGGGTCAGCTTCGGCCACGACTCGGTCGCAGAGGCGGCGGTCTTCAGCCTCGCGGGGCGCGTCGACATGGGCCAGCGCGCCGAACTGACCGGCTCGATCGAGGCGCAGGGCAAGGTCACGCTCGCCCACGACGCGTCGTTGCTCCATCGCGCGTTCGGTCCCTCGGTGCAGGCGGTGATCCCCGCCCCGGCGACCGCCGCGTTGCTCGGCCCCGGGCTGTTGCTGCTCGGGCGCCGTCGCCGCTGATCGCTCCTTGCCGGTGTGTCGCCGGTCGCTGCTTCCGCGAACGGGGCGGCCTTCAGGCCGCCTCGTTCTCATTGCGCGCCGCGGCGGACTTCCGGCCGATCCAGGCGAAGCAGACGCCGAGCAACCGAGGGCCGTCGATCGGCTTCGATGTGTAGTCGTCGCAGCCGGCGTCGAGGCAGCGCTGTCGGTCTTCGGCCATCGCGTGGGCCGTGATGGCGATGATCGGCGTCGCCGCGTTCTCGGCCCGCAACGCCCGTGCAAGCTCCAGCCCGTCCATCTCCGGCATCTGGATGTCGGTCAGCACAATGTCGTAGGGCTTTCCAGAGGCCACGGCCTCGCGGAACTTCTGCAGAGCTTCCCGCCCGTTCTCGGCGATGTCGACCTCCGCGCCCGCCCGCCTGAGGTGGAAGCCGATCAGGCGCTGGTTGTCGACGCCGTCTTCGGCGAGCAGGATCCGGCCCGAGATCGCCATACGGGACGCCGACCGGGGCTGCTCGGTCTGGGTCGACTCCTCAAGCGACGACGCGAGTGCCGAGCCGGGGAGCACTTCGATGGGCAGGCGGATGCGGAAGCACGAGCCGCGTCCGGGCTCTGACCAGACGAGGTCGACTTCGCCCCCCATCAGCTCTGTGCAGCGCCTGCTGATGACCAGGCCCAGTCCTGTGCCGCCGTGCCGGCGCCGGATGCTGTTGTCCGCCTGCGTGAATGTCGTGAAGAGGCGTTCCTGCTGCTCGGGCGTGAGCCCCGGCCCGGTGTCGGTGATGTCGATGGTCAGGTCGAGCCTCGCGTCGTCCCTCGGCGTCGTGTCGATCGTGACCGAGACCGACCCGCGGTCTGTGAACTTGACCGCGTTGCCCACGAGGTTCAGCAGGGTCTGGCGCAGGCGGGTCGGATCGACGCGCACACGCGTTGGGACGGGCTTCTCCAGCCGCCACTTCAGCTCGACGCCTTTGCCCTGGCCTCGGACGCTCATCAGCCGCAGCGCGTCGCGCAGGAGCAGGGGGAGGTCGGTCTCGACCGGCTCGATCTGCATGCGCCCGGCCTCGATCTTGGAGATGTCAAGGATGTCGTTGATGATCGTCAGCAGGTGCTCGCCCGCGGAGACGATCGTCTCGACCGCTTCGCGCCTGGCCTTGGGATTTTCGATCGCGCCCTCTTCGCCGAGGAGTTCGGTGTATCCCAGGATCGCCGTCAGCGGCGTCCGGATCTCGTGGCTCATGTTCGCGATGAACTCGCTCTTGGCCCGGTTGGCCGATTCGGCGGCGTCGCGGAGATCCTCGAGCTCCTCGGCGCGACGAGCCAGCTCCCGGCGAGCGAGGTACTGCTCGGTGATGTCGTGCATGATCCCGTGAATCCGCACGACGCGCGCGTTCTCGCACACCGGATGGCCCTGGATGCGGACCCAGGTCTGCTTGCCGTGGACCGGAGAGAGGGGGACTTCGAGGTCCCACGGCTCGGCGTACTCAAGCCCGCGGTGCACGGACTGCTCGACCAACTCTCGGATCTGAGGCGGGTAGAACTTCAGCCCATCCCCGAGCCCCATTCTCGTACCCGGGGGAAGCCCGCAGATGCGGCAGATCTCGTCGGTGACGAACAGGTCCTGCGTCTCGGCATCGAGCTCCCACCCGCCGACGCGTGCGATGGCGTTGGTCTGTTCCAGCAGCGTGGCGAGCCGGTGCATCCGCTCTTCGTCGGCCTTGCGGTCGGTGATGTCGGAGATCATCCCATGCCACATGATCGAGCCGTCGGGATGGGCGGACGGCACCGACTGCCCTCTGATCCACCGGAGCGAGCCATCGGTATGCCTGATCCGGAACTCGAACCGCCAGGTCTTCATGGTCTGCGCGGATTCGATGATCGACGCTTCCATTGCCTCGGCGTCTTCAGCTTCGACCATCGACATGATCAGCGACGGATCTGCTGCAAGTTGATCGTGGGAGATGCCGCAGAGTTCCTCGATCCCCTCGCTGATGTACAGGAAGTCTCTGTCCCCGTCTGGCTTCATCCGGTACTGGTAGACGGCGCCGGGGATCTGGCGGGTGATGTCGCGGAGCCTGGCCTCGCTCTCTGCGAGGCGCTGCTCGACGAGCTTGCGCTCGGTGATGTCCAGCACCATGCCGTGAAGCACAACGACCTCGCCCGTTTCGTCACGCTCGACGACAGTTCTGTCGTAGATCCAGCGTTCGGATCCGTCGCTGCAGACGAGCCGGTATTCCTGCTCGTAGCGTTCCAGGCCCGCCGCGAGATACCCGGCCACCTCAGCGCCGACGCGTTCGAGGTCGTCGGGGTGGACTATTTGGGCGAACGGGATCTTGCCGCTGAGCAGGTCCTCGGCCTTGTACCCGAACTGGTCGATGTTTTTGGAGACGAGCGAGACCGGCCAGCCGGGCTCGGACAGCCACTGGAAGAGCACGACATTGGAGACCTCCAGCACGAGGTTGTGCCGCCGGAGCAGGCGGTTCGATTCCCGGTCTGCCGTCAGGTCTCTGAAGAACCACACCCGAGCGAGCGGGCGCTCGCCCGCCTCGGCGATCGGCTCGCTCCGGACCTCCATGGCTCGACCGTCGTGGAACTCGACTTCCAGGCGCAGCGGCGCGGCACGGCCGTCAAACGCCCTCTGGACATCGCCGAGCGCATCGTCCGCGTTGTGGGCGTTCTGGATGATCCGGCCGACGGCTCGCACGCCCGAATCGCCGGGGCGGACTCCGGCCTCTCCGAGCATCGATGCGAACGCGCCGTTGAAGCGGAGGATTCCGCCCTCGCTGTCGGTCACCAGGATCGCGTCCGACGAGGCCTCGGCCTGCGCTTCAAGGAGCGACTTCTGGAACTCGATCTGGCTCGCCGCGTTCTGGCGGGCGGTCAGATCGATCGCCGCGCCGACGACGCGCACCGCCTTGCCAGACTCGTCGCGGATGATGTATGCGCGGTCGAGGACATTCGCGTACTGCCCGTTCGCCCTGAGGAATCGGTACTCCCCGGACCAGTGGGATTCGCCCCCCTCGACCGCCTTCTCGAAGCCTTCAACGATCATTGCCCTGTCGTCGGGGTGGACCGCCGAGACCCACCAGTCGATGTCCTCGCCGATCTGGTCGGGCTCCCAGCCCAGGGCCGAACGAAGGTTTTCGTTCCACCAGATCGTCCCCGTCGAGATGTCATAATCCCAGACGACATCTTCGGTCGCTCTGCTGAGCAGGCGGAAGCGGTCGTGGCTCAGGGCGAGCTCCGTCTCGGCGCGTTTGCGGTCCTCGATGCTCCGAAATGTCACCGCGACGCCTTCTCCGACGCGAGCGGCGGAGATTTCGAACCAGCCCCGCAGCGAGCCCGATTCGTAGAAGATCTCCTCGCGGAACGCCTCCCCGCTCTCGGCGACGCGGATGTACCGCTCCAGGATGCCGCTGTCGGTCACACCGGGGAACGCCTCGGTCAGGAGCATTCCTTTGAGACGGTCGGCGTCGGTGTCGAGAATGTCCTGCGCGGCGCGGTTCAGCATCGTCAGGCGGAAGTCACTGAGGACACCGTCTTCGTCGCGCACAGTCTCCAGCGCAAGCACGCCGTCAAGCGAAGCTTCGAGCACGCCGGACAGCAGCTTGCGCTGCGAGCTGAGCTGTTCGCTTCGGTCCTTCTCTTCTGTAATGTCGCGCTCGATCGCGATAAAGTGGGTCAACCGCCCTTCGTCGTCGACGATCGGTTGCACATCGATCGCGAGCCAATATCGCCGTCCCGACTTGCTGTAGTTGACGACCTCCGTGCTGAAGCCCTCCGCCGACGCGATCTTCTCGCGCATCATTGCGACGGTCCCGGGGTCGGTGTCGGGCCCCTGCAGCACTCCGCCGGGTCTTCGGCCCGCCACCTCGTCGAGCGTGTACTCGGTGATGCGCGTGAACCCCTCGTTCACCCAGCAGATCCTGCCGGTTTCATCGGTGATCACCACCGCGTTGTCGGTCTCGGCGGCGACATGCGACAGCAGCGTCAGACGCTCGTGCTTCTCCGCCAGCTCCTCGGTCGCCCGGTGCAGGTGTTCGCTGAGCTCAGACAGCGTGGCCAGGTCGGTCACGAACGAGGCCAGCTCTGAAAGGAGCTGCACATGTTCTTCCGGCACGCTACGCGCCTCGGTCCCGAACACACAGAGCGCCGCGGCCACCCGCCCGCTCTGGTCACGGACAGGCACGCCCGCGTAGAAGCCGATCGGAAGAGCCTGCACCGCCCCGAGATCCTTGAACCGGGGGTCGGCGAGAGCGTTCGGAACCACCAGCGGCCGTTCCCCGTCCACACACTGTGCGCAGATCGCGTCCTTCCGCGGGAGCTCGGCGAGGTCGAAGCCGTGCGTCGCGGCGAAGACGGTCCGGTCTCCGGAGCTGACAGACACCGCCGCCATCGGCGAGCCCGTCAGCCGGGCGGCCAGCCTGACCACACGCTGCAACGCTTCGCGGCCGGAGTCCTTCGGCAAGGACTGGCTGCCATGAAGACTTCCGACAGTTTCGGGGGGTGGTTTGGACATCGCTGGGAGGCCGGTTCTGTAAACGCAGCACTGGCATCGACGCGCGCCGGCGTGGGGTTCATGCTCCCGGTCTGTCCGATGCGCAAAGACCGTACTTTGCACGAGTCGGCGTCCCAGATGACCCGGGCAAAGCCGCGTCCGTTGCCCGCAACCGGTTGCTCCGCCATCGGCCCCGATGCCCGGTCCGGGCGCTGCCCCGGCAGGATCGGAATCGGCTTGGCGGCGAAACGCGTCCGGGGCCACTCGGGTTCCGGCGGTCCGTTATGGGACGACACGACTCCGCTGCAATCGCCGGGGCGGAACTCCCAAGGAGTGCTCTGCGGAACGAGGGGAGCGTGCGCGCTCCTGAACCGGGGTGCGGTGGTGGGTTCACATGCTGCGGAAATGACGGAGAAATCACATGATGAGGTCATACTCGGGGGATCTGGGCGGGGTGCTGCGCTGCGCGGCCGCCGGCGGGCTTGTTGTCGCGATGCTGGGGGCGTCCGCCTTCGCCGACGCACCCGCATGGGAGCCGTACCGCGGCCCCGTCAACGCGCCTGATGTCATGGGGGGGTACATGTCGACCGAGATCATCGTCCGCGTCGCGCCCGGGGCGGCGCCGATGCAAGCCGATGAGGGACACTGGAGCTTCGGCCCGACGCCCCAGACCGCCGCCATCGCCGGCGTGCTCGCCGAGTTCGGCGCCGCCTCCGTCTCACCCTCGATCAACCCCGCGCCCGCCAACGCCGAGCTCGCCGCCAGCATCGGGCTCGACCGCTACTACACGATCACGCTCCCGGCCGGCACGGACACACCAACGCTCGTCGAACGCCTGAACGCCATCGGCGGCGCGATCGAGTCCGCCGAGCTCAACGGGATCGGCGGCGTCCTGACCATGCCCAACGACCCCTCGTTCAACCTCCAGTATGGCCTGCTCAACACCGGCCAGACCATCAGCGGCAACACCGGCATCGCCGGCGCCGACATCGACGCGATGGGCGCCTGGGCGATCACCACCGGCTCGAGCGATGTCATCGTCGCCGTCCTTGACACCGGCATCAGCACCAGCCACCCAGACCTGCAGGCCAACCTCGTCCCCGGCTGGAATGTCCAGGCCAACAACGCCAACACCAACGACAGCTGGCTGATCAGCCACGGCACCCACTGCGCCGGCATCATCGGCGCCGTCGGCAACAACAGCGTCGGCGTCACCGGTGTCGCGTGGGAGGTCTCCCTCATGCCGCTCCTCGTGCTCGGGACCTTCGGCACCGGCAGCGAGGCGGACATCTCCAACGGCCTCACATGGAGCACCGACAACGGCGCCCACATCGCCAGCATGAGCCTCGGATTCCCGGGAAGCAGCAGCCTGATCGCCGCCGCCGCGACCTACGCCCATGAGTCCGGCGTCCTGCTCGTCGCGGCGACCGGCAACACGCCGACCGACCCCGTCGCCATCCCCGCGGCGTTGCCCGAAGTCGTCGCGGTGGGGGCCACAGACAACCGCGACCAGATCGGCTCGTTCGTCTCGACCGGGCCCCAGATGTCCGTCGTCGCTCCGGGCGTCGATGTCTACTCGACCTGGGACACGCTCTTCAGCGCCAACACCTACAGCTACCAGACCGGCACCTCGATGGCCTGCCCCCATGTCGCAGGCGTCGCGGCACTGATGCTCTCGGTCAACCCCGATCTCACCAACACACAACTCCGAGACCTGCTCGAGTCCACCGCCGACGACCTCGGCACGCCCGGGTGGAACCCGACCTACGGGCACGGGCGGGTCAATGCCGCGGCCGCCGTCCAAGCCGCCCGCGACGCCGGCCAGCCCTGCATCGCCGACCTCAACAACGACGGCGTCGTCGACGCCGATGACTTCTTCCTCTTCCTCAACCTCTTCGCCGACGGGGATCCGATCGCCGACATAAACGGTGACGGCGTGATCGACGCCGACGACTTTTTCCTCTACCTCAACCTCTTCGCCCAAGGCTGCTGAACGAACCAAAGCGATCAATGAATGAAACAACGCCGCCCCTGGCATTCATCAAGCCGGGGGCGGCGTTTCGCATCTCTCACACCAAGCTGACTTGCCCGATCAGTCGGTGGCTTCGTCCCGCTCAACAGGCTCGATCTGGATCTGCACTTCCCACCACTGGTTCCCGGTTCGGACATTCGGCCCGTTGTACCCGAGCGTCCTGGCCCGCATCGGCCCGGCCCGCTTCCAGCCCGGGTTCTCCTCCAGCCACGCGTCGAGCTGCGCCGAGAGCCTGTTCACGCCCGTCCAACCGGTGCGCCCGCGCACGCCGATCGACAGGAAGGTTTTCGGCTCGGTGTCGACGATCAGGATCCGCCCGTCGTTGCCCGTCGGCCCGTCATCGGGCGTGTGGTACAGAAACGCCATCGTCCACCGCGCGAGATCGGGGTCCGTCTCCACATCGGCGTACTCCATCTCGACAGGCGCCGTCATCGCGATGTCGTTCCGCGAGATGTGCTGAAACAGCGGCCAGAACCCGTTCTGTCCCATCATGCCCACCCGAGCATCGCTCGAAAACTCCGCGCGACGCACCTCGGGGTAGTGCTTGATCTCGATCGCGCCGGGCGGCGTTGGGGGCGCGTAGCCCACAGGCAGCTTGGTGTCGGTCATCACCACGCCCGCCCGAAACAGCGGCCCATCACGCCCTTCCCGCCATGAGAGCTCCTCCACGGCCTCGCCTCCGACACGCAGCACCCAAGCCCCTGACGAAAACACCCTGGCGCCCTGCGGGACACCCGCAGGCGTCTCTCCGCCCGAAACCTCGTCGGGGAGGAGCGACGCCTTCTCGTCGACGGCCGCATCGCTCGCAGCAGCGGATCGCTCGCCCTCAGGCCTCTCGCCCGCCCCCGCGTGGGCCGATGCGATCGACGCCAGCCCGACAACAAACGCCCCGGCCAAACCCACACCCGTTCGGATTGTGTATTCCTGCATGCAGACCTCCGTTGCAGGTGGCTTCGCCCGCAGACGATCCCCGGATGCCGAAGGCCTTTCGCTCGGCTTCGGCTCCGCTTCACCGAAAGCGGCCCGCCAAGGGTTGAAAATCTGGTAGGCTCTGGGGATGAAAACGCTCACCATCGCCGCAGCCGTGACGCTCGCCGCCGGATCCGTGCTCGCCGGTGAGCCGTCGAAGCAGCCCGCAGACCGTTCCGCCGCAGCAAAGGCCCCGATCGAGCTCCGCCCGGTGCTCCCCTCCGAGGCCGGCCGCAGCCTGCCCTGGTCGCCCCGCGGCACGCAGATGCAGTGGTCCGACCAACTGCCAGACCACTGGCCAGAGCAGATCCGCTCGTTCGCCTCGAGCCTGATCGACCCGGTCTACGGCGAGATGGCGATCGGCCCTGACCACGCCGCCAAGCGCCCCTTCATCCTCGCACGAACCAGCGACGCCAACCCGCACCGCGAGATCCTCGTGATCGACGCCAATGCCGACGGCAGGATCGACACCGACCGCGAGGTCTTCACCGCCGAGGCCCGCGATGTCCGCGGCCGCATGTGGGTGACGCACGCGCCCGTCACGCTCGCCATCGACTACACGCCCAAGCCTGAGGAAAAGGACGAAGAGCGGGATCGGCGCGCCGAGCGCCGAGACCTCGTCGAGCACGAGTTCAGCTTCTGGCACACCTACCCGCGCGAGGGCGACGAAGAGTCGAACATCCTGCGATACACGCGCCGCTCGTGGATGGAGGGCGAGGTCTCGCTCCTTGGGCGATCCTTCCGCCTCCAAGTGATCGACGCCAACAACGACGCGCTCTACACCACAAGCGCCCGGTGGACGCTCGCGCCTGTCGGCCCCGCGCCGGAGCGACCCGACGAAGCCGATGATCCGGCCGCGACATTCACCACCGAGGCCCGCACCGGCATCGGCATCAACGACCCATTCTTCATCGACGGGCAGGCGTACCGGCTATCGAGCATCTGCATGTCCGGTAGAACAGGCGCGTTCAAAGCAGCCGACGACGCCCCGGTCATCCCCGACCGTCCCGCCGAGCCCGATCGCCCCAAGTCCGAGCACGAACTCGCCTGGATCGGCGACCTCGACGAGGCGCAGCGCGAAGCCCAAAGGCTCGGCAAGCCGCTGCTGGTCAAGTGGACCGCAGTCTGGTGCGGGCCCTGCCGCACGATGGACCGCGAGGCGTACAGGGACAAGGCCGTTGTGGAGACGCTGCGCGGCTCATTCGTCATCGCCTCGATCGACTTCGACGAGCAGCACCAGCTCGCAAGGCAACACTCGGTCCGCGCCCTGCCGACGATCCAGATCTTCGACCCCTCGGGCGAGGAGGTCGACCGACGCGTCGGCCTGCAGACCCCGGTCCGCATGGAAGCCTGGCTCGACGAACACAAGGGCAGGGCGAGGGGCTCGTAACGCTCCCCTCGGCGCTGGTGGCGTAAGGCGGGGCGCCCTCAGCCGCCTTCGTCCGATTCGAACCGGACCGTGTGCCGCCCGGCATCAACCCCGGTCAGCACCGTGACGCTGCCCGAAGCGTCCGGCCAACGGATCTCGACCCGTTCGGCGGGGTCCGGGCCGAGCGCAAAGTGCAATTCCAGCGACTGCTGCTTGCCCTGATGGCCTCCGGGCCCGACGACCATCCGCGTCTGCGTCACCGACCGGCCGTCGATCTCCGCCGTGACGCGGACCACCGCGCCGATCGCCGGACGGTTGACGCCGCGCCCCGGATCGCCCTCCAGCCGCAGCGACAGGGCGCGTCGATCGGCGCTCTGCGGCGTCGCGTTCTGAAAGAGCCTCAGCCTCGGCGTGCGTCCGGCCCGCTGCGCCGCGTTCAGCCGGTTAAAACTCTGCCCCACGGCGATGTCCGGCCGCCCGCTGCCGTCAAAGTCGAGCAGCGCCGGCTGCCCCGCGCCGATGTGATCGATGCCGATCCAACTCGTCACATCGACGAGCGAGCCGTCGTCCTGCTGACGCCAGATCCGCAGCCGCTGGTTGTCGGGGTAATCGCTCGAACAGACCATTACATCGAGGCGGCCGTCAAGGTCAAAGTCGGCGAGGGCCCCGTAGATGTCGCCCTGGTTCCAGCTCTGGATCGTCGGGTCTCGCGGGCTCCGGTCCAATGAAAGCGAATCCCGCTCAACAAACCGCGGCCCGGCGTCGGTGTCGGTGCGCACAAGCACCCGCGTCGGATCGCTGCTCTCGCCGGCCCACCCGTGCGTGATCTCTGTGAGCAGCACATCGAACCGCCCGTCGCCGGTGATGTCGCCGATCGCGGCGTCGAAGGTATTGCCGTTGGCCCGGAACGGCCGCTCGTCGGACCGATCGAAGCGGGGATCGGTCTTCGCCCGCTCCTTCAGCCACTCGGGATGGCGCCCGTGGCGGATCTCGTCGCCGTCGAGCCCGACCTCCGGCGCCACATCCCGCCACTCGCCGCCTGAGTCGAGCATCCAGTGCCGGTTCCAGCGTCGCCCGTAGTTCAGTTCGAGGATCTGGGGATGGTTGCCCGGCGCCGCGTCGCCGAGCAGGTCGGCGATCACCACGCCGTAGGTCGGCCTGCCGCCCGCGTCGGTCTCGGGGTCGAACTCCACACCGTCGGTCGGCCAAGCCACACGCTCGAAGGTGATCCCGCCGTCGTCGCCGACCCGCTGGAGCAGCACATCGCTCGGCAGCCCGGCGAAGCTCCGCCCGTAGTGCTCGTACCAATGCCCGACAACGATGTCGAGCCTGCCGTCGAGGTCGAGGTCACCGACCGCGATCGCGCACGCCGTCCCGCCCCGAGCCGCCTCGATCTCATGAAACGAGCCGAGCGGGCTGCCGAAAGTCCCGTCCCCGTTGCCCTTCAGCCACGCGACCCGCTGCGGCGTCCCCTCCGCCGGCGGCTCGAAGCGTTCGTTGTGCACATCCAGATAGCGGGCGAGGATCGCATCGGGGATGCCATCGCCATCGACATCGGCGAACACGATCAGATCCCCGCGTCCCAGCTCGGGAAGCCCCGTCTGCACGACCTCCACAAACACGCGCCCGCTCCCGTCTTCCGCGGGCCTGTTCAGGAACACACGAGACCGGCCGACGACAAGGTCATCAAACCCGTCCCCGTCGAGGTCAACGGCGGCGACATGCCCCGCACCGATCGGCCCGTCGCTGTCTTCAAGCCCGACACTCGCCGTGACATCCACAAACCGAAGCTGGGCCTGTGCGGCAGCGCAAGCAAAGGCCGAAGCCAGAGCGCAGATGGAAACGGCAAATCGCTGACAGCAATGCATACCCGATCCTAATCGATCGGGCCGCGATGCGGGCTCGCACAGATCGCTCGCGATGAGACAGGGAGGAAAGTGGGCGCAACAGGACTCGAACCTGTGACCTCTGCCATGTGACGGCAGCGCTCTAGCCAACTGAGCTATGCGCCCGGCTCGTTCGCCGCCCCGCGGCGGCTCGGGGCGATGATACGCCGCCACCGGACGCTGCGGCAATCCGTCGGCGCGGCATCCTCGCCTCCACGCCCCCCCGCGGAGCCACCTCACCTCGCAAACGCCGCCCGCGAGCGATGTTCCGACAGGCCGCACGCCACGAGGCGCGAACCCGAAACCCTCCGCCCCGCTCCTGCGGCGGCACTCGGCGGAACTTGCACGCCGAGGTGTGAATCTGGGCGGTCCGGCGTGCGTCGGCCGTCCACGATGCTGTATAGTGCTGCTGCAAACCACGGGAGCCGTTCATGGACGATCAGACCACCCGCACCGCCCAATCCGCCAACGACGGCACCGGGCTCTGGGACAGACAGCAAGAGCAGCGCCAGGCCAAAGGCCGGCAGCCCGCAGCGTCCCCGCGCGTCCAGACGCCCGCTCCCGAGGCGCCCGTTCCCCAAGCGTCGGGCCAGCCCGCGTCCAAGGCCGCTCCGGCGAAGCCGGCGCCCTCCCGCCAGCCCCGAAACGCGCCAGTTCAAGTCACGGAAGAGGGCGACGCCCCGGAAGTGGTGGTTCGCCCTGTCGCCGTGCCCGAGCCGCAGACCGACCGCGCCGGCAACTTCCGCCCCGTTCTGCTCACCAGCGAGATGGTCGAGGCGGGGGACCGTATCTATCGGCGGCTGCCCGAGCAGTGCGAGGGCGAGGCGGCGCTCTTCCACCTCGCCGAACGCTGTCCCGGCTTCGGGCGTGAAGAGATCCTCGTGAAGGTCGTCTCGCTCAACGCGCTCGCCGGGCCCCATGTGCTCTCGCGGGCCGTCGCCGTGCGTCACCTCCAGCGTGTCATGGCCAAGGCCGACCCCGCCGACCCGATGATCGTCGACCGCCTCGCCGACATCCCGATGGCCTCTGGCAAGCCCTCCAAGCGCAAGCAGCACGGCTTCGCCTCCAAGTTCGCCCATTACTTCATCGACGCCGAGCGCTTCCCCGTCATGGACGCCCACGCCGCGAAGATGCTCCGCTTCCACCTGGGCGGTCGTTCGTATGTCGTCGACGAGTCGAGCCGCTACCGCGAGTTCGAGTCCAACTCGCGGCGTCTGCGCGGGCTCTCGGGCCACAAGGGCTCTCGCCGCGCCATGGGCCGCTACCTCTGGGTCGCCGGCCAGTACCTCGAGTGGTCCAGATCCCCGAGGGCCAAGATCAACCGCCAGCTCGCGGCGATCTTCAACAGCCCCGCCCCCGACGCCGCCGAAGACATCAAGACCATGATGCCCCAGAACCGGCCAGCCTGCCCCTGGCTCTGATCCGGGCTCTGACCGCGCTCTCTGGATCCGCATCTTCCCATCAACGAAAAAGGCCGCGACCGTCACGGGGCGCGGCCTTGCTCATTGAGTGTTCGGCGTCGAACGCAGCAACCCTCGCCGCTCACGCGCGCTCAGCACCCCGCGGCAAACAGCGCCAAGTACTCGAAGAAGTCGTCGGCGTCGAGCACGCCGTCGCCGTTGATGTCGGCGATCGGGTCGCCGACGGCGAACAGGTCCAGATAGAGGAAGAAGTCATCGGCGTCGACGACGCAGTCGCCGTTCAGATCCGCCCTGCATGGCGGGCGAGGCACCCATCGCGCGATGTTGCTCGCCGGATTCCCGCCCGCTTCCGCGAACCGGCCGGCGGCGTACAGCGCCGGCCCCGTTCCGTCGTCGAAAACCGCCAGATCAGTGACGACGTTGTAGGGGTGCCCCCCGGTCAACCCCGACCCCAGGGCCGACCACGAGGATCCGTCCCAACGGGCGATGCCGCTGGCCGGGTTCCCGCCCGCTTCCGTGAACCAACCACCCGCATAAAGCGCCGGTCCCGTGCCGTCGTCAAAGGCCGTCAGGACCTCGACAGCTCCGTTCACGCCTTCTCCCAGCGCTGACCACGCCGAGCCGTTCCAGCGGGCGATGCGGTTGACCGATCTCCCCCCCGCCTGCGTGAAGCCGCCGCCCGCGTACAGCGCCAGCCCCGTGCCATCGTTGAAGACCCTGAGGGCATAGACGCTTCCGGTTACTCCCGACTCCAGCGGCAACCATGAGGAGCCGTTCCATTGGGCGATGTTGTTGGCTGGACTTCCTCCCGCACGCGTGAACCGGCCGCCAGCAAAGACGGAGTGGCCCCACCCGGCCAGAGCGTACGCCCATGTGTCCTCGACCGAGTGGTGGTTAGTCAGTCCCTGCCCGAGTGCCGACCACGACGAGCCGTTCCATTGGGCGATACAGTTTCCGGGGGCGTGGTAGATGTATTCTCTGAAATTGCCGCCAACATACAGCGACGACCCAGACACCGTCATCGCCGTAACCATCGGCGACCCCCCCCAGCCCAGCCCGGTCCCGACCGGACGCCATGCTGTGCCGTCCCAGCGGGCGATCCCCAAGGTCGAGCCCAAAAAAATGACGCCGCCCGCGTAGAGTTCCGACTCGAACACCGTGAGCGAAAAGATGCCCCAAGTGTTGAGGAAACTGCCTAGCTGCGACCATGCCGTGCCGTCCCATCGGGCGATGAATGCGGCTGGGCTCCCGCCAATCTGTTCTTCGAAGTAGCCGCCCGCGTAGAGCGCTGGGCCCGTCCCGTCGTCGAACACCGCCAAGGCGCGAATATCGTCATCGGTCACCCCCGTTCCCACCGGCTCCCAGTCCCCGCACTGGGCGTGCGCGTTGGCCGCGACACCGCCCAACGCAGCGAGCAGACACGCGACGCGCACGCGCCTCAGAAGCGCACGATTCGTCTCAAAGTCAGTCATCGGAATTCTCCCGTACATCCAAGTGCCAGATCAGCACCCTGCGGCAAACAGCACCAAGTACTCAAAGAAGTCGTCGGCGTCGATCACGCCGTCGCCGTTGATGTCGGCGATCGGGTCGCTGTCGGCGAACAGGTCCAAGTAGAGGAAGAAGTCATCCGCGTCGATGACGCAGTCGCTGTTCAGATCCGCCCTGCATGGCGGGCGAGGCACCCATCGCGCGATGTTGCTCGCCGGACTCCCGCCCGCTGCCTCGAACCGGCCGCCGGCGTACAGCGCCGGTCCTGTCCCGTCGTCGAACACCGTCATTGCGAAGACAATCGGGGTCCACTGTCCGCCGCTCACCCCTGCGCCCAGCGGCGACCACGCCGCGCCGTCCCAGCGTGCGATGTTGCTTGCCGGGTTCCCGCCTGCCTCCGTGAACACGCCCCCCGCGTAGAGCGCCGGCCCCGTCCCGTCGTCGAAGACTTCCAGGGCGTAGACCTCCGCAAACTGCCCGCCGCCTACCCCTGTCCCCAGCGGCGTCCACGCCGTGCCGTCCCAACGGGCGATGCCGCTGGCCGGGTTCCCGCCCGCCTCGGAGAACTCGCCCCCCGCGTAGAGCGCCGGCCCCGTGCCGTCGTCGAAGACCTTGAGGGCAAAGACACTCCCGCCGCTCACCCCCGTTCCCACGGGCCACCACGAGGCGCCGTCCCAGCGTTCGATGAAGTCGGAAGGCCAAGACGAGTGCCCCACATACAGCGCCGGTCCGGAGCCGTCGTTGAACACCTCAAGGGCAAAGGTCGAGTCGAAATTGCCGCCTACACCCCAACCCAAACGCGACCACGCCGAACCGCTCCATCGGGCGATGTTGTTGCCCGGGTTCCCGAATCTCTCGTCGAAGTGGCCTCCCGCATACAGCCACGCGCCGAGTGACGCAAAGGCACGGACCTCCTCCTGCTCGCGATAGCTGCCGATCCCATCGCCCAGCGGCGCCCACCCTGTCGAGGCAGTCCTGCGGGCGATGTTTCTCGCCGACACCCCGCCCAAAATCTCGAACTGGCCTCCCGCATACAGCGCCGGACCCGTCCCGTGGTCCAGCACCTCCAGGGCGTAGACAGCGGGGCTGAATTCACCGACCCCTCCACCAGACGACCACGCCGTGCCGTTCCAGCGGGCAAGGTGGGAGACAACAAGCCCGCCAGCGCGCGTGAACCGGCCGCCCGCGTAGAGCACCGGGCCCGTGCCGTCGTCAAAGGCCGCCAGTGCGTAGACCGCGGTGTCCCACGAGGGTGAGGTGTGTGTAATCCCCGTTCCCACCGGCTCCCAGTCCCCGCACTGCGCGTGCGCGTTGACCGCGACACCGCCCAGCGCAGCGAGCAGACACGCGACGCGCACGCGCCTCAGAAGCGCACGGCTCGGTTCAAAGTCAGTCATCGGGGTTCTCCCTATTCGCTCAAGGCCGATCGGCCTAGCGAGTAGTGCGCGCAGTCTAACCGCGCACGCCGGTCCGACGACCAACGATTTCCTCGTTTACCAGTTAAACCCGAAAGAGTGGAGCTAAGCCCAGTGCTTCCCCGTGGACCGCAATGCGAATCACACGAGCCCCGTCAACCGGCGATGCACAAGAGGGCCTTCTGGGTCGGCCCAGTGATCGAACCGCTCATGGTGAAAATACGGTGTACAGCCGCTTGCTCAACGGGCCGCTAGAGCGTCCTCACCGATTTCGTAGCGCCGTTCGGCGCGTGTCCGGTTGCGCCTTGGTGATGTTTGTTGTAGCTTCGAGCCTCGACCCTCGGGGTCGGGAAGGAGCCACGGATGGCGTCGCCGTACTCGCAGGATCTCAG
>JAFIFZ010000013.1 GCA_020831775.1 Phycisphaerales bacterium
CCCCCCCCCCCCCCCCCCCCCCCCCGCGGCCGCCGACGGCCCGACCATGGTCCGCATCATGGGCGAGATCGTCTACACGCGGGATCTGGGCGGCGGCTTTGCCGCGATGGGCCCGGAGGCCTGGATCGTTGAGCGGGCCGCCGAGGGCCAGCTCCGGTCGCACCGCAACTCGATGGGCGCCAACACGATCCGCCTGGCCGAGAGCTCGGATGTCTTCTTCTCGGTCTCGATCGAGCGGGTCGGCCCGTCGATCGAGGAGGGGCTCAACGAGTTCCGCACCGGGCTGGACGACATGGCCGCGATGTTCGGCGAAGAGCAGCCGGCGATGCGCGAGGTGCTCGGCTTTGTCCAGACCGTCTCTGCGGCCCTGGTCCGCGACGGGCGGACGGCGGCCTACGGGATGACGATCGGCGGGCAGGGGATCAGCATGGACTTCGCCGCCGACTTCGAGGAGGGGAGCCCCACCGCCTCGTACATGGTCGGCTCTGGCGGTGCGATCGACATGTTCGGCTCGCTGCCGGACACCCAGATCATCCTCGCGATGGCGATGGACACCTCCTCGCCGAGGATCAAGGAGATCTTCGGCAAGATGACCGAGCTCGCCGCTTCGATGAACCCCGGTCAGACCATGGGCCCGAGGATGGGCGACATGATGGAGCACAGCGACGGGTTCGCCTTCGTGATGGGCAACACGCCCTCGCTGCTGATGGGCGGGATGTTTACCAACATGGTGCAGTACCAGCGCTCGGCCAACCCGGCCAAGCTCCTCGAGGCCGGCAAGCAGTACACCCTCGAGATGGACGGGATGGAGGCCGAGGGCATCACCTACCGCACGCAGTACCGCGAGGGGGCCGCGGAGATCGAGGGCGTCCGCCTCGACGAGTGGGGCATGCAGATGCAGTTCGACCCGGCCGAGCCGGGCGCGCAGCAGGCGGGCATGGCGATGATGATGGTCTTCGGCGCCGCGGGCGGCCCCAGCGGGTACTACGCCGCGACCGACAAGGGCGTGATCACGACCTTCAGCCGCAACACCTCTCTCGTCCGCCAGGTGATCGAGGCCGAGCGGAACGCCGAAATCGGCCTGCACCGCAACGCGCAGATCCGCGCCGCCCACGAACGCCTGCCCTCCAACCCCGACTTTGTCGTCCACCTCGGGCTCGGCCCGGTGCTGCAGCAGGTCGGCGGCCTGATGGCGATGGCCGGCGCCGGGGCGCCGCAGATCAATGTCCCCGCCGACCTCGCCCCGATCTCGATGGGCGCGAGCATGGGCGACAACGGGATGCACGGCCGCCTGTACCTGCCGAGCGATGTGGTCAAGATCGTCGGCGACCTTACGAAATCACTCGTCCCCGACCCCGCCGATGTTCGGCGCCAGCGCGAAGAAGAAGAGTTCCGCCCCCGCTTCGAATAAGCGGCGGACGCGCCCACAACATCCAGAACCGGCCGGGGCTTCCCCGCCGGTTTTTTCGTGCGCCTGCCGTTACCATGCCCGCAGCACCTAGACCGCGAGGGACGCCATGCACGACGAACCAGCCCTGACCATGACACCGTTCGACCCGTTCGAGGCGGGGGCTGCCGAGCGGCTGGCGGCTGTTGGCGAGAGCGGCGGCGATCCGTTCCCGGTCCGACGCGTCGCGTGGAACGACCCGCCGCGGTTGAGGCCGTTCGCGGCGAAGTGGCGGAGAAGCGGCGACGGATGGCGGACCAGGGTCGTGCCTTCCTGCATGGTCCATGGCATCCTCTTGGCGCTCGCGGCGTTCCTCACCGTTGCGATCGGGATTCCGATCGCAGTCGAATTGAACCCGGCCCGGGGGGATGACTGGCACAACATCTTGTTCTGCTTGGCGGCAGGGATCGCTGTCGCTTCTGCGTGCGCCTTCAGTTACTTCTCCAAGGCACGCCTCCACAACCTGACCACCGTCGCAGTGTCGAAAGACGGCGGAGTCCGGCTCAGCCGCCATCGCATCGTCCGGCGTGCGTCTACCAGCGCCGAAAGACCACACCTCGCCTTGGCGATCAACCAGAGTTTCACACGGAGATACTTCCGCAAACGGCCGCAGACTGTGTACATGCTGTACCTGTGCGACGACCTCCACCCGCGCGTGCTGATCGCGATGTCAATACAACCGGAAGGCGTGTTGAGCGCGGCTGCCGAACTGCCCGACGATGTGCTCCGCCACGCGGAGTTCCTGCTTATCAACGAACCAGTGATCGCCCCGAGTTTTCAGAGCTGGGGTTGAACAGATGCGAGTACGCCTGACCATGCCGAGCACACCCGCCCTGACCATGTCGCCGTTCGACCCGTTCGAGGCAGGGGCTGCCGAGCGGCTGGCGGCTGCTGGTGAGAGCGGCGGCGATCCGTTCCCGGTCCGACGCGTCGCGTGGAACGACCCGCCTCGGTTCAGGCCGTTTGCGGCGAGGTGGCGCAGAAGCGGATTCGGGTGGCGGACCAGGATTGTGCCGGGTTACCTGGCGATATTCGCCTCAATAGGGCTGTTCTTGACCTTGTTCATCCCGATCGCGGTTTCGATCGCAGTCGAGTTGGATCCAAGACGCAAAGACGACATTCCATTCCTGATATTCTCGCTTGCTGCGGGACTCGGATCAGGCCTGTTCTTTCTTCTGATCTACTCCCTCAAGTTCCGTAGCGACCACATCACCGTGGTTCGCACATCCAGCAGCGGCGGAGTCCGGCTCAGCCGCCACCGCCTGCTCCTGCACACTTCGGAGAGCACGGATAGGCCGCGCATCGCGTTCGCGGCCAATCGGAGCTTTACATTCCGGTTTTTCATCAGACGGCCGCACACCGTGTACATGTTGTACCTGTGCGATCATGTTCATCCTCGCATACTGATCTCGATGTCGAGGGAGCCGGAAGGCGCGATCGGCGCCGCCGCCGAGTTGCCCGACGATATGCTGCACCGCGCGGAGTTCCTGCTGATCGAATATCCTCTGGTTGCTCCGAGCTTTCAGAGCTGGGATTGAAAGGGCTTGGACTCGCTTGGCTACAACCAGCAAATCATCTCTGCCAATGACGCCGCTGGACCCGTTCGCGCCCGATGCGGCCGAACGACTGGCGTTTGCAGGGGCGGGCCCGGCCGACTCCATTCCGATCAACGGCATGGTCTGGAACGCGCCTCGGCTGCGGTCGCCGTCCGGCGCCAAGTGGAAACCCGGCATACACGGATGGACAGCGTCGATCGTTCCGTCGGACCTGATCGCCGTACTCGTATTTACCGTAGTGCTGTACTTCGTGCTGAACACAATGGCAGCATTGATATTGATCTGGTTCGAAACTGAGCTTCAAGAACTCCTCATGCTCCTCGGGCTCAACGCGTTGTTGTTGGCTATCGCTTTTCCCATGTGCCACCTATGGCTCTTGCTGCGGATGCCCAGATGCGTGATTATCCGAGTCTGTGTCGATCGCACCGGTGAGACAGAACTTACTCGCAAGAGGCTGTTTGCTCGCACGACCCCAAAGATGGACCGCCCCGTGTTTGCACTCGCGGCTAACACTTCGCCAAGAAGCGGCTTGTGGAGCCCCGCCAAGCGGATTCAGTTTGAATTGCTGGCATGTGACTCTGCTGCGCCCAGGGCGCTGATCGCGGTCGCCCATGAGGCAGCGACGCTGCTCGACCTCGTGAAGTCAATGCCGCAAGAAGTGCTCGACAACGCCGAGTTTCTGCTGATCGACCGCCCGGTGATCAATCCGACTTCGAATTGACCCAACCGGATACGCTCACCCATGCCCGAATCTCCCCCCACCTGGTCCCTCGCCCACGGGCGGTCGCTCGTCCTCGACCGGCCCCGCATCGTCGCGATCCTCAACACCACGCCCGACAGTTTTCACGAGGCCTCGCGCACAAGCGGCGTCGCCGAGGCGGTCGAACGCGCCCATCGCTTCGCCGATGACGGGGCAGACATGCTCGACATCGGGGGCGAGTCGACGCGGCCCGGGGCCGAGCGCGTGCCGCCGGCCGAGCAGGTGCGCCGCGTGGTGCCGGTGATCCGGGCGATCCGCGAGTCGTCGGGCCCCGCCTCGGGCCTGCCCATCAGCGTGGACACGACGCTTGCGGAGGTCGCGCGCGAGGCGATCCTGGCCGGGGCCGACGCGATCAACGATGTCGCGTCGGGGAGCGAGGACGACGCGGTCTTCGCCCTCGCGGCCGAGCACGGCGCCGGGCTGATCCTCATGCACCGCCTCCGCCCGCCGGACGCCGACAGCTACTCCGACCGCTACACGCAGCCCCCCGCCTACACCGATGTGGTCGCCAAGGTCGGCGCGTTCCTAAGACAGCGGGCGGTGGCCGCCCTGCGGGCCGGGGTCGCCCCCGCGTCGATCGTCATCGACCCCGGGCTCGGTTTCGGCAAGACGGTCGGGCAGAACTTCGAGCTGATCGCTCGGACCGCGGAGCTCGCGGCGATCGGGTACCCGGTGATGTCGGCCGCCAGCCGAAAGAGCTTCGTTGGGGCCGCCGCGAGCCCGGGGCGCGAGACGGCGCCGGCCGAGCGCCTGGCGGGGTCGCTTGCGGTCTCGATCGAGCACGCGAGGCGTGGGGCTGTGCTGCTGCGGGTGCACGACCCGAAGGAGCACGCCGAGGCGATTCGCACGGTCCTGGCGATCGGAGGGGCGGAGAAGCCCTCCGGCAGGGCGGGCCCTGGGCTCTAGAGGGTCCGGACTCCGTCTGGGAAGGGCGCGGGCACACTCTGCGGGCGGGGGCTATGGTTCGCATGCCTCCCCAGTAGGTCCCGGCCAGTCGATTGGTCGGCCGAGTGGGAAGGCCGGAACACCACGCCCCTCGGGGCGGTTTGCGGGCGGTCGGTCGGATGGCCGGCGGACGGCCCCGACAGAGAACAGATCACGCGGCTCTCAGGAGAAGCAGATGGCCAGCGCGAACATGCACGAGTTCACGGACGACAACTTTCAGGACGAGGTGCTCTCGTCCGATCAGCCGGTGCTGGTGGACTTCTGGGCCGAGTGGTGCATGCCCTGCCGCATGCTCGCCCCCACGATCGAGGAGCTCGCCGACGACTTCGCCGGGAAGGTGAAGGTCGGCAAGTTCGACATCGACCAGGGCAAGCAGGTCGCGACGCAGTTCGGGATCAGCGCGATCCCGACGGTGATCCTGTTTGTCGACGGGAAGCCCGCGAAGAAGTTTGTCGGGCTGAAGGGTAAAGACGACTTCGCCGCGGCGCTCAACGAGGCGGTCGGCGCTTAACGCCGACCTTGGCGTCACGCCAGAGTCCCGCCGAGCGGCGGGCCGGGATCGTTGCCGATGTCGACAGGATTCCATGAAGTGCCGGCCGATCGCGACCGGTTTGGAGGGCGCCCCCTCCGCTGCGGCGCCATCGGTGTCGGGCGCATGGGCCGCCACCACGCCAGGGTGTACGCCCAGGACGAAGGGTGCGAGCTCGTGGGCGTGGTCGACGCCGACGCCGCCCGGGCGGGCGAGATCGCCGACAAACACGAGACCCGCGCCTTCGCCGACACCGCTGCCCTGATCGAGGCCGGGGTCGACGCGGTGAGCATCGCCGTGCCGACGGTCGAGCACCGGGCGGTCGCGGAAGTGTGCCTGAAGGCGGGCGTCGCCTGCCTGGTCGAGAAGCCGCTCGCAAAGGACGGCGACGAGGCCGAGCACCTCAAGCGCGTCGCCGAGCAGTCGGGCGCCGTGCTGATGGTCGGGCACATCGAGCGGTTCAACCCCGTGATGCGGGCGATGCAGAAGGCGACCGCCAACGGCGCCGAGGTCGTCCCGCGATTCATCGAGGTCCACCGCGTCAGCCCGATGACCTTCCGCTCGGTCGACATCGGCGTGGTCATGGACATGATGATCCATGACCTCGATGTCGTCTTATGGCTCATGGGGGGCAAGGAGCCCGACGAGGTGATCGCCTCGGGCGTCAATGTCATCACCGAGCACGAGGACATCTGCAACGCCCGCCTGCAGTGGAACCTGCCCCGCGGCAAGTGCGTCGCGAACATCACCGCCAGCCGCCTGGCCCTCAAGACCGAACGCGTCACCCGCATCACGGGTGAAAACGCGTACATCAAGATCGACTACGCCGCCAAAAAGGGCACGATCATCCGCAGGACCGCCAACGAGATCCAGATGCGGGAGGTGCACGAGCAGCTCCGTCGCGGGGTCGACCTGACGGACCTGAACTGGATGGAGCTTGTGAACATCGAGCCCCTGGAGATCGACGACGCCGAGCCGATCGTGGCGGAGATCACCGCCTTCCTGCAGGCCGTGCGGACCAACCAGCCCCCGCAGATCGACGCGGAGGCGGGTCTGGCGAACATCCGCACCGCCGAACGGATCGTACGAGCGACACGCGATTTCATGTAGTCTGTCCCGTCCCGGAGGCCCGCCAGAGCCGATCCAACCCGAGCCTGTCGATCCGCCGGGCGCCGTTCGTTACACTCGGCGTCCTGCCGCCCGTCGTTCGGGCGGGAGTTCCGCCGCCAGTCCATTGCAAGAGTCCGTCCGATGCTTCCCCCCGACCAGCCTTCACCGAACCCGTCCGAGACCGACCCGAACCAGGCCAAGCCCCAGGAGGCCAAGCCCGGAGAGGCGAAGCCCGGAGAGGCACAGCCCGGCAACGCCCAGCCGGGCGAGGCGCCGCCGCCGACCCCGGCCAAGCTCTCCGACGAGCTGGAGGCGGAGATCGACGACGCCATGGCCGCGATGGAGCGGGAGGGTTCGCTCGAAGCGCCGCAGCAGCAGCCCGCCCCCGCGGGCGGGGCCGCCAAGCCCGCGATCCGCGGCCCGCGCGTCGTCTCGGGCGGTCGTGAGCACCGCACCGGCGCTGTCGTCTCGATCGGGCCGACCGACATCTTCGTCGAGTTCGGTCCCAAGGAACTCGGCGTCGTCGAGAAGTCACAGTTCGGCGACAAGCCGCTGCCCGAGAAGGGCGACCAGGTCGAGCTGGTGGTCAACCGGTTCGACCCGGCCGAGTCGATCTTCATCTGCACCCTGCCCGGTCAGGTGCAGAAGGCCGACTGGGAGCAGCTCGAGCCCGGCCAGACCGTCGAGGCCCGCGTCACCGGCACCAACAAGGGCGGGCTGGAACTCGAAGTCGCCGGCCACCGCGCCTTCATGCCCGCCAGCCAGGTCTCCCTCGACCGCATCCCCGACCTCGCGGTCTTCGTCGGCGAGAAGATCGCCTGCGAGGTGCAGCGTGTCGACCGTCGCGGCAAGGGCAACATCGTCCTCAGCCGTCGCAACATCCTCCAGCAGGAGCGTCAGGAGCGGGCCAAGGAGCTCCGCGACAAGCTCGAAGAGGGCCAGACCGTCCAGGGCACCGTCCGCAAGATCATGCCCTTCGGCGCGTTTGTCGACCTCGGCGGGGTCGACGGCCTCGTGCACATCTCCGACATGACGCACGAGCGCGTGCCGCCCACCGAGAAGAATGTCCAGAAGTTCGTCAAGGAAGGGCAGGCCGTCAAGGTCGTCATCCTCAAGATCAACTGGGAAGACAACCGCATCAGCCTCGGGATGAAGCAGCTCCAGGACGATCCGTTCGTCACGGCGATGAACGAGGTCGTCGAGGGCGCGATCGTCACCGGGCGCGTGGTGCAGACCGCCGAGTTCGGCGCGTTCGTCGAGGTCGCGCCGGGCGTGCAGGGGCTCGTGCACATCTCCGAACTGGACTGGAGACGCGTCGCGACCGTCGAGGAAGTCGTCAAGCCCGACGAGGTCGTCACCGTCAAGGTCCTCAAGATCGACCCTGAGACCCGCAAGGTCTCCCTCAGCATCAAGCAGACCAAGGAAGCCCCCCAGCGACCCAGCGGTCCCGGCGGCCCCGGCGGCAGGGGCAAGGGCCGCGGCAGAGGCGACCGCGACACGCGCAGCGCCGAAGAGATCCTCAAGGAAACGCCCGAGTTCCGGCGCCTCCGCGAGAAGTTCGGCAAGACCGGCTTCAAGGGCGGCCTCTAGGCTGAATCGCCCCCAAACCCGTTGAATCCTTGGCACTGGCGGCTCGCCCGCCAGTGTTTTTTGCGCAGCCCGCCTCCCCCTCCGCTACGGCACGATCGGAATCACACCCTCAGCATTGCCCCTGAAGATGTGCACCGCGTCCGCGGGCGGGTCGATCGTGTTGTCATCACGCCACACCAAGGGCGGCACAGGCGTGCCCGGCGGCACAAGCACCACGAACCACTCCGCCCGAAGCACAAGCTCGCCACCCGCGGGCGCCCGGAAGACCGGGTTGAACCGGGGATTGCTCGACAGCCGCACAAACTCGCTCGACTGCGCCAGCGGCGTCCCGCTCTGGCCGATCACCGACGGCGCATCTCCGATGCCGTAGGTCATCCCCGCGAACGCGATCAGCGTGTCGTACCGGCCCATCTGCTCCCAGCGCGGCGTGATCGACACACTCGGCGAGAGCGTGAACCCAACCGTCGCCCGGGGCAGCAGCCGCAGAATCTCACCCCGCGCGATCGACTGCTCGAACCGCTCGACCAAAGGCTCGGGCAGTGTGCCCGACTCGAACTGTTCAAGCAACCAATTGACCTCGGACACCGCCCGCCGTCCTGGCGCTCGCTCGGGGTCGAGCAGGGCCGTCGCAAGGCGTTCGACCTGCGCCTCGGAGAGCTCGCGCCGCGAGAGCTCGATGAACTCGGCGCTGCCGAGCGTAGCGGGGTCGCGAACAATGCGCGAGACCAACGCATCGTCGGACATCGAGGGCAAGACCCACTTGGAAGCAAAGTCGGGACCCACGAAGCCTGAGATGATTGAACCGAGAAAAAACATCCCGACCAAGCCAAGGACGGGAATCCGGAGTCTTGTGATCGGCTTGAACTTGCTGCCCTGCGCAAGCCCCCTGTGCTTGAGCCACTCAGCGCCGCACTCCGTGCAACGCCTGGCCGGGTGCGGCGTGTAGGCGTAGCCGCATAAAGTGCACGAGATCGCCGATCCCCGCCGATCGATCTGCGCACAGAAGACAACCATCATGAACGCGACACAGAAGGACGCCTGCCACAGCGTACCGAAAGGAGACCACAACGCGATCAAGGGCATCAAGAGAAATGCGATCCCAACGCCGATGCAAACGGTCCATGTCGCGTGCTCGATCACCCATCGCCGCGTCTCGCGTCGGAAGTGCCCAGCCTTGACCGCCCGCCTCCCACCGATGTAGCCCATCACGCTCAGCATGGGAAGCACGAACAACAACGCCAGTAGTGTCCCGCCCCACTGGGGACGGAGCGAGGTGTCAGGATCGATGCGGCTCATCGCAATCGGCATCCCGACAAACATTATGAGCAACAAAGGCGCAAACACCAGCGACGCACGCGCCGCGATGACGGGCACGCCCACCCACCACGGCCGCCGCACCGCGCGATCGATCCATCGATGGCGGTCGAGCGAGTCGCGCCCGATCGCGTCCAGCGCTTCCCGCATCGTCGGGACATCGGAGGCCGCACCCCGAGAGCCGGCATCGTGCTGTGTCTGCCCTTCTTCCACCGCCGCTCCGATCGCCCCAGAACATGAACACTCAACAAGTCTCAGAGTTTACAACGAACCGACACGCAATCAGTCTCGCTACGGCACGATCGGGATCACGCCTTCGGCGCTCCCTCTGAAGATGTGCACCGCGTCCGCGGGCGGGTCGATCGTGTTGTCGTCACGCCAAACCAAAGACGGCACAGGCGTGCCAGGCAGCACGAGCACCACGAACCACTCCGCACGCACCACCAGGTCGCCACCCGCCGGCGCACGGAAGATGGCCTCAAACTTCGGTCGGTTCGAGACACGCACAAACTCGTACGCACGCCCCACCGGGGATGCGCCGGGATCGCTCACAGACGGAGCCTCCCCGATGCCGTAGGTCATCCCAGCGAACGCGATCAGCGTGTCGTACCGCCCCATCTGCTCCCAGCGCGGCGTGATCGCCACACTCGGCGACAGCGTGAACCCGACCGTCGCCCGGGGCAGCAGCCGCAAGATCTCGCCCCGTGTGATCGACTGCTCAAACCGTTCGACCAAAGGCCCGGGCAGCGTACCGGCTTCGATCTGCTCCAGCAGCCAGTTGACCTCGGAGACCGCCCGGCGACCGGGCGCTCGTTCGAGGTCGAGCAGGGCCGCCGCGAGGCGTTCGACCTGCGCCTCGGAAAGCTCGCGCCGCGAGAGCTCGATGAACTCGGCGCTGCCGAGCGAGAGCGGGCTTCGGATGACTCTGGAGATCAGAGCGTCGTTCGGCACCGAGGGCATCACCCAGCGCGGGCCGACCATGACGCCCAAATGGCCGACGATCGATGAGCCGGAGATCATGAACACTATTCCGATCAAACCGATCGCGCGGATCGCCCAGACCTTTCGGAACTTGCGTCCCTGCGTCAGCCCGTCGGGCCTGAGCCAGACCTTGCCGCACTCCGTGCAGGTTGGCTTGCCGTCGAGGGTCAGCGCGTAGCCACAGGATGCGCAGCAGATCGCGGTCCCCTTGCGGTTGATCGTATTGAGCATCCAAATCTGCATACTCGCGAACATCGCGAGCATGAGGATCGGCATGCTGACATCGCCGGGCGCCAAGACCGTTGAGCCCGCCATCGCGACGAGCATGCTCCCGCCCCAAAGCGTCCATGCCGCGTGCTCGATCGCACGGCGTCGTGTCTCTCGCCGGAACCCGCCGTCGCCGATCGCCCGCCGCCCCCCGATGTACCCCGCGATCGCCGGCGGGACCAGGATCACAAAGCTGGCGAGAAAGACCTCGAAGTGGTCGCTGTAACTCCATAACAGATCGAGCTTGAACCGCTCCATCAGCCAAGGGATGCCGTAAGCAATGAACAACAGCGCGGTCACCTGGTAAAGCCAGAGCCGCCTCGCAAACACCGGAACCCCGACCCACCAAGGCATTCGCGCCGCCCGGTCGATCCACCGGTGGTCGTCAAACCCGTCTTTCTCAAGCGCACCCAGCACATCCCGTATCGTCGGGACATGGTCGATGACCTCAGTCTCGCCCTGCGTCTCTGTCATCGCATCACGTTCACAGAGGTCGACGCTTCGAGCCGGACCTCCCCGACCGACCCGTGCACGGGCGCAGGGATCGCCGGGCTTTGCCAGACGAGCGTGGCGCTGCCGCGGGTCCCGTGTGTCAGCACGACCCAGCACTCGAATCGCAGCGACCGCTCGCCCGGTTCGAGGCCGGTGATGAGGTGCGTCCATTGCGTTGTTTGCGCCTCTTCTGGCACATTCTCGCCGTGGCTGATCGACTGGTAGTTTGTCGCCCGCGCGACCGGCGGCCCGCCGTCAACGCCGAAGCCGATGCCCGCGAGCTCGAATCTCAGGCTGTGCAGCGACCATCCGAACGCATCTGCGGTCGCGACGACACGAACATCGCCGCCCGTCCCGTCCGGCGAGGCGTCCAGCGACAGCACGACCCGTTCTCTGACGAAGCGCTCGAGGTGGTCCTGAGAGATCTCGCCCGCGTTCAGCCGGGCGACGAACCATTCCGAGGCGAAGGTGTTGATCCGATCGGAAGCGGGCTCATTGAGGATGCGTTCGGCGAGGTGTGCCGTCTGGGCCTGGGTCAGCGTTCGCCCGATGATCTGTCTCCACAGGTGCCAGTCATAGCTATCCCCATGCACCCCAACGGAGGCGACCAGCCGCCCCGTCGGCGTGACCGCATAGAACTTCTCCCGTTGACTGAGGGCGAGAGTCATCACCACAAAGAGCAACACATAGAAAACAACGGCGCTGGCGTTCCATCGTTCCTTCGTGGTGTGCCGAGCGAGAAGCGCCGCGGGCTCGTGCCAGGCGGCGCCGCACTCAGGGCACCGGTCCGAGCCGGCCCCCTCGTACGGATAGTCGCACGCGGCGCAGCGGAGCGAATCGTCAACCCCGCGCTCGCCCAGGAGCCCCAGACGAAGGAACACCCACCACAGCAACAGCCAGCTCACCACGACCGGCGTCATCGACATGTACATCGACCGCAGCGCAAAACCGCCGAAAAAATGCGCGCCGCCGAGCACCGCTGCCAAGCCCCCAACGCCCACGATCAGTGTCCGACGAACGAGCTTCCGAGCCCGCGGCAGATCCCCGTCCACCCGGAACCGACGCCGCCCCAGCACGATCCCCACGCCGTACACCGCAAAGAACACGCCAAAGAAAACCAGCACCTCGATCAGGCGCGACTCGGCCAGCGAGCTCTCGCCCGAGACGACCGGCCGGAGGAAAAGTACCGAGAGGACCAACACCACCACGAGCGGCAAGAGCCAGTGCCAGACCCGCAGCCGCGGCCACCCCGCCCCCGCCAACAGCGCGTCGGTGAACGGCGACGAATCGTCCGGCTTGACGGCCTCCGGCGGCACGCCATCCGGCAGCCCGTCCCCGTGTTGTGGCTTCTTCTCGTCCACTGGCCCCGAGTATCCCCGAACGCCCCCGACCCGTCAACTCATTTCGCCATGCCTACGACTGGACAAGCTCCATCAGGGCCGGCTCGACCGCTCCTCATGGATCCGATAGACGGTCGACCTCTCTCGCTGCTCGACGCTCAGATACTGGACTCGCTTCGAGAGCCGGTCGAGATGGCGTGGATGCAGCGGCCGACGCCCGAGCTCGTCGATGGCCGGGTACGCATAGCGATGGTCGAGAACCGGGACGCTATCGACCAGGCGAGCCGTGGGCGTGAATCGGTACAGCGACTGCGAACCCCATGCGACCAACGAGATCAGACATATGGCAGCCGCACCGAATGCGTACTGGATCGCAGAACGCGCCCCAGGCCGACTTGCATCGGCCCGCTCCGCCCGGTGTTGCTCGCTGGATCTATACGCGTAGGCAAGACCCACGCCGACGATCACCGCGGGCGTGATGTAGAACGGTGCGTGCAGCCAGAGGCCCGCGGCAAAGTGAAGCAGCGCCAACACAACCAGCGACCCCGCATAAATCGCCGAGGCCGAGAACAGGACAGCACGACGAGCCGACACAATGTCACGAGTCGAGATGTAGCGTTTTCGCCCAGCCAGGATTCCGACGGCCATGGACACGCCGTACAACCCCCACAAGACAGCGAACACGAGCGCCGCCGCTTCGACCCACGCCCGTTCTTCCGACGCGGCTCCGGCGCTCCGCGACCAGATCAGCAGGACCGCGATCGCAACCAGCGGTGCATACTCCCATGGGTTGTCGGGGAGCGCGAGGCGGACGGACCGACGAGCGGTGAGGTAGGGGTCGTACCACTTCCGGTCCGCCGGCCGCGCCATGGATCGGCCCACCGTCACGGCCCCGCCCCGACCCTCAGCGTCGTGACCGCCTCCTTGTGGACGACCGCGAGCGTGCCCGGGGGCGGGTCGGGCGTGCCGTCGGGGCCCCACGAGATCCGGCCGTGGTGCGCCTGGTCGGTCAGGAAGAGCCAGCAATCGAACCCGACCTCAAAGTCGCCCGCCGACCCGGGGCTCACCACCGTCGGCGGCGCGAGCTGGACGACGATGCCCTGCCCGTGCGGCGCCCGCGGCAGCGCCGAAAAGAACGACCCACGCTCGATCGCCGCGCCCCCGCCGCTGTGCCTGTACCCCCCCACCGCAACGATGTAGTGCAGCGACCGACCGCCGATCCCCTCGACCCGCTGATCCAGCGTCACGCCCAACTGCCCGCCCACCACGGCCGAGCCGGCGACCTGCAAGCCCAGCGCCAGACGATCCTCGAGCAGTTCTTCCATCATCTCTCGCGGGATTTCCCCGGCGATGACGCGCCCCTCCAGCCACTGCACGCCCTCATCGACGGTCAGGACGAACGCGCCGGCGGGATAGTCGAGCACGCCACGCGCCAGCCGCAGGGTCTGGTCCTCGGTCAGTGTGCGCCGGGCGAGCTCGGCCCACGGGCCCCGGAAGTCCGTCGGGGACGGGTTGACTGCTCGACGGATGAGCGACTCGGTCGTCATGAACCGCGCGCCGTCGCCGAAGGTCGAGACGAACCCGATCGTCACCGTCGGCAGCACGATCGCCGCCAGCAGCGCGATGAGGGCGAGGTTGGCGCTCTTGCGCTCCCCGCGCACCAGCGAGAGCGGGCCCCGCCACTTGCTCCCGCACTCGGGGCACTGATCGCCGTGCCCGGTCTCGAACGGGTAGTCGCAGCGGGCGCAGCGCAGCTCCGGCCCCAGCCGCACAGGCGTCACCAGCCCGATCAGCGTAAACACGGCCCAGAACCCGAAGAACGAGGCAAACGCCGGCATCGTCGCCTGCCCCCACCCGGTAAACATCGCCGCCCACAACAGCAGCGTCATCAGCAGGATCGCGACCGTGTGGGAGACCACGAAAAAAGCGCGCCGGGCGCGGGCGAGATCCTCGCGCCGGGCGTACTCGCGCCGCCCGTGCCGCAAGCCGCAGACCGCGCCGACGATGAACACCCCGATCATCACGCCGAAGGGGAGCAGAAACGCAGTCGCCATCGCCCCGCTCAAAGCGCCGGTCACCAGCAGCAGCGGCATCGCCATCATCAGCACGCAGAACACGATCAACGCGCCGACGACGGCGATCCGGCCCATGGGCAGCTCGTGCGGGCCGGAGACCGTCAGCAACGCATCGCCGACCCAGGGCTTCTGCCACGCCGAGGGACGGACCGTGTCCAGCGTGACCCCCTCGGGGAGCGCCCAAACGTTCCCCCCGCCCGACGCCGGGCCAGACGAGACGCCGGGCGAATCGCCGGACGCGGGGCTGGATGTCTGTTCCGTTTCCGGCATGGCACGGCAAACTACCAAGACAAGTGAACCCAGACACCTCTTTGGCGATCATCACAACCAGATTTCACCAGCACCAAACGAACCACTGGACGCCGACCTCTGAGCGCAGCGAAGAGTCGGGTGGATCGGGGCGCTGGGAACAGGGCGCGGGGTAGCGGGCGCTGAAGAAAGACCGCGCCTCCCAGCTCCGAAGGAGCGCAAGGCTGTAGCCACGGGTGGAGCACAGGCCGACGCGCCGTGTCGGACGGTGCGCAACCCGTGGAAAGCCGCGAACAAACCCGAAGAGCCCCGGGGGGGCGAAGGAACGCTGAACCCCAACGATTCCTCCGCCCCTTCAGGGCGGGCTGGATTCCCGCATCCTTTCCACGAGTTGCGCGACACCCTGCGCTCCGCTCCGGACGACGCTCCACCCGTGGCTACAACCCATCGCCCCTTTGGGGCGAACTCGCGTTCGAGGCTCGCTTCCACAAGCAGTGCGATCAGTCGAACACGACACGCCACTCCTGAGCGACAGTTCGCCCGCCAGTGTCTCCCCCGCCTCCCCACTCTCCGCCGCTCAAGGCGCCTCAGCAGGCAACACACGCACCGTCCCGCTCAGGCTCCGCCTGACGGCGCCGTACGCGCCGGGCGGCGGCTCGGGCGTGCCGTCGGGGCGCCACACAATCCCGCGCGTTTCCGGCCCGGGGACAGCGAAGATCCAGAAATCGACCGTCACTTCAAGATCACCCGCAGACTCCGCCGTAAATGTGAAGGTACCGATCGGCCCCGGCGCACCCCTCAAATGAGCTTGCACCGGGACGAACCGATCGGCGAGGATCTCGGCCCCGTCTTCATCCCCCGCCGCACTGCCGCGAACCGCGATTGCGGCATCGATCACATGCACCCGACCCCAGATCACCTGCACATCGGCTCGGACCGTGAACGCCTCACCAACGCGGACCTCGCGCGGAACAGCCAGCAGAGGAGACATCATCCGCTGCAGGATGCGATCCACCGTGGGCTCCGGCAGCTCGCCCGCCAACAACCGGTCCAGCAGCCAGGATCGCGCCTCGGGCGTCAGGTTCGGCGGTTCGTCCCCGTCTCCGATCAACCCCTCGGCAAGCCGCGAAACCTGCGCCGGGCTGAGCCGGCGTTGCTCGAGTTCGTTCCAAGCGCCGAATGCGCGGAGGAAGACGAACTCGTTCGACTGACGGATCGCCTGCTCGACAAGCCGATCCGTCGGTGTGAGCCGATGCACGCCCGCGAACAACATCAACAGCGCTGTCGCGACAATCGGCAGCACACACGCGCCGAGCACACCGTAGTGAAACGGCTTCGGCCTGATCTTCTCGCCCCGCACAAGGCCGGACGGCGCCAGCCATGCTTTCCCGCACTCAGAGCAGAGATAGTCGCCGGCGTTGTCGAACGGATAGCCGCATCGGGCGCAGCGGAGCGTTGTGCCGACGCGCGGCGCGACCGCAAACGATGTCACGATGCTCACGGCGCCAACCACGACCAACCCCGCTGCGACGCCGAGCGGCAGAACACTATGTCCGAGCATCATCCCGACCCAGAACCAGCACGCGCCGGCGACCATTGCACAGATCACCTTCGTGATCCCGAAGACATGCCGCGCCTGGCGTAGATCTCCCGTTCGCCGGTACACCGGACGGGCTCTCCGCACGCCGATCGATTCGGAACCGATGACGAACAAGAGCAGGATCACCATCGTGAACCAGAACCGATCCGGGTGCGGGCGCAGATATCCCCATCCCTGTGCGCCGATGTGAATCCACACAATCGACACGATGGCGATCGTCTGAATCGCAAAGAACGCGCCGACATACCAGACCGGCCAACGCCCCACCTCACCCCCGGTGATCCAGTAATCTGTATAGGTAGCCTTCAGCATCTTCGGCGGCTGCACCGCCGCCGGACTCACCCCCGGAGGCAGCCCGCCAACCCGCGAACCCGCAATGTCTCGGCTCTCGTCCATCGCCCAAGCATAACACGCACGACCTCACCACAAACGCATTCCCCGGACGCCCACCCCTGAGCGCAGCGAAGAGTCGGGTGGATCGGGGCGCGGGGGACACGGTGCTGGGCGCCGGGTGGCCCCGCGCGCCCCGCCCGGGTGTCCCCATCCGACCCCCCCACCCCAATCTCAAACACCCCCACCGGGGGGGGTAACAACCCCAACAACCCCGGGCCCGCTGTGCCCGTCGTCTAGCGCCACATGGCCCGGCGGGCGGCAAACCCCAACAACAACCC
>JAFIFZ010000014.1 GCA_020831775.1 Phycisphaerales bacterium
CCCGTAGCGGATTGCGGTTGAACGGTCATGACAAAGTCATTTCCGAACGCGGAAGAAATGAAACCTGAGCCGGGGATGGGCCCGACGCCGGTCAATTTACCGGAGTTGGAGGGGTGTGGGGTGTGGGGTGTGGGGCGTGGGGGGCGGTCAGCGGCGGTCGTCGTCTGTCAGGACTTCGTCTTCGGCGCCTTCAAGGATCGGCTGCAGGAGCATGCGCGCGTCGGCGGCGCTCTCGACCTGGCCGACGAGTCGGCCCTCGGCATCGAGCACGAAGACCAGGTGCGGCGGCTGGATCAGCGAGACTTCGAGCCAGTCGCGGGGCGATGTGATCGAGTATGCGTGCACCTGCGGCCACTCGATGCGTGCGCGGCGGAGGGACCGCTGCATCTGGGCGCGGTCGGCGTCGAGGTTGATGCCGAGGAACGAGACGGAATCGCCGACCTCCCGCCGCAGGCGGTCCAGGCGGCTCATCTGCACGAGGCAGGCGGGGCTCGACGAGCACCAGGCGTAGACGATGGCGGGCTTGCCGAGCATTCGGTCGGTGGTGGCCCGCGCGCGGCCGGTTGTGAGGGGGAGGTCGAAGAGCCAGACCTGTCCTGCGATCGGCAGGGGTGGGAGGATGGCTTCCGAGCCGGTTTCGGCGAGTGTTTCGCGTGCGGCGGCGGCGCGTTCTTTCCTGCCGTCGGCATCGAGGAGGGTGACGCCGAACCATGCGACGCGGTCGGGGAGGTCTGCGCCCGCGAAGTTGACGGTCAGGTGCATCGCGGCGGATGAGGCGACGGGGACGGGGCGGTGCTGGGGGATGCGCTCGCCCTCGATGTCGTAGAGCACCACTTCGTAGTGGGGGATGTCGATGCGGGCGGGGCCGGGCTCGCCGGCGTGGAAGACCTCGGCCTGGAGGCTTTGCTGGGGCGTGACGCGGAGGGTCGCGAAGCCGTGGGGGAGGACGAGGTTCGTCGTGCCCGTCATGAGGCGGGCGTCGGTGATGGGGCTGAGCGGTGCTGCCCAGCGGACGCCGGGGGTGAGCTCGTGCTCGGGGGGCGGGCCTTCGGCGCGGGGGAGGAGCGCGGGGTCGATGTCCTCGGGTTCTTCCTCTGCCGCCTCTTGTTGGAGGCGGGGCGTTTCGTCGTCGGCGTGCTGGGCGAGGGCGGGGAAGGGCAGGACAAACAGCAGCGAGAAGCAGAGCAGGGGTTTCAAGGCGTCATCCTCCAGAGTCGTCGGTGAACGCCTTGATTATTCGCAGGGGGAGCCGGCCCCGTCTGTCTGCTTGGCGATGTCTGGCGGTCAGTCGCCCGCGGCGGCGTGGGGCGGTTGCTGTTCGAGGAGGTCGTGGATCGCGTCGGCGAGGCGTCCGGTCGTGGGGGGCTCGGCGCGGAGGATGCCGGAGCGATCGACGACGAAGAGCCTGGGGATGCCCTCGATGCCGGTGACATTGAACCAGAGGCGGTTGGCCTCGCGCGAAGGGAAGCCGTGCAGGTGGGGCCAGTCGAGCTCCAGCGACTCGATCTTCTCCGTCGCCCGCGCCATGGCGTTGCTGCTTGGTTGTTCGAGGCTGATGCCGACAAACTCGACACCCTGCGCGGCGAAACGCTCGCGCAGCTTGTGCATCTCGGGCATTTTAGTCAGGCAGGGGCCGCACCACGAGGCCCAGGCGTCGTAGACGACAATCTTTCCGAGCATGTCTTGGTGGGTCATGCGCTCGCCGTCGAGCGTGGGCAGGTCGAACTCGAACGGTTGGCCGACGACTGGCAGGAAGGGCACGCGGTAGTTTTCGGTTTCAGGCGCGTCGGCGTAGGCCTTGGCTCGCTCCACGCGGCCTTCGTAGTCGAGCACCGCAACACCGAACCAGGCCGCCCGCGAGAGCACTTCGTCGCTATTGATGTGGTACACCGACTGGACGGCGGCTCCATGGATCCGTATCCCGATCGGCCCGTTGCGGATCGCTTCGCCCGAAGCGTCGGCAAACCGCACCATAAAGGTCGGAGTCTTCATGCGCGACTCTGTCCGGCCCCTTTCGTACCCGAGGCGCACCTCGTTGATCATCCCTTTCTCGATGATGGGCTCGACGACAACCTCGCCGACGCCTTCAAGCGTGATCGAGATCTCCTCCATCGTGTCGAGGTCGAACGGTTGCGGCGGCACAACCCAGCGGTACCCGGCGGGGAGCTGGACCACCGACTCGCCCGTTTTCTGCTCGGCCGCGTCGTGCGGCGCGGGCGCTGCGTCCGGGGCGGCCGCGGCGTGCGTGTGCAGCATGGCCGCGGCGAGGCAAGGGAACAGCAGCCGGGATGCGATCGTAGTCATGGCTCGTCCTTTCCCTGATTGGTTCCTCGGTCGGGCTCTGCGCGTGGGCCGGTCGCCCGGGCTTGGGGGTCGTCCTTCGTCGTCCGCATGTGAGCGTACCGAAAGCCGCGGCGTGGGCCAAGGGGAATTTTCGGACTTCGGTGCATGCCGCCTCGGATTCGGTTGCGGCGGCACACCCGTTTCGTTAGGCTTGGAGGTGTCGCCCGCGAGGGCGTGCGCTGTTTGTCTGTTTCGGAGTGACCGGCTTGAGCGAGAACGCGCCAACTCGGTATTGCAAGCACTGCAAGGCCGTGCGGCCCGTCGTTCCCGACCGGCCGGATTGGCTTCTGCACATACTTGTCGTCCTCCTGATCCCGCTCTGGCTGATCGGGTTGCTGATTCTGGCCGTGCTGGCAGTGATCTGGCCGAACCGTTGCGAGGGATGCGGGCGGATGGCGGGGCGGGCGAGGCGCGGGCGGGAACTGATCGGAAACGCGGGCGCCCTCTGCTCAGAGGGTTTTTGATGTCAGGGCGTCGTACAAGCTGGCCTTCCAGCATCGAACCAGACATCAACCGCCTCGTAGAGGTCGGCGACCGCTGGCTCGCGGACCACAGCAACCCCAAGATTGACCATGACATTTTGTACGAAATGGATGGGAAGACATGGATATTGTCGGATAGAGAGTGGGGATATCTGCTGGAGCTGTTTATGCGATTCGTGCCCGCGATGGATCCTCTTGCGCTGCAGCGTCTTTCGATTATTGCTCACTATTCAGATTGGACGAAGGATCAGCTTGCTTCGTTGTGCAATCGTGTCGTAGAATGCGCAGATGTCGAGGGTGCGATTGAATTGGTTGACCTCGTGCTCCACCGTTTGCAAAACGACGATTGTTCTATCCGCGAATGTTGGCAGTTTGTAGGCGGTATCATCCGGAGCCAAAAATTTAGGTCTAAGGATGATGAGAATCTGTTTTTGAGCAGGATGAGTACAAGACTCAGCGGCAAGTGAAAGTTGATGCGTACGACGGCGTATAAACCTATGCACTTGGGGCGCCCCGGAGGCGCAAGGTTCGTTCTGCTTCCATCGGAGTTAGGTCTTGCCCGAACGCGATCACCCCTCCAGCAAGGAGCCGAGGCATGCGAGAACCAGAGTCATCCGGCAACTGCATGAACGCCCTCGGCATGATAGTGGGGCTATCTGTGCCTATCAGTGAAGATGATATCAGCGTGCTCATTGAGGCCATCAACATTTTGGATGAAGAGTCCGTGGCGTACGAGACGCCCGGATGGGAGTTCTTGTTCCACTTTGTCGTTCAGAACATCGATCGCTTCGATTGCACCGCGGCAACGATTCATTTCGGCCGTTTCATTGCGCTAAGCAAATGGACAGCAATGCAGAAGGCGAGCATCGTACGCGCATTGGTGCTTTCGGCTTCCGACATCGATACGCCCGAAGCGTGCCTCCGGACCATTTTATATGGCAGCGGCGTTGAAGACAATCGACTGCTCATCGACGAGGCGCTGTCCGCCGCCAAGCAGAGATCAGACGGCGATTATGGCGTGCTCTTGAGCGTTGTAGAGAGAGCCACGGACCTGGAGCGAATGGAAGACGAGGCAGACGGAGGCGACCCAAGTCCCGCCGGCGACCCGTAGCGAGTTGGGCGATTGCCGGATCAAAGTGAACGGCACACAGGATCAGCGATGATCAGAGGGGCAACTTGACCAAGGTCGAGTTTCGCTACAACGCCGCGCACTGGCGGGTCGAGATGACCGCGATGTGTGGGGGGGCTGGGCTCCGTCGAGGAGGTCCTGGGAGGTCCCGGGCCCGGGCGTGACCGTGGGCCGGTTCGGGGCTACAAATTGTCTGGTCCGCCCCGTGTCCGGCCTGAGCCGTCCGCCTTGGTGGGTGAGCTCGCATATTCCGGCGGGGCGGGCCGTTGTTTTTGATGCCGGCGCGTGGGGTGGAACGCGGGCTCGCCAATCCCGCAACAATCTCTGCATGCTGACCCGCGAGCAGGTGCTCAGAGATCTTCCCGAGAGGGTTGAGCGGCGGCCTGCTGCGGTGGCGGCGGAGTCGGAGCTGTTGTACTGCCGTCGCTGCCGGGGTGTGCGGCTGTTTCGCAGGCGGGATCCGAGCGTCTTTACGAAGGTCTTCCTGTTTGTCTTGCTTCCGATCTGGTTGTTCTTTCTCGTCCGCGCCCGGATGCGGTGCACCGACTGCGGGCGCTCGGGCGGGCGGGGGTTCGGCTGATCGCCGGCGCCCCACGCCCCACGCCCCACGCCCCCCCCTCCAGCCGACAGCTACCGACAGCGGCGGCGTCGGACCAGCCCGCCCCGTGCGCCCGATTGCGGCGATCTT
The DNA here is from genome assembly GCA_020831775.1 of Phycisphaerales bacterium. GTDB lineage: Bacteria > Planctomycetota > Phycisphaerae > Phycisphaerales > UBA1924 > SLFH01. The sequence continues at coordinate 4,643 of JAFIFZ010000014.1, forward strand.
CGCCCGTCGGCTTGCCGTGCGGGGCTGATGGCGGGAGACTGGTCGGTCCCTGGGGGCGGTCGTTGGAGATTCGCCGGGCCGGGCACGCACGGAGGCGCCGATGTCGAGCACGCTGGTTTATCCCGAGGGGGCGCCGCCGCCGGAGCGGCAGTTCGTCCACCTGCACCTGCACACCGAGTACTCCCTCCTGGACGGGGGCAACCGGGTCGACCGGCTGGTCGCCCGGGTGAAGGAGCTCGGGATGCCGGCGGTGGCCGTCACCGACCACGGGAACATCCACGGGGCCGTGTCGTTCTACGAGATCGCGCGGCGTGAGGGGATCAAGCCGATCCTCGGGGTCGAGGCGTATGTGGCGCCCGGCGACCGGCGCGACCGGACCTACACCGGCGTGCAGGACGGCGGATACCACCTCGTGCTGCTCGCTGAGAACGAGACGGGGTGGAACAACCTGCTGTATCTCTGCTCGGAGGCGTACCTCTCGGGGTTCTACTTCAAGCCGCGGATGGACCGGGAGATCCTCAAGACCCACGGCAGCGGCCTGATCGCGATCAACGGGCACCTCGGCAGCGAGATCGGCGAGCACCTGCTCGACTATGTCCGCTCGGGCGAGGACAAGAAGCATTGGGAGAAGGCGGTCGAGAGCGCGAGGTGGCACGCGGAGTGCTTCGCTGACGAGGGGACGGGCCCGCGGTTCTTTGTTGAGCTGCAGAAGCATGTGCCCGAGCAGAACGCCATCAACCCGCACCTGATCCGCTTGGCGCAGGAGCTGGATCTGCCGTTGGTGTGCGACAACGACTCGCACTTTCTCAGGGCCGAGGACCATGATGCGCACGATTCGCTCATCTGCATCTCGATGGGGAAGGTGAAGAACGATCCGGGGCGGATGCGGTACACGCCGGAGCTGTATGTCAAAAGCCCCGAGCAGATGCGGGATCTCTTCGAGGGTGAGTTCGGCGAGGTGGGCAAGGAGGCGTGCGAGAACACGCTGCGGATCGCCGAGCGGTGCAATGTCGAGCTGCCGATCGGGGCGAACCATGCGCCGGTGGTGCGGATCGAGATGCCGCCGGAGCGGGAGCTGCCGAGGCATGACGACGCGGCGTACGCCGGTGACCTGACGGCGTGGTACACGGAGTTCAGCTCGCGATTTAGTTTGGAGCCCTTTGCTGAGGGCGAGAGCGGGCTGACAACCGAGGAGCTGAAGGCGCAGTGCGATGGGGCGTTGCGTTTGCTCGCCGAGGCGGGGATGGTCTGGCGGTACGGGCCGGAGATCCTCGAAGAGCGCCACGAGCTGATCGAGGGCGAGGTTGTCGCGGAGGGGAAGTCCGAGGGCTGGCTGAAGTGGGCGAGGCTGAACCGCGAGCTGAAGATCCTCGCGGACAAGCTGATTTCGGCGTACTTCCTGATCGTCTGGGACTTTGTCAACTGGGGTCGCCAGCGCGGGATCCCCGCCAACGCCAGAGGTTCGGGCGTGGGCACGATGGTCGGATTCGTGCTCGGCCTGTCCAACGCGTGTCCGGTGCATTACGGACTGCTGTTCGAACGCTTCACCGATCCTGACCGGGCGGAGTATCCCGATATCGATATCGACCTCTGCCAGGACGGGCGGGGGGATGTGATCCGGTATGTGCGCGAGAAGTACGGGGCGCAGAGCGTCGCGCAGATCGTGACCTTCGGGACGCTGAAGGCGAAGGCCGCGATCCGCGATGTGGCGCGCGTGCACGAATTCCCGCTCAGCGAGACCGACAAGCTCGCGAAGATGATCCCCGATCAGCTCGGCATCACGCTCGACAAGGCGCTCGAGCAGGAGCCGGACCTCAAAGCGCGGTACGAGGCCGAGCCGGAGGTGAAGCGGATCATCGATACGGCTCGGACGATCGAGGGGCAGGCGCGGCATTGCGGGGTGCACGCCGCGGGTGTGGTGCTGGCGAACCGTGCGCTGCACGAGATCGTGCCGCTCTTCCGCCAGGCGCAGGCGGGCGACGACGAGGTGGTGACGCAGTGGGACGGGCCGACCTGCGAGAAGATGGGCCTGCTCAAGATGGACTTTTTGGGCCTGCGCACGCTCTCGGTGATCGAGCGGTGCAAGCGGCTCATCCGCGACACGCTGCCGGAGAAGGCGCAGTGGGAAGCGGTGGGGCGCGAGAAGGGTGACGGCGGGCCGCACCCGTTGGATCTGGAGCGCCTCACCTATGACGATCCGCGGATTTTCGAGTTGTTTACGCGGGGCGATACGACGGGCGTGTTCCAGTTTGAATCCGGCGGCATGCGTCGCTTGCTGGTGGACATGAAGCCCGACCGGCTGGAGGACCTGATCGCCGCGAACGCGCTGTTCCGGCCGGGGCCGATGGACCTCATCCCCGACTACAACCGTCGCAAGCACGGGCAGGACACCGTGCCGAAGGTGCACGAGATCGTCGACCGCTTCACGGCCGAGACCTACGGCGTCATGGTCTACCAGGAGCAGGTGATGCAGATCGTCCACGAGCTGGGCGGCATCCCCCTGCGGGCGGCGTACGCGCTGATCAAGGCGATCAGCAAGAAGAAGGAAAAGGTCATAGCGGGCGAGCGCCCGAAGTTCATCGAGGGCGCCGGCAAGAAGGGCCTGAGCAAGGACAAGGCCGACGAACTCTTCGAGCTGATCCTCAAGTTCGCGGGCTACGGCTTCAACAAGAGCCACTCGACAGGCTACGCCATCGTCGCGTACCAGACCGCGTACCTGAAGACCTACTTCCCTCGCCATTACATGGCGGCGTTCCTCACTTTCGAGAGCCAGGCGCAGAAGGCCAGCGACTGGATCCCCTACCTCGAAGACACCAAGAAGACGCGGACGATCGACCCGAAGACCGGGCGCATCATCGGCGACCGCATCGAGGTGAAGGCGCCGGATGTGAACCTGTCGCAGGCGGACTTCGCGGTGGTGTACGCGCCCGACGAGCCGAAGGACGCGGCGCACGGGCACATCCGGTTCGGGCTGCGGGCAATCAAGGGCGCGGGCTCCAAGGCGATCGAGACGATTATCCGCGAACGCGACGGGGGCGAGGACGCCGAGCCGGTGGCGTTCCGGTCGATCTTCGATTTCTGCGAGCGTGTCGGCACGGGGGCGGTGAACAAAGCGACGATCGAGTCGCTGATCAAGTGCGGGGCGTTCGATTCGGTGCACGGGAGGGACTGCCGTGCGGCGATGGTCGCGACGATCGAGCAGGCCGTCAGCGCCGGGCAGAAGGTGGCGCAGGACAAGGCGGCGGGTCAGGCGCAGCTGTTCGGTTTCGGCGGGGGCGAGGCGGACGCGCCGGCGGTGGAAGCCTCAGAGCCGCCGCTCGCGAAGGTCGATCCGTGGTCGGAGGCGGAGATCCTGCGCCAGGAGTTCGACATCCTGGGCTTTTACATCTCCAGCCACCCGCTCAAGCAGTGGGAGGCGTGGACGGGCGCGTTCGTCAACGCGACGGCACGATCGCTCGCGGACATGCCCGACGGGCGGCGCGTCATCATGGCGGTGCTGGTCACCTCGACCCGCTCGCTGGTCGCCAAGACCGGCAAGAGCGCCGGGCGGCGCATGGCGGCTTTGGGCGTGGAGGACATGACCGGCCCGACGCAGGCGATCATGTTCCCCGACGCCTTCGAGAAGTACGGGCACTTGCTCGAGAGCGACGGGCCGAAGTTCATGCTCGGGCGCGTGGATCTGTCGCGGGCGGAGCCGCAGATCATCATCGATCAGCTCGCCCCGATCGAGTCCGTGCCTTTGGAGCAGGGTCGGCTGTGCGTGTTCCTGAGCGAGCCGCGGCTGAACGGGGGGAGCGATTCGGCGCTCGATGCGCTGCACGAATTGATCCGGGGGTCGGCGCTGCGCAACGGGGCGGCGGCCCTCGTCCCTTCCGCTCCGGTGGACATCGCCGTCGAGACCGAGAGCGACATTGTGTATCTGCGCCCGTCGAGCGAGATCCGCGTCCCGCTCGAGCCCGCGTTCCTTGGCGAGACCGTCAGGCTGCTGGGCGAGGGGACCGTCAAGCTTGTCGGTGGTGTGGCGCTGGAGGTGCAGGAGCGCAAGCAGTGGGGCAAGCGCCCGCGCCGGACCGACGACGACGAGTGATCTGCCGCCTTACCGGCCTGCCGAGCCCGGATCGATCCGCAGCGATCTCGCGTAAGCGGAGTCCGGCTCGGCCGCGAGGCGCAGCACCTCGGCGACGGCGTCCCGCTGCCCTGGCCACATGAACGCGGAGAGGGCCGCGGCCCAGCGGTGGTCGGTGTGCTCGCTGTTGAGCTTCGGCTTCCACTTGCGTTCGACCTCGACGCAGAACCTCGGGCTCATCACCACGCAGTCGAGCGACGCGATGAAGTAGGGGTGCACCTGTTCGAGTTGCCAGAAGCCCAGCAGCGCCGGGTCGCCGCCGTCGAGCCCGACTTCTTCGTGCAGTTCCCGCAGGGCGCAGGCCACAGCGGTCTCGCCCGGTTCGGTGTGGCCCATCAGCGGGTGCCATGTTTCTCGCATGGGCTCTTCAGCGCGCAGGAGCTGGAGCAGCTCTGGCGTGCCGCCGATGCGCCGGAAGATGTAGACATCGACAATGTCTGTGCGGATCTCGGTCATGGCTGGTCGGTGATCTCGGTGAGTCGTGCGAAGACGCCGGCCTTGGCGAGGGTTTCGGCCCATTCGGCGTGTGGGTCGGAGTCTGCGACGATGCCGGCGCCGACGGGGTACTCGAGCTCGGCGTTCTTGAACGATCCCTGTTCCTGGCCGGACTTTCCGACAATGGTCGCGGTGCGGATCGCGACGCTGAACTCGGCGTGACCGGAGCGGGAGACGAAGCCGAGCACGCCGCAATAGGCACCGCGGGGGAATGGTTCGAGCTCGTCGATGATCTGCATCGCGCGGACCTTCGGCGCGCCGGTGATCGAGCCCGCGGGGAGGGTTGCTCTGAGCAGGTCGGCGAGGCCGAGCCCGGGTCGGAGCGTCGCGGCGATCTCCGACGAGGCCTGGATGACCCCCGAGCTCCCGGCGTGACGCTCGATGCGGCGGGGATCGGCGACGCGCACCGACCCGAACTGCGCAACGCGCCCGAGGTCGTTGCGCATGAGGTCGGTGATCATGTTCAGCTCGGCCCGGTCCTTGGGCGCAAGGCGGAGCTCTTCGGGGTCGGCCGAAGCGGGGCGGGTGCCCTTCATCGGGCTGGTCAGCAGGCTCCGGTCGGCGGGGTTGTAGCGGAGGAAGAGCTCGGGGCTGACCGAGAGGACGCAGCGTCGCTGGTAGGCGTGCTGGGCGTCGGGACTGGGGTGGGCATCGAGTTCGATCATGCCGCCGAACCAGGCGCCGGTTTGGGCGAAAAGCGTCGAGGCGAGGGCGCGGGCGGAGCCCTCGAAGCGGGCGCGCAGCGGGTGGGCGAGGTTCACCTGGAAGACATCGCCCGCGCGGATGTACTCGACGGCACGCCTGACCGCCTCGGCGTACGCCCTTTTCCCGACGGCGCTGGAGAGGGCACCGAGCGAGAAGCCGCGGGCTCCGTTTCCTTCGGCGATCGATCGGATCACCGGCGCGAGGCGGGCCGGGTCGCCCACGACGCTCCATCGCCCGGTCGCGGCGTCGTGGATCAGCGCGTCGGGACAGGCGGCAAGGACGGCGAGGGGTTCGGGCTGGGGCGACAGCCCGGCGCGGGGTTCGAGGTGTGCGCCGATCCCGTAGCCGATCCAGCCGATGAGGCCGCCTTGGAAGGGCGGGGCGTCGGGGTCGGCATGCGCGTTTGGGCGGGGGGGCTGCTGCTGGAGGAGGGCCCAGAGCTCGGCATCGTCTGTCAGGTCGATGGTTTTGACGGGTGGGGCGAAGACCGACCATCTGGCAAAGCGCCCGGGGCCTCCGGAAACCAGGCAGGCGAGCGGTGTGTCGGCGGGCCAGCGGGCGGGGATCTCGGCGGGCGTGAGGCCTTCGAGGGCGGGAAGGTTCGGTGTGTGTGGGCGTCCTGACGAGGGTTTCATGGTCGCGCCGGGCGTTGGTTGTTCGATCTTGCGTGCCATGCTCTCTAGACTCCCGCCCGCACCAGAGAGTTGGTCCCGCGCGTGGCCGGTGCGACCGGGTCGTCGGCATGCACCGCCGGCCCGCCGAAGGATGCCGGTCCGCGCCTTACAAATAGCAAGCGAGGACGCCAGATGGCGAAAAAGACCGCGAAAAAGTCGGCGAAGAAGACTGCCCGCAAGAAGACCTCCGCACGCGGCGCGTCGGGAAGGACCGCAAAGACCGCCGCCAAGCGTACGGCCAAGCGGGCGGCGAAGAAGACCGCCTCCCGGCGTGTCGCCCCGGCGAAGCCGAACAAGAAGATCAAGCCCGGCAAGTTTGTGTATTACTTCGGTAAGACGCGGACCGAGGGCGACCCGAGCATGAAGCTCGTCATCGGGGGCAAGGGGGCCAACCTCGCCGACATGACCTCGATCGGCCTGCCGGTCCCCCCCGGCTTCACGATCACGACCGACGCGTGCGAGAAGTTCACCTCGGGCGGCCAGCGTCTCCCGCACGGGCTGATGAACGAGGTCGGCAAGCACATCGCCACGCTTGAGAAGGAGCTGGGCAAGAAGTTCGGCGACGACGACAACCCGTTGCTCGTCTCGGTGCGCTCCGGCGCCGCCGTCTCGATGCCCGGCATGATGGACACGATCCTCAACCTGGGCCTGACCGACGAGTCGGTCGAGGGCCTGGCGAAGGCGACGGGCAACCGACGATTCGCGTACGACGCGTATCGGCGCCTGATCAACATGTTCGGCGATGTCGTCAAGGGCGTCGACCACGAGCACTTCGAGCGCGTCTTCGAGCACCTGAAGAACACCTACGGCGCCGTCGCCGACACCGATGTGCCCGAGGAAGGGCTCGTCGAGCTCTGCGAGCAGTACAAGCAGGTCTACGAGCGCCATGTCGGCCAGGACTTCCCGCAGAACCCGCGCAAGCAGCTCGAGATGGCCATCGAGGCCGTCTTCAAGAGCTGGAACTCCGACCGCGCCGTTTCTTACCGGCGCCTCTCGGGCATCACCGGCCTCAACGGCACCGCGGTCAATGTCCAGGCGATGGTCTTCGGCAACATGGGCAAGGACTCGGGCACCGGCGTCGCCTTCACCCGCGACCCCTCGACCGGTGAGAACAAGTTCTACGGCGAGTTCCTCATCGACGCGCAGGGCGAGGATGTCGTCGCCGGCATCAGAACGCCCAAGCACACCGACGAGATGTCCAAGTGGAACAAGAAGGTCTACCAGCAGCTCCTCCAGATCAAGACCAAGCTGGAGAAGCACTACAGCGACATGCAGGACATCGAGTTCACCATCGAGCGCGGGCACCTCTACATGCTCCAGACCCGCAGCGGCAAGCGCACCGGGGCCGCGGCGGTCAAGATCGCCTGCGACATGGTCAAGGAGCGCCTGATCGATGAGAAGGAGGCGCTGCTGCGCATCCCCGCGGGCGACCTGACGCAACTTCTGCTGCCCAGCTTCGACCCCAAGGCCAAGCAGATCGCCGATGTGCTTACGCGGGGCCTGCCCGCCTCACCGGGCGCGGCGTTCGGCAAGCCCGCGTTCACCGCCGCCGAGGCCGTCGAACGCACCCACGCGGGCGAGAAGGTCATCCTCGTCCGCAAGGAGACCAGCCCCGAGGATGTCGACGGCATGCACTCGGCCGCGGGCATCCTCACCTCGACCGGCGGCATGACCAGCCACGCGGCGGTCGTCGCTCGCGGCTGGGGCAAGTGCTGCGTCGCCGGCGCGGGCGAGATCCGCATCGACGCGAAGGAAGGCAAGTTCACCGTCGGCGGGCGTGAGTTCGACCGCACCGACATCATCTCGATCGACGGCTCGACGGGCGAGGTGATCTCCGGCCCCGTGCCGACGGTCGAACCCGAGCTCTCGGGCGACTTCGCCAAGGTGATGCGCTGGGCCGACAAGTACCGCAAGCTGGGCGTGCGGGCCAACGCCGACACACCGGCCGACGCCCGTCGCGCCAAGGACTTCGGCGCGCAGGGCATCGGGCTTTGCCGCACCGAGCACATGTTCTTCGAGGGCGACCGCATCACGGCGATGCGTGAGATGATCATCGCGGAGGACACCTTCTCGCGCGAGAAGGCGCTCGCCAAGCTGCTGCCCTACCAGCGCGAGGACTTCATCGGCCTGTTCCGGGCGATGAAGGGGATGCCGGTGACCATCCGCCTGCTGGACCCGCCCCTGCACGAGTTCCTCCCCCACGAGGTGGAGGGCCAGGAGGAGGTCGCGCGGGCCCTCGATGTTTCGCCCGACAAGGTGAAGAACCGCGTCAGCCAGCTCCACGAGATGAACCCGATGCTCGGGCACCGCGGCTGCCGTCTCGCGGTGACCTACCCCGAGATCCTCAGGATGCAGGTCACCGCGATCGTGCAGGCGACCATCGCCTGCTCGAAGGAGAAGATCCGCGCGGTGCCCGAGATCATGATCCCCCTCGTCGGCACGCACCAGGAGCTGTCCATCCTCCGCAAGCTCTGCGAGGAGACCATCGAGGAGGTCCGCAAGGAAGAGGAGCACAAGGGTCGCCTGGAGATCAAGATCGGCACCATGATCGAGATCCCCCGTGCCGCGCTGACCGCCGACGAGATCGCCCCGGTGGCGGACTTCTTCAGCTTCGGCACCAACGACCTGACGCAGCTCACCTTCGGCTACAGCCGCGACGATGCGGGCAGCTTCCTCCCCGAGTACCTGCGCAAGGACATCCTGCCCCAGGACCCCTTCCAGTCGCTGGACCAGTCCGGCGTCGGCCAGCTCGTGCACATCGGCATCGAGCGTGGGCGGGCCGCGAGCGAGGGCCTGAAGATCGGGATCTGTGGCGAGCACGGCGGCGACCCCGCCTCCGTCGACTTCTGCCACAAGGCCGGCATGGACTATGTGAGCTGCTCGCCCTTCCGTGTGCCGATCGCGAGGCTCGCGGCGGCGCAGGCGGCGCTGCGCGACTGAGTGGGGTGCGGTCCGAGATCGACCGATAGCTATTGAAGGCCCGCCGGGAGTTCCCGGCGGGCCTTGTTTGTGATTTCGGTGTTCGTTACAATCGGGTCAGGAAAGGACCATTGAGATGTCGACGCAAACCCAGCACATTCCGACCGGGACGGGGCTTGCCGAGGCTTTGGCGAAGGGCGCCGGCGGGCGTCCGGCAGACGGGGAGGGACGGGTGTACGCGATCGCTTTCGACATGGACACCGAGTCGCTGCAGCAGCACTACGGCGTGCCTTCGTACAACAACGCTTATGCCGACATCCGAAAGGTCCTTTCTCGCCACGGATTCACCTGGCAGCAGGGCAGCGTCTACTTCGGCGATGAGACCGTAAACGCCGTGACCTGCGTGCTCGCGGTCATCGATCTCTCGCAGACCTACGCGTGGTTCCCGATCTCCGTCCGCGACATCCGCATGCTTCGGATCGAAGAGTTCAACGACCTGATGCCCGCGGTGCAGAAGGGCCTCGGGGGCTGAGCGGTTTCGCCGGCCCTTGGGTGTGACAAACGAGCAAAGGCCCGCCGGGGATCTCCCGGCGGGCATTGTTCTTGTATGGGGGCGGCGGTCTCGGGCCGATAGACTCGCCACCGACCATGGAAGGCGCCCAGACAGAACCCGAGACCATCCGCGTCGTCGTCGCCCAGCCGGCGCTGCCGAAGTACCGCATCCCCGTCTTCAGGGAGCTCGCCTCGCGCCCTGGGATCGAGCTGACGGTGACCTACGGCTCCGACAAGCACCTGGAGAACACGCAGGCGGAGGGGTTCACCGCGACGCCCGTCCGCCAGCGGGTAATCGGACGGGGGCGGCTGCACTTCCTTTGGGACGGCTCGGCGATCAGGCACGCCGACCCAGAACGCGCCGATGTGCTGGTGCTCGGGTGGAACACGCGGAGCCTCAGCCTCCCGATCGCGGCGAAGAAGGCGCGTAAAAGGGGGCTCGGCGTCGTGCTCTGGGGGCACGGGTTCAGCAAGTCCGAGGCGGGGTGGCGCAGGCGACTGCGCGACAAGGTGGGGGTGCTCGCCGATTCGGTGATGTTCTACAACCGGGCCGCCGCGGCGAGGTTCGGCGAGGTCAGCGGGCGGAGCGACGATGTCTTTGTCGCGCTGAACACGCTCGACATGCGTCCGATCCGCGAAGCCGCGGCGTGGTGGCGCGAGCGGCCCGAAGAGCTCGAAGCGTTCAAGGCCGAGCACGGGATCAGGGGGCCGATGGTCCTGTTTGTCTCGCGGCTCTTGGAAGACAACAAGATCGACATGCTGTTTGAAGCCGCGGCGAGGCTCGGGGGCGAGCTGCCGGATCTGAAAATCGCGGTGGTGGGGGGCGGGCCGGACCGGGAGCGGCTGGAGCGACGGGCGCAGGAACTCGGCGTCGCAGAGCGCGTGCTGATGCCCGGCCCGGTCTACGAGGAGCGCGAGCTCGCGGCGTGGTTCCTCGCTTCGAGCGTCTTCTGCTACCCCGTCAACATCGGCCTGAGCATCCTGCACGCGATGGCCTACGCGCTGTCGGTGGTCACCAGCGACGACATCCCGAGCCACAACCCCGAGATCGAAGCGCTCAAGGACGGGGAGAACGGCCTGCTCTACGCCGATGGGTCAGTCGACGACATGGCGGCCAAGCTGAAGGCCGTCATCGCCGACTCCGAACTGCGGGCAAGGCTCGGGCGCGAGGCGGAGCGGACGGCGCTGGAGGAATTCACGCTCAAGCGAATGGTCGACGGGATGGAATCGGCGATCCGGCTGGCGTGGGCGAAGGCGAGGGGTCGCCGTAAAGGGGCCTGAGTCTTGGGGGGATGGGCGCGGGGCGCAGGGAGCTGGGCGCAGGGGAGGCGTCGGCCTGCGGCCGAGGCTGTGATCCAGAATCCCCGAATGCAAGGACAAGCCACGACCGAAGGCCCCTTCCTCCCCCACGCGCCCCACACCCAGCGCCCCCTCCCACCCCCCACCCTTTGCCGCTCCCGTCTTGACTCTTGCGGGCGGGGTGCGACCCTTGCCTATGGCGACCCTGACCAATTCGAAAACCGCTCCGTCCGTCGGTTCCGAGCCCGCCGGCGGGGGCGGGCCCAAGATCGTCCTCGACGGGATCACCTTCGACGATGTGCTGCTGGTGCCGCGTCGGAGCGGGGTCATGCCCGCCTCGGCCGACACCTCGACGAGGCTGACGGCCAGCCTCCGCCTGAACATCCCGATCCTGTCGGCCCCCATGGACACGGTTACCGAGTCCGCCGTGGCGATCGCCCTCGCCCTGGAGGGGGGCGCGGGCGTCCTGCACAAGAATCTTTCGATCGAGAGCCAGGCCCGCGAGGTCGCGAAGGTCAAGCGGTCGGCCAACGGCGTCATCGCCGACCCGATCACCCTCGGCCCGGGCGACACCGTCCGCAGGGCCCGCGAGCTGATGCGACAGCACCATGTCTCGGGCTTCCCCGTCACCGACACCGGGGCGGGCGAGCTGCGGACCAAGGGCAAGGTTTTGGGCATCCTGACCCGGCGCGACCTGAAGTTCGTCGTCGATGTGTCCACGCCCGTCAGCTCGGTGATGACCAAGGGCAAGCTGATCACCGCCCCCCCCGGCACCACCCTCCGCGAGGCCGAGGACATCCTCAACCGAAACAAGGTCGAGAAGCTCCTGCTCGTCGAGCCCGACGGCACCCTCGCCGGCCTGATCTCGATGCGGGACATCGAGCGGCTGAGCCGCTTCCCCCAGGCCAACACCGACGAGCGGGGGCGCCTGCTCTGCGGGGCGGCGGTGGGGGTTCGCCAGCTCGAACGCGTCGAGGCCCTGATCGCCGCCGACGCGGACTTCGTCGTGGTCGACACGGCCCACGGGCACTCCGAGCCGGTGCTCGAAACCGTCCGCGAGATCAAGCGACGCTGGGACATCCAGGTGATCGCCGGCAACATCGCCACCACCGAGGCCGCGATCGACCTGATCGAGGCGGGGGCGGACGCGGTGAAGGTCGGCATCGGCCCCGGCTCGATCTGCACGACGCGGGTGGTGACGGGGGTGGGCGTGCCGCAGATCACGGCGGTGATGAACGCCGTCGAGGGCGTCCGCCGCACCGGGCGGGATGTGCCGGTGATCGCCGACGGGGGGATCCGCCAGTCGGGCGACATCGCCAAGGCCCTCGCGGCGGGGGCGAACTGCGTCATGCTCGGTGGCCTGCTCGCCGGGCTCGACGAGTCCCCGGGCGAGATGGTGATCTCCCAGGGCCGCCGCTACAAGTCTTATCGGGGCATGGGCTCAGAGGGCGCCATGAACGACGGCAGCGCCGACCGATACCGCCAGGACGACAAGGTCGACGCCGACGGCAAGGCGACCATGAAGTTCGTGCCCGAGGGCGTCGAGGGCCTGGTCCCCTACCGCGGGCCGCTGGCGGACTTTGTCTACCAGCTTGTGGGGGGGCTAAAGTCGTCGATGGGGTACCTCGGGTGCGCGACGATCGACGAGTTCCGACGCGACGCGAGGTTCTGCCGCGTCTCGGCGGCGACCGTGATCGAGAACCACCCCCACGACATCCACATCACCAAAGAATCCCCGAACTACACCATGGAGGGCGCGGGCGGCTGAGCCGGACCGGGCATTCCCCCTTCCCCCCAGGCTTATCCCCCGTTGGGGCGGCGAACCCGGACGCCTGTTGGCCTGTATGCACTTCCGCCCGGCCGCGTGCCGATCTACACTGTCGGGAGTGGGCTTAAAGTCTGTTTGAACAGTTTCTTGTCGGGAATCGAGGAGCCGATCCATGTTGAAGTCGAGTAATCCTGCGCTCAAGCCTTTCGAGCAGCCGCAGCGTTGGGACGATGTGCAAACCGCACCCGGCGGCAAGGCGAAGGCCGAGCCGGGTGTGATGACCCTCGGCGGGACGATCCAGGCCAGCGCGATCCAGATGGGGTGCGCCCTTGGCGGCGCCTTCCTCACCTGGATCGGCATGAACCAAGGCTGGATCCCGCTGGAGGCCGGCTCGGTGGGCATCGTGCTGGGCCTGTTCGCGGTGCTGTTCATCGGCGGCATCTTCATGAGGAAGTCGCCGCAGCTTTCGATCGTGCTCGGCCCGATCCTTTCGGCGCTCTACGGCGGGTTCGCGGGGATGGCGTCGTTCTTTGTCGCGTGGGCGCTGGGGTCGCAGCTTGCGGCCAATCCTGGCCTCATCAACGCCGCCGATGATCTCACACGCGATCAGGTGATCGCACGCGGCGCGGGCGTGGTGCTCAACGCGATCCTGCTGACCTTCGGCGTCGTGCTCTCGCTGCTGGCTCTGTTCACCTTCGGCAAGTTCCGCCTCTCGGGCACGGCGATGAAGATCGTCGCGACCCTGACCATGGCCATCATGTTCACCTATGTCGCGGGCATGGTGATGCGGTTGCTCGGCTTCGGCGGCATGCCGCTGATCCACGAGGCGGGCCCGGTCGGCATCGCCTTCAGCGGGTTCGTCGTGATCGTCGCCTCGTTCAATGTGCTCATGTCGTTCCAGACGATCGAGATGGGCGTGCAGAACCGTTTCCCCAAGCACTTCGAGTGGTACGCGGGGTACGCGCTGGTGACGGCGGTCATCTGGCTGTACATCGAAATCCTGTACCTGCTCTACAAGCTCTACCTGATGTTCGGCCGCGAATGATCCGGCCCGATCGATGAACACACAAACGCCCGGCCCCAACAAGGCCGGGCGTTTTTTTGCGCCCACCGCTGGCTTGCGTCTGCGTGCAGAGCGGGGCGGTTACCATCCGCCGATGACCCTGATCTACCTCAACGGCAAGTACCTCGCTCCCGACGACGCCTTTGTTTCCGCCTTCGACGCGGGGCTGCAGCACGGGGTCGGTGTGTTCGAGACGATGCTGGGCGTCGGGCCGGCGGAGGCGGGCGGGGCGCCGCGGGTTCACCGGCCTGTCGAGCATCTGGAGCGGCTGGCCGAGAGCGTGACCTCGCTGGGGCTTGCCGAGTCGTTCGACGCCGCGCCTCTGGGCGAGCTCCTGCTCGAAACGCTGCGCCGGAGCGGGCTGTGCGAAACACCCGGTTCGCGGGCGCGGATCCGGCTGACGGTGACCGGTGGCGACCTGAACATGCTCGACCGGAGCGGCACCAACGCCCAGAGGCCCACGCTCATGATCGTCGTCCAGCCCTCGCCCACGCCCCCCGAGGAGATGTTCCAGCGCGGCGTGACGGTGACGGTCGCCGACCTGAAGCTCAACCCCCTCGACCCCTTCCAGAGCCACAAGACGCTGAACTACTGGCCACGGCTGCACGCGCTGAACCAGGCGTCGGCCAAGGGGGCGGCCGAGGCGTTGCTCTTTCAGGTCTCCAACCACCTCGCCGGCGGGTGCGTCTCGTCGGTGTTTCTCGTCAAGGACGCCGAGCTCTTCGCCCCGATCGTGCGCGGGGAGGAGTCGCCGGGCGGGCTGCCGAGCCCGGTGCTGCCGGGGGTCACGCGTCTGGCGTGCATCCAGAACGCCGAGGCCGCGGGGATGAAGGTGCACAGGCGGATGCTGACGATCGACGACCTGCTCGCGGCGGACGAGGTGCTGCTGACGAGTTCGACAATCGGCGTGCTGCCGGTGGTGCGGATCGAGGGCCACCAGGTCGGCGACGCCAAGCCGGGCCCGGTGACGCGGACGCTGCGCGAGGCGTGGCTGGGGGAGATGGGTTGACGATTCTGTTCAGATTGGACCCGGACAAATGGCTCGATCTGAGGACACGCTTAAATAGATAGACCGCGTTCTCGGGGTCGCCAGCGGGGTTTGGCGGCCCATCCGGAGTGATGCGCTTAAATGGGCTGACAGAACAACACTGGCGGGCGAGCCGCCAGTGCCACAGGTCTATTGCGAGTCGTTGCGTCTTGCTTTAGACCCCGATCTTCAGCGTCTTGATCGCGCCGACGAGCATCGCGTGGCAGTGGGGGGCGGCGCAGAGGATGCCTTTGTTCTCGCTCAGGCCGACGCCGTGGGAGAAGTCGAGCCCGTGCCCGCGGATGTCGCTGACGATGCAGCCCGCTTCGACGGCGACGAGGGCGCCCGCCGCGTGATCCCAGATCTTCTCGACATAGCTCTTCTTCGTCGGCAGGCGCATGTACGCGTCGGCCTGGCCTCTGGCGACCACGGCGTACTTCGCCTGGCTGTCGAGCCTTGCCGGCGGCGCGATCTCGATGTTCTTCTGTGAGACCAGGTCGAGCACGCGGTCCATGTCGTCGGTGCTGGAGTGCGCTCGTTCGACCGACGCGCAGACGCTCATCGTGTCTTTGTCGGAGGGCAGGCGGGTCAGCTTGACGGGGCGTTCGTTCGAGTCGTCGCAGGGTGTCTCGTACACGCCCTCGCCGAGCACGGCGTAGTAGAGGCTGCCTCGCGGGTCGGGCTCGTCGAGGGGGTCGGAGAAGTCGCGGGGCAGGTTCGGGCAGCCCATCGCGCCGGCGACGGGCACGCCGCTCTCGATGAAGGCGAGGCTGACTGCGTACTGCTGGCCCCGCAGAAAGCCCTTGGTGCCGTCGATCGGGTCGAGCGTCCAGAAGCCCGAGTCGTCGGCGCGGCCGTTGCCGATGTCGATCGTTTCGAGCAGCTCGTCCTCGGTGCAGTCTTCCCAGACGGTGCGGACCGCTTCGAGCACGGCTTGCAGGTGCGCCTTGTGCTCGTCCTGGCGGAGGAAGTCGGTGTCCTCCTCGGCGACGAGCGCGACATCGCCGAAGCGTTCGCGGAGCTCGCGCGCGACGATCGCCTGGCTGGCGTAGTCGGCCACGGTGACCGGGCTCTTGTCGTCCTTGGTCACCTGTCGGACGGCGCCCTGGGCGAGCTGGATTTCGCGGCAAACGCCGGACGCGAGCAGCACCGCTCGGCGTGCGGCCTCGGCAAGAACCGCCGTGTCGTGCATCGGGATGTCCTCTCAGCGGAAAAGAGCGGTGCTTACAGGTCCAACTTGTTGCTGCGCGCCGTGCGGACCTTCCCGCCCATGCGCTTGCCCGGGAGCTTGGTGGGCACGATCCCGCCGGGGAACTTGGCGGCGAGCTTCTTCTCGTCGATCTTGTTCGCCGGCGGGGGCGCCGCGGCTTCGAGCCGGTTGCGTGCGGTCTTGTTGACGCCGCGGACCTCGACGGGCGGGCGTCCGCCCGTCGGCTCGTCGCGCCAGTTCTTGGGGCGTTCAGACGATTCGAAGTCGGGGTACTCGAGCCTGGGGATCTCGGCGTTGGTGAGGTTCTCGATCTCTGTCAGCAGCTTGCCCTGCTCTGGCGTGACGAAGGTCCAGGCGACGCCCTCGCGCCCGGCTCGCGCCGTGCGCCCGATGCGGTGGACATAGACCTCGGGGTCGTCGGGCAGGTCGTAGTTGATCACATGCGTGATGCCTTCGATGTCCAGCCCGCGCGAGGCGAGGTCGGAGGCGACGAGCACGCCGAGCCCGCCCCGCTTGATCTTGCTGAGGACCGACTCGCGCTTGGCCTGGCGCATGTCGCCGTGCATCGCGTACGCCTCGATCCCCTTGTCGACCAGCTTCTCGGTCACCTGGTCGACGGTGCGCTTCAGGCGGCAGAAGACCACGGTCAGCGCGGGCTCCTCGTGCGTGAGCAGGTGGATCAGCAGGCGGCGCTTGTCCCACGGGTTGGCCGGCAGGTAGTACTGCTTGACCATCCGCACTGTCAGCGAGTCCTTGGCGGTGACGATCTTCTCCGGCTCGTTCATGTAGCGACGGGCCAGGTCTTCGATCTCCGGCGAGATCGTCGCCGAGACGACCATCGTCTGGCGGTCCTTGGGGCACATGCCCAGGATCCGACGGATGTCGTCGCGGAAGCCGATGTCCAGCATCCGGTCGACCTCGTCGAGCACCGCGAACTTCACATGCTTCAGCGAGAGGTGTCGGCGCTCGACCATGTCCATGATGCGACCGGGCGTGCCGACGATGATCTCCGGCTTCTTGTTCAGCTTCTCGACCTGGATGCGGATCGACTGGCCGCCGTAGACGGGGACGACCGAGAGGTCGGTGAACTTGCCGAGGTTGCGGATCTCATCGCCGATCTGGGTCGCCAGCTCGCGCGTCGGGGCGAGGATCAGCGCCTGGAAGGGGTCGCCGGGGGTGACCATCTGGATCATGGGCAGGCCGAAGGCGGCGGTCTTGCCCGTTCCGGTCTTGGCCTGGCCGAGCACATCGCGCCCGGTGAGCGCGCGAGGGATCAGCATCGATTGGATGAAGGTCGGCTTCTTGAAGCCCGCGGCCTTGAGGCCCTCCAGCGCTGCGCCCTTCAGGCCCATCTCCTCCCACCCGATCTCTTGGTCGAAGAGGTCCGGGTCGGTGGCGTCGACGGGCTTGAGCTCGCGCCGACGCTTGGCCGGCTTGGGGGATTCCCGCTTTTCTTCGACGGCTTCGTCGGCGTCCCCGGTCGGGGTCTCGTCTGCGGCGTCGGTGGTGGCGGGCGCCCCGTTTTCGGAGGCACCGGCCTTCCGCCTGCGTCCGCGGCGGCGGCGCTTTTTCTTCTTCGTCGGCTCGCCGCCATCTGTCGGAGATGTGGCTTCCGGGTTGTCTGCGTTGTCGTTCTCGGCGAGATGTTCTTCTGACGTTCTTGAGGTGTCGTCGCTCATAATTCCGTTTGCCCGTGGGTGCATCGATCCGCCCCACTGCGGACGCTCACACGGGCGCGAGGGGGCGAGTCACCGTCATGCCTCCGGGCGCGATCCGCGCGCATGGACTGCGCCGGGCGCCTCCGGAGGGCTGTGGGATGTTAGGCCGACCGTGCTGGCGAGCCCGAACCGCCCTTGCCGGGGCCGGGAACGGTGTCGCCGGGTTCCGAATCGGGCCTGGCGCCCCCGTCCGTAGGGAATCGGGGGGGCTCGCCGCGTCCGTCGCCCTCCCGCCCCTCCGAACGGCGGCCCTGCAGGTCGAGCAGGATGATCTGCTTCATGAGCGTGGCGGCCGCCGCCGACCCCGCCGCGCACCACCCCCGCCACCCGTCGCGCCAGGCGCTCTTGAGGACCATCTGCTTGAGGAACGCGCCGGGGGGCGAGGTCATCAGCTTCCACGCACTCGAACCACGCCCCGCCTCGCGGAGGCTGGAGGCCGAGACGCGCGAGAGCCGTACCTGGGCCTCCAGAAACGAGGCGAAGTCGGCTATGGTGTCGTGGCGGAGGGCGCCTTCGAGGTCGAGCACGCGTCCGGCGCCGGGGTCGACCATCAGCTTGTCGTGGGGGTCGACGCCCCCCCAGCGGACCTTTCCCGGGGTCAGCTCGCGCCGGACGAGCCGCGTCCGCCATTCGGGCTGCCACGCGTGGTTGAGGAAGCGGCCGAGGTACCAGACCTTGCGGTTCACGCGGCAGGCGACGACGCCCGGGTCGTTCTCGGTGAGAGCCTTCCTGATCGACGCGGCGAGTTCGGGCTCGACGGACTCGTCGCTGTCGATGCTCAGCGCCCAGGGCTGCGTGCAGAGTTCAAGGGCTTTTTGCTTGGTCTTGATGTGCCCGAGCCACTCGGAGCGGACGATCCTCGCCCCGGCCTCTTCGAGCATGGGGATGGTCGAATCGGTCGAGCCGGAGTCGACCGCGACGATCTCCGCGGCGAGCCCTTTCACCGAATCGAGCGTCCGGCCGATCGTCTGCTCGTTGTTCTTGCAGACGATCGCGACCGAGAGCGGCAGCGGTGATTCGGGCTGGGGCATCGGGCCATCGTCGGGGGCGGGGGCCGGTGTGTCAATGCGGGCTGATAGCATCCGGGCGTGCCGGAGCTTGTGCCGTACATCCAAGAGGAGGAGGGCGGGGGTGTGCTGGTGCGCGTCAAGGCGGTGCCGGGGTCGAGCCGTGACCGGATCGCGGTGGTGCTGGGCGACCGGCTGAAGGTCGCGGTGAGCGCCCCGCCCGAGGGCGGGAAAGCCAACAAGGCGATCGCCGGGCTGCTGGCTTCGGCGTTGGGCGTGCGCACAAACCGGGTCGAGCTCGTCTCGGGGCCGACGCACCCGGAGAAGGTCTTCCGGGTCGGCGGGATCGGTGCGGAGCGGGCGGCTTCGGCGCTGTCGGGCGGCGGCTCGTGAGCCGCAGAAGGGACAGAGCCTCGGGCGGGCGGCCGGGCGTGCTGGCGACGCTGGCGCGTGGGATCTCGGCGCTGATCGCGTGGGCGGCGGTGCTGGTGGTGCTGGCGTGGGTTGCGGCGCGGGCGGTCGGCGATCGGGTCGAGCTCCTGCAGCACCCGTCGTGGGTGCCCGCCCACTTCATGCTCGTCGGGGCGCTCTTTGCGGCGTTTTCGGCCACGATGCTGATCGCGGGCGTGCGCCGCAAAGAACGGAAGCGGCCGCCGATCGGGCTTGTGCTGCTCTGGCTCTGTGTGCTGGGGCTCGGCGGCTCTGTGGCGCTCGTCGAGCACCGGGTGCAGGGGCTGTTGCGCGAGCCCGGCGAGGGGGGGATCGAGTTGTTGTTCTGGAACCAGGCGGGCGGGAGCATTCAGCCCGAGGCGGTCGAGCGCCTGATCGGCCGCTCGGATCCGGCGATCATCACAGACTTTCGGACCAGGGGCGGGCCCGGGCGGATCCCGAGGCGGTCGGTCCGGGCGGGGACCTTCACGATCTTCACCGAGCGCGAGGTGATCGAGAGCCGTGCGCAGACGCTGGGGTTCAGGGCGACGAGGTTCGGGGCGGACCCGAGCCCGGCGGCGATCGATCCGGGGTGGTTTGTGCGCGTGGTGCTCGGGCCTTCGCCCGAAGACCCCGAGGCGATCGAGCTCTGGCTGATCGATCTGCCCAGCGACATCCGGTTGCACCGGATGGAGGTGCTGGAGCGTGCTGCTGAGGCGGCGGCGGGGCTGCCCGAGCCGGACTTCATCATCGGCGACTTCAACACGCCTCGGGGAGCGCCCTCGCTGAGGCGGCTGGTGGGCGGGCGGACTGAGGCCTCCGCGTCGGGCGGTCCCTACCTCTTGCGAGGGACCTGGCCTCGGCGGACGCCGCTGTGGCATCTGGACATGCTGTTCCCGTCGGAAGGGTGGCGGGCGACCGACTACCGGATCGTGGATCCGGAGACGGGGACGCACATGGCGATCAGGGCTCGGCTCGAACGGCGCTGAGGTCGATTGCCGAGCTCATCGACACCTGTGTCGCGCAGAGCAGCGCGAACAGAACTCCGAGCATGGCGGGGCCGATGATGCGGGCCCGCAGCGCCAGCGGATGCTCGGGCTGGCGATCCGCCAGTCTTGTGGCGAAGATCGCGAGCATGAGCAGGACCATCGGCTCGGAGTAACGCTGCCAGATCTGGAAACTGGCGGTCTGTGCGGCGAAGAACGCCGCCCATGCTGCGATGAAGACCCAGCGATCTCTTGTGTCGAGGCTCCACGCCCAGACAGCGAAGAGCGCGGCTCCGAGGGCAGCGCCGCAGATGATCAGGGGTGAGCGGTCGGCGATGGTCGGGAGCTTGTTGGCGATGTTCCACAGCCCGGTCCAGCGCCCCGCTTCCTGGCTGTACGAGGTCTCGGGGAGGAGGGCGAGCAGAGCGCCGACGCCCGCGGCGACCAGGATCACCCAAGGGCGCGTCTTGCACATGTGCAGGAACGGGGCGGCGAGGTAGCCGGCGAAGAAGAGGCTGATGAAGCCGATCAGGGCGAGGATGAAGGCGGGAGCGGCGGGGTTGCCCCCGGTGTGGACCGCCTCGCTCTGGAACTCGCCCTGGAAGAGCGGGGGCGTCAGCCCGCCCCAGGTCCGGGCGAAGTGGGCGACGATCAGGAAGGCTGGGAGCGTGGCGGCGACCATCAGCCCTGTGCGCACGATCCGGTCGCGCGAGGGGGTGAGCAGCCAGCCGAGCTCGCCTTTGAAGGAGCCGTCGATGGGGCCGGGGTCGTCGGTGTCGGGGTTGTGGCCGGCCCCGAGCCATGCGCCGATCCAGAGGGCCGCCGCCGCCCAGAGGTGGATCTGCCTGACGAGCACGAGCGCCGCGAGCACCACGCCGGCCGCGATGAGGTGGCCGAGGCCGAACTTGGTGCGCAGGGCCAAGAGCACGACACCGAGGACGAGGAGCCAGCCCGCGTTATCGGGCAGGAGCCAGACCCCCGCGGGCCAGATATAGAGGGAAAAGACGAGGGGCAGGCCGAGCGCGATGGCGGTCAGGGGTGGGGCGCGCGAGCCCAGGGCCCAGCCGAGCACGCCGAGCAGGGCCACGGTGAAGAGGCTGGCGATGAGCTGGAGCATCGTCCGGCTGTCGCCGACGAGCTTGGCGGCGCCGGCGATGGCGAGGTGGTAGCCCGGGGTGGTGGCGGACCAGTAGTCGGTCAGGTCGGGGGCGGGCCAGGCGTCGATAAAGGCGCAGACGGTCCTCTCGTGGTAGTTGAGCTGGTCGAGGGCCATGCGTCCGCGCTGGACCTGGGCGAAGATGACGGGCCAGGCGGTGGCGACCATGAGCGCAACGAGGACCGCCGCGACGAGCGCGGGGCGGCAACGATGCGGGGCAGGGGACGCCCCGGCGGGTTGGCCGCTGGCTGGCATGGGTCGAATGTTCCTCCGGTGGGCTGCAGTCGCGCCCCATTCCGGGTCGATGGTGAACCCGGTGATCGGACCAGACCGTACATCGGTCAGGAGCTAGCGGTTCTGTGGAGCCCGGGGCCAAACAAGTATCAGAGAGCGTCGCAGCCTCCGGGTCGGGGGTGGGTCGCTTTGTGCGTCTGGCGAGGCCGACGCAGTGGTCCAAAGGTGTGTTCGTGTTCATCGGCCCCCTGTACGGGTGGGCGGACGGGCAGGAGATCGCCTGGCTGAGCGTGGTGCTGGCGTTCGTGGCCTTCGGGCTGGTGTCGAGCGCCGGGTATGTGATCAACGACCTGCGGGACCGGGAGCAGGACCGGCTGCACCCGCGCAAGAAGCGCCGGCCGATCGCCTCTGGCGAGGTGAGCCCGGGCGAGGCGAAGGCGTTCGCGGCGCTGCTGTACGGGGCGGCCCTGGTGTGCACGGGGGGTGTGCTGGCGCTGGCGCCGGGGTGGGCGGGGGCGTGGATGGCCTGCGCGGTGGTGCTCTACGCCCTGAATGTGGCGGCGTACACGGCCAAGCTGAAGCACATCGTGCTGATGGATGTGATGTCGCTCTCGTCTGGGTTTGTGCTGCGGGTGCTGGGGGGGTGTGCCGCGGCTGCGGTGGCGCCCTCGACGTGGCTGCTGACGAGCACGCTGTTCATCTCCATGTTCCTGGCGTTTGGTAAAAGATTGGGTGAGCGTCGGACGATGGGCGACGGCGCGGGATCGGCCCGGGGCGTCCTGGACGGGTATACCGACGACATGCTCCGGATGGTGGTTGTGGCGACGGCGGTCGGGACGCTGCTGACTTACGCGGGGTATGTGCAGGACCGGGCGGAGGACTACACGCTGGGGTTCAACCTGCTCTGGCTGACGATTCTGCCCGCAACATTCGGGCTGTTCCGTTGTATGGTGCTTGTGGAACGCGGCGATTACGACGACCCGACGGAGTTGGCGACCGGGGACGGGCCGTTCCAGGCGTCGGTGGTCTTGTTCGGGTTGATGACGGGCGTGCTCTGGCTCTTACAGGGGGCCGGGTATGTGGGCTAGCCGGTGTGTGCCGGCCCGGGACAGGGGAATCCGGGAGGTGAGATTCCGGCCGCAGGGCAGGGAAAGGCGCGGCCGAGAGCAACCTGCGCACGATGCGGATGGTGGGGAAGCGCCCCGCGGGTCGAGCCTTCGGGGTTGAGTTTTTTGTTCCGGGGAGGATCGCAGGCCCCGGACCGGCCGAATCGGCGCAGAGTGTGCCCGCCGGGGGCACAGCGCGAGCGGCAGTTGAAAGGTCAATCGATTGCAAGAGAAGGGTCGAGAAGCCCATCAATCCCCCGCGGGACCGGCGCGTGCCGGGCGGGGACGGTGTGGTCGCCCGGCGCGGCCTGTCTGAGTGTGTACACCCGTGAAGGAGCACAGCATCATGGGAAACAAGTCATGGATGCGCCGGCTGATGATCGCCGGGTTGATCGCGAGCGTGGGACAGGCGGCGGCGTCGCAGTCCCAGGGGAACCAAAATGACCAGCAAAACCGGGGGGGCGAGCAGCGAGCGCCGGACATCGATCCTGAAGCGCAGCTGAGCCCGGCGGACCTTGCGCGGATGATGGCCCAGCGCGGGGCCGGGGCCGCCCGCCAGGGCAACGACTTCCCGCCCTTCAGCCAGGTGTCCGAGGGGTTCGAGAAGGTGATCTCGACAGCGGACGGGCGCAGCTTTTACGATGTGTATGTCCGTGAGCGCGACGCGAAGATGATCGCCGAGCTGCCGCGGGGGTACGAGAACAAGCGTCAGATGATCGCGATGACGGTCGCTGGCGGCGACATCTTCGCGGGCCTGCAGCAGGGCGACATCTACTGCTACTGGAAGCGGTACGACAACCAGCTTGCGCTGGTGGTTCCGAACCTTTCGGTGCGTTCATCGGGCGACCCCGAGAGCCGCGGGAGCGTGGACAGGATCTTTACGGATCGGGTGCTGCTGTCGGTGCCGATCCTCACGATGGGTCCGAACGGGCAGCCGGTGATCGATCTGAACAGCCTGCTGCTGGGGCGTGCGACGACCTTCTTTGGTTGGCAGGCCGCGGGTCTGAACCCTTCTTTGAGCAAGATCAAGACGGCCAAGGCGTTCCCGAACAACATCGAGATCGCTTTCGAGGCGCCTGTGGGCAACGGGACGCTGCGGACCTTCCACTATTCGATCAGCGAGATCCCGCGTCACACGGGGTACCGCCCCCGCAGGGCGGACCCGCGTGTGGGCTACTTCACGACGAGCTACCGGGACCTTGGCAAGTTCGACGACCAGGAAGTGCCGGTGCGGTACATCAACCGCTGGCACCTTGAGAAGCGCGATCCCTCGCTGGCGATGAGCCCGCCCAAGGAGCCGATCGTCTTCTATGTCGATCACGCGACGCCGGTGCGTTACCGGCGCTGGGTCCGTCGGGGCGTTGAGTACTGGAACGAGGCGTTCCGTGAGATCGGTTTGGAGGACGCGATCGAGGTCCGCTTCCAGGACGCGCAGACGGGCGCGCACATGGAGAAGGACCCCGAGGATGTGCGTTACAACTTCATCCGGTGGCTGTCGAACGATGTTGGGGTGGCGATCGGCCCGAGCCGCGTGCACCCCGAGACGGGCCAGATCCTCGACGCGGATGTGGTGCTGACCGACGGGTTCCTCCGCAGCTGGGTGATGTACCACCAGGACATCATCCCGGACATGGCGATCGAGGGCTTCGGGCCCGACGCGTTGGCGTGGCTTGAGCGCAACCCGCGCTGGGACCCGCGCCTGCGACTGTTGCCCGAGTCCAAGCGAGGCGAGGAGAAGCAGCGTCGAGCCGAGGCTCGCGCCCGCGGGGTGCACCGCTTCGCCGGCCATCCCGCCGGGAATGTCGACACGACGCTGATCGGCGACGACAAGTACGACGGGCTGTACGGGCGCGTGAGCCAGACGGGCGGGTACTGCTCGATGGCGGCGGTTCGTTCCGTGCATGTGCAGATGCTGCGGGCGCACTGGGACATCGCCCAGAGCCTGTTGCGTGAGACGCTGGAGGCCGAGCAGCCGGAGATCCCCGACGATGTGCCGCCGGAGGTGCTGGAGATGATCCGGCGCCAGCTGGAGAACAATCCGGAGTTGCTCGCGCAGACGCCGGACCACATCAAGGAGCGTCTTGGCCTGCTCGAGCCCGAGGCCAAGGAGGGGGAGAAGGCGGCCGAGGCGAGGCCGAGCCCGCGCCGTCCGAGCGAGCGTCAGCAGATGCTCGACGGCATCCCCGAGGAGTTTGTGGGCCCGCTGCTGGCGGACCTGGTGGCGCACGAGGTCGGGCACACGCTCGGCCTGCGTCACAACTTCAAGGCTTCGAGCATCTTCACGATGGACGAGATCAACTCGCCGGAGATGGCGGGGCAGAAGCCGATCTCGGCTTCGGTGATGGACTACAACGGGCTGAACATCCGGATGGCGACCGGCGAGAAGCAGGGCGACTTCGGGATGATCCACATCGGCCCTTACGACAAGTGGGCGATCGAGTACGGGTACACCTTCGGTGATCCGAAGGAGGTGCTCAAGCGAGTCGCCGACCACGATGTGCCCTACGCGACGGACGAAGACACCTGGGGCCCCGACCCCCTCGCCGCCCGTTGGGACATGGGCGCCGACCCGATCGAGTACTCGCGAGAGCTGATCCGCCTGGCCAACTGGCAGCGTTCGCGGATCCTGACCGACTTCGTGAAGGACGGCGAGAGCTGGTCTCGCGCCCGGCGCGGGTACAACCTGAGCCTCTGGTCGCACATGCGGGCCATGTCGATCATGTCGCGCTGGATCGGCGGGTCGTATGTGCTCCGCGACTTCAAGGGCGACCCCGGCGACCGCGAGCCGATCACGCCCGTCGAGGTCGAGAAGCAGCGCGAGGCGCTGGAATTCATCATCAAGAACGCGTTCTACGACGACGCCTTCGGCCTGACGCCCGAGCTCTTGCGCCACATGACCACCGACCGTTGGTGGGATGAGATGGGCTTCAGGGCGATCTTCGACGACCCGGCGTTCCCGGTGCACGAGCGGATCATGGGCGTGCAGTCGTCGGTGCTGACGATGCTGATGAACCCGCAGACGCTCGGGCGCGTGTTCGACAACGAGATGCGCATCGACCCCGAGGAGGACGCGCTGACGCTGCCGGAGATCATCTCGGCGGTTTCTGACGCGGTCTGGGAGGAGCTGGGGTCTGACGCCTCGGGCGAGTTTACGCCCCGGAGGCCGATGATCTCGTCGCTGCGTCGCAACCTGCAGGCCGAGCACGCCGAGCGTCTGATCGACCTGATGTTCGTCGAGACGGGCGGGTCGGCGGGCTCTGCGATCCGCACGCTGGCGCGGGCGGAGCTGGAGCGGATCCTGGAGAAGATGGACGCGACGGTCGGCCCGCGCTCGCGGGTGCGTCCGGATGCGTACAGCCGCGCCCACCTCAACGAGCTGCGCAAGCGCGTGAGTGAGTCGCTTGAGGCGTCGTTCAGCTACAACGCCGGCGGCGGCGGGCAGACGACGATCCTGCTGTTCGGCAAGGACGACGACACGCCCGAGTCGATCCGGAAGATCCGCTGACCCGGCGCGGGTGAACCGTTGAAAACACAAGGGGCCGTCCTTCGGGGCGGCCCCTTTTCGTTGCGCTTGTTCGCCGCCTCAGGCCCGGCGGGAGCGTCGGCGTTCGCGTTCCTGCTTGACGGCGTCGACGGCTTCGTGGATGGCGCGGTCGAGCTCGTCGTTGACGATGAAGCGGTCGTAAGCGCCGCTGTCTCTGGCCTCGGCGATCTCGCGGCGGGCCTCGGCGAAGCGTCTGTTGATGATCTCTTCGGGCTCGCGCTTGCGGGCCCGGAGGCGTTCGAGCAGGGCTTCCTCGCTGGGGGGGAGGATGAAGACGCCGAACATGTCGGGCATGGACTGTTTGACCTGCTTGGCGCCGGCGACATCGATTTCGAGGATGACGAGGCGTCCGCGGCCGAGCTGTTCCTCGACCCAGGCTCGGGGGGTGGCGTAGCCGTTGCCGAAGACCATGGCGGATTCGAGCAGTTCGCCCGCGGCCCGGAGCTTTTCGAACTCATCGTGCGAGACGAAGTGGTAGTCGACGCCCTCGACATCGGCGTCGGTCTTTGGTCGTGTGGTGACGCTGACGGAGAAGACGGAGTCGGCGATGGATCGTTCGACGCCGCGGGTGATGGTGGTTTTTCCGACGCCGCTGGGGCCGGAGATGACCAGGAGCATGCCGTCGTCGGTGTCGGTGGCGAGTCTTTCGCGGTGGTCTGTCACTGGGCGTGCTCTTGTGTTGTGTGTCGGTGTGGATGCGGGTGTGTTGCGGAGGGGGCGCGGCGATTTCCTCCGCCCCTTCAGGGCGGGGGAAGTTTTCTTATCGTTTTCCACGGGTTGCGCGTTGTCCGACGCGTTGCGTCGGTCATCGCTCCACCCGTGGCTACAGCCTTGCGCCCCTTCGGGGCTTGCGATGCGTCGGCGCCGGTCACACCGTTCTCGCGAGGACGGCCATTCTCACGGCGACGCCGGCGGCGACTTGTTTGAGGATGAGGGATCGTGGGCCGTCGGCGACTTCCTGGTCGATCTCGACGCCGCGGTTCATGGGGCCGGGGTGCATGACCCATGCGCCGGGCTTCATCGACTCGGCCCGTTCGCGGGTCATGGCGTAGAGCTCGCGGTACTGGCGGAGGCTGCCGAGCTTTGCTCGTTTGCGGATCGCGTCTGCGCCCGCGGCGACGGCCTCGGAGTGGCGCTCCCACTGGATGCGGAGCATCATGATCGCGTCGGCCTCGGGGGCGATGCTGTCGAGATCGTGCAGGACCTCGCAGCCCAGGGCCCGCAGCGAGGCGGGGGCCATGCCGGGCGGGCCGACGCAGACGACGCGTGCGCCGAGCGAGCTCATTGCGGCGATGTTCGAGCGGGCGACGCGTGAAGAGGCGCAGTCGCCGACGATGGCGACGGTCATGCCGCTGAGGTCGAACGAATCGAGGCTGCCGGTCGCCTCGCAGAGGGTGTAGATGTCGATGAGGGCCTGGGTGGGGTGCTCGTGTGTGCCGTCGCCGGCGTTGATGACGGGGCACTTGACGACGCGTGCGATGAGCTCTGCAGAGCCGGAGCCCTTGGCGCGGACAATCATCGCGTGCACGCCCATCGCCTCGACGGTCAGGGCGGTGTCGGTCAGGCTCTCGCCCTTGCTGAAGCTCGAACCCTGGCCGGCGAGGTCGATGACATGGGCGCCGAGGCGCTGGGCGGCGAGTGTGAAGCTCAGGCGAGTGCGCGTCGAGTCTTCAAAGAAGAGGTTCGCGACGGCGAGGCCCTTGAGCAGGGGCTCGTCGGCCTGGCGTTCGTTGGCGATGTCGGAGTAGTGGCGGGTGAGGCTGAGGATCGAGCGGAGGTCGGAGGCGGGCATGCCGCGGAGACCGAGCAGGCCTCGCCCGGAGGGGGGCGGGGGGATTTTGACTTCTGAAGCGGTCTGCGGCGCGGCGGTGGTCATGGGCTTGTCCTCCGCGCGTTGTGTTTGTGCACGACAGCAGTGTTGCAGGTCCTTCGGACCTGTCCCGAAGGGACAGTGGGTTGTAGCCACGGGTGGAGGGAAGGCCGACGCAACGCGTCGGTTGGAGCGCAACCCGTGGAAAGGGATTGCAAATCGAACATCGCCCTGAAGGGGCGAAGGAATCGAGTCAGACGCACCGGTGTCCTCCGCCCCGTCAGGGGGGGGGAACTTTCTTGTCGACTTTCTACGGGTTCCAGTGTGGTGCGGACACCGCCACCCGTAGCTAAAACCCTTCGCCCCGTGGGGGGGGGGCTGCGGGTGTTCGCGATGGGGGCG
>JAFIFZ010000017.1 GCA_020831775.1 Phycisphaerales bacterium
ACACCCCTCCAAATCGTGTAAATTGACCGGCGTCGGGCCCATCCCCGGCGCCGGTTTCATTTCTGCCGCGTGCGGAAAGGACTTTGTCATGACCGTTCAACCGCAATCCGCTACGGGACCGCTCGCCCTCCTCGCGTGCAAACTCTTCGCGTGCATATTGCTCGCCATCGCCCCGCTCGCCCCCGCCGCGGCAGCCCCAGACACACACAGCACACAACCCGCCGTCTTCCCCGGCGAACGCTGGGAACGCTGGGCCTCGCCACAGGACGCCGGCTTCTCAGAAGAAGCCCTCGCCCGCGTGCGCGAGCAGCTCGAAGACATGGACACCACCGCCCTCATCGTCGTCGTCGGGGGCAAGATCCTCTTCGAGTACGGCGACATCGAACGCGTCAGCTACATCGCCTCCGTCCGCAAGAGCATCCTCGCCATGCTCTACGGCATCCACCACGACCGCGGCGAAATCGACCTCGACAAAACCCTCGCCGAAATGAACATCAACGACCACCAAGCCCTCAACGACACCGAACTCGCCGCAACCGCACGCCACCTCATCACCTCGACCTCCGGCGTCTACCACCCCGCCTCCAACTCCGGCGACGACCTCGCCTCCGCCCCCGAGCGCGGCTCAAAACGCCCCGGCGAGTACTACCTCTACTCCAACTGGGACTTCAACGCCGCGGGCACCGCGTTCGAAAGACAAACCGGCGTCAACATCTTCGACGCACTCGAGCGCGAGTTAGCCGTCCCCCTCGGCATGCGCGACTTCGACCGCGCCCGCCACCGCAAAGGCGGCAACGCCCAACGCTCCCAACACCCCTCCTACCACATGCACTTCTCAACAAGAGACATGGCCCGCCTCGGCCTCCTCACCCTCCGCAACGGCGAGTGGGACGGCACACGCATCTACTCACAAGCCTGGGCCGACGAGATGACCCTCGCCCACATCACAAACAGCGGCCTCAACCCCGCCAGCCGCAGAAGAGGACGCCCCTGGGCCGGCTACGGCTACATGTGGTGGGTCTGGGACGGCGACCACAGCACCGGCCCCTACAAAGACGCCTACACCGGCTCCGGCTTCGGCGGCCAATACATCACCATCCTCCCAGCCCTCGACATGGTCGTCGCCCACAAAACCATCCTCGAAAACAGCCAAAGCGTCCCCGCCTCACAATACTGGCGAATCCTCGACCAAATCGCCCAAGCACACACGCCGCAAGAGCAAACACAAGACGCCGAAGCGAACGAAGCCGAAGCACATCACTGAGAAATAGGCGCACGCAAGCCCCGCCCACCCTTGTCACCGATCCACACACCCTGGACGCCGACCTCTGAGCGCAGCGAAGAGTCGGGTCAAACACCGCAACATCGCCACCCGTGCCACCGACCACCAAAGGAGGTCGGTGCTCTTCATCCCAATCCCATCATCACTCAACGAGTCCCACCACCCCGATCAATCCGCCAAGCATGCATTGTCAAAGGCCAACAGCAGAGAAACGACCAGTTCGATCTGCCCGCCGGCAAGCACCTCGAACAACAACTCCGAGTGATAGATTTCGACGTCCCTCAACGACTCGCGGACCCGCTGGGCGGGCTGAACCTCCCAGCCCGGATCGTGATAGTGCTCGAATTCCTTGTAGGAAAATAGGCCTGCGCCGAGCGCAACCGCGTTCGGCGTATCCAGCGCGGTCATCAGGACCAGGGCGAAAGGCCCGCTGTCATCGGTCATCACCGCGTCGAGCCCCAGATCCGGCAGCATGAGCTCTGCGACCAGGCCCGATTGCTCAAAAAACTTCGCGCCGTTCGGCCCCGCGGCAGCATCAGCAACGAGCAGCGAGGTGATACGACGCAGACGCCGATACGCCTCCAGGCGAACGGGATCACCCGTCGAGTAGAGCACCCGGATCGGCGGCGGGCAACTTCTAATGTAGCCGACGATCGGACGCCGGATCTCGATGCAAAACAGTCTGCCATCGACAATGAACCGCACCCGCTCGATCGATGGACCCCATTTACGATGGTGGTAGCTGACAACCGGCTCGAACGCCGACGGCGTCCGGCCCGTCGGAGCTTGAGCGTCGCCCCCTGGCCCCTTGGCGGTATCGCCAAAACTCGAGTGCCGCTCCAGCGAGCAAGACAGGCCGAACGATGTACAGAATGCGCCGGCAACGAGAATCGCTCGCTTCATTGATTGCCCCGCATTCTCACGCTCATCGGAACAGCATCACATGCACGGATCCGACGGAATCTTGCCGAGCGGTTCCCACAAGCCACGAATGCGTGAGTCATCGTACCGAAAGTGTCACCCGCGACGAACGAACTGGTCAACCGCGCCGATCTGACTCGCGCAGCCGTCACTTCTCGCTCTCGCCCGGCACCGGATACACGCGCTCTTCCGGCGGAATCAATCCCATTTCATCCAGGAAGATTCTGATCGGCCAGTCGTACTGCTTTCGGGCGAACGCGGCGTCGAACAGCCGCACCGCCATCTCGGCGATCTCGACATTCGCGAGCTCAGCGCGCCCGTGGTACTTGCTGTCCTCCGGATTCACAAACCAACTCAGGTGCGGCGGCCCGCCGCTCCTGCCGATCACATAATCGAGCCCGACAATGTGCACGCAGCGATCGGGTAATCCCGGGCCCCAGCGATTCGGAAGATCGCTATACTCCTGTACTACACTATGCAGCTTGAGAAAATCGTTGTGCGGATCGTCGGCCGTGATGCGTTCGAGAAGTCTTAGCCACAGGCCGTCGCCCATGTCGTTGTACGACAATAGGTAGTCGCTGATTGTGATCCCGCCGCCATGCTCCGCACTACGATCACGGATAAATTGCATACCAGCCATTCTAAAATAGTACACTGTTATTATACGGTGTTGCCCTGAAGCCAAGGGCGGGATCGCACTGTCCAACTCATCGCGGACCGACTTCGGCCACACGGCTTCCAAGTGATCCCCGAACGCTGGTTCGTTAGGGTAGAGCACTTCATCGACAAACACGGAGAAAGGTTGTTGCGCCGATCGAGTGGGATGGCATGCGCAGAGCCATGTTGAGCCGAGGGCGACAACACACGCCCCAAACCCGCGCGTCCACACACCGAACCCTCTTGCTGCGTTCAACATCGCCTGCCCTCCCTTGGACGCCCTCAGACGCTGATCTTACTCACCCCCAGCGCCCAGCGCCCAACACCCAGCGCCCGGGGCGAAGCCCCTTGTTCAAACCCTCGACTCAGCAGAATCCAGCGACGCAAGCTCGTCTTCGTGGTAACTCCTGAGTTCCTCAATGTGCTGCAGAAACTCCTGTGTCTGGTGCACACTCCGCCCGACATAGCGCATCGGGTCCATCAGACCTTCCCAATCCAGGTCGCGGTCGAGCCTGCCGCCGGACGCCTTGCCCTTGAAATGCGGGTCTTCCTGCAGTCGTTCGAGCAGGTCGTTGTCGAGCCCTTCCTGCTTCACCCGCATCCCCGAAGCCTGCGCGTGCACGCGGATCACCTCGTGCAACTCCTGCCGATCGCCCCCCGCCTTGACCGCCTCCATCAGGATGTTCTCGGTAGCAAGGAACGGCAGCTCGGCCATCAGGTTCTTCCTGACCATCGCCTCGTGCACGACCAGCCCCGACGCGACCTCGTGCATCAAATCCAGCGCTCCGTCGAGCGCGAGAAACGCCTCGGGCAGGCTCAGGCGACGGTTGGACGAATCGTCGAGCGTCCGTTCGAGCCACTGCGTCGCCGCGGTGTCGTACGCGTTGCCGACAAGATTCATCACAAAGCGCGTCAAGCCGCAGATCCGCTCGCACTTCATCGGGTTCCGCTTGTACGGCATCGCCGACGACCCGATCTGCTTCGAGCCGAACGGCTCGTCGATCTCCTTGCGGTTGCTCAGCAGGCGGATGTCGGTGGCGATCTTGTGCAAGACCGCGGCGACAGACGCGAGATTCGAGAGCAGGATGGCGTCGTGCACACGCGGATAGGTCTGGCCGGTCAACTCGAAGGTCCCGGTTCCGGCGGGCACGATGAACGCGTCTTCGTCTTCGTCGAAGTATCCGATGTCGGCATCGTCGTCGTCAACCGGTTCTTCGCTCTCGGGATCAGACAACAGCTCTTCCTCGATGCCGAACATGTGCTTGCCGTAGATGAACGAGTCAAAGAACAGCGCTTCGAGGCGGTCGACTCGCTCCGAATCCCCGCCGAGAAGCTGGAGGAACGAGGCCTGCGTGCCTGTGGCGCCCCGGAGCCCGCGCCATCTACGGTTCGTTTCGAGTTGTATGTCCATGCACTCATGGACATACAGAAGGTCCGAAGCCCAGCCGGCGAGCCTTCTTCCAACCGTAGTGGGCTGGGCGGGCTGGTAGTGCGTGAACCCGAGCGTCGGCAGCGCCACCCACTCCCCCGCGGCGTCGGCGAGAGACCCCAGCAGGCGGATCATCTTCAGACCGATCAGTTCCGTAGCCTCCATCATCACAACAAGATCGGCGTTGCAAACAACATCCTGGCTGGTGCAGCCCAAATGGATGATGCTCTTTGCCTTCGGGCAATGCTCTCCCAAGCAATGCACATGCGCCATGACATCGTGCTTGAGTTCGCGTTCGAGTTCAACGGCACGGGCCATCTGCGTGTCGGAGATGCCTTCGAGGGCAAAGTTCCGAAGCTCGTCGAGCTGTTCGGCGCTGACAAGCGGCCGGGGGTCGTTCCTCGTCAGCAGGTGCTGCGCGGTCGCGGCCGCCAGCCACACCCTCCGCCACACGTTGAACTTGTGCCGGGGCGACCACAGCCGCAGCATCGCCTCGCTGGCGTTGCGGGCCGCGAGGGGGGAGGTGTAGGTGTCGTGCATCGGGTTCTCGGGCGTGGGTTTGGCTGCGGGTCCGGGGGGCGTCTGGCTGCTCATGGGCAAGGGTATGACCCGGGGGGCGGGGCGCCGGGCTCGCAGGGCGGGTCGCGGCGGCAACCGTCCAAGGGCATGTACGGATACGCTATCAGTGAGGGAGGAGTCTCCGGCATTGGGTCAGGAACGCAGACAACCCGCCGCCGGGCCCGCGGACGGGGCCCCGATGGACCGCGCCGACGCCGCCGACGCCGCCGACGCCGCCGACGCCCGCGATCTCGCGCTGGTCGAGGCGATCCGGTCGGGCGATCAGCGGGCGTGGAACGAGCTTCTGGAGTCCTACCAGGACCGCCTGTACACCCTCTGTTTGCGGATGGTCTCCGACCCCGACCTCGCGGCCGACCTCACCCAGGACACCATGGTCCGCGTGATCCGCGGGCTGGACTCGTTCAACGCCGAGAGCCGCCTCTCGACCTGGATCTACCGCATCGCGATGAACATCTGCCTGAGCCGCCTGAGGGCCGAGAAGCTGCGGCGGCACCCCAGCCTCGACGAGCCCGATAGCCGCGGGCAGGCCAGGTCTTCAAAAATTCTGGAGAATCGGGAACCCCGCGCGTCGTTGCGCATCCAACAGAGTGAGCGTCGGAGACTCCTGGGCGACGCGTTGGACCGTCTGGACCCCGATCATCGGGCGATCCTGGTTCTCCGCGATGTCCGAGGGCTGGAGTACGACGCGATCGCGCTGGTGCTCGGAGTGGCGATGGGCACCGTCAAGAGCCGGCTGTTCCGGGCCCGCGTCGCACTCAGGCGGGCGATTCAGGAACTGTCCGGAGATGTGGGGAGTTCAGAAGGCGTGGACGAACAAGGACCATCCGGCACGCAGGACGCCACGCCAGACAGCACACGGCGGACGGGGACACAGCCATGACCCGCGAGGGCGAACCAACCCGAATCACGCTCGACGAGGCGACGCTGCTCGCCTGGGTCGAGGGGGACCTCCCGCCGGAGATGCACCGGCGGGTCTCAATCGCGCTCTCTCGAGAGCCCCGCCTACGGGAGCTCGCCGAGGGCATGGTCGCCGACCGCGACGACTTCCGCTCGATGGGCGACGACACGGCCCCCGCAGGCCTGCTCGCCGATGTCGCCGACGCCCTGGAGCGGGAGATGCTCGTCGGGCTGCAGGAAGAGGGCATCGCCGTCTCGTCCAGGCCGCCCAAGTCCGTCGTCGCGGGCAAGATCGGCCCGAGCGGCGGCGCCCGCAAGTCGAGCGTCCCGCTCGCCAACGGGCTGTGGCAGGACCGCTTCGGGCGGAGGCTGGCGATGGCCGCGGGGCTGCTGCTGGTCGTCGGCGGGGCAGGGACCTTGGGCGTCCTGCTCTGGCCGGACCGCTCGACCACGCTGGCGCCCACGCACTCGGTCTTCGACGGGCAGATCGCGATGGACGAGCGGGGCGGGACGGGGGAGACGGTCGAGGCGGAGCCTCGGCCGACGCAATCGCTGCCGCTCGGCGCCGAGTCCGACCCGGTCCGCATCGCAGAAGCCCCCGAGCCCAAGCCGATCACAGAAACTCTTGAGTCCTCCCGGGAAGCCGAGCGTCCGCTCGTTCGGATCGCCGAATCACCGCCCACCCCGAGCGGGCGCCCGGTCGACACGACACGGGCTGCGCAGCTCGCCGCCGAGGGCCGGCTGCTGGTGCGCGTTCGATCTGTCGACCTCGGCGAGATGCTCGCTGGGTTTGACCGGTTGGGCACGCAGCGCCGCGTGGATGTCGTGCCGCGGGATGTGATCGCGGGCGACATCGAGCGCCTGACGGTCGCGCTGCAGGAGGAGCGTCGCCGCATGGGCGTCGTGGCGCACGCGACGGATCTCCAGCGGGAGCGTTCGTCCGACACGCGGCCCCGACGCTCGCAACCGAGCGAGGCCGACCCCCGCGTGCTCGCCGAGCAGGTGCGCGTCATCGAAGTGGCGCCCGACGGGAGAGAGCTGGCCCTGCTGCGCTCGCGCCTCTTGGGCGAGCGTGCGCTGCTTGTCGAGTTTTTCGCGACCGACGAGCCGATGCCCGTCGGCACGCCGCCGAATATCGAAGACCTGCTGTGGTGGACGCTCCCGCCCGATCGCTGGACACCCCGCGTCCGCGTGCCGGTGCTGATCGAGGGTTCGGACTGAACCCGTTCGGCGTTCGCTACCGTTTGCGGAATTCAAGATCGCCTTTGCCGCAATGCACAACCGTGCTTTTACGAACAATTTCTGTTGATCCCGACTCCGCTTGTTGTGTATCGTCGATCTCTCGGCGGGGGGGCCGCACAAGCTGTGTGTTTGCGCGGAGATGATCACACTTTGGAGAAGGAGATCGCATTTGCAGATCCGAAACAGAAACCGTTGCACACTCGCCCTTGCCGCCGTCACAGCCGCAGGCGCGTTCAGCGGCGCGTCCGCCCAGCCCATCACATCCGAGCTGACCGTCCTCGATGACTTCTCGGTCACGACCATCTCCCGCTCGCTCTTCGGCGGCGGGACCGGTCGCTCGTTCCTGACCAACCAAGCGAGGTACCAGGTCAACGGGGACGCGCTGACCACCAGCCAGCCCGCGGGCATCAACTCCGTCTTTGACATCGACGGCTCGACGCTCCAGCCCCCCGGCGGCGCAGTCTCGGTCGACGAGATCGTCATCAACCTCACCGCCGCGTCTCGCATCAGCACCGGCTCGGGCGGCGTGCAGACCGCCGGCAACATCCTGATCTTCTTCACCACCGACAACGCCGACCTGAACACCAAGGAGTTCGACACCGGGGGCGGCACCGACGCCACCGGCCTCACCGGCCAGTACACCGACCTGACGCTCGTCTCGACGGGCTTCCAGGAAGCCGGCGTCTACGACTTCTCGCGTACGCTCGATATCTCCGGCGTCGCCGGCGACATCCTCGACGCGATCAACAACGGCGACAACATCCGCTTCATCGTCGCCAGCGACACGCCCTCGGCCGTCTTCCAGTTCGCCACCGGCCTGCCCGATCCCTCCCCGCTCTTCGACTTCTTCGGCGAGCCGACCACCATCGACATCACCGTCACCGCCGGCGGCGCGGCCTGCCCGCCCGACCTCAACGGCGACGGCGTCGTCGACGCCGACGACTTCTTCCTCTTCCTGCAGCTCTTCGCCGACGGCGATGCCCGCGCCGACTTCAACAACGACGGCGTGATCGACGCCGACGACTTCTTTGCCTTCCTTTCCGCCTTCGCCGCAGGCTGCTGAACGAGCCCCATCCAACCGATTCCCCCCTCGCCCGGCCCCGCCGGGCGTTTTTTGTGCCCTGACCTCCCGGACCTGAACATCCTCCATCGCTTGCATGCATCGGAGGATCTGGTAAGCTAAGCGATCGCCCCGCAGCAGGTGTGCGCGGGGTCGGATCGGACACCGCATCAATACTGATGCAAATGGAGAGAATCATGGTTCGTTGCATTACAGGCGTGCTCGTTTCGGCGACGCTCTTTTCGACCGCCAGCGCTAACGATTTCTACCGTCAGGACCCGGCGAATTCGTTCTCCGGCCTGTCGTCACAGGACGCGAGGAACCCCGGTGGGCTCGGCTGGTTCAGCGAGGTCGCCGACAACTTCCCCGCCCAGGCCGGCTGGTCGATCGGTCAGGTCGATTTCTGGGGCGGGTACGCCTCGCTCCCCGGTGACGAAGGCAACACCGAGGGCTTCACCATCCGCTTCTACACCGACAACGCCGGCACCCCCGGCACCCTCGTCTTCGAGCAGGATGTCATGAGCTTCACGAGGGAGCAGTACTTCGTGGGCGGGCCCTTCGACTGGGCCGGCTACGCCTACTCGGTCGACCTCGACCCGCCCTTCGTCGTCCCCGCGACCGAGGAGATGTGGATCAGCGTCGTCGCCCTCCTGGCTCGTGGCGGCGGGGTCGATGAGCCCCAGTGGGGCTGGGTCGCAGCGGCCACCTTCAACAACCCCCCGTTCGCCCACCAGTGGTTCTTCAGCCCCGGCAACTTCACCGAGCAGAGCAACGATGTCTCCTTCGTCCTCAGCGAGGGCTCGGCGGCCCCCACCTGCCCGCCCTACCTTAACGGCGAGGGCGTCGTTGACGCCGACGACTTCTTCCTCTTCCTCCAGCTCTTCGCCGACGGCGACATGCGCGCCGACTTCAACAACGACGGCGTGATCGACGCCGACGACTTCTTCGACTTCCTCGCCGCCTTCGCCGCCGGCTGCTGAACGCCGAACAGGTGACCCAACCACCGCCCCGCAACGGCACGCCCGTCGCGGGGCGTTTTTCTGCGCCGACAGATTGTGTTGCTGATCGACCGCCGCCAAGCGGAGCCCCCGCCCGCCCGCAAAGGCCGATCACGGCGATCCGGACGACATCGTTCGTGCTTTGTCCCTCGCACGAATACGAGTCGTGCGCCGGCCCGCCCGACTCCCGTTGAGATTTACGCAACCGTGGCGCGCACGCGGCGTAGTGTTTTGTTGCCGCCTGCCGGCCAGAACCCCCGAACCCCACGGCCCCGGCAGCACAGAACCCCCAAGACGCTCCTCAACCGAGCGCACACCGACGCCGGGCGGCGGCCCCGGCTTGCTATCCCATAGGAGGATCCGAATGTTCAAGAGAGTGATCGCCCCCGCTATTCTGGCCTCTGCCGCCGGCCTCGCCGTCGCCCAGGAGCCCACCGTCCTCATCACCACCGTCCCCGGGCTGTCCACCTCGGCCATCCCCGGCGGCGCCCCGGGCGAAGAGTTCAGCAACTTCGCCGAGCGCCCCTTCGCCAGCCCGAGCGGAAACTACTGGATCGTCAAGGGCGGAAGCAACGCCGCCCAGACCTACACGGTCGGCCAGGGCACCGCCTTCGGCACCGCCCTGCGCGGCGACGATCCCGCCCCTTGGAACCCCGCGTTCAATGTCGGCACCACCTTCATCAACGATGTCGCCATCAACGACAACGGCGGGTGGAACTTCATCACGACCGTCAACAACGCCACCACCCTCGCCCGCACCGACGGCACCGATTGGTTCGTCGATGCCGAAGGCGAGATCACCCAAGTCCCCGGCCTGCCGAATGTTTTCGTCAGCAATGTCTTCATCCAGAAGCCCGTGCTGACCAACGACGGACGCAGCGGCTACACCACACTTTCCCTCGACCTCCCCGCCGCCACCCGCAACTTCCTCATCCTCGGCGACCAGGTCCTCTCCCAGTCGGGCGTGAATATTCCGACCAATCAGCCAAGCGGCGAGCAGGACACGATCAAGGCCAACGCCGTCAGCGCG
The DNA here is from genome assembly GCA_020831775.1 of Phycisphaerales bacterium. Taxonomy (GTDB): domain Bacteria; phylum Planctomycetota; class Phycisphaerae; order Phycisphaerales; family UBA1924; genus SLFH01. The sequence goes on from JAFIFZ010000017.1 coordinate 10,096, forward strand.
TTCGCCGTCTCCGGCGACGGAAACACCTGGATGACCGAGGCCCGCCTCCGCATCCAAAACCAGTTCCCCTCCGGCACTCAGCTCCGCACCGTCGTCGTCAACAACGACGCCAAGATGCAGAGCCTCCACCCCTTCGGCGCCTTCACCTCGCCGATCGAGCGCATCCACAACACTACTCTCTCGGGCGTCGGCGACTGGCTCGCCCGCGCTAGCAACGCAGACGGCCACGACTATGTCGTCCGCAACGGCGACATCATCGCCGAGCGCGGCACGCCGATCTTCGACGGCGCGACAGAACTCTTCGACGACGGTCCCTTCGCCGACACCTTCTTCGTTAATGTCGGCGGCCCCGACGGCGACTACCTCGTCGGCGGCACCACCGACAACGCCGATACGGCCCGAAACTCCGTCGTCGTCCTCAACAACGAGCGCGTCATCGCCAGGCGCGGCGACTCCGTCACCATCGACGGCCAGACCTTCTCGATCTCCTCCTTCAGCAACAATCGCGCGGTCTTCCTCGACGACGCCGTCCTCATCGACGCCAACCTCTCAGATGCAGGCGGGACCTTCGTGGGCTCGGCCCTGCTCCACTACGACCTCGAAGCCGCACCGACCTGCCCCGCCGACCTCAACGGCGACGGCGTGATCGACGCAGACGACTTCTTCCTCTTCCTGAGCCTCTTCGCCTCCGGCGACAGCCGCGCCGACATCAACGGCGACGGCGTGATCGACGCAGACGACTTCTTCGGCTATCTCGCCCTCTTCGCCGCCGGCTGCTGAGTTCCGCACCGGCCCGACCGGGGTCAATCCCTACCTAGCACTGATCTATCTGCACGAGCGCCGGCCCTACGGGCTGGCGCTTCTTTTTTCACGCAGGTCGGATTCTGCTGAGCAGATTTCTACCCGAAGCCGAACCTGCGCTACCTGTGGCCTCAAAGCGTGGACTCCGAGCCCGATTGGCCTTATGTTCCACCTGAGGAGTTTGCGGACCATCGGCCGTCCGCGCTCCACTCGCGGGGGAACTCGGCCCGACAGTTCGGTCAACCCCAATCGGAAGGAAAGAGTGATGAAGCAGATCAGTGTGCAGACGCTGGCGTCGGTCGGTGTGATCGCGATGGTTGTGCCGCTCGCCTCGGCGCAGCCCGTGGCGCTCGACACATTCGGCCCCGGCGATTCGTTCGCGACGGAAGTCCACGCCGTCCGCGGCCCCAACTCGACCGCCGGCAATCCCGTCGCCACCGGGCACATGTTCACAGCCGCCGAGGGCGGAACCCTCGCCCAGATCCGCACCGCGTTCCGGCACGACTCCGGTGACAACGACTACACATTCCAGATCCGCTCGGGCGACGCCAACGGCGTCAACTTCGTGCTCGAAGAGTGGACCGGCGTACAGGGCGGCGACGCCTCCGATCCCTACATCACCCTCCAGAGCGACGGCTTCACCCTCCTCGACTCGGGCCAGACCTACTGGCTCACCGTCATCGGCGAGGGCAGCGCCACCGGCGGCTGGCACCGCAACGACCAGAGCGTCACCGGCTTCTGGGCCACCAGCTCCAACCAGGGATTCCAGTTTTTCCTCATCAACGGCACGCTCCTCCCCGCCGCACGCGTCACACTCGAAGGCGCGCCCACCTGCCCCGCCGACCTCAACGGCGACGGCGTCGTTGACGCCGACGACTTCTTCCTCTTCCTCCAGTGGTTCGCCGATGGCGACCCCCGCGCCGACATCAACGCCGACGGCGTGATCGACGCGGACGACTTCTTCGACTACCTCACCCTCTTCGCTCAGGGCTGCTAAGACCGGCTGAAACGCAAACATCGGCCGACTGCGCCGATCCGGTCAGTTCCCGATGTATGCACGAGCGCATGCTGTACGCGATCCCGAGATCAAGATTTCTTGAAGAATCGCCTCGAACGCCCGGATGCGGTGCACCGCATCCGGGTTTTTGTGTACCTTGGCCTCCAGTCAGAGCCGGCGCAGCCGGACCGACTTCTCGCGGGGGACCGGTGTCCGCAGTCATTCCGCGGCCGATCGACCTTCAAGGCCCACACGCCACGGTCGACGCCCGCTTCCCCCCAGCGGCCCGTTCAAGTTCGGGCCGCAGTTCCGAGGAGTCGATGAAGATGAGAATGAACATGGCATTGGCGGCCGGCTTGGCCGTCTCGGCGTTTCTTCCGTTCACCGCCGCTGCACAGACACAGGCCGAATTCATCCCGCTCGGCTTCCTCCCCGGAGTGCCCGAACGAACATCCGTCACCGGCGTCTCCGCGGACGGCACGGTGGTCGTCGGCACAGCGGGCGTGTTCCCCGATGAGAGGCCGTTCATGTGGACCCGCGCCGGTGGCCTCGTCGAGCTGCCGAGGCTCCCCGACGGCAGCGGCACAACTCGCGCCGAGGGCGTCTCCGGCGACGGCAATGTCATCGTCGGCCTCTCCAGAGGACGCGCGGTCCGCTGGGTGAACCGCGCAATCCAGGAGCTCGACTTCGACCCCGAGAGCCCCATCGGCACATTTGCCTATCCCGTCGCCGCGTCCTTCGATGGTTCGGTGATCGTCGGCGAGGGCGAGCACGACACCGAGTTCAGGCTCGCCGCAGTCCGCTGGACCGAAGCGACAAAGTGGGAGGACCTCGGCTTCATCGCCGGCAGCGGCGGCACCTTCGAGGCGATCGCCACCAATGTCTCCGCCGACGGAACCACCATCGTCGGGTACTCCGAGTTCGCCGCGCCTGAGGCCTTCCGCTGGACCCAGGCCGAGGGCATGATCGGCCTCGGATACCTCCCCGGCGGCGGCGGCTTCAGCATCTCCACCGCCCTCTCCGCCGACGGCTCCATCATCGGCGGCCAGAGCGATGTCCCCGGAGGATGGGACGCGTGCGTCTGGATCAATGGCGCAATCGATCCGCTGCCAGCGCTCGGCTCGCCAGCCTCCAAAGCCCACGCCGTCCGTGACATGACTTCCGACGGCTCGATCATCGTCGGCATGAACACCGGCCTGAACCCCACGACACGCTCGATCTTCGTCTGGGACGAGGTCAACGGCTCGCGCGATCTGCTCGACATCCTCGACGACCTCAACGCCGACCTGCTCGGCTACCAGCTCGTCCAGACATCCCCGGCCACGGTCGGCTCGGTCGCGGGGATCTCCGGCGACGGATCGGTCATCATCGGCAACTCGCCGAACCCCAACGGTGATCCAGAGGGCTGGGTCATCATCTTCAGCGAGGTCCCCGCCTGCCCCGCAGACCTCAACGGCGACGGCGTCGTCGACGCAGACGACTTCTTCCTCTTCTTGACCCTCTTCGCCGCCGGCGACCCCCGCGCCGACATCAACGCCGATGGTGTGATCGACGCAGACGACTTCTTCGACTACCTCACCCTCTTCGCTCAGGGCTGCTAACGCCGCCGGAGCGTCCGAGAAACACGGCCCATCCCAAGCCGCACAGGCCCGCCTGTGCGGCTTTTTTCGTGCGCCGTTCGTCGCCCGCGGCTTCGTGTGGTAGCCTTATCCGTAGACCAGCCGGGCTCCCCAAACCGAAGGAGAACCGCCATGCTCCAACGCAGTGCGTTTCACGCCATCACTCTCGCTTTGTTCGCGACCGGAGCGAATGGCGCACCGCTTGTCTGGAATGTTGGCCCGGGCTCCGAGATCACGCAGATGGTCACCTCCGGCGACTGCCGCATGGTCATCATCGGCGACAGCATCTCATCCAAGCAGTCCAACACCCAGAACCAGAGCTCCATGTACTGGGGCGTCATCCGCACATGGGACCCCGACCGCTGGGTCGGCATCTGCACGCCCTCCAACGGCCAGTACCCCACCATGCAGCTGTGGATTCCGCCGATGTGGGCAGCGATCGTCTCCATCCACGGCGGAGGCAGCTATCCCGCCACCTACGGCTACTCCAATTTCAGCCCCGCGACCTATGTCGACGCGATCTTCCAGCACGCCGAGGTCCCCGGGAACACAAGCCTCTACGGAACACAACTCAACCTGACCGGCGTCTGGCGCAACGGCCCATGGTTCACCGACGACGAGGTCGCCGCGACTTTCGTCCTCTTCCGGACGCCGCAGACCATCCCCTCGCTCATCGCCCAGAGCTTCAGGGGCGGCGTCGGTTCGATCAACTCCGACCCGTTCGACATCACCGGCACTCCCCAGGTCGTCGGCGTCCCCGCGCCCACGATCCCGCCCGGCAACCGCGAGGCCCGCTTCCGAATCCACACATGGGGCCAGCACGACGAGTCTCTGCAGCCCGACCACCTCATCGCGCTGACAACCCGTGTCTATCTCCCCAGCGTCGAAGGTTTCCAGCTCGACGCCATCGCAATCGGCGGCTCCAGACTCCGCAACCACCTCTCAAACGGCCACTACGCCGATGAGCACCTCCGCGAATACCTCCGACACACCGGAAACCCAAACCTCATCTACATCCAGATCGGCGCCAACGACGGGAACTACACCCAGCGGTGGCACGACGACATGATCTCGCTCATCGATCGCTACGACCGCGTCAGCGCCGAGAACGATGTCCAGCCCCGATTCCTGCTCGTCCCGCCCTACGGCACCGAGAACAGCATCGAGCAGGAAGTCGCTCTGGAAATGGCCTCCGGCCTGTTCTCGATCGCATACACAGGCACCGACCGCGTCGACCCCGAGCGAATCGGATTCATCAACCTCCCACGCCTGATCGGGGGGCCGATCGATCAGTCGTTCCTCCTCGACAACATCCACCCACGCCCGTCCGGCGCAGACTTCGTGGCTCAAACGGTTTGGGACGCCATCACAACATCGAACTGCGAAGCCGACATCTCCGGCTCGGCCAACCCCTCCTCACCAAACTTCATGGTTCCTGACGGTGTGGTCGACGCCGAAGACTTCTTCTCCTTTCTCTTGCTCTTCGCAGACGGAGACCCGCGGGCGGACATCACAGGGTCCTCATCGCCCACCTCCCCCGATTTTCTGGTCCCCGACGGGGTGATCGACGCGGAAGACTTCTTCGCGTACCTCGTCCTCTTTGCCGCCGGCTGCTGAACCTCGCACAGCACGGCCGCCCCCGCGCAAAGTCGGACTCGAAGCCAACACAGAGGCCGCCCCGTTGAGGTCCCCGCGCCTCGAGCGCGCGCTGACAGAAACAGGGCTCCGCTCGCACCCCAACGCCCCATCCCGGGGCGACACAACGGGCGACCAGTGCGCAACGCCGGCTCCCCCACTGCGCGCAACACACCTCAACGACGCCAATCAGAAGAAACTCGCTCACCCCCACGCCCGATCCAATGGCCCGTCGTCAATCTGCAGGGCCGACGCCGCCGGCGAGGGGTTCGGCCGCGCAATCGAGCGCCGGCAATAACGGGAAGGATGGTCGTGATGCGTTTTCTGACAGGCTCCGTTCGGGGCAAACTCTTTCTTGTCGTAGGCCTGCTCGCGGGCGTGGCCGTTGTCACAAGCTCGCTCGGACTCTCCCGCCTTGCGGGGATGAACGAGCGCCTGGGCGACATCGTCGATGTCTCCGCCCAGCGCCTGCTGCTCGCAAACGAGATCCAGCAGGACTTCATCGCGATCCACCGGACCGAAAAGAACATGATCCTCGCCGAGTCCGAGGAGGGCATCGCCCAGAACGCCGAAGCCATGCGCAACTACGAACGCCGGATGCTCGAGCGCCTCGACCGCCTCGAAGCCATCGCCTCCGACGACGGACGCGCCCGCATCCGCCGCTTCAGAGACAACTACGCCCGCTTCCAGGAAGTCTCCGCCCGCGTCGCCGAGGCAACCATCAGAAACACCGACGCCCGCGCGTTCCAGCTCTCGGTCACCGACGGCGGACGGTACTACGCAGCCGCTTCCGATCTCCTTCAGGGCATGTCCGACCGCAACGCCGATCGTGTCGAGAACATGGTCGCCGAGCTCAGCCGCGACGCGGACGAAGTCACCCGCAAGTCGCTCGAGAACATCGAGCTCGCCACGCAGCGCACCCTGCTCTCGGCGGGCCTCGTCCAGGATCTTCTCAGACTGCACCGAGCCGAGAAGAACATGATCCTTTCCAGCTCCGAGCAGGAGATGGCCGCATTCGCCGTCGAGTCCGACGCGCTGATCGCCAGGATCCGCGAGAACGAGCGTGAGTACCGCGCCATCTCCACGGCCGAAGGACGCGCCGAGCTCGACCGCTTCGTCAACTACTTCAACAACTTCGTGCAGGTGCACCAGCGCGTCCGCGAATACGCCACCGAGCAGTCCAACACCCTCGCCCGCCGCTGGTCCAACAACGAGGGACGCGAAGCCTTCCTGGCCGCGGCCGCCGAGATGGAGGCCATCGAAGAGCAGAGCCTCGCCGGCATGGCAGAGGACAAAGAACTCAGCGACGCCAACTACGCCGCAGCACGCATGCTGATGATCTCGACCTCGCTCATCGGCATCACCGCCGGCATCTTCATCGCCTGGCTCATCGTCTCCAGCCTCATCAAGGCAGTCAGCCTCCTCGTCGTCCGCGTCAAGGAGGTCGCCGACGGCAACCTCGCCGGCGAGCCCCTGCCCGTCAAGTCGCAGGACGAGATCGGCCAGCTCACCGGCGCCTTCAACGAGATGTCAGCCTCGCTCCGCGACATCGTCGGACGAGTCCGCGCCACCAGCGACCAGGTCGCCTCCGCCTCCACAGAGGTCTCAGCCTCCAGCGAGGAGATGGCCAGCACCGTCGAGGCCCAGAACCAGCAGGCGACACAGGTCGCAGCCGCCGTCGAGGAGCTCAGCGCCTCGATCACCGAGGTCAGCCAGAAGGCCTCCGAGGCCGCCGGCGAGGCCAAGAACTCCGGCGACCACGCCGAGCAGGGCCGTACCGTCGTCGAGGCGACCGTCGCCGAGATCCGCTCGATCGCAGAGCAGGTCAACGAGTCCGCCGGCGCCATCATGGGCCTGGGCAAGCAGGCCGAGGCCATCGGGCAGATCGTCGCGGTCATCAACGACATCGCCGATCAGACCAACCTCCTCGCCCTCAACGCGGCCATCGAGGCCGCCCGCGCCGGCGAGCACGGCCGAGGGTTCGCCGTCGTCGCAGACGAGGTCCGCAAGCTCGCCGACCGCACCACCGCCGCAACCGACGAGATCGCCACCTCCATCAGCTCCATCCAGACCGAGACCGAGCGTGCCGTCGAGATGATGGAGCGCAGCAAGGAGCAGGTCGGAAGGGGCGTCAACCAGGCCGAGCAGGCCGGCGGCTCCCTCACCAACATCGTCAGCAGCTCCGTCACCGTCGCGGGCGCCATCACCACCATCGCCGCCGCCGCAGAGCAACAGGCCGCCGCCAGCGGTCAGATCTCTGAAAGCGTCGAGCAGGTCTCCAACGCTTCCGAGCAGGCCCTCCGCGGCGCCTCCCAGGCCGCCGAGGCCGCGACCGAGCTCAGCCGCAACGCAGAAGAGCTCCGCGACATGGTCGCCCGCTTCCAGATCTAACCCGCTCTCACCCAGCCACCGCAGACGCCCGCCGGCCCCAGTTGCCGGCGGGCGTC
>JAFIFZ010000027.1 GCA_020831775.1 Phycisphaerales bacterium
TGGTTCCTCGCGGGGGCCCCGGGGGGCTTGGGGTGGGGGGTTCGGGTTCACTTTGGGGGGGGTAACCAACGTGGGGGGGGTGGGGGCCCCGCCCCCGGGGCCACGCGGCGGCCCCGCCGCCGCGGTCGGCTTCACTTGAACACTCAAAGAATGTTGTGACAAACCAAGCGCAGGTCGCCGTGTACCCGCGGCGTCTGGAGGTTGCGCTTCGGCTCAGAAATGGGTGGATTGCTCAGAGCTCCAATGATAAGTGGACATCTCGCAACCATGTTTGCCGTGCGTTCGGTCTCCGCTTTGTCTCTAGCGTCTCCCAAGCCATACTCGGCTGAGCGGGCACCCTGGGCTGGTTAGGCCCATGGGAATAAGGGGGGGCTTAGGGCGTTTGTCAGATGCCTCCTGTCGGAGTAGCCTTTTCCACGTGACCCGCACTCTCGCCATCATGCTCCTCGCCTTTGCTGGACTGATCCGGTTCTCGCCGGGCGTCGTTCCCGAGCATGGGGTCTGCGGCCACGACGCTTGCGCCCCTCAGATGGCAGAGCGCCCTTGCTGCGACACACCTGCTCCCTCCGAAAGCTATTGCTCGACGAGTGATGGGCCGTGTCGATGCGGTGTCACGCCGGTTCCCGATCCGCTGCCCATCCCGGACGCCCCGCTGCCGAAGACCGATCGCGATGCGCCGACGGCGATCCGGGGGCCGCCGGTGGTCGTCGAGGCGATGGTCGAGCCGGAGGATGAACCTTCGCGCTGCTCGGCGGTGCCGGCAAGCCTGCTCGCCGGCCTGACCCACAACGAGATTCAGGCCCTCCTGGGCATCTGGCGAACATAGAGCCCGAGATTGAGAGGGATGGTACGCGCCCGCTGTGGTCGCCCTCCCGCCGATCTTTTTGCCGCTCTTCAGCCATCAGAAGCCCAGGAGTCACCGATGACATCGCGAACTGCCGCGGGCGCGATCTGCGCCGCCGCGGGGCTGATCGCGGGGTGTTCATCCCCGTTCGACCGAACCTATGCCGACGTCCGCTCGCTCGACAAGACGCTGCCGCGGGGCGTCGAGCAGGTCCCTCCGTCCGCCTATCGCAATACCTCCGACAGCGGCAAGACAGTTGCGCCGGCGCTCTCCATCGGTGCCTCGCCCGACGACTACATCCGTTACGCGCTGTACAACAGCCCCGAGGTTGAGGCGGCCTACCAGCGGTGGCGAGCGGCGGGGGAGCGACTGCCGCAGGCGAGCGCGTTGCCTGATCCCCGCGCCAATCTTCGCTACAGCTTCATGGACGACGAAGCCACCGCAGGGATCATGCAGTCTTTTCCATGGCCCGGGACACTCAGGAGCAGGGAAGATGCCGCTGCCAGCGCTGCGATGGCTGCATGGCGTGAGTTTGAGGCAGTCAGGATGGCGGTGGCTGAACGGGTTCTCATAAGCCTGCACGAGCTCGCGTATGTTGATGCCGCGATCCGGATCACAGGCGAGAACCTTGAGTTGATTCGGTCATTCGAAGAGGTGGTTCGCAGCCGGTACCGCGTAGGCACGGGCTCACACCCGGAACTGATTCGCGTCCAGGTTGAACTCGGGCAGATGGAAGATCGGCGTGCCGAGCTTCTTGCCCTGCGTCCGGTCTATGTTGCCGAGTTGAATGCGTTGCTCAACCGAGCATCGTTGGCCGAGATCAGGCCGGTCAGCCGACTCCCCGGCCTACGGATCGCCAGCGATGTGTCATCGGTGATCGCCGTGGCACAACGGGCGAATCCGACTTTGCTCGCACTTGACGAACGGGCGGAGGAACAGAGACTGCTTGCAAAGGCTGCCCGCAAGAGCGGCTTGCCGGAGTTCTCCGCCGGCATCGACTACATGTTCTACGAGGGCCATGTGGTCAATAGAACAGGCGCGGGGGATCCGGTCATGGTCACCATCGGCATGACCATCCCTCTCTGGCGGGAGCGGTACAACGCGGGGGTACGGGAGGCCCTGACGAGTAGGCTCGCTGTTTCCAGTCAGCGCTCTAACGAATCGAACCGCCTGTCCGCGTCTATTCATAGAGCGTGGTTCGAGCACACCGACGCCGACCGACGCGTACGCCTGTACGAGCAGTCTCTGATACCCAAGGCCCAGGAGTCGTTGCGGGCCTCGCTGGCTGGGTTCCGGGCGGGAGACACTCGTTTCTTGGATCTACTCGACACCGAGCGCACGTTGCTGGAGTTTGAGCTGGCTGCCGAACGGGCCCGAGCCGATCGGGGGCAGTCGCTCGCACGCCTGCACCGATTGGTCGGACAGCCTATTCCAACACAGCTAACGGATCCCGACTGGCAACCCGACCTTTCCGACGAGGTGCAGCCATGAACACCGTCCTTCAACGCATCCGCTCCGCAATCACATGGGCTTGGAAACACACCGCCGCAGGCATCGCTCTGGTACTCATCGTCGCGGCGCTGATCATCGGGTATCGGATCGGTCGGCCCGCGCCGGAGCCCGCGAGCGAGACAGCTTCCGACGCCCACGTTCACGAAGAGAGCGAGGCGGGCCAACCGCAGATGTACACCTGCTCGATGCACCCGTCGGTGCGGCTGCCCGATCCGGACGCGAAGTGCCCGATCTGCTTCATGGACCTCATCCCTGTCACGGACGAAGGGGGTGAGGGGAACGAACTCCGGGTCACCATGAGCGAGGCGGCGGCCGCGCTCAGCCGCATCGAGACGGCGCCCGTCGCGAGGTTCTTCCCGACCGCCGAGGTGCGTCTGTACGGCAAGGTCACTTATGACGAGACCTCGGTCGCGCGGCTAACGGCGTACTTCCCGGGGAGGATCGAGCGCCTGTTCGTCAACTATGTCGGCGTGCCGGTATCCGCCGGCGACCACATGGCCGAGGTGTACAGCCCGGAACTGCTCGCGGCGTTCGAGGAGCTCCGCCAGGCCCGCGATGCCGAGGCCAGGTTGGGTTCGGGGAGCGACCTCATGCGGTCCGCGACACGCGACACGCTCACGGCCGCGCGAGAGAAGCTGCGCCTGTTCGGGCTGACCGCGGACCAGATCGACGCGGTCGAGCAGGGGCGCCTGGACTCCGATCGGATCGCGATCCATGCGCCCATCGGGGGTGTCGTCACCGATCTCGCGGTGCGCGAAGGCGATTATGTCCGGACCGGCGCGCCGATTGCAACCGTCGCCGATCTCTCGCGCCTGTGGGTTGATATGGAGGCGTACGAGTCGCAGCTCCCGCTGCTTCGTTGGGGGCAGCGTGTGGCCTTTCGGGTCGAGGCGCGTCCGGGCGAGGAGTTCGAGGGGCGCATCTCGTTCATCGAACCCCGGGTCGACCAGAGGACCAGAACCGCCGCGGTACGGGTCGCCTTGGACAACTCGGACCGGCGTCTGAAGCCCGGGATGTTCGCCTCGGCGGTGATCCGCACGCGCGTAGCGCAGGACGGGGCGGTTGTCAGCGACGAGCTCGCCGGCCGCTGGATCAGCCCGATGCACCCCACGGTGGTCAAGGACGGCCCGGGAGAGTGCGACATCTGCGGGATGGAGCTGGTGACTGCCGAGTCGCTCGGGCTCGTCGGCGACCCGGGCTCGGTCGAGGAACCTCTGGTGATCCCCCGCACGGCGGTCCTCTTCACGGGGACGCGATCTGTGGTGTACATCGAGGCGCCCGAGACCGAGAGGCCGACCTACGAGGGCCGGGCGGTCGTGCTCGGCCCGAGAGCGGGCGACTTCTACATCGTCCGCGATGGGCTCAGCCGCGGCGAGCGTGTGGTGGTCAACGGCGCGTTCCGCGTCGACAGCGCGATGCAGATCGCAGCCAAACCGAGCATGATGACCCCCGGCGGGGGCGGGGGTGACCCGCACGCTGGCCATGGCGGAATGGCCGGCACGCCGCCCACGCCCGAGCGAGTCAGTGTTCCCGACAGTTTCGTGTTCGCGCTCAAGCCGGTCTACGCGGCGTACTTCGACGCCCAGGAGGCGCTCGCCGCCGATGACCTGGGCGGCTTTTCGCAGGCTGCTGCGGACCTGCGGACGGCGCTCGGCTTCGTCGAGGAAGCCGGGCTGGTCGGCGAACCGCTCGGCGCGTGGCGTCGGGCGGCGGCCCGCCTTCGGATCGAGCCGGGTATCACGGACATCGAACAGGCCCGGGCGAGGTTCGAGGGCATGAGCGAGGCGGTCATCAGTCTCCAGCGTCGCTTCGGGCACCACGGGAGCCGCGAGTGGCATGTCGCCCACTGCCCGATGGCGTTCGACGACAAGGGCGCGGACTGGCTCCAGCGCGGCGAGCAGATCAACAACCCGTACTTCGGCGAGAGCATGCTCCGGTGCGGGGAGATCATCGAGTCCTTCGAGCCGCTCGACGAGGCAGGGGTGAACGGCGCGGCCGAGGGGCATGGCGGGGGGCACGACCATGAGTGACCGCACGCCGACAACCAGGCCTACACCTCGCGGGCCGCTCAGCTCGCTGATCCGGTTCTGCCTGGAGCAGAAGCTGGTCGTCGCGATCCTGCTCGCCGGCACGCTGCTTTGGGGCGTGCTCGTCGCGCCGTTCGAATGGGATCTGGGCGGCCTGCCGCGCGACCCCGTCCCCGTCGATGCGATCCCCGACATCGGCGAGAACCAGCAGATCGTCTTTACCGAGTGGCCGGGCCGGAGCCCGCAGGACATCGACGACCAGATCAGTTACCCGCTGACAGTCGCCATGCTCGGCATACCGGGCGTGAAGGACATCCGAAGCTATTCGGTGTTCGGGTTTTCGAGCATCTACATCATCTTCGACGAGAAGGTCGAGTTCTACTGGTCGCGATCGCGTGTCTTGGAAAAGCTCAACTCGCTGCCGGCCGGCACGCTGCCTCAGGGCGTGATGCCGGCGCTGGGCCCGGATGCAACAGCGCTCGGACAGGTGTTCTGGTACACGCTCGAAGGACGCGATCCCGACGGTAACCCGACGGGCGGGTGGGATCCGCACGAGCTGCGTTCCATCCAGGACTTCATCGTCCGCTACCGGCTCGCCAGCGTCGAAGGAGTTTCCGAGGTCGCCTCGATCGGCGGCTTTGTGAAGGAATACCAGGTCGATGTCGACCCCGACGCGATGCGTGCGGCGGATGTCTCTCTGACGCAAGTCATCGACGCGGTGCGGCAGAGCAACCTCGATGTTGGCGCACGGACCATCGAGGTGAATCGGGTCGAATACATCGTGCGCGGGCTCGGTTTCATCAAGTCGGTCGAAGACCTGGAGCAAGCGGCTGTCACTGTCCGCGATGGGCGACCGATCCTGGTCGGAGATATCGCAAAGGTGTCGATCGGGCCGGCGCTCCGGCGAGGCGTGCTCACCAAGGCGGGGGAGGAAGCCGTCGGCGGGGTCGTTGTCGTGCGCTACGGGGAGAACCCGATGGCCACGATCCAACGCGTCACGGACCGGATCGCGGAGATCTCGCCGGGACTTCCGTCGAAAGTGCTGGCCGACGGAACCGAAAGCCGCGTCACCATCGTGCCCTTCTACGACCGCACAGGCCTCATCCGCGAGACGCTGCAGACCCTCAACGCCGCGATCACGCAGCAGGTGCTCGTCACGATCATCGTCGTGGTGCTCATGGTCATGCACCTGCGCACCAGTCTCCTTGTCGGCGCCATGCTTCCGATCACGGTCCTGATGACCTTCATCGGGATGAAGCTGTTCCGGGTCGATGCGAACATCGTGGCGCTCTCTGGCATCGCGATCGCGATCGGGACGATCGTGGACATGGGCATCGTGCTCAGCGAGAACATCCTCCGGCGCCTCGACGAAGCCAGGGCGGACGAGACGAGCCGAGAGCCGGCTATCGAGATCATCTACCGCGCAACCTGCGAGGTCGGCGGCGCGGTGCTGACCGCGGTCGCCACCACCGTCGTGAGTTTCCTGCCCGTGTTCACGATGGAGGCGGCCGCGGGCAAGCTGTTCAGGCCGCTGGCGTACACCAAGACATTCGCGCTGATCGCATCGATCATCCTCGCGCTGACCGTTCTTCCCGCGGCGGCGCATGTGCTGATGGGCCTGCGGCCGCGGGCCGGCGCGATCCGTGGCGCGGCGGCGGCATTGCTGACCCTCGCCGGCGTTGCGATCGCGGTCTTTGTCCATCCGCTCGGCGGTGTGATTCTCGCGGCCTTCGGCGCCTTCTACCTGGCCCGACCGTTTCTGCCGACCCTTGCCGCCCGGAGCCTCCAATGGTCGGCGAACCTCGTGGCCGTTCTCGTTGTGCTCGTCGTCCTCGCCGGCGCGTGGGAGCCTCTGGGCCCCGAGCCGGGCCTGCTCGGCAACTCGGTGTTCATCGGCACGATCGTCGGTGGTGTGCTGCTGGCGTTCTGGCTCGTGCGCCTGGCCTTCCCGTATGTGTTGGCCTGGACGCTGCGTCACAAGGCCATCGGCCTCTCGCCCGCCGTGCTTGTCGTGCTGCTGGGCGCGACGACCTGGCTCGGCTTCGATCGTGTGTTCGGGTGGCTGCCCGAGCCGGTCCGGCGCCACACCACGGTCGTGGACATCGCCCACGCCTTCCCCGGCCTCGGCAGAGAGTTCATGCCCTCGCTCGACGAGGGCGCGTTTCTCTACATGCCGACAACCATGACGCACGCGTCGATCGGAGAAGCGACGGACATTCTCAAGGAACTCGACCGAAGGATCATGAGCGTGCCGGAGGTCGAGATGGCCATCGGCAAGATCGGGCGCGTCGAAAGCCCGCTCGACCCCGCGCCGATCTCGATGGTCGAGACTGTCATCCAGTACAGGAGCGAGTACCGCGCCGACGAGCGGGGACGCAGGCTCAACTTCCGCTTTGACGAGGCCGCCGACGACTTTGCCCGCGACGACCGGGGCGAGCTGATCCGCGACGAGAACGGCCGCCCCTATCGGCAGTGGCGCGAGGAGATCAAGTCGCCGCAGGACATCTGGGACGAGATCGTCGCCGCCGCCCAAATGCCCGGCGTGACCAGCGCCCCCAAGCTCCAGCCGATCGAGACCCGCATCGTGATGCTGCAGACGGGCTTCCGCGCGCCGATGGGCATCAAGGTCTACGGCCCCGATCTCGAATCGATCGAATCGTTCGGCCTGGAGCTCGAACGCCTGCTCAAGCAGGTCCCGAGCGTCCAGCCCGCGGCGGTCTTCGCCGATCGGGTCGTGGGAAAGCCGTACCTGGAGATCGATATCGATCGCGTGAGGATCGCCCGCTACGGCCTGCGCATCGCCGATGTGCAGGAGGTCATCGAGGTCGCCATCGGCGGCAAGCCCCTGACCATGACCGTCGAGGGGCGGGAGCGCTACCCGGTCCGGGTGCGTTACCTGCGGGAGCTCCGCGACCAGCCCGAGACATTGGGCGACATCCTCGTGCCGACGCCGACGGGCGCTCAGGTGCCGCTGCGGGAACTCGCCGAGATTGTCTACCGTCGCGGCCCGCAGATGATCCGGAGCGAGAACACTTTCCTCGTCGCCTATGTGCTTTTCGACAAACGCCCGGGATTCGCCGAGGTCACCGCGGTGGAGGACGCCCGCGACTTCATCCAGAGCAGGATCGATTCGGGCGAGCTGACCGTGCCCGCGGGTGTCAGCTACGGGTTCGCCGGTTCGTATGAGAACCAGGTTCGCGCTGCAGAACGGCTGAGCATCGTGCTCCCGCTCTCTCTGGCGATCATCTTTCTCCTGCTCTACTTCAAGTTCCGGAAGGTCGGCGTCGCTTTCATGGTGTTCAGCGGCGTGTTCGTCGCCTGGGGCGGCGGATTCCTGATGCTGTGGCTGTACGCGCAGCCTTGGTTCCTGGATGCGTCACTGCTTGGAACCGACCTCCGCGAGCTCTTCCAGGTCCGCCCGTTCAACCTGAGCGTCGCGGTATGGGTCGGCTTTCTCGCGCTGTTCGGCATCGCGACCGACGACGGCGTCATCATGGCCACACGCATCGAGCAGTCGATGGACGAGCAGAAGCCCGATTCGATCGAGGCGATACGGAAGGCCGTCGTCGAGGGCGGCAGGCTCCGCATCCGGGCGGCCGTCATGACCAGCGCCACCACTATCCTTGCACTCCTTCCGGTGCTCACCAGCACCGGACGCGGCTCGGACATCATGGTCCCCATGGCCATCCCCGCGTTCGGCGGCATGGCCGTCGCGTCCATCACATGGTTCGTCGTTCCCATCCTGTACTGCTGGGCGCAGGAGTGGAAATTCCGTCTGTCACGCGCACGCCCGGCGTCAAACCCCGATGTGCCACCGGCACAAGGAGATCCCGAATGAGACCCACAACATTGATCGCATGCCTCTGCCTCGCCGCCCCTGCCGCTCTGGCGGCGGATCGGCACCACAACTCCGGATCGGAAGCGCTGCGCGCCGCCGAGCCCGTCAACACAATGTGCCCGGTCAGCAAGGAGCCGATCGCCCCATCCGCCGGCACGGCCGAGCACAAGGGCAGGACCATCGGCTTCTGCTGCCCCGGCTGCGGCCGGGCCTTCTTGGCTTGGGACGAATCGCGGAAGGATGAGTTCGTCGCCGAGACCCTGGCGGGCCACGCGTCCGGCACGAAGCACGCCGGCCACGCCGGTGAACCCCCCGCCCAAGAAGGGGCTGAGGCCTGGACCGACCCCTACCCGCTGGATACCTGCCCCATCTCCGGCCAGAAACTCGGGTCGATGGGCGACCCCGTCGTCAAGAAGTACGACGGCCGCGAGGTCCGCTTCTGCTGCGCGGCTTGCATCGACGCGTTCGAGGCCGACCTCGTCGCTTCGTGGAAGAAGGTCGACGAGGCGATGATCGAGGACCAGCTCCGCTACTACCCCATGGATGTCTGCGTCGTCTCGGGTGAGCCGCTCGTCGAGGACACCGCCAAGAACATCGTGTACGGAAACCGGCTCGTCCGGCTGTGCGGCCAGGCTTGCGAGCGAGAGTTCACAGCCGATCCGAAGAAGTTCATCGACAAGCTCGACAAGGCGACGGCCGACGCGCAGCGCCGGGACTACCCGCTCGACACCTGCGTCGTCGCCGGCGCAAAGCTCGGCTCGATGGGCGAACCCACCGAGATGGTCATCGCGGGACGCCTGCTGCGATTCTGCTGCGCAGGCTGCGAGCCGAGGGCGAAGGCCGAGCCCTCGGGATTCATCGCCGAGATCGACAAAGCGTGGCAGGCAAAGGGCAGGTTCATCCCGGACGCGGACGAACCGCGCGAAGCCGGGCGGTAAAGCTCGCAGCGGTCTCGGGAACCGCGACATCGCGGATGTACCAATGACCAACGACGCATCGTCCTCGTTTACAGTGATGCAGGGGTTGTCCGCCGGCGACGACATTGCTGCGACAGCACCAGTTTCGGAGCAAAGAGCATGATGATGGCAGATGAACAAGCAGGCGGCGGCCAGAGCGACAACGCAAAGAAACAGTCCGGCACCTCGGCGGACCCGGATGCCTCGCCATCCGCGGGCAAAGCTCAAGAGGAAGCGAGGCTGACCGTTCCCGGCATGGGCAGCGACCATTGCGCCGGTCTCGTCCGCAAGTCCATCGAACGCGTTGGTGGCGTCGGCGAGATCTCGACGAACATCTCGTCGCATCGCGTGCGCGTCAGGTTTGATGGCAACGAGACCGACGCCGACGAGATCAAGGCCGCCGTCGAGCGAGGCGGGTACAAGGTCACCCACATCGCGGGCGAAACCGACGACGCCGAGGGCGACGAGGCGCGCGAGGAACAGTATGTGGAGCGAGCAAGGCGGCTGTTCGTCATCGCGGCGATCCCGACCGCGGTCATCATGGTGCTCATGATGGTCCACATGTTCTGGATCGAGATGCCCAGACTCTGGTATCTGGCGATCATCGCCGTGCTCGCCTTCCCGGTGGTCTTCATCACCGGCCGGGACACGCATGTCTCGGCGTGGCGATCGCTCAAGAACCGTACCGCCAACATGGATGTGCTGATCAGCATGGGCTCGTTGCCGCCCTATCTGATCGGAATAGTGGGCTTCTTCACTCCGATGACCTCGTTCATCGAGATGGCGGCGACGATCATGACCTTCCACCTGATCGGCCGCTACCTCGAAAACCGATCCAAAGGCCGGGCGTCGCAGGCGATCAAGCGGCTGCTGACGCTGGGGGCAAAGACGGCTGTCGTCGAGCGTGACGGCGACGAGGTGGAGGTCTCTGTCGATGAGCTGCAGCCGGGCGATGTGATGATCGTCAAGCCCGGCCAGAAGATCCCGACCGATGGCGAGATCGTTGAAGGCACGAGCCATGTGGACGAGTCGATCGCGACCGGCGAGTCCGTGCCCGTCGAGAAGGGTAAGGGCGATACGGTGTTCGGCGCGACGATCAACAGCGAGGGCCTGCTGAAGGTCAAGGCGACGCGCGTCGGGCGCGATACATTCCTTTCGCAAGTCATCAAGCTGGTTGAGGAAGCGCAGGGATCAAAGGTGCCGATCCAGGCTTTCGCCGACAGAGTAACGAGCTACTTCGTGCCGGCGGTGCTGCTGATCGCACTGGCGAGTTTCACTGCGTGGCTGTTCTTCGCTGAGTCTCTCCGACCGATTCTTCATTGGGGCGCCGCCTTCCTGCCTTGGGTGAACCCGGAACTCCCGGCGATCTTGCTCGCCCTGCTGGCCGCCATCGCGGTGCTCGTGATCGCGTGTCCGTGCGCCCTCGGGCTCGCGACGCCGACGGCGCTGATGGTCGGATCTGGCATCGGCGCCGAGCGGGGCGTCCTGCTGAGATCAGGCGAAGCGATACAGACCATGAAAGACATCCGCACCATCGTGCTCGACAAGACCGGCACGATCACAAAGGGCGAGCCGAAGCTCACGGATGTCTACGCGACCGATGGATTCGACGAGGGCGAAGTGCTCGCGATGGCCGCGTCGGTTGAAGCGGGGTCGGAGCATCCGATCGCCCGGGCGGTGGTCGACGCCGCAAAGGAGCGGGATGTAGAGGTTCCGAAGGTAGAACAGTTCAAGTCGATCACGGCCCGTGGCGTGCAGGGTCGGGTGGACGGCCGCACCGTGCGCGTCGGGACGGCACGGCTTGCAGATGAGAACTACATCTCATACGAACATGTCGCGGCGAAGCTGCGCGAACTCGAAGAGCAAGGCAAGACTGCGTTCCTCGTGCTCGTCGATGAGAGTGCCGCCGGCGTTATCGCCGTGGCCGACACGGTGAAGGACGACTCGAAAGACGCCATCGCCCGACTGAAAAAGATGGGGTTGCATCCGATCATGATCACCGGCGACAACGAGCGCACGGCAAAGGCGATCGCAGAGCAGGTCGGCATCCCCGCGGAAGATGTCCGCGCAGGAGTCCTGCCGGAGGGCAAAGTCGAAGCCGTGAGGGAACTACAGAGTCAATCGGGCGAGACTGTGGCGATGGTCGGCGACGGCATCAACGACGCGCCGGCCCTCAAACAGGCGAATGTCGGTATCGCGATCGGCGCCGGCGCCGATGTCGCCATCGAGGCGGCCGACATCACGCTTGTTACAGGCGAACTGAGCAAGGTCGTAGAAGCGATCGAGCTCTCCCGCGAAACCTTCCGCAAGATCGTGCAGAACCTGTTCTGGGCTTGGTTCTACAACATCGTTGCAATCCCGATCGCCGCGATCGGCCTGCTGCACCCGATGATCGGCGTGATCGCGATGACTGCGAGCTCGCTGTCGGTGATCGGTAACTCGATCCTGCTGCGACGACGGGTGTCGGCGTCACGGTCGGGATCCGCCTGAAGTTGCACCTTGTCATGACCTGCACGAATCCGAACGCGTTGTCGATGATCTTCGCCCTGGTCTCGTGCTCGTTCAGCCCGTCGATGCCGCCGCTGCGCAAAGGCACAGCCGATCAGACTGGATGGCTGGGCGACTGTTCATGGACTCTCATCCAGTTCTTTCCTCACACGGGCCTGTCATTCCCCCGTCCTCTTCTTCATCATCAACAACCTCCGTCTCTTCGTCCGTCGAGGCCGACGGCTCGCCGCCGCTCTCGCTGGTTGAGCTGAGGGGAGGCTCGCCGGAGGTGGCCGATGAGCCGGAGGAGGAACTCGACGACGAGCTCGAGGAGGACGACCCGCTCGACGAGCTTTCCGATGAGCCGCTGGTCGAGCCACTGAGACCCGTCGAGCCGGAGGTCGCGCCGGGCGAACCCGACGACGGCCCGGAGGAGCTCGATGCGGGCCGCCGCTCGACGCACCCGAAGACACGGCCCCGAGGACGCGGGTCGTGAGGAACCGGATGATCAACGGCCGGAGGAGTGCGGCCCGCCGCTGGAGCCGGTCCCGCCCAAGCCCTGCTGCGAGTGCTGGCTGGCCTCTGATCAGTCTTCAGGGCTCTCAAGCTTTGTTCGATCGAGTCGGATCGCTTGGTCGGCAAGTTCAAAGCACAGATGACCCGTCGCCCAGCGGTCTCTCGGTCTCTGAATCTTGATGGATCGGGCGGGCACACCGACCCCCGATGGCATAGGGAACCAGTAGCTGATCACCCCATCCCGGTCCCCGTACGGCGCGCCATAAACGCTGCTTGGAAGACTGTCCAGCCTGAGTGCTGGCTGGACTTTGATCGGGGCCGAGGACGCACAAGCATCGTCCGTAGGTCGGCGCATCCTTGAACGGCACAATCAACGAGCGATACTCACGCCATGCGTAGGGTCTCTGGTCTCTGCTTTTGCTGTGCAAATGCTGGTGATCGTGCGCATACCACACCATAACGGCATAGACGATCGATGGCATCACTCCATCATGGGCTTCGCCGAGCCGACGACTTTCGTTCCGTCGGGCTTCTCGATCTCGATCCACCACATGGTGTTCTCGGGAAGTGGGTCTGGGGCCATCGCGTGGATGTCGTAGTCGTCGTGTGAAGCGGCATACTCACCACGACCGACATACGAGAGGGTTCGGTCTTCGGTGCCGATCCAAGCGCGGACGACCGTGGCTCCGTTGTCGTTGTACGGAAGTTTGACCACGAGGTGGCCTTCTTTGCCGGGGGCGACCACGCCATGGCTTTGGGCGAGCTCAATGGTCATCCCGTCGATCGTGATCGGGTCGAGGGCCACCTCGTCGCCGTGGTCATGATCGTCATGATCCATTTGACCACCCTCGTCATGGTCACGATGGACAGAACCGTCCGTGTGCGTGTGCGTGTGCGTTCCTGCTCTGTCGGTTGTGTGGTCCTCGGATTGTGAATCGCCGCACCCGCTGAGCGCCATGCCCAGAGCAGCGAGAAGTGCGATCGTGAACGCGTTCGTACTTGTAATCTTCATGGTGAGGTCTCCTTCTGGAATCATACCGATGATGTGTAATCATGCCTTCCCGGCGCGCGCCGGGATCTTGAGGCGGTGGATCGCGGCGTACCCTGCGGGCACAACGACCAGATTGAGAAATGTCGACGTGAGAAGGCCGCCCAGGATGACGACCGAGAGGGGGGCAAGGATCTCGTTGCCTGGCTTGTCACCCTTGAGGATGATCGGGATCAGGGCCAGTGCGGCGGTCAGGGCGGTCATGAGGATCGGCACGAGCCGCTCCATGGAGCCCTGCACAATAGCCTCGTACATGGGCACGCCCTCCTCGGTCATCAGATGCTTGTAGTGGTTGACCAGCAGGATGCCGTTGCGGACCGCGATGCCGAAGAGCGTGATGAATCCGACCAGGCTGGCGATCGAGATCACCGGGGCGGTGTAGTCTCCGACACCGAAGAGGGCCAGCGCGTTCGAGAACGGTTTGGGCGATTCGGTAAGGAAGATCGCCAGGATGCCGCCGATGAGCGCCAGCGGCAGATTGACCAGAACGAGCAGCGACACCCGCAAGGATCCGATGGCGAGATTGAGCAGCACGACCATCACCAGCAGCACGAGCCCGCTGAAGAGCCCGATGGTGCGGCTTGCCGACTGCTGAGCCTCGAACTGCCCGCCGTACTGCACGGTGTAGCCGTACCGCTGGACGATCGGATCAACCCGCTCGCGGACCTGCGTGACCAGATGCCCGAGGTTCGACCCTTCGGCGACATTGAGCGAGACAACCGCCTTGCGTTGGGCGTTCTCCCTGACTATCAGATTCGAGGCCATCTCGGGTCCAATGACCGCGACCTCGTCGAGGCGGACCAAGGCCCCGCCTTGCCCGCGAAGAACCAGATTCTTCAGATCTCGAACGGTGGCGCGTTCCTCGTCGTGGAGGCGGACCACCAGCGAGTAGCGACGCACACCCTCGTTCACCTCGGCGACCCTGACGCCGAAGATGGCGTTGCGGACTTGTTCTGCCGCCGAGCGGGGTGTCAGCCCGTAGGCCGCCAGTTCGGCCTGCTGGTACTCCACAGGGAGGGACTGGATCATGACTTCACGGTTGGCCGCGACGTCGCGGGCTCCGGGGAGCGGCATGAGCGCAGCCTCGATCTCCTTGGCGATCGCACGGAGGACATCAAGGTCATCACCATACACATTGATCGCGATCGCCGCGGGCGTGCCCGAGAGGATGTGACTCAGGCGGTGCTCGATCGGCTGCCCGATATTGGTTGTGATTCCGGGAACCTGCTCCAGGATTCCCGAGATGCGTTCTCGTACCTCGACATTGTCGTAGCCGGGCAGAACCGTGATCTCGATCTCGGAGTTGCTCACCGGCTCGGCGTGTTCGTCCCGCTCGGCCCGGCCGGTCCGGCGGGTAACACTCTTCACGCCTTCGACATCGAGGAGCTGTTTCTCGATCACGGATGCCATGCGATCGCTCGCCACGAGTGATGTGCCCGGTGGAGCAAACAGACCCACTGTGAATGTTCCCTCTTGGAACTCCGGCAGGAATGATGTACCGAATGTGGTTGTGAGCCACAGAGCCAAAATCGTTGCGACACCCGCGAGTGACAGGACGATCACCCGCAGTCGGATCGCCAAGCGGACGCTGGGCCCATATATCCTTTTCAAGAATCTCACGAGAAACGCGTCCCTCGATTCGCCCTTGCCCGGCTTGGCGTGCAGCATGTAGCGGCACATCGCTGGGGTCACCGTGAGGGCAACGACCAGTGAAGCCACGATCGAGACCACGAACGCAATGCCCAGCGGCCTGAAGAACCGCCCCTCGATGCCCTCAAGGAACATTAACGGCAGGAAGACCAGCGCGATGATGATGGTCGCGAAAACCATCGCCGGGCGGATCTCGTTGCTAGCGTCGAAGATGACCTTGAGCCTGGGCTGCCGTTCTCCCTCCGCTCTTGCGGCGTTCTGCTTGAGGCGTCGGAAGACATTCTCCACATCGATGATTGCATCGTCAACAAGGCTACCCACCGCAATCGCCAGCCCGCCGAGTGTCATCACATTGATCGTTTCGCCCATCCAATCAAGCACGAGCAGGGCGACCGCCAGCGATAGAGGCAAAGCCGTAAGCGTGATGAGCGTCATGCGTAGATTCAGCAGGAACAGAAGCAGAATCACCGCAACGATGATGGCCGCATCGCGGAGCGCGTGGAAGACATTGTTGACCGAGTAGTTGATGAAGTCGGCCTGGCGGAAGATCTGCCGATTCACCTGCACACCGGCGGGCAGCGACGGTTCCAGAGCGTCGAGCATGGCGTCGATCTGGTCGGTCAGGACGAGCGTATTGGTGCCGGGGGCTTTCTGGATGGTCATGATGACCGCGGGAAGTCCCGCGTCCGCACCGGTGCCCCGCTTCGGTGCCGGGCCGAGGCGAACATCGGCGACCTGACCGATCGTTACGGCAGCGCCGTCGTGGTATTTGATCACCGTGCCCGCGATGTCGGCTACCGATCGGACCCGGCCGCTCTGACGGATGGGTAGTTCCAGGCTGTTCTCATCGGGCAGGTAGCCGGCGCTGAGTGTGCTGTGGGCCTCATTTGCGGCCGCGATCACATCGTTGACAGTCAGGTCGTAGAGTCGCAGATTCTCCTGTCGGACCAGCACTTGGTACTCGGGCAGTTCGCCGCCGATCACGGACACCTGGGAAACGCCCGGGACCGCGAGCAGTTTATTCCGCAGGTCGTACTCGGTGTAGGCGCGGAGTTCCAGCGGTGGAACCGTTCCTGTGGGCGAGGACACCGCCAAAAGCATAATCTCGCCGGTGATACTCGTGATGGGGGTCATCTCGGCGTGGGCGTCGGGAGGCAGTTCCTCCCTCACCGAGTCCAGCCTCTCGGAGACGAGCTGCCTCGCCCGGTAAATATCCATGCCCCAGTCGAACTCGACATACGCGATCGACAGGCCGATGGCGCTGCTCGTTCGTACACGCCGAACGCCCGGGATGCCGTTGACCGATGTTTCGATCGGGAAGGTGACATACTGCTCGACCTCGTCGGCCGCGAGGCCCGGGGCCTCGGTCATGATGACCACGGTCGGGGCGTTGAGTTCGGGGAAGACATCGACAGGCGTCTGGGGGATGCGGAAGGCCGCGAAGGCCAGCAGCACGCCCGCGAGCACCAGCACGAGCGCGGCGTGATCGAGCGAGAACTGGATAAGTCTTTTGAGCATCGGTCGCTTCTCCTTACTCGTTCTTGTTGTGGAAGGTGCCATCGGCGTGGAAGTGGCCGCCCCGTTGCGTCGCGCCGCCCTGCTCGCTCGCGAGCTTGAGTTCGTAGACGCCGTCAAGAACCACTTCGTCGTTGAGCGAGAGCCCGCTATTGATCGCCACCCAACGCCCGTCGTCTACGCCCATGTCAGCCTCGACACGGATCGCCTTGTTGGGGTCCTGCGGGTCACGCCGGAAAAAGACATGCGTGATGCCATCCTTGACGATCGCGGCCCTAGGAATGGCTAAAGCAAAGCCACCGCTGGATTCTGTCACGACTTCCAGAAACGCTGAGATCCCCGGTCTCATCCATCCACGATTCTCCATGGGTGTTGCCAAAAGTGTGACGGTCCGTTGCTCGGGGTGTGCTTCGAGCCCGATCAAGACTGAGGCACCGACACCATCACTCAGCGGGATGCCGGGGATCGAGGGGGGCACGATGCGGCCCTCGGGTGACTCTCCCAGCCGCGCGAGGTCGGACTGGAGAGCCATCGCACGGAACCGCACCTTGGTGGGGTCCACAGTGGACAGCACGAGTGAGGGAGCCTCTGCGAATGAACCATCAGTAAGGGCGAGTGTTTCCACAACGCCGGGCTCGGTCGCCCGAACCTCGATCCAGTCGATGGTCCGGTAGGCATGTGCGGTCCGCCCCTGATGCGGCACCTCGGCGGAGAGAACCTCCTCAGCAATCCCCGAGGCGACCGAAGCCCGGTGCAATGCATGCTCCCGCGTCCGTTCACCGTTGGCGAGCCTTGTCTCGGCCTGCCTCAGTTCCGCACGCAGCCGGGGAAGGCTCGCCTCCATCTCAGCGGCCTGCCCTTCCAGGTCAGCGTTGCGGATCTCGGCACTCGTCAGAGATGACAGCCGCTCCCGCATGATGACGAGTCGGCGGTCCGCCTCATCGATGCGGGCTCGGGCGACTTCTATATCTGCCATCGCCGATTGAATGTCTTGCTCGCCCACGATGATTTCACGCTGCAGTTCGGGCCACTGCGGTGAACGGAAGCGGTACAGCAAGTCCCCAGGCTCGATCCGCTGGTATTGGTCAACCGCGAGTTGAACCGTCCCCGGAAGACTGAGACGGTACTCGTGTCGGGCGAGCGGCTGAAGCTCAAAGGCTCCGGGCACCCTGATGGTGCTTTCCACCCGCCGGCGTTCGACCTTGACAAATGTGATGCCGAGGTTCTTCCGCACGGTGGCGGGGATGTCAATCCGGTTGGTCGCCGCAGCGGCCGATTCTTCCTGCTCTGGAGCCGAAGCCTCTCCGCGCTCGCGGGTGCAGCCAGCGATTGCAAGCGTCGCGAGCACGGTCAGAATCCGGAACATTCGATAGTGCGTGGATGTCATGGATTCACCTCGCGGGCGGCGTCGCCCTCATGTGTCGCTGACGCCGCATCGGCCTCAGCGTGGTTGTGTGGATTTGGTGGTGCGATGGTCGCCGTTAGGGGCGGTCCAATGAGGAGGGACAGCTCGGCCAGCGTGAGCGACTCGTCGAGTCGTACGTCGATCAGGGCCATGCGCGTCTGCCCAACCCGTGACAGGCTTTCGAGCAGCACAAGCGTGCCGCCTTCGCCGATCTGGAGGAGGTTCTGAGCGTCGGCGAGTTGGCGGTCCACCATCGGGGCTATGCCCGTTTCGATGGTCTCGCGTTGCTCGCGGATATTCGCAAGCCGAAGCCGGCTCGCAGCGAGTGATCCGGCAAGCCGCTCGTACGCTGTCTCGAACGCCGCCCGCGCCAAGTCACGCTCGGCGTGGGCCTCGGCGATTCCTTGCTTGTTGGCGTTGAGGATGGGGATCGGCACCGAGAGAGAGAAGCCGAGCAGCGTATCACCCCGGTCAAAGTTAGCGACCGGGCCGATCGTCAGGTCGGGGTACTGCTTGCGGACCTCTCGTCGGAGTGTTTGCTCGGCGACCTCATACTCATCGCGGAGCCGGGCGAGGGTCAGGCTTCGCTCCACCATCGCGTCGGCGGCCTGGTCGTCCGGAGCGGGATGAATGACGACCGTGGGCACGAGTTCGAGCGGGGCTTCGGGGGCAAGCCCGAGCAGGGCCCGAAGCCTCTGCTCAGCTTCAGCCGCCTCACCACGAAAACGAAGCAGGGCGTGCCGCTGGCTCGCCTGCTCGATGGTGAACAGTGTTGCCTCGGTCTGCACGATCTCACCCGCCTCGGCAAGTCTGGTGGTGGAAGCGACGAGCGATTCGATCGAGTCGAGCAGCCGCTCGGTCTGTTCGGCCTTGAACCGAGCGGCCGACCAGCGCAGCCATGCCCTGCGGACCTCGATGCGGGTCTGCCATTCCTGCTCGGCGACTCGGGTCAGTTCCGCCGCGAGCGAGGCATCGGCCCTCGCCTTCTCGGCTTCGAGCCGTCCCGAGATCGGGATCGTGAATGACAGGCTGGGCGAAATCACCAACGGGTTCGACGCGTTCTCGGTCAGCGATAGAAAATCGAACCCGAACTGGGGGTCGGCCCACAGCCCGGCATGCTCGGCCGTTGCCGCCGCCATCCCTACCCGCAGCCGGGCGAGCCGCAGGTCCGGATTGAAGACGAGGGCAACGATCTCACCCTCGGCGAGGGTCAGACCGTCGGACAGGTCGAAGCCACTTGACTCGCCAGAATGGGCCAGCCGTTTAGCGAACGCCCGGACCGGTTCATCACCAGGCGTTCGGGCCAGCCAACTGTCACGATGGCCCTCAAGATCCAGCGGCTTGGGTTGATAGCTCTGGCAGCCCGCGAGCATCACCGCGGCACCCGAGAGAGCAGCGATGAGGGCGGGCCGGGATGGATACTTCAGCAAATGGAATCACTCCGAAAGATGTGCGGACCGATCACGCTTCGCAGCGACTCCGTTTAGGGGAGGGCGCATGCGACAGCACGGCTGGAGAACCAGCCGGATCTAGGTCAACAACACAACCGTTCGGAGACAGATGAGGTGATCAGGGGGTCGGGCTCTGGCAAAGGGCCAGAGTTGGCGATGCTCTCTTGGAACGGCGATCAAACGCCGCGCATCGTCCGTGGCTGCGATGGCTGCCGGAGTCGGCTCCGAATCGCGCTGCCGCCCTGGCAAGACCGGTTCATCTGCCTCGTGCTCGTGATGGTGTCCGTGGCAGTGGCAGCAATGTTGGTCATCGCCATCGGGGCGATCGGCAGAGGCAGAGCCGAAACAGAACGAAACCGTCGTCCACCCATGCGTGTGGGCGTGGTGATGCCGGTGCGACGCCGCGTGGGAGTGTCCATGAGCTTGAACAACAACTTGGTGGTCACGATCCCCATGGTGCAGCGAGCCGGTTGCTGAACCGAGCAACACGGAAAGGATCATGCCCAATATGGCGACCATAAACCTCACGACCTGAATGGTACACCACTCGCCTCGATCCTGCTCACTGTTTCACAGACTGCCCCGGGCCTGTCCCGAAGGTCACGATCCCGCTCATGGTGTTGCCCGTCCCGGGGCCGGTCGCTGAGATGCCGGGGCTGCTGCCAGAGCCGGGCCCGGACTCGGACCCCGAGGCGGTCGCGCCAGCCATGTCCTTGTGGACCCAACGCCCTCGACCACCCGGCCGCAAGGAATCGGTTCGAAATACCGCTTGCTCCACCTCAGCCCTCACTCCGATCACTCCCCCTCCTCCTCGTCATCGTCAACATCCGTCTCTTCGTCCGTCGAGGCCGACGGCTCGCCGCCGCTCTCGCTGGTGGAGCTGAGGGGAGGCTCGCCGGAGGTGGCCGATGAGCCGGAGGACGAACTCGACGACGAGCTCGAGGAGGACGACCCGCTCGACGAGCTTTCCGATGAGCCGCTGGTCGAGCCGCTGAGCCCGGTCGAGCCGGAGGTCGCCCCGGGCGAACCCGACGACCCCCCGGCGGAGCTCGATGCGGGGCCGCCGCTCGACCCAGACGCTCCCGAAGACACCGGCCCCGAGGAACCGGATGATCCATGGCCGGAGGAGTGCGGGCCGCCGCTGGAGCCGGTCCCGCCAGAGCCCGGCTGCGAGCCTTGCGATGACCCGGATCCGGTGGCGCCTGTGGTGCCGCCCGTCGTGCCGCCGCTCGAGGCGCTTGGCGTGCTCGGTGTCGGGTCGGTGAAGGTGCTGTCGGAGATCGAGACCGAGGGCGTCGAGGTCTGGGATCCCCCACCGCTGCTGCCGCCGCCGGGCGGGGTTGTTCCGCCGCCCGAGCTGCCGCTGGAGATCATCCAACTGGGCGTCGAGAAGGAGGCCGTGTCGGTCATGGTGCTCGACATCGACTCGGTAATCGACTCTGAGCTCTCGCTCGACGACCCGCCGCCGCCACCGGGGCCGGACCCGGATGAAAGGCCGCGCGATCCGCCGCCCTGCGGCGGGGTGCCCGTCGCCCAGACGGGGATGTAGAGGTAGTACCGGGTCGGGCCGTCGCTCATCGGACGGCCTCCTTCGGCGAGGGCTTCTTGGACTGGGGATTCGGCTCGTACCAGCCCTGCGAG